>NZ_JAAAWN010000026.1 GCF_010500865.1 Alteromonas profundi
GTTTAGTCACTACTTCAAGATAGCCAATGCGAGCAGGGCATTTAAGCAAATAGCGAGCTGGCTAAGGCGCCGCTTGCGCAGCATCCAACTTAAGTTATGGAAGAAGGCGAGCCGCCTCCATCGCTGGCTAAGACAGCATGGTTATAAAGGTAAGTTCGCTCACATCAACATGACGAGTTGGTGCAGTGCGCGAAGTCCCTTAGCAAGCTACGCGATGCCAAACAGTTGGTTCGATGAACTCGGGCTAATGAACTTGGAAAATGTTGCAACGGGATATGTGTTTAGCAATTACGCTAAATAACTATGTACATGAGCCGTATACGAGGTCCGTATGTACGGTTCTGTGAGAGGGATGAGGCGGTAACGCCTCACCCTACTCGATATGTCAATTGAATGGGGCAACTAAATCCAGTAGAAGGACGTTTATACTTGCTCAAACCATTCTTGCAGGCAGTTAATAGCAGCGCTTATCTTGGCAGGAATAAGTTCGCGTTTCGGGGTCACTGCGTAAACGGTGTAGTCGGGTAATTGCCAGTCTGAGAACAGTTGTTGCATTGAACCATCGTGTAAAAGATGACGTATTTCTGGCTCTGGTAGCACAGCGTACCCCATCCCATCGCGTGTAAGTTGAATAAGTGTTTGCATTGAGTTTACGTCGATACGAGGCGAAGGTAATGCCATAGACGGGTGTTTGGCGTGCCCTATGGTATAGTCTTCGATATGGCGATGGGCTATGTAGGTATAGTCTTTTAGTGCCTCGGGGGTGTCTAAATGTTCGTTCGCCAGAGGATGTTCTGATGAGACGCACAAATAGCGATTCCACGTAGCCAGTTTTAAACTGCTAAAATTGGCATCTGAGAGCGGGGCAAAGCACAACACTAAATCTGCCCCAGAAGCGATAATGTCTTTAGGTTCATCGGTAACCGTTAAAGACACGGAAATTTTAGGGAATTCTTCACAGAGCTTATGAATGGGACGGCTAAGTAGGCCGCCGCCAAAACCTTCAGGAGCAATAATTTTAACCTTTCCAGAGGGCGCATCTTGTAAGGTTTCGATCTGTTCTTGCGCTAATTCAGCTGTTTTTAGCATTTGCACACTGGTGTCGTAATAAATTCTGCCAGCTTCGGTCAAACTCAAATTACGCGTGTTTCGGTTGAATAAGCTAAGGCCAATATCCTGCTCTAACTTTCTAAGTTGCTGACTAATAGCGGAAACTGTCATGTGGAGTGATCGCGCCGCAACGCTCATGCTACCGCTTTCGGCCACAGCTACGAAAACCTGTAGAGAGCGAAGTAATTTCATATTCATCTTACAAAATCCTATTTTCAAAAGCCGATGCTTTCTTATCCTAAAGTATTAGTCTTTATTTAACGCTAATGTAAATCAAAGCCGCTAAAACTACAGCAGTGTTGAACGCATTTTGCTGCAACTAAGCGTATTTTAAGGTACTTCTTGGTTCTATCAGGGGAAAAACTGATGTGAGGGAGGCGTGTAGACGTTATGTTCACAATCTGTTTTTTTAATGTAAATGTAGGTTTTACTTCTTTATTTACTGTTAAAAGCTGATAGTTTATTGGTTCAGGTAGCAATAATAGACAATTATTTTAGAAAGACATTGGTGCCTTTACATAACCTTTACTTCAACTGTATTACACCGACGAAGAGCAAAGAATGAAAAACATACGTTTACTAGTAGTTATCGTGCCTTTAATCGCTTGGGTGGCAGGGTGTGCCACAACATCAAGGCCCCATCAAATAAGTTCATACCAAGGAGATCCGCTAACAGCCGTAGTAGTGGCCTATGCGCCGGAGATGGAGGGAATTTTAAACCGTATAGAGAGTGACCCTGAAGCCAGCATCGTTAGCACTAAAACCATTAAAGGTGTCACCTACCGCCTAGGTACCTATCACGATGCGCCTATTTTAGTTTTTGCTACCGGAATGAGTATTGCTAATGCCGCGATGACAATGCAGATGGCATTAGATTACTTCCCCATTGAGCAGGTGATATACATGGGCATCGCTGGGGCGGTAAACCCTAAATGGCAGCCTGGCGACGTTATCGTGCCCGAACGCTGGTACTATCATGACGAAAGTGTGTATACCAATGAAAACCCTGACAAGCCAGGTGAGTATGTATTACCAGAATACTACGCGGCATTCTTAGAGGCGCAGCCAGAGCGCCAAGCAAAAGACCCCCACTTGCCGAAGTACAAACCCTTTCACTTTATTCATCCAGACGAAGTCCTAATTATTAAAGAGGGAATGGATAAGCCACAAGATACGGCTTACTTCTCTGCTACCCCGCGACTATTGAAAGCCGCGGAAGCCGCTATAGAAGAGATGCCTACCCAGCGTATTTTAGAGAAACGAGATGCGAAGCTGTATGTCGGTGGAAATGGTATTACCGGATCGGTATTTATGGATAACGGAGAATACCGCAAATGGACAAGAGACGTGTTTAACGCCGAAGTCACCGAAATGGAATCAGCGGCGGTAGGCCAAGTGTGCACAGTGAACCAAGTGGATTGGATGGTAATACGTGCTATTAGTGATTTAGCGGGAGGACAAGAAGGGGTAAATACAGAAAACCTGTACGATAAAGAAGTGTCTCGCGTTGGGGCCAATGTGCTTTTCTCTGTTCTCGATGAACTTTCAGAATAAATACGTAGGCCTACAGGTTCACGACACAGTGAGGCTGTGTCGTGAATTCTTTGTCTAAGAGGAGGGGGTTATCGAATAGTACGAACCATATTAATGGTTTTTGTCGCTAGCTTAACTTCTAGTAAAAATACCAGCAACGCACTAATCAAAAAGGCCATGGCTAAAATAAACAAAGCGACCACCGGTGTTTTAAGGTCTACAAGCCATAGCGATCCAGCGAACAAGGCCATGATAACCGTACACACCATAAGCCCCGAAGCCACGCACAAACCAATGGCCCAATTGATAACCTTCACTCTGCGCCACAAAATTTTAATTTCTTTTTTTGAGCTCTCTACAATGTGGGGGTCTGATAGCGTATGAATCTGACGTTCTGCTACACGCACCCGGTCGGATATTCTTCCTAACCGTGAAGACATAACATTAAGAAACCCGGCAATACCGGTAAGTAAAAATACCGGGGCAACGGCAAATTCAATAAGCTGAGAAAGGCTGGGTATCAAGGCGTTCAAATGGCTTCTCCAACAACAAGGTAAGCAGATAAGTAAAAGCTGCTAGTGTACCCAATAAAGTGGTTAAACAAACCATTAGAGAGTGGAAAAGCGTCTTTTTTGATAGATAAATTCGCGCTTTTATGAACCCAATTAAATGCATACACTTATAAGACTATGATGCGGGAAAGCACTCATACCTTACACCACGAATGGAGACGCTATGGCGATTATTGCGCGCATTACACCTTGGATAATACTCTGCGTAGGGGGGCTTGCTCAGTCAAACGTATACGCTCAAAGCGTAGAGGATATTGAACATATAGTCACTACGACATCGCGGGTGACTACGTCTGCAAACAACCGTGGATACCAGGTGTCTACGGTATCGCAACAAGACCTTTCATTTCTTTCATTACAGCACGTTCAAGAGGCGCTGAATTATATCGCAGGGGCAGGGGTTCAGCGCGGTAACGGGCAGGAGTACTTGCCCGCGCTTCGTTCACCAGTACTCACGGGCGCTGGGGCCTGTGGTGGTATTTTAGCGGCAGAGGATGGGATTGCCCTGCGAGCGGCTGGCTTTTGTAATATTAACGAATTGTTTGAAGCTCACAGTGAAATGGCGCAACGTATAGAAGTGTTAAAAGGCCCTAATTCGGTCCTGTATGGCTCAAACGCTATTCACGGCGTAATAAATGTTATCACGCCAGACACTACCCGAGGGGGCGGTAAATTAGGTGTCGATTACGGCTCATACGGCTACCATCGCGTGAAGTTTAGACAAGGCAAGGACAACGGTGATAGCGGCATTGGCGTTAATGCTAGCATCACACGTGACACGGGTTACCGCAACGATGAGGGCGTTGATCAGGAAAAGGTAAATGTAAGGCATAGACGCGACTTTGATACAGTAACCATAAATTCCGGTTTAACCTATACCCATCTTGAACAAGATACGGCTGGGTATATTACTGGCTTTGAAAGTTACAAAGTGCCGGAAATTGCGAGAAGTAATCCCAACCCAGAGGCATTTAGGCATGCGCAAAGTTTGCGCCTTTGGAGTAAGGCAGATATGCGTTTTGATAATGGCAGTGCGCTTTCCATAACGCCTTACTATAGAAGCCAAGATATGGATTTTCGCATGCACTTTTTACCCGGCAAACCGCTGGAGCATAATTACCAAAAAGGCGTAGGGTTACTTTCCCAATATCGCTACTTCATTCACTCTCATCTTTATCTAGATACTGGTATTGACCTTGAATATACCCAAGGTGGGTTGGTGCAATCTCAAGATGGCCCTACCCTTGGCTCAGATTTTTTAGTGGAAACCGTGCCTGAAGGTAAACATTACGATTATGATGTTGATGCTAGTTTAATTGCCCCTTATGTAGCGCTTAATTGGCAGTATCAGCAATGGGATATATCGCTGGGCGCACGTTATGAACGTATGAGCTACGATTATACCAATAATATGCTTGCTGGGCGTACACGGGAAGACGGCAGTGAATGTGGGTTGGGTGGATGTCGCTATTCGCGACCTGAAAGTGGTGATAATCAATTTAACGAACTTAGCCCAAAATTATCGGTAAGCTATCAACTAAGCCCATCTACGCGCTGGTTTGCTGGTGTGTCGCGGGGCTATCGCGCACCCCAAGCCACCGAGCTATATCGTTTACAGCGAGCCCAGCAAGTAGCAGAGTTAGCGTCAGTTATTGCCACGAATGTTGAGTTTGGTGTGCAGCAAACGCTGACTAACGGCGATTTCACCCTCGCCCTTTATAGTTTAACTAAAGATAACGTTATCTATCGGGACAGTAACTTCTTTAATATCAATAACGGCGAAACCTGGCATAGAGGTGTAGAGTTAACCCTTAATTACCAATTTACAACTAACCTCGATATAGCTTTCGCAGGCAGTTATGCCCGTCATACCTATGAACATAGCCAGTTGTCAGGAGAAGTAGATATAAAAGGGAATGATGTTGATACTGCACCGAAAGCGCAAGTTAATACCCGAATGGGGTATACCTTTACACCGCGTTGGCGCGGTGAAGTCGAATGGCAGTACGTATCTAGTTACTTTACTGACATAGAAAACCAACATACGTATGACGGACACGGGTTGCTGCACCTGCGTTTACAATATGACTGGCGAGCAGACACAACTGTTACGCTAAGAGTGAACAATTTGCTTGATAAAGCTTACGCAGACCGGGCGGACTATACCGAATTTACAGAGGATCGTTATTTCCCTGGTCGCCCTCGCTCCTTTATGCTCAGTGCCATGCATAGATTTTAATAAGTTATAGCGTAATTATATTGAATATAAGCCTGAGCCCCTTGTTATAAGAGGGTTTCAGGCGTACTCTAGCGCACTACAAACAGCATCCTTAAAGCAAATAATAGCACTATTTTATTCTGCCTTAACGCAGTCACGCCACGTATCAACGTTTTTTAAGCGCTAATACGTGGAATGATTGTTAATAGGTGAAACCCATGCAAAAAATAGTGATTGTCGGTGGCGGCGCAGGAGGCCTTGAGCTTGCGAGTCGTTTAAGCCGCACCCTCGGGAGAAAAAAACAAGCCGAAATAACGTTAGTCGACCGAAGTCGAACCCATATCTGGAAACCCCTGCTACATGAAGTTGCTGCAGGCATTATTGACAAACATTCAGATGGCGTTGATTACGCTATCCACGCTGCTGCACATCATTATCGTTTTCAGCTAGGCGAGTTATGCGCCATCAATGCGCAAGACAAAACCATATCGCTTGCCCCTCTTTTTGATGAAGAAGGCACAGAAGTGTTACCCCAGCGGGAAATTCGCTACGATGAATTAGTGCTCGCTATTGGTAGTGTCAGTAATGATTTTAAAACGCCAGGTGTCAGTCAATATTGCTATTTCCTCGACTCCTTGAAGCAAGCAGAGCGTTTTCATCGCGCCCTACTTAATCAACTGATTAGGATTAATCAGCAAGATACATGCGACGGCGCAATTAAAGTTGCTATCGTAGGGGCGGGTGCAACAGGTACAGAGCTGGCGGCGCAGTTACATCATGTAGCCAATCTATCGAAAGCCTATGGTATGCCTGATATGTCAGCTTCACGGTTGAAAATTACAATTGTAGAAGCCGGTCAACGCATTTTACCCGCGTTGCCAGAGCGGATTGCCAATTCTGCTCGAAAAGCGCTACAAAAGCTTGGCGTCGATATAAAAGAGCAAACTATGGTTGCCGAAGCAGATGCTAATGGGCTTATTACCAAAGACGGCGGCCGTATCGACGCAGATCTTATGGTTTGGGCGGCAGGTGTAAAAGCGCCGGATTTTATCGCCAATATGAACTTGTTTGAGACCAACCGTGCCAATCAAATTTTAGTCGATAAACAGTTACGTAGTCGTACCCATAGCAGTATTTGGGTGCTAGGTGACTGCTGTGGCTTTCAGAAAAGCGATGGAAAATGGGTGCCGCCTAGAGCTCAGTCGGCCCACCAAATGGCAGAAACGGTGGCCTACAACATTCAGGCGATGTATGCCAATAAGAGCCTAAAAGAGTACACCTACAAAGACTATGGTTCATTAGTTCATTTGAGCAAATACAGCACCGTGGGCAGCCTAATGGGCTCGTTATCAAATAGCAGTATGTTCGTAGAAGGCCGACTAGCAAAACTTGTGTATGTATCTTTGTATAATATGCATCAGTTTGCAGTGCACGGTAAAATAAAGGGGGCGCTTAAGCTATTGATCAAAAAGCTAAGCAATGCAATTAGCCCTAAATTAAAGCTTCACTAAAACCTTTCACGCCTATGCCCTCGTACATTTGTTAGTAGCGGTACGAGGGCGCATCAACAGCGCCAATTTCTTTTGTCGTAGTAAATCTGCATCTCATCTTTGCAAAGAGATAGAACAAACAAAAATTAAGATTGGCGACACTTAATTTTAAAAAAAGAAGCCTATAGTAGAGATATCTGGTTAATTTTTTTGCTATCGATGGGAACATGGCGAATTTACTACTTCTTCTACTTACGCTCTCTTTTGCGATGCCCGACCAAGGCAGCGAGAGTGCGGGTGGGCGTGGTATTATCGACCAAAGCGGTTACACGCTATTTGCGTGTACACCACTAAATAGCAGTGGCGACCCTAGTGATGGCGGCGATTCCGACCTTCCTACCCAGCAAAGTCATGGCATTTTAGCCACACCGTTATATCCCGCAACTTTCGGTTTCTACTTTAGCGTTCCCCGCCAGGTTATGGTGGGAACCAGTGTTATTCGCGCCCCTCCTTTTTTAAGTTAATTGCTTCTTATTTTTACAATTTAACTTAATTACTAGGAGAAGGTTATGCATACCTTACCACTTTATAAAACCGATGCGGCCGATACACTTGTATGGCCTGTCATTGAAAACTCGATATCTATGTCCTCGTCAGCCATGGCTGTTTTTACTGACTTTAAACAACATACGCCACACGTTATTGATGCTAGTGAACCCGCCATTAAGGTTGAAAATATTATGCGCCAGTCTCATGTGCGTATGATGTTGGTGGTAAATGCAAACAACGAATTTATCGGCGTAGTAACCGCTGATGACGTGGATGAGCAGCATATAATGCAGCGCACCGTAGAGCTTAAAGTGACACGAGAAGAGCTACAGGTTCGCGATTTTACTAAGCTTAAAACCTCGCTAATGTCGTTTGATTTTAACGAATTAGCGCGATCTTCTGTAGGCGATGTAATTGAAACGCTTAAAGATTACGGCCAACATCACTGTTTGGTGTTAGACAGAAGCAACCATGAGGTTAGAGGGGTAATTAGTGTTAGTGATATTGCAAGAGCGTTGAAAGCGCCTTTGAATATTCAAGATAAACCTACCTTTTCCCAACTTATACACGTATTAGCGGCGTAATTCGTCGCATTTTACTTCCTTAGCGCAATAGCGTTTACCGCTGTTACGCTAAGGTCTATTTGCTACTAATCGCTGCTAACACAACGGCTGTTTCTTCACCCGTTCCTTTCTCTTATGCTGCAAGCCTAGGCGCGTAAATTTAAACCGTTGGCGTTGCTTATTAGTGTCACATTCGCTTACACGCACCTAATATTCTATGGCCTCTTGTTTTTACTTTTATTTATCTAATCATCTTTTTTCGTAGCTATCCCGTGCTGCTTAAGTGCTTTGTGGCTTTTTCGTCACAGCGTATAACAACACGCCTTAGATTTGCCAACAAGTTGGAATGGTATTTGCGAATAGAAAGAGATAAGCAGGCTTTTCAACATGGTTTAACCGAGGTGACATAATGATGAAATCAGCATATCCACCTAGCGTGGTGTTCAAGGCATTCACGTGGGCCTATCAAGATTTAGGCTTAACTCAATCGGAAGCGGCTGAATTACTTAGTATTTCTGAAAACGCACTACGCCAAACCTTATTATTAGGGTTTGAAAGTGGGACGCTAGAATATCGTCGTCAGCTATCGTTTATTCGTATGTATCATTTACTCATTGCCCTGTCAGAAGGGGATACTGATGCCATGCGTATGTGGTTTCATAGCTATCAGGGGCCCATTAACGCATCGCCGAAAGATCTGTGTTTCGCCGAAGATGGCATCGAAAAAACCACCCACTACCTACGCGAACTGAAACAGGATAGCCTTACTGGGACTTTACCTACCCATGCCCTTAGCCTTCGTGGTTCAAATAGTGTGGCTGAGTTGACCCACTAAGTACCGGATGCTCGAGCGTTTACCTTGTCGATAAAGGCTTTGCATTCGCGCGCCCGAGTAATGGGGATCATGTGTCCCGCATTAGGTATAACCTCACTTATACTGTTAACCACTTTACTGGTTACCGCGGGTATGTGGGTATTGGGCCGCAATATCTTGTCGTTTTCACCAAATAACACGCCTACAGGGCATTTGATTTCATCATAACGCTCGTACTGCTTATATAAACTACTTGCTGACGCCACTATGTCACTGCTGGCGTGAAAAAAGCGTTTTGAATGAAGTGAAAGAGCACCGCCACCTTCAAGAGCAAATGTGTTAGGTACCGCTTCTGGGTAAAAAACTTGAGCCACGCCTTTTTTCCCTCTTTGTAGTTGCAGTGGGGTAGCTAGGGTATTGGCAAGTAGGTGGCGTAAACCCGTATGGGGTATATATAGCGACATTAAAGGGCCGGGGGGTTCCATCGCGGGGGTGGTAAGTGGGCATAAAAGTGTAATAGCGTTTATTCGCTGTGGTGCATCTAGGGCAAGCCTTAAGGAAATGGCGCCGCCCATAGAGTGTCCTACAACAAAGGCCGTGGTTAACCCTACTTTATCCATCCACTGCAATATCATTTGGCTTTGCTGTTTAAAGTTTGCCGACGTGTCGGCGTGGCGCTCAGAGAAACCACTGCCGGGTCTGTCTATGTTGTAAACCGTATAACGCTCTGCAAGTTGGGTAGCGAGAGTTGAAAAATTCAATCCATTGCCGGCTAACCCATGTATTAATATCAGCGCTGGCCCTTGGCCTTGTTGATGCCAATGAATACGTCCACCATCAACCTCGGTGAAGGTGCCAGTAGGAAGAAATTGCCGTTCTATTTTCTTATTCGTGTGTCGGGTGAACCACCAGGTAGTTAACAGCATGAGAGCGATAACGACCGCAAAAACAATGAAGTAAGCCAAAATATATCCCTGATACCCTGATGGTGGTGTAAAAACAAACTAATAGTAAAAGAGGGCTGAGTCAATCCAGTGTTTTAGACAAAACTAAGAATAGCTGTCAGACTAAAACACGAATACGAGGAGAGTTTTAGATATGCTGGAAATAACACCTTCTGTGACAATTGACGAGAACGAAGTCGATATGCAGGCAATAAGAGCACAGGGATCAGGTGGACAGAACGTTAATAAAGTTAGCAGTGCGATTCATTTGCGCTTCGATATACCCAACTCTTCGCTGCCACAAAATATGAAAGACACTTTATTAAATTTAAATGACACTCGGGTAACTACCGAGGGTGTGTTTGTATTAAAAGCACAAAGTTACCGCACCCAGGAGCTTAATCGCGAAGATGCTATTAAACGCCTGAAAATGTGGATAATTAGTGGAACAAAGAAACAAAAGCCCCGCAAGCCAACTCGGTTAAGTCGTGCAGTGAAAGCGCGCCGAGGTGAAGCGAAAAAGCAGCGAAGTGCGCGGAAATCGCTCCGCAAAAAAGTGGAAATCTAAGCCAATATAGCCTAAAGTATTAGTCTTCAGCGACGTCATTGTACAAAACGAATGGAAAATTCTAATAATTTTAAAGAATACGTTTTGCGTTCATGCTGTTAGCAACAAATTAGGGAAGCACTTAAATGACACGTTCTGACATTATCCCCATGGTACTTTTTGGTGCCATCTTAGTGTCGCTTGGGATTAATACACCTCAAGCGGCAAACGAAATAATCGCGCGCCTATTCGACAAGTCAATCGCCAACAGCGAGTTACAACCGTCACAGCAAGATGTGGATAGGTTTCAAGCTATTCTTACTGATAAGTCGGATAAAGAAATTCGTCAACTGCTCGCTCAACGGGCTTTAGGTGAAAAAATTTCCGAGTCTGTTCTGGCCGACTATGCGCAAAAAAATAATATTGAGCCAAATGCAGCTGAGATCCAGTCGGCGTACTCAGTGATTAAAACGTGGACCTTAGATTTAGCTGAACAAGAGGGCTATTCACAACAAGAAGTCGACCGGTATCGTCGCGCAATGGCACAAGGAATGGCGAAAAGTTGGAAAGTATCAAAATCTCTTTATGAACACTTCGGTGGCGAAGTGGCATTTCAACAGAGCAATCCATTAACCCCTGTAGGTGCGTACCGCGATCTCTTCGCTCAGTACCAAGAGAAAGGCGATTTTGTTATTTACGATCCCATTTTCAAGGCGGCTTTTTGGGAGTCGGTAAAAGTACGCTACGCCAAAGTACTTGATGAAAATGACGTAGACTTTACTACCCCGTGGTGGGAATACTCGCAAACGGCAGCGAGTGAATAGTTTTAAGCAAGGGATTTTTGCCAGTTAGTCGTATCATCCCTTACTTTTATCGCATAGCATAAAAGTGTAGTAATTCCGCCTTTCTACAAGACAAGCCTTTTTCCAGTTTAAAATTATCAGCAATGTGATTATTACATTGCTGATAATTGTCGTTTCTTTGTCGGCCCCTATTTGGGCTCTCGTTCAGGCTTTTAGCTTTTTAACGTACTTGTGTGACCAAAAGCATGCTTCTAATTTACTTGGTATTCGTCGTTTGTACGAATATAAAGCGTAGCCGATGCATTGCCATTATTTTGAATGTGGTGGGTGAACTTACCTGTAGATTCTATAAAGCTGGCTGGGCGCAACGTAAGGGCGGTACTTTGCTCATTTGAGGAGTAGTTAACATCGCCGCTAATGACCACGGCGCGAAACTCGCTGGCGTGCGTGATAATTTCGCCGTTAAAGCCTACAGGTAGTTTGATCATTGAACCTGTCATATTGAGGGGACTTTCCCACACGAAAGTAGACTCTACGCCAGCGGCAGTAATATTGCTTAGTTCGCTACTGTCTAGCCAAACAATGTTATCTGCATGCATATTAAGCGGGCGTTCACCATTATCAAATTGCGCATCGGTAGGCTTCACTAAATAAGGGCCACTGTCTATTTCAAGGTATATTAGATTATTCTGGCCGTTGGCGGCTGTCGTATGGTTTTCGCCAGCGGGCTGGGTCCAAAAAGAACCAGTAGGCATCCACATCTTTTCCGCTTCTGGGTCGTCATTATGCATCTGTCCTTCAATAACAATGCCACGGTATGTAATGTTATGAATATGCGGCGGCGACTCAAAGCCTTTTTTAAACTTCACTAACATACCTGTTGCAGTATCTGTGGTTCTATCTCCCCATAGATCGGCGGCTCCTGGGCTTTTATCGCCACGAAGGGGGTTAAGAAAGCCCCAATTAACGTCGCTAGCGACTACCACGTTTGCCACGTTTTCTTGGGCAAAGGCAGGGGCTAATGTGAGTGATGCAACAAGGGCAAGGGCAGAGGTGTTGATTAATCGTTTCATTGAAGTGCTCCGTTTAGGTTGTTTTAACTATAGTAGTACCTAACATTGTTTCTATAAATGCGGTAATCTTTGATTTACTTTCGCTAAAACGTGGATAATAAAATGCCTATATCTTTTGTTTGCCCAAGTGACTATTAAGAGATTTGAATGAAAATTGCCGATTTACAGGTTTTGTTAAAGGTTGCTGAACTCCACTCTATTACCCAAGCCGCTAATCAGTTGGATATGAGTTCTTCTGCTGCCAGCGTATCGTTGAAGCGAGTAGAGCAAGCATTAGGAACCCAATTGTTTGTACGCACCACCCGACAAATTAGGCTAACCCCTGAAGGTGAGCGTTACCTGCCTCTTTGTAAACAGGCGTTGACCCTACTTCAACAAGGACAGCTGTTAATCAACGAAGAGCAGCAATCTGTGAGCGGAGAGGTGCGTATGGCAGTGTCTAGTGAAATGGGGCGCAATCTTATGCGGGTGTTGCTGAATAAAATTATGGATCAGTATAAAGGCATTACACTAAGGCTGCATGCGAACGATAGCCGCGCAGACTTTTATCGTGACGGCGTTGATGTGGCACTGCGCGCAATAACCAAAGATGCAGCGCAAGATTTAAACTTATATGGCTTTAAAATTTGCGATATTCCTCATGTATTGTGTGCGTCTGAAAACTATATTGCGTTGCACGGGCAGCCTACCAGTCCAGAAGATTTATCGAATCACAATGCCTTGCTATATAAGCTTTACGAAGTTGTACACGATAGCTGGGAGCTCTACCAAGGCGGGCAAAAATTCAAAGTTAAGATGAATAGCGATCGGGCTGTAAATGATGGCGATATTGTAAGGCGCTGGTGCGTAGACGGCGCAGGAGTAGCAAAAAAATCAGCCATTGATGTTGCGCAAGATTTGCTGACTGGACGACTTAAACGGCTTATGCCTGATTACACCATTCCGTTAACCGAAATGTGGCTAGTGCTTCCAAGTCGGCAACTAATCTCGCCCGCCATTCGACATATTCGAGATGAACTAAAGCGCACAATAGCCGATTTACGAGAGCAATTAATTGCCCATGGCATCATTGAAGTAAAAGAGTGGCCACAGCTAGAATTACCTGCAGAGGTTTAAGTTAATTTTTCATTTTTTACTCATTGGGTGGAATAAACCTTCTTATTTAACCGTTATCTCAGTGTCCATTATGAAAAACAGGAGATTAACGGATGAACAAGTTAACTACAGCGATAATTTTAGCCCTTGGTGTGTCAGCTCAGGGCGTTTATGCACAGGAAACCTCTGCTAGCGTAGACGCTTCATCACAATCTTCCCTTCAACTGAGTATGGCGGGAGATAATGATTTTGCCAGCACAAGTAACAGCGATGCAACAGCGCAAAGCGCGGTAAACGGTGCAGTGTTAGTTTCGGCCAGTGTGCCTAGCGACACCGAAGCCGCATCCGACGTAGCCAGTGACACTGAATCGACAGCAGGTTCAAATACCACCGCAGATGCAAGTGCTGATAGCGACACTGATCAAAACCTAATAGCTAGTGCTGATGAGAGCCAAGACGAAACACAAAGTGAGGCAGAGGAAGGCGTAGAGCAAACCTCTACCTTGCTAATGAATACCACTGCCGATACCCGTTCCTCAGTGGCAACAGTAGTCAACACAAGTGCCTCATTGATTGACAGTGAAGAGGCAACAAATTTGACCGCCAATGTAACCGCAAATGTGCAAGGTGTAGTAACTAATGCAGTAGCGAACACCGTTGATACGACTGTGGCGTCTACCGTTACCTCTACTGTTAATTCAACAGTAGAAGGCAGTGTAAGCGCGGTGATTGATGATGTCGTAGCCTCAAGCGTTGAAGGAGCCTTAACATCTGCCGTTGATAGCTCGGTAACTACGGCGGTAAGCGATACGGTAACAGGGTCGGTTGAAGAGAGTATTGCCAGTAATATTAGCGGTATGATTGGTCAATAGCATAGCCGCGTTCAATAACTAAGGCAGCCGTACTCTTTAGGGCGCGGTTGCCACGTTCATTTAACTTCCCTCTTGTACCGCAGTGCTTTTGTTAACAGCGGTCCTTCGCTACAAAAAGATGATTTATGAAAACCTGTCATAAACTCTCAGCATTCAGCTTTATATTGTTAAATATGTCCTTCGCAGCAGCGCAAAGTAATGAAAACGATGGCACTTGGTATGATGTAAGTGGCAAGGCGTATTTGGGCTATGGCTATGATAGTAATGTGAGCGTTAGTGAACTTGATACCAATACGGATACCTCAGATACTGCTACCTATAGCCGCGCACAATTAAAAGTGAAACTTAGGCCCAACAAGCGCTGGACGTTTGCCGGTTCCGCGCAATATGCTAACACCAAATACAAAGAACAATCTGCGTTTGATTTGGCAATAACCACCTATTCAGGTGAAATGAGTTACCAAGCCCCATGGGTTAAAATAGGGATGCATCATTACCATGCTAATGCTGATTTAGACAGCATCCGTTATCTTACTTATAAGCAATCTGGGGTTTCTGCAGGCAATGGTTTTTTAGAGCGAGCTTATTGGCGCGTCAGTGCTGATAGTATCGACAAAGAATTACCTGCGGATACAAGGCGCAATAGCGATGCTGAAGCATTAAGAGGTGATGTGTTTTGGTTCTTCAACCAGGCCTCATTTATAAAATTTGGGGCTAGCTACCACGATGAAGATGCCCTTGATACCCAGTTTGATTTTGCTGGCAAAAAAGTTGATGTGTCTTACGCATTAACGTTTCCTCTTCTTGCCAAGATGAGTGAAATCACCGTGGCATATGAGTATGAGCAGCGCGCTTATGAGAATGAAGGCCCGGGCGGGGTAGGGCGAGAGGACTACCGACAACGTATTAAAGCGAATTTTACGTATCCGCTCTACGACTTTGCCGATATTAGCCTTAATACTCAATATGGCAATTACAATTCCACCGTGGTAAGTGCTGATTATAAAGAAACCGTGGCGGAGCTAGGCGTTCGACTTCACTTTTGAATAATACCATACCCATAAACCATGTCTCTACCTATCTCTCCCGCATCAACGGCCATCTCAATAAGTTGTGTCATGGCCCTAGCCCTGTCTTTGCTTGAACGCAGGGCGCAGGCATAGCGTGCAGTTACCCGCGGGGCAGCCATGGATGTCCCTGTTTCTCGATAGGCTTCTTCTTGAGGATGGGCAGTTTTCACAGACACCCCAAGAGCCGAAAAATCGATATAGTCGCCCTGATTCGCCCATCTATAAATAGCGTTGGCTTTATCTACTGCTGTTACCGCAACCGTGCTGGCATAGGCCGCTGGATAAGCTGGGGGAGCCGCTGGACCTTCATTGCCAGCAGCGCTAACTACCTGAATTCCCTGCTTATCTATGGTCTTTAGTACACTTTCCAATACCGGGTTATGGGGTCCGGCGAGGCTCATATTAATTGTGTCTACCTGCAGCGCAGCTAAATATTCCAGCCCGTTTATCAGGGCAAAAAGGGTTGCCCCTTGGCTTACTGAATTGCGCTGATAAAAAACACCAGCGTTATATAATTGGCTGCCCGCGTGCATTTCTTCGGCTAATAAACCGGCCACCGCGGTGCCGTGAATATTACTTATTGGTGTGCCTTCCTCTAAGAAGCTTTGCTGTTGTAGCTGAATATGCTGAAACACCGCATGTTCAGTGTAAATTTGTGTATCGATCATGCCCACTCGGGTAGGTATTTCGCATTGACGTATAGGGGGCGTTGCCGATATTGGGTCGCCGTGTATTGCCCCACTTTGCGATAGATACACATGGTTTCTGGCAATTTGCGCGCTAAGTGACGGCGGTAAGGTGTCTCTAATTCTAGACACTTCATCTAGCGCCGCTGAAACCTTTACCGTGAAAACCCATTGTGAAAGCGAAGGTAGAAAACGTGCATCAACCACAGTAATGTCTGGGTGCGAAAGGGCGTGTATATCTTGTTGCCGACCGAGTAAGACCCATTCCCTTTCAACCGCAATATCTCCTTCAGGGGTGATAACTTCCCGTAAAATGTGTTTCCCACCCGCGGCTTTGATGGCCACAGTTTCAGGTATTGCAAATAAAGGTTTAGTTAACCGTTGGCCAACCTTGGAAAGCTGTTGTTGCTGCTGAACTACATTATCTCTAAGTCCTTGGCGTATATCGGATAAGTCCTTAGGAAGTTTATCAATTATTGGTGTGATAGGGGCTACCACCTGCGGGGGCAATGTAAGTTGGGCCTGCGCGTTAAACACAGTGAACATGGCTATACAAGAAAGCAAACGTTTTACGTTCATATATCACTCTTAGTTATTTGGTGCGGTGTTGTTGCTAACCCTGTCAGTAACTTTAGCACTGTATTCGCTCCAATTTTTAGGAGGTGAAAAGACAAAGGCGCAGAATAGTTATCTATAGCATAGGGCGATAGCTGTACCCGTCTTTTAAAAGGATGGCACAAATCGTGCCACGCAATCTATTATTCGAAGCGTGCCTTAATTGTTTATAGGGTTAACGAGCGCGAACGCAAAAAATTCCAAATATTAGGGAATAAAGTCACAGCTGACACGTTAACTCCATATAAGGCGTAAAATAATAGGTAAATAACAATGCAAGAAGAGCTTACCGATTTAGTCCCCTCATTGAGGAAATTTGCATACTCGTTAACGGGGAACATGCATGATGCAGATGATCTACTCCAAACTACCCTTGAGAAGCTGCTCTGTAAGCCGCTGCCAAAAGAGGCCACATTGATGGCGTGGGCGTTTCGCGTATGTCGAAATGTATGGATTGATGAATATCGGGCACAGAAAGTAAGGCAGCAGGCTGCCCAGTCACCAGAATTACAGGAACAAGGAAACGTTGAAGAAGACGCGGTGCTAAGCGGAGAAATTACTTTAAAGCAAGTATCTAATGCAATGGGGTCGCTACCTGATGAACAAAAGGAAACACTTTCATTGGTTGCGGTACAAGGTATGAGTTATCAAGATGCCTCTAAAATATTGTCGGTTCCCACCGGTACTATTATGAGCCGCCTAGCGAGGGCTAGGGCAAAGCTAAGTACCGTACTTAGAGCTGAGCATGGAGTATTTTCATAATGATGTCAGATGAAAAGCTATCTGCATTTTTGGATGCTGAATTAAATCATAACGAAATGGAAGAGGTGCGCGAAGCCCTCGCTAATACCCCTTCGCTGGCCGATAGATTAGCAGCATTGGCTCAAGTAGATATGGTGGTAAAACAGGCGGCCGAGCTGGCGACGAGAACACCGCTACCCGCTGAAATAGTTTCTCTGCTAAGTAGCGAGAAACCTGAACACCCGCCTTATCGTTCGCCGCATTCAGAGCAGGCTTCTAACATAAGCCCTATAGGCCAGCAGCGAAATAAAATAAAAAAATGGACGGTGCCACTGTCGTTAGCCGCGGGTATCGCCGCTGTGGCCGGCCTTAGCTATATGCAGCTGAGTTCTTCTCCTTCAAACGAAAATAACTATTGGGCAAGTGTCTCTGCGGCCCTTGATACGGCGCATAGTGGTGAAACCATTACCTTAACGTCAGGGCTTAATGTTACCCCTAAATTATCCTTTCAAAGCACAACCGAAGGATTGTGTCGTCAGGCTGAGTTAGCGGGTCAAGATGAACTTAATGTGGTTATCGCTTGTAAAAACCAACAAGGAAACTGGCAGTTGCAGGCAACTAAAATTTTACCCATCGGTCAGTCGCAAGGCCAGTACCAAACGGCCAGTGCAAGCAAAGTGCTAGAGCAAGAGTTAGATGAATTAATGGCTTCTGCACCTTTTAATCGCGTGCAAGAAGCGACTGCTATAAAGCAGCAATGGCAAGAAACTAAGGTTGTTACAGGAGAAAATGATGAAAACTAAATTCAGTGTATTTATCGCAATTGTGGTCATGATGGGGTGTGCCAATAAACCCGATTACCGAGAAGCCAATAATGGCGGGTTTGGCTATACCGAAAGCCAACTCAGTGAAACCCAGTATCGCGTACATTTTAAAGCAAAAGGAACCGATAAGCGTAAAGCAATGGATTACGCTATGTTACGCGCAGCTGAGCTAACCTTATTAGAGGGGTATGATTGGTTTGTTGTTACAGAGCGAGAAACCATGGTAGATAAAGAAACGGTAGAAACTAGCCCGCAGGTGGGATTTAGCCAAAGGTACGCACGGGTTACCGACTGCGGCGTGATTACATGTCGCACTACGTACCATCCTACTACCCAATTTGAAACAGGTATTCATGTGGGCGGCTCACAAGAAAGTGAAATTGAGAGTATTTTAAGTATCGAATTGGGTAAGGGGCCTCGCCCTACCGGTGCTACGAGCTTTGATGCAAGAGAAGTTCGCAGTAATTTAGAACCAAAAGGTGAGTAAAAAAAGACAAAAAAATAGCCCCGAAAGGGGCTATTTCCATGAATACTAGCTGAGGTAGCTGTCCACTTCTTTTTCAGCCTCATCACGGCTTTTACCGTAAGTCTGCTGAATTTTACCGATTAATTCTTCGCGTCGGCCATCAATAACATCCATATCATCATCGGTAAGTTTACCCCACTTCTGTTGGATCTTACCTTTCATTTCTTTCCAGTTACCTTCAATACGATCGTTGTTCATAACATGGCTCCTTTTCCAATGTTGCTGACAAATATTGTCAGTTATTAATAGTAAAGCAATGCCTATTCCAACATGTAATTCATTGATTTTGATTGATTTAGTTTTTGCTTTAGCGGGGAGGAAAAGTCTCGGTGCGCATAATTTACAGGCGTGTGCAAAGCCTACAGTGAAAAAACGGCAAGATGGATTAAAATATAAGACGGAAAAAAGGCGTAAAAAAAAGGGGCTAATAAGCCCCTTACGAAAATCACAACATAACTTGGAAAACACATTTACACACTACAAAGCCACACACAATTGACTCCATATGTAAGTAAGACGGGTGAAGTAAGAGAAAGTTCAGCTTATTTTAAAATAAAACGAATTTATTTATTCAACGCCGATTAATTTCAAAGGGTAAATTGAAAAACTAACTTTATTTCAGTGGGTTATTTGTTTTTAGCGCGCACTAAAAAAAATACTATCATGGTAAAAACCGCCAATAAAACGCTCGCAGCCAAAAATGGTGCGTGTATATCGCCTTGATATAATGCTGCAGCTAGCGGGGGGCCGAGAATATACCCCATAGCGGGGGTGGCGGTAATGTAACCGGTAACCTTTGCCTGATTCTCAGGAGCACAGTAACTGGTTGCAACAGCTGCTAATGAAGGGTAGCCCATTCCCATGCCTAGGCCCATCAATAGCATGGCGATATACAATGTGTAGATGTGTTGGTGTATAAACATCAATAGGTAAGCAACGCACAATAGCGGCAAGGCTATTCGTATTAAGTTGTCAGCAGAAAAACGGGCTTTTTGTACCACCAATATCTGTATTGATAAGGAAGTGGCGGCGCTTAACATCATAGCGATACCCACCTGTTGGGCTGACTGCACCGGCGACTTACCGTAATGGTCGATAAAGAAAAAGCCCAGTGTCTGTTGCATCATTGCCATTGCACAAAAAATACTCGCGCATGAGAGTACCAATATTAGCGTGATACCTTTTGCAGGCTTAGCGAGTGTTGGTTGGTTTGTTTGACTTTGTAAAGATGGAGACGTTTGGATAGTCGGCAGCTTTCGCCACACTAGCACAAAGGCGAGCAAGGTAAATACCACTACGCTGTATAGCGGTGTTACCAGACCAAAGGAGACTAATGCTCCCGCATATACAGGGCCAAAAAGTTGGCCTACGTTATTGGCTGAAGTAACACGGCTAATGGCGCCTACGCGTTGTTGATCGCTACTAATACGTATTGCATAGCCCACTGCACAAGGTGGTGACGCAGACATAATAGTAGACTGTAAGCTGCGCGTAATCAGCAGGGCGAAAAAGAGCGCTGAGCCACAAAGCACCCCAGCATATCCAAGTGACCACATACCTGCGAAAGCAAAAGTGCCGATGCTATACCCTGCTAAGCCCACCATAAGAAGCTTCCGATAACCTTTGTGTTTTGCTACTCGGCTCCAAAAGCTCGTTCCAATTGCAAAAATAAACGCCGAACTAGACATTATTATTGCGATATGAAATTCGCTCAAACCCGCTTCACGTCCCATAGATGGCAAGGTGGTAAGCATAACGCTTTGGCCGATAGACGTGGCTAATAAGGCACAAAACAGAATGTTCAGTGAAGTAGCCCTAGGCTGGTGTGTTTTGTTCATGAAGGTACGCAGTATTTTTTAAACGCGAGCTTAGCGATGGGCGAAAAATTGCAGCGCACAGTTTATCATAATTAGATAAAAAAATGCCCGCCAAAGGCGGGCCAAAATCAGAGGTATGTAAAGGCCGGGATGGGCCTTTGAGGGGAGAGGCTAGCTGCCGGTTGGCAACTCACAACATATATCGAAAATACATGTTGCGTTCCTCGCAATGGTTTCGCTGAATGCGAGCGCAAAAGCTTGCTTTCAACGCGACCAAATAGGGTCACAATCCTTTGCTATACGTGACATCATGTCAGTACCAGTGATGCAGGTAACCAACCACAATAATGTATCCTTCACTATTACTGGTTTTGCTTCCTAGCAGGCTTTATTGGCGCTTTGAGCCAACCTACGCTCACTTGGTGTTCAACGGCGCATTAGCACCAGCGCAACATTCCGTATCTGTGCTTCGCCTACTTAGACTAAGCAAGGGTAACGTCACTGTTAACCCATTACGTCATCCTGACATTCATCAACCTATCCATGATGATGGTTGCGTTGCTAATGCCGCATATACCTAAGTTGCAATACGAGCCCGTAATCCTTACATCCTTGGTTGGCTAAATTCCTAACATCCACTGTTACCAACCGATCTCAATATTTGCTTGTTTACGCGATTACCTCGTAATCCTAAGCCATCCTAGCTACACGTGAACACTTGGTGTTATCCGTTAGTCTAATATATGCTGGTATCGTGCCAAGAGTTAATTTTTCTTAATTTAAGTTGTAATATGTTGTTTTAAAAGTATTTTGTTGTATTTTGGGCGGGGGTGTCGCGTAGCGAGTGAGCTGGCGTGCAGGTAGGCTGTGAATAATTTTCCTATTGCTAGTTACTTCTTACATACACGTAATTTTTTGCTATTTATTGCGCGATGAGAAAGGGAAAAGGCGGAAAAACTTCTTCCGCTCTTCTCCCTATCATGTCTGTTAATTTATTCCTATCTATAGCCGGGCATGAAGGCCATTTCGATAGGCATCTATAGCTGGAATGAGGGACGTAAGTAAGCTGGCGACTACCACACCTGCTAGCAATACAGCGTTGGTGGGGGAGAGCACGTTGGCTGAAATAAATAGCCCATAATGGTTAGCGAGTGTGTCACTAAATAAAGTAAACAAGCCAAATGTTAGTAATAAGGAAGCCAAGCAAGCACTGAGAGTGATGATTAAGGCTTCTACCACAATCAGCATAAGCAATGTTAGGCTACTTGCCCCTAGTATTCGAAGTACGGCTATTTCTTGCTCTCGTTGTTGCATAGAGGCTAACAACATGGTGGATAACCCAAATAATGAAGAGAGCATCACCAAACCACTGATGGCCATAAGAATGTTTTCTACACTTGCCATCATCTGCCACAGCTGGGCTAATGCTACCCCAGGCAATATGGCCATGAGTCTGTCGCCTTTGTAATTATTAAGTTGTCGCTGCAAGGTGAAGGTGGCAAATTTATTGTTAAGCCCCACCAATACCGCGCTTATCTGTTTTGGCTTTAGGTTTAGTTGCGTTTCGCTAGAGGCGCTTAAATATTGCCGCAATGCTTTAGCAGGCATATGCATAGCTTCAATACCTTGCAGGCTTACGTGAACTGTTTTATCCACAGGTGTCCCTGTTGGCGCAAGAATGCCTGTGATAGTAAAGGGGGCATCGTCATGATTTTTAAAGCTGACCGCGCCGACACCATGGGAAATAACAATATCGTCACCTACTTGGTAGCCTAGCTTTTTGGCTACATCGGCACCAATCACCGCCTCTAAAGGCTGGGCAAAAGCGCCCCCCGATGAAAACACTAATGGCTGTTTATTGCCATAATGAAAATGCGTGAAATAATCGGGGCTTGTCCCTAAAACGCGGTAGCCACGATGGGCATCACCTAGGGCAATGGGCACGGCCCACGCAACTTGAGCGTGATTTTGAAGCATGTCATAACTGCTATACGAAATGCTGTTGGTAGGGCTTCCCATTCTGAACACACTGTATAGCAGTAAATTCAACTGCCCGCTTGGCGCGCCTACAATTAAATCTACGCCCGATACTGTGCGGGAAAAGCTTTGTTCCGCTTGACTGCGAATATGCTCAACACTAAGTAGTACGCTAATACTGATCAGCAGCGACAAAAAGGTAAGCAGTACCGACTTTCTTCTACTTTTTAAGCTACTTAATGCAAACCTAAACAACATGGTTTGGCTCCTTTATCGTCACTAATTCTTGCAACGCCACCTTTTGAGAAAAGTAGCTTGCTAATTGCGGGTCGTGGCTGACAAAAATGACGGTAGTGTTATGTGCCTCACATAAATTCAATAACAACGACATAAAGGCATCTCGCGCGTTGGCATCGAGTGCCGAGGTTGGCTCGTCCACCAATAATAATTCAGGGGCGTTAATTAACGCGCGTGCTATGGCAACGCGCTGTTGCTGGCCAATACTTAAGCTGCTGGCAGGTTGGCTGGCAATATAATCGGGTAGCTGCAATTTATGCAGTAAGTCGAAGGCGTGCTCATCTGCCTGTTTGCCTTGCTTGGCGAAATAGGCGGCAAGCCTAATATTGTCTAAAACGCTCAAATGAGCAATTAAATTAAACTGCTGAAAAACAACGCCTATGTGTTGGGCCCGAAGTTTATCTCGTTGGCTGTCGCGACAGGTTGAAAAGGGCTTATCGAGTAAATGAATGGTGCCTTGCTGGGGGACTAAAATTCCTGCTAACAAATTAAGTAAGGTTGTTTTCCCCGCGCCAGAGGGGCCATGAAGAAAGATTCGCTGCCCTTTTTCTATTTGCCATTTGGGCAAAACAAAAGACGGCGCCTGCTTATTGTAGGCGTATTCTAAGTGCTCAACACAGATGACTTGCGTTGGCGATGAAGGGGGTATTTTAGCGGTCAAAATTTCTCAACGACTCGTTGTAGTTTATGTTATGTTATAACATGCTGTGGCGGTAAGGCGAATGCATGTTATCGCGTCTAACGCTTAACTGACGGATTTGAGTAAAACCTTATATGCACGTAATTAGAAAAACAACCGCAAAATTTTTGCGCGTAATCGCCTCCAGGAAAGTGGCAGCTTATGTATTTATTGCTAGCGGTATATTGATAGTGGCAAGTGCGCCCGCTGTTAGTGCAGATGCGCAAAGCTATGAAGAAATAGATTGGACAGAATTAATGCCCGCCGAAGACTTAAGTGCTCTGTTAAATAGGCCAGCATTTTTGGATGACATCGCCGATGGTTCGGCGCAAGATGCTCTCGACAGCTTTCAGCAACGTCAGTTAGAAGATGAACAGGCGCAACAATACCAAGCCGCGCTGTCATCCACTCGTGTTATTCAAGGGTTTGATAGAAAAGCTATTCGCATTCCTGGGTTTATCGTACCTTTGGAACAAAATGAAGATAAAGAAGTAACGCGCTTTTTTATTGTTCCCTATTTCGGTGCTTGCTTACACATGCCGCCGCCACCGCCAAATCAAATTTTGTATGTCGAGTCAGAGCAAGGCATTACCTTGGAAAATCTTTACGATCCTTACTGGTTTGAAGGTATCGTTTCCATAGAACAAAAAGTAGATGCTATGGGTACATCGGCCTATTCATTGTCACTGGATAATTATGCACTGTACGAGGAGTAAAGATGCTCTGGTTTCAAATACTCGGCCAACAATAGCAGGTGCTACATTATCAGCACCTGCTTACTGTTAAATCACCAAGAGCCATACATAGGGTTAGGTAAGATGAACAGGCTTTTACCTACCTTAGGCAATAAGGCATCTACATTGGCATGCTCCTGCGTCACGCCCTCAAAATCTTCAATGTTGTCACCAATTTGCATAAGTAACCTGTGCTGGGCTTGCCAAGTGGGCTTGCTTGCCGTTGTCGAATTAGAACAGTTGACGGTACCTTGTTTAAGTTGGCTGCGTCTTAAATCTTTATCATTAATAACAGTGTTACCGTCTATCGCCGTTTTATCTTGTGCCGTGCGGCCTAGAATACAGGTATTTTCAGCGGTTAAAGGTAAGCCTAATGCTAATAAGTTTTGCCAGGTTGCATCATCCATAGACTTGTCGCGGTTGGTCACTAGAGCCACTTTACCTCCTCGCGCGACAACCTCATTTAAAAAGGCGGTTACGCCGGGTACTGCTGTGGCTTCTTTTCGAGCAATCCAAGCATTCCAACTTTCTGAGGAATAGCCCAAGCCTTGCTGTTCGCGTTCTCTTTGATATTGGCTATTGTCTAGAACCGTTTCATCAACATCCATAACAATCACATCGCTTGGCTGTAACGACGCCGGCAGGGCTTTTGTCGCTTGCGCATAAACGTAGCTGCTTAGTAGCGGGTATTCTTTGCTTTCGGTTTGGTATACCACGGCGGTAGACAGGGGGTAATTTTCCGCATTAGTTTCCGCTTGTATAGCGCCAGTAGTGCTAGCGCAGGCGCCCAACGTTAGCGAACAGATGATTAGAGGAAGTGTGCGTTTGCTAAGCAAAGCCGTTGGGAATGAAAACAAAATAAATTTCCTTAGAATTTTGAATGCGATGGCTTGGTGTCAAACAATAATGCCAGCAGGTTATAATGAAACCACCAGTTTATGCTGCCAGAGGATAAAAGAAAGTATAAATTTCGAGGGCTTAGATTAATTACCGCATTATTGCGGTAAAGCGGGCTTACGTTTGCCTAATCGGTAGTTTACGGTATGCACCGCCACGATAATTGCCGACCCGATGACACTTACAACCACTTCACCTGTTTCGCCCAAATACGCATGACCCAGCCACAAAGGGCTGCTGAGCACCACAAGACCCAATATCCCCGACATTGCTAACCCCCCTTTTTGATGATGAGAGTAGCCAATAGCCAAGGCTAAAGCACCGCTGGGTACCACAAAAAATAACATCACACGATGAAAGGTTTCATCATTTAACAGAGCAACGCCTGCAAGAGAAGGGATGGCAATAAGCAAAATAGGGGTAAATAAGCAATGTAATACGCACATAGACGATAATAATATGGCTAGCTTGTCTGTGCGTGTTTGTAATTTAGGTGCAAATTTTGGCATTGATGAATCCGTAAACGTGTTTCTCATTTATAACTCCACATCAGTCACTGTTAATCTTAGTGGCGCAGAAAAAGCGTATTAGCATTCGGCGTGATTATTTGCATACCTTGGCCTGTATCCGTAGCCCATTGCGCGTCAATCGATACCAAAGAGGGTGAAATCGTGGGTAAGTTTACTGATATAGACGTAATCGCTTCTTTGCAGTCAATTTGATAGACAGCTTCTACATCTTCATGGGCATGTGCTTCTTCATGCATCCTTTCATCGTGCGCATTCTCGCTGTGACGAGGAGGTTCGCCATCTGCATGAAAGGGCCAAGGTAAATTTACGGTGGCACCTTGAAGTGAGCAATTTCCCTGCACTTTTATAAATGTATCGAAAGATTCCGCCTGAGCAACGAAGTGCCGTATGTGTGATTTCTGTTCATCTGTTTCAGGGGCATGCTCAAAGCCAAACGCGTCATCGAGGGGTAATGAAAGCGTTAACTGCCATTGATTCTCAACCTGCAAAATTTGCAGGCTTCCTTGACCATGACGGTGTTCATTCTCAGCGGCTTGGGCAGATCCAATCATAAGTATAGCGCCAGCTATCGTGACCAACCCCGCCACACCTAATGTAAATGTTCTAATCAAGAAACTGACACTCATGACAATTACCCTTTGCTTAATTGTTACAATATAACATATCTAAAGTTGGAATTGTTATATTATCACATTTGCGTTGGGAAGACATTAATATGAAGTTATACCCAGCGGCATTGGACGTATTATTTTTGCTTGCAAGCGAATAGTAAAAGAGCAGGGGATCCTGCTCTTTGGGGTGACGGTATAGGGGCGCGGTATGTACGACTTTCACCTTAGGCGAAATCAAGCAAATCAGTGCCGAAGAAATTATCGATGATACATTTCCAGGTATCGTCGCTTTGGCGCTGCATCACA
This sequence comes from Alteromonas profundi, assembly GCF_010500865.1. GTDB lineage: Bacteria > Pseudomonadota > Gammaproteobacteria > Enterobacterales > Alteromonadaceae > Alteromonas > Alteromonas profundi. The sequence goes on from NZ_JAAAWN010000026.1 coordinate 26,494, forward strand.
TAAACAGCACGTTTACCTTCGCAAGGAAGCGCATGGGGAGTATGCCTTGGAACGAGATAGAGTTTCGCTATCACTAGCGCCACATCCCCTGCCTCAATCACGATTTCGTCTCCGGTCGTGACAATATGCTCAGGCATAAATTTCTGCTGAAATTGGTTGAGCGCTGAAATGCAATCGCGCTGTGTTGCGCTATTTATGGGGCTAGCTACCACTTTTGCGTTATTACCATAACAGGCTGAAAGGGCGTCTTTATCACCTGCATTCACCGCGCTATGCAAATGGTGTAATACATGGGTTATCGCGTTGTTCATGGCTGTCGTCTCGTTTTAGTACCGAAACAGCGAGCCTATAAAAAACCCGCCGTAACGGCGGGTTTTAGTGAAGGTTTTATTTACACACTAACGTACCCGCCAATTCCTAAGAATAGCGAGAATAATAATGCTTAGTACCGATTGTGTAATGGGCATTGTTTTCGTCAGGTATAAATTCATACCAATAGTATTCAACGTGGTGTGTGAAAAGTCAACGGTAAAGCTATACTGAGCTTTACCGTCTTTTTAAAAGGGCTGTAAACCCAGAGATCCCTTACTCATTTTCTTGTTAAAAGGTAGGGGCTGGGTTTACCTGATAAGTGTTACTGTTTCACCTAAAACGCCAGTTGAAGCGATAGTTGCCACTCTCTGCCTGCACCTGGTACTTTCTCTCCTGTGGCAATATTGGCATCACCCGATACTCTATTTATACCGGCAGTATGCGCAGCGTAGTACTTATCGGTTACATTTGAAATCCGTGTGCTAACGGCAAATACGGGGGTAAGTTGCCATTTTGCGCTTAAGTGTAAAAGGCCATAGCCCGCGGTAGCGGTTTCGCTTTGCAAGGCGGAAACATGGGATTGACTGCCTACCAATTCAGACGTGGCTTCAAGGGAGAGCGGGGAAGCGAACAATGCGGTTTGCCATTGTAAACGGGTTACCAGGCGCTCGGGGGCTATCCGAAAAAGCGCATCGTCAATGTCGTCTCTATTGCCATGGGTGTGGCTTGCCAGCATGTCTAAGGAGAGGTTATCTAAAAGTTCACCGTGAAGGGTGATATCAACGCCTTTAATTACCGCATCGGTATTGGTCCATTGAAAAGGAACGGTACCACTCATCATATTAGAAAACATGATAGCTGATGTATTTTCGCTGGGCATTCCAGTGATGTAATTCTCTATATCTTGGTAAAAGAGCCGCGGAGAAATCGTCCAATTTTTTGCGCTAAAGGTGGTACCGAATTCAATTTGGCGTGCGGTTTCTTCTTCTAAAGCCGTATTGCCTATGTAATTAAACCCATCTGCCATACCGCCGGTTATTGCCAATGGTAGCCAGGTGTATAACTCATAGTAATTGGGCGCCCGGTTTTTTTGAGATACCCCCGCAAAGAACATAGCATTGTCGCCAATGGCTGTTTCAAGGGTTGCCGCTAAATCTAACATAGTAAAACGCTTCTCTCGGTCGGCACCATTAAAGCTTATGGCGAGGCTCGCAACTGCATCGTTCATCATCTCCATATTTGAGCCCACATCGTTTGCTTCTGCATTCACCTGTGTAAAACGGGCGCCAAATTGATACTGCACCGTGTTTCTTACACCTTCCCACTCAGAGAATAGGCTGTAAGTATCTTGCTCGGTGGAGGCAAAATTATTGATGTAAAAGCTGGCGTCATTTGGGTTGCTGATGGTGGAATTATTGCGTTTGTGAGCAACATTGGCACCTAGAGTAATCGTACCGTTATAGAGAGGGGTGACATAAGACGTGTTAAATCCCTGAGCAATGGCGTCCGCGTCATTTTGCCTTGCCATACTGTCCATCATCACGGGGCGTTGTCTGAAGTTATCCATAGCGTGCTGGTTACTATTGCCAAATGCATTTAAGACAAAGTACGTGTTATCAGAAGCTTGGTATCGATAGCCTAAGCGATACCAAGCTGCGTCGATAAAGTTGATGTCCATGGCTAAAGCCGGAGTGCCACTTTGATTTGTATTTAGCGCTTGATACGACGCGGTAAATTGGTGATTGCCCTGCTCATAGCCTGCCCGTAATTTTGCGCCGTTACGTAAATACGCGCTATTAGGAATAGCGATATCGTCAGCGGCCTCCCGCTCATCCCGTTGTTGATGAGTGAACGCGCCAGTTAAAAAACCACTTTCGAAACGGTATACGCCATTAGCTTGATATTGCTGTCCTGTGCCAGGAGAGAAAAGTGCGCCATTAAAATTAGCCTTTAAACCTTCTGCCAAATTAAATAGGGCACTGTCATCGGCGCGTATATCGAGCTTACCGCCAAGGGTTTGTACACCAGCGCTTACCGGCACAATACCGCGATAGAGTACCGCCTGAAGGCCGGGCTCGGGAAGTACGTGAGAGAGAGGTGAGTCCATTGCGTTTGGTCCAGCCCCTTCGATATCTACGCCGTCTATGGTTATGCCCACTCGATCGCCGTACAAGCCGCGATATTGAACAAGGCCAGTAACAGGGCCATTTCGGGTAATACTCACCCCCGTCAACTTCTCTATTTGATCGCCAAAATCGGCATCGGTATTTGATGAAGTGTTGATACGCTCAGCGTCTATTTGGGTAAGCGGGCTTCCGATAACAGTAATTATTTCGCCTTGTGAATCTTGTGCTAAGGCGCATTGGGTAACACCTTGGGCGATAACCGCCAAGGCTGTCAGTGTTTTTTTCATAACGTTTCCATTTATAGAGGTATTAGGTTGCAAGTTGCCTTGCTCGAAATACGAAGGAGGCAGTTATGAAAATGGCGGCGCTCTGCCAATGGGAACCGTGTAAGGGTAGGCGGTATAGGGGCGCTGAACGAGTGACTCAGTAAGCGCATAGAAGCGCTGAAAGAAAACACTCACCTGTAAATCGTAGTTAACTGAAGTATAGCTGGGTAAATCGGCTAGCGTACCATTGGTACAGTCGATGCTTTGAGGAGACGTTTTTACTAATTCAGGGCTGACAAAAACGAATTCACCGGCCAATTCGGAAGCGCTAACGGACACATAGCGCATGGTTTTACCGGTACATATAAGTTCGATATCGGGTGTTTCACTACCCACGCGGTTTTGAGCATTGTCCATAGAATAGGCAGCCAGCCCTATGGCCAATGCATTTTGCATTAGCAAAACAATACACACAAAAAAAGTAAGTAGTGCTTTAATAGCGCGCCTTTAAAACTATCAAAAATATGAGCATAGTATAATAGCGTTAGAGATTAGGTGTTTGCTAGTAAATTTTTTGCACTAAGGAGCGTTTATTTTTAATGCTTGTAATTTTCTGTACAAGGTTCGCACACTTATTCCTAACGCATCGGCTAAGTCTCCAGTATTGCCGGTGTAGACATCGACTTTATCTTTCAAATAATGTGCTTCGACTTCCGCTAGCGTCATTATGCCTTTTTCTCCCTGTGGTGATAAGTGAGCCGTTTGCTGTGTCGATGCGCAGACATATTCAGGTAAATCGCTAGGCCCAATGATTCTATCATCAGCCATTAGAATTGCTTGCTCAACTATGTTTCTAAGCTCCCTTATGTTGCCGGGGAATGTATACTTCTTAAGTGCAGCTAAAGTAGGTTGAGACAAGGTTTTATCGCTGCCTAATGTATTTAATATATGTTTTGCTAGCAAAACAATATCATTATTGCGTTCACGTAATGGAGGTAAATGAATCGAGAGCCCAGCTATTCGATAATATAGGTCGTGGCGAAATTTTCCAGCATTAACAAGCTCCAATAAATCTTTGTGGCTGGCGCAAATTAAGCGAAAATTTGCCTTTTTAATGGCTATACTTCCTACTGGCCGATACGTCTGTGTTTCTAGTAAGCGTAAGAGTTTAACTTGCATAGCAAGAGGGATATCACCTACCTCATCGAGAAATAGCGTGCCGCCCTCAACCGTTTCTATCAGCCCTTTCTTTTTATTTACTGCGCCGGTAAAGGCGCCTTTTTCATGACCGAATAACTCAGATTCGAATAGCGCATCAGTTAGGCCTGTACATTCAATGACGACAAAGGGTTTTTCAGCGCGATGACTACTGCTGTGAAGTGCGTGAGAGACGAGTTCCTTTCCCGTGCCGGTTTCGCCGTGTAAAAGCACAGAAATATTTGAGTTGGCAGCACGGTTGATTTTGCTCAACATGGCCTTAAACGCATCAGATTCGCCCACCATCTTTCCTTCGGATGAGGTGTTTGAGGCGTAAGCTAGTTTGTCGAGTATCTCTAGGTAACCAAGGAGTTCTCCTTCGCCATCAATGATAGGCTTCATACGAATATCGCAGTAACTTTGCCCCTCATTGGTGGCGTGAACATGCACCACGCTGGCGGTTTTCCCTGTTTCTTTAGCTTGCTCCATTGGGCAGTTTTCACCACACAGATCGCATGGTTTGCTATTGCGGTGAGATACTTGGTAGCAGGTACTGAAGCCCAGCTTAATGGTAACAGGATAGGTATCTCTATAGGGCTTGTTAACGGCTTCTATTACATAGTCTTGGTTGATGAAAATTGCGGGTTTATCAATAGCATCGATCATTCCCTGAATGATGGAGATATTCATACCTTTGCTGCCCTACGTTGGTTTAGCCTCGTTTTATTAGTTAAAGACTATCATATTGGCATATAGATTGTTGTGGATTGCCATAGCGAGGTTTAGTGGCCCTTGCATTAGCAACTAATCTCGATAGCCGATATCTGTGAATAAGAGAGGAAATCAAGTGATGAAAGTAACGTTAATTTTACCCTTAAGTATATTTGCGCTAAGTACTACTTTTGCTTTTGCGTCCAATGTAACGATAGAAAGCGAATCCGTGGGCGATTTAAAGGCGAGAACCCTTGTCGCGCGGCAGCATGCGAAAGCCTTAGGCGGTGCATTAAAAGCGCGTTTGCAAGAAGCTATTGGTCAAGGTGGTTTGGTCAAGGGGATTGAGGCTTGTAAATTAGAGGCTGGGCCGATAGCTAAAGCCATTAGTGGTAATGGTTGGACTGTTGGGCGCACGGCCCTGCGGGTACGCAACCCAGCCAATACCCCTGATGCTTGGGAACGAGAACAACTTATCGCGTTTTCTAATCAATTATCGGCTCAATTTGATGGACCACTTGAAGCCTCCCATTATGATAGCGCGACAGGTGAATTTAGATACTTGAAAGCCATAAAAACTGACGAAATATGCACGGCATGCCATGGCCAGTCTGTAGCCCCAAGAGTGCAGGCTGCAATTGATGACGCCTATCCAGAGGACGAAGCTATGGGGTTCGATATTGGCACGTTACGAGGAGCATTTACCCTGACATATACGCCTTAGCACACAGGGGTATAAGGGTAAAAACGGGACATGTGTCAAATATGGCGCTTTGTTTGTCAATTTTGGCGTAGTTAGCAAAGGTTATCTTGCGTTGGATCAAAATTCGCTTTTTCCGCGCATGCCATAATTCTCCCGCATAGTAGGAAATCCCTGTAGTTAGGGCAAAAACCTATTTTATGTACTTTTACTGCAAGACTGGAACAGAGAATGCTCTGCGCCCTTCTGTAGAGAAACTGCGCCCTTCCACATTGGGCGCTTCCAGCACACTTAAAAGATGAGGGAGATCACCCATGAGCGATACGTTAGTAGAACTATCGCGGTGGCAGTTTGCGTTAACCGCAATGTTCCACTTTATATTCGTACCCCTAACCCTAGGACTAAGCTTTCTGCTTGCCATTATGGAGTCTGTCTATGTGATGACGGGCAAAGAGATTTACAAACAAATGACGCAGTTTTGGGGAAAGTTGTTTGGGATTAATTTCGCAATTGGTGTGGCAACAGGCTTAACCATGGAATTTCAGTTCGGTATGAACTGGTCGTATTACTCACACTATGTGGGGGATATCTTTGGTGCGCCGCTTGCCATTGAAGGGCTGATGGCCTTCTTCTTAGAGTCTACCTTTGTGGGGTTGTTTTTTTTCGGCTGGGACAAGATGTCGAAGGTTAAACACCTTATGGCAACGTGGTTAGTTGCCATTGGTTCAAATTTCTCTGCCCTATGGATATTAATCGCCAACGGTTGGATGCAGTATCCTATTGGGGCTGAATTTAACTTCGAAGCAATGCGAATGGAAATGACAAGCTTTGCGGAAGTGATATTTAACCCTGTAGCCCAAGTTAAGTTTGTTCATACGGTATCAGCAGGTTATGTCACCGGTGCTATGTTTGTGCTCGCCATCTCCAGTTACTACTTGCTCAATCATAAACATATCGCCTTCGCACGACGCTCATTTGCCATTGCGGCAAGTTTTGGCTTGGCCGCGACGCTTTCCGTCATTGTGTTAGGGGATGAAAGCGGATATGAACTCGGTCATGTCCAACAAGTGAAGTTGGCTGCTGTGGAAGCGGAATATGATACACATCCAGCGCCCGCGCCTTTTACGCTCTTTGGTTTGCCTAATGATGAAACCCAGGAAACGGAATATGCCGTTCAAATTCCATGGGCAATGGGGATTATCGCCACCCGCTCGTTAACCGAAGAAGTGAAGGGGATAAAAGAAATAAAAGCAGAAAATAGAGCGCGAATTTTAGCAGGAATCAAAGCCTATGAATTGCTCGATAGTGTGCGCAGCGGAACCGCATCTGAGCAAGAAATCGCCACCTTCGAGGCGCATAAAGACAGCTTAGGGTATGCCATGCTGCTAGAGCCTTTTACCGATAATGTAGCTACACCTTCTGAAGCGGCAATTCAGCAAGCTGTTGACTACAGCATTCCCCCTGTAGCGCCCCTCTTTTGGAGTTTTCGTATCATGGTAGCGGCTGGCTTTATCATGCTTGCTTTGTTTGTTTGCGCTTTCTATTTCAGCACTAAACATAAGATTACTCAACCACGCTGGCTATTAAAGTCGGCATTGTATGGCTTGCCGCTACCTTGGATAGCCTGTGAAGCAGGGTGGTTTGTGGCGGAATATGGTCGTCAGCCTTGGTCGATTGCCGAAGTACTGCCTGTTCATGCCTCTGTTTCTAACCTAGCCATAAGCGATGTGGTGACCACCATAATTGCTTACACCCTTTTCTACACAATGATGTTCATTATTGGCTTCTATTTAATGAAAAAATTTGCCAAGAAAGGCCCCGTACCCCCTAGCGACAGCCAAACTGACTCAGATTTAGACTTTGTAGATATAGACAGCAAAGGAGCAAAAGCATGATTGATTATGAACTTCTTCGCATTATTTGGTGGTGCCTAATTGGCGTGCTACTTATTGGCTTTGCAGTGACAGATGGTTTTGACCTTGGCGTAGGTGCATTGCTAACACTCATCGGCAGGAACGACAAAGAACGCCGGGTCATGATCAATACTATTGGCCCCCACTGGGATGGCAACCAAGTATGGTTTATTACGGCGGGGGGCGCGATATTCGCTGCTTGGCCAATGATTTATGCCACGGCTTTTTCAGGCTTTTATCTTGCCCTTGCGCTCACTTTAATTGCGCTTTGGATGCGCCCAATTGGGTTTGATTATCGAAGTAAGTTGCCAAACCCACAATGGCGTAATGCTTGGGACTGGGCGCTATTTGCTGGCGGTATTATCCCTTCGTTGATTTTTGGTGTTGCTTTTGGGAACTTGCTACTCGGCGTTCCCTTCGAGTTGGATAACACTCTTAAGTCTACCTATACCGGCTCGTTCTTCGGACTACTCACGCCGTTTGCGCTTTTATCTGGCGTATTGTCGGTTGCCATTTTGCTAAACCATGGTGCAACTTGGCTGCAAATGAAAACCGATGGGTTTATTCAATCCCGGGCTAGAAATGTATCTAAGGTATTAAGTTTAGTGGGTGTGGCATGCTTTGTCTTAGCCGGAGTATGGGTGGCCGTTGGTATCGATGGTTTCGTTATTACGTCTTCCCTTGATACGCTGGCTACGTCTAACCCCCTCAAAAAAGAGGTGGCTATTCAAAGCGGTGCCTGGATGAATAATTACCGAGACTACCCTGTGACCATGATAGCGCCAGTCTTGGGTATTGTTGCTGGATTGGCCTGTGCATTTTTCTCTAATAAGGGAAATGCCGGTATGGCATTTGTGAGCAGTGCATTATTTATTGCAGGTGTCATTTTAACCGCTGGGATTTCAATGTTCCCATTTTTAATGCCTAGCGCCACCATGCCAGAAGCAAGCTTAACGGTGTGGGATGCCACATCAAGCCATTTAACATTGAATGTCATGTTTTTCGTCGCCTGTCTCTTTGTTCCTATTGTACTTAGTTACACAGCGTACAGTTTTTACGTTATGCGTGGTCGCATTAAAAGTGCTGATCTCGACCAATCTCATACCATCTATTAAGGAGTCGAAAATGTGGTATTTCACATGGATTTTAGGAGTATTACTCGCGTGTTCTTTTGGCATTATCAACGCCATGTGGTTGGAATCGACTGAAAACCTAGATCGCCCCGAAGACGCTGACTAAAAAAGTATGCGGCATCATATTCGGTAAAACGTGCGCGGACGATATCACTGTCTGCGCACTTGATAACTAAGTAAGAGTACCTGTGAAAAAAGAAACCGTTTCTGACAGACAGACATTGTCATCTTGGTGTAAGAGGTTAGACGATGCTCATAGGCTTGGCATGGGTTCGTCGCTTATGACACTTGTGGTGATAAAGTGTCTGTCACTTTTTTCTCTGGTGTTCGCGTTTTACTCCTTCGCGCACATTGCTCAGTCATGGATTGTGCTGAAGCAACCAGCAAGCCACGAACTTATCATTGGCATTATGGTGAGTTTATTGATTAATTGGGTATTAAATGGCGTTTATAACGTACAGTTAATGCGCAGTAAAATTAACACGCTTGAGCGCTTTGAAGGTCTACTTCATCACAGGTTTGCGACGCAGCAACACGCGTTGGCCCGCCAACATTCCAGTTTTTACTGGCAAGATGTCTGGCAAAATCAATTGGTCGATTTGGTCAATTGGGCATTTGAATATCGAACAGTACAAACGGTAGCGATTATCGCCCCGCTTTTAGCACTAGCAGTGATATTTCTATCAACCCTGTGATTGGCACAGGGTTACTTATCACCTTACCTGTAGTGCCTTTGTTTATGGTGATTGTAGGCAAGGGCGCCGGTGCACTGCATCGGAAACACTTTTTGGCATTAGCACGATTAGGTGGCATGTTTACCGACCGGCTAAATGCGCTCCCTATGCTGGCGAACTACAACGCGAATAAAAAGCAAACTGATTTATTGGTGGCAGCCAGTGACGAGCTTAACAAGCGCACCATGAATGTGGTGGGGGTGGCGTTTTTGTCTAACAGCGTGTTAGATTTCTTTGCGACCTTATCCGTGGCCTTGGTGGCGGTATTTATTGGTTTTTCGCTTCTAGGGGAGCTTAATATTGGGCCTTCTATCGAATTGAAAGATGGCCTTTGGATATTGTTAACCGTCCCTTTGCTGCTGAGCGAAATGAAAAAGCTAGGGGCCATCTACCATCAAAAAGCAAAAGCTGAGGCAGCCCAGGAAAATTTAGCGCCACTGCTTTCATCAACGGACATGCCATTTAACCCAGATAGCACTCAACCGTTTTCAGGCTTTGAGGCAAAAGCGTTTCGTGCGGGTGATGTATTGCATGCCGACAAACTCGTAATTTCTCCTCACGATCACATACTTATCAGTGGGGCTTCTGGAAGCGGTAAAACCTTGTTGCTTGAAGCGCTCTCGGCAAAAAGGGAAAGCTCCCATTGTTTAAAAGGCAAGGTGGTTTGGTTAACACAGCAACCGGTTGTTTTACCCTCAAGTGTGCGCCAAAACCTGTGTTTAGATGACGTATACGATGATGAAAAACTTTTGCAGGTGCTATTCCAAGTTGAGCTTACATCTTGGTTTGAAGCACTTCCTGACGGCTTAGATACGCAACTTTCTTATTGTCCAGAACTGTCGGGTGGCGAGGCACAACGTCTTTCATTAGCCCGAGCCCTGTTGCGAGAAGCCGACATCTGGTTGCTAGATGAACCCACTGCGCATTTATCTGATAGCCAACATCACAGACTGTCGCGGCTTATCCACTCTGTGACGCAAGATAAAACGGTACTGTGGGCATCTCACAAGGCATTACCAGCAAATTGGTTTACGCATTTTTGGAACGTTAAACATCAACAAGTGAATGTGCAATGACACACCGTAATCGTACTGAAAAGCCAGCTATATTAACCTTGCTTCTTGCTATTTTGCATGGTGCTGCGGGTTTAAGTATTTTAGTTATTTCTTCGTGGTTTATTGCGATTAGCGCTATTGCACCTTTAGGATTTAACTATGTTATTCCTGCCGTGGTTATTCGCGCGCTCGCCTTACTTCGCATCGCATCAGGTTATGCCTCAATGTGGGTGGGTCACAACGACTTACTTTACCGGATAAGTGGTGTGCGCTTATTGGTGTTTTCTCAGTTAACGAATGCGCATAGTGGAAGCCATGCATACTCTACTGAAGCATTAGCGCATCATACAGAAGAGGTCGCATCTATGTGGATTGCATGGATTGCACCACTTTCAAGTGTGCTTATTCTGTTTGTTAGTGTGTGTGTTGGGGCATCTACGTTCGGCTTACCCGGCGCGCCCATATTATGGGTTGGTTTTGTTGGTTGGCTATTCATCATGAGTTGGCAAGGGGTGAGAAGTTTGAAAGGTGCAGGCCATTATGCTGCGTCCACGACTCACTTTAGAGAGCAAACCACAGCGTTTTTTAATACCAGTGCTATTTGGCATCTTAAAAAAACCGATAGCATCACCTCAGGTCAGTCACCGCGATATCAGTTAAAAAATGTGCCTAGTGCTAAGCAGGTATGGCGAGATAACTTAACACAGCAAGCAAGCGCCCATAGCGCGGCATGGTTGTTTCAAGGCGTGGCCTACTGTTTACTTATAGGGGGGCTACTGGCAACGCCGAGTGTGTTTTATACGCCGCTGGCCATAGTGGTGCCCATGGTGTTGCTTGCATCACCAGATTGGGCGTCGAGCGCCTTTCACGCTGTCACGCGGGTTTCCCAATGGCAGCACAGTCGAAATGCCCTTAATGCCCTCTCTACAGTGCCTTATGATAATTTAAATAACGTCGGGTTTAATCAGCAACTGCAATGTGAACATTTAAAGCCCCTAGAGTGGCGCAGTGCAAGTGTTTCTGCTGTTGTTCAACGGCAAGGAATAACCTTATTGCAGGGCGCGTCTGGCAGCGGTAAATCAAGTTTGTTACAAGCCATAGTAGGTTTAATCCCAAGTACGGGAAGGCGTATTGTTGATGGTGTGCCCTTACCTCACGGGTTAATAGAAGGCTGGCGGTATGTAGAGCAGTCTCCTACCGTTTTGTCGGCAACGATTAAGCAAAATCTGGACCCTGCGGGCTTGGGTGTTACAGAGCAAAAAATGGACGAATGCTTGCGTGCACTCGGACTGGACTCGCTGTTACCGCTGGAAACCTGGGTTGGCAAGGCAGGGCGGCACTTATCAGGTGGAGAAAGTAAGCGCTTGGAGTTGGCTCGCGCTATCTTGTCATCGCCCTCGCTACTGTGTGTAGATGAACCATTCGAAGGACTGGATGCTGAATCTCAACAACGGGTGTGTACGCTACTTAAACGGGTGTCTGCTACCACACCAATAGTGGTTGCTTCACATGTTGTGCCCGCTACCTTTTCATTTAATGAGCTAATCTCCCTTGATAGCATTTCTTTAAATCCTACCTTCCAACGAATATACGACGGGCACAAACGTTTTACAGTTACCGAGACAGGACAGTAGGCAAGGACGTTAACTCGCGGCTAAACTACACATGCTCAAGTGCATTTACTTAGAGTGATAAGACTATTTATCTACAATTGGGCAGCCTAGTTAAGCTATGCTCGTTATCTAACCTACAGTTTGAGGGGTTTTATGCATCACCATCATCACCACTACCATACCCCAGATAAACCTGAAGGGGGCGCCGACAGTAAACGTATCGCATGGGCTTTCTGGTTGAATTTCATATTCACCATTTTTGAATTCGTAGGTGGGTGGCTAACCAATAGCGTGGCAATCATGGCCGATGCTGTTCACGACCTTGGGGACTCGTTATCTATAGGATTGGCGTGGTATCTAAGTAAATTGGGCCATAAAGCCGCAACCAATAAATACTCCTATGGGTTTAAGCGCTTAAGTTTGATGGGCGCAATGATTAATGGCCTTATTTTAGTGATAGGCTCGGTATGGATCTTATCTGAGGCTATCCCGCGCTTATTACAGCCAGAAATGCCGGTTACTGAAGGTATGATGGGTATGGCGGTGTTGGGTATTTTAGTTAACGGTTTTGCCGCGTATAAACTACATGGGGGCCACTCCATGAATGAAAAAGTACTCAACTGGCACCTTATTGAAGACGCCATGGGATGGGTGGCCGTTCTTCTTGTTGCAATCGTTCTTCATTTCGTTGATTGGCCCATATTAGACCCTGTGCTGTCTATTGTATTTACCCTTTTTATTTTGACCAATGTGCTTAGGTATGTACTGCAAACCATGAAGTTATTTTTGCAGGGCGTACCGGATGAAAACCAGCAAAAGGACATTACTGAAACACTACTCGAACTGCCCCATGTTGAAGAGTTACATCATGTGCATTTTTGGTCGTTAGACGGTGAACAGCATGTACTCACTGCTCACGTAGTAATTAATTGCAGTATAGATAACGATACCTTAATTCAGTTGAAACAAGCGGTTGCAGAAAAGCTTGCTGTCTTCGGGTTGGCGCATACCACTATTGAATTTGAACTTCCTGGGGAGCCCTGCCGTGACGATGCAGATAATTTACATATACACCCGCATCATCACGAACATGTGCATATAAAATAAAGATGCAGGTGGGCTTTTTTGAGCCTGATAGTAGGTTCGGGCAGTAAAACGCCCTATCTCTGTGCCAAAGCGGTGTTCATTTTATGCTTTCTTTTTATATGTTCTAGCACCTTAAAAGAAAGGCGTGTTTACATTCTGAAACAGCTAAACTGCTTGTGATGCGAACAAAGTGTTAATGGCCTTTTCGTTATCGCGTTAGCGTTGTAAGAGGTATACATGGCAGTTAAATCTTCTTTGTCATGCGCATTTTTGAGTATATTTATACGGCAAGTTAGCCAAGATAAGCTAGCTTACTAGGCGTTATACGCTACTCACCTCTGTATACAATAATTCATTTGTATACACTGCGCTGTCCATTTTCTAACACGGTTTTATTGCTATAAATTCATACTGATAAACTGATATTAACAAATAACATGTTTTTTACATTGAATTTGTTAACACTTCATGTAATTATTATTTAAAAATGTAAGCGCTTACAGGTTAAGTTTTTTTGCTCTTGTAAGCGTTTTCATTTTCGCCTTTTATAAAATGACATAATCAATATTAGAGGTATAAAGTGGCCACATCAGTTCAATCCCACTCTGCGCAGGCGAGTTCGCCTTTACCTGCTGGCGGTTACCGCTTTGCGCTAATATCGTTAACCACATTATTTTTCATGTGGGGCTTTATTACCTGTCTTAACGACATCCTTATTCCTTATTTGAAAGGGGCATTCAACCTTAGCTATACCCAAGCTATGCTCATTCAATTTTGCTTTTTTAGCGCTTACTTCATCGTATCTCTTCCCGCTGGCATGATAGTGTCGAAAATAGGCTATCAAAAGGGAATAGTACTGGGCTTAGCTATTGCGTGTATTGGTTGTTTATTGTTTTATCCTGCGGCGGCCCATGGCATTTATGCGGTTTTTCTCATTGCGCTATTTGTACTTGCCAGTGGTATTACCATCTTACAGGTGTCGGCGAACCCCTATGTTACTGCCTTAGGAGACCCAGATACTGCTTCGTCGCGACTCACCATGACACAGGCGTTTAATTCGCTAGGGACTACCGTGGCGCCATTTTTTGGTTCCTACCTAATATTTGGCGTAAGCGGCGAACACAATAGTGCTACTGCCTCGGCATCTGATGTTCAGGTGCCTTATCTTATTTTGGCTCTTACCTTATTACTACTTGCCTTAGTGTTCTTATATTTAAAGTTACCTAAGCTTCATCAAACTAATGCTAATACAAAAGTGTTTTCCGGAGGTGCTTGGCAGCATCGTCATCTGGTATTGGGGGCGCTCGGTATTTTTATGTATGTAGGCGCTGAAGTGGCTATTGGTAGCATGATAGTGAACTATCTGGCTAACCCCTCGGTGGCAGGCTTGTCAGAGGGCAAAGCCTCTAAGCTACTGGCCTATTTTTGGGGCGGCGCCATGGTGGGCCGATTTATCGGCGCCCTTGTCATGCAGAAAATTTCTGGCGGTAAAGTTTTGGCATTTAACGCCTTTATGGCTATTGCGCTAATACTTATTTCCATAAATAGCGAAGGCGCTGTGGCGCTATGGTCGATGCTAGGTGTGGGATTGTTCAACTCTATTATGTTCCCCACTATTTTTAGTCTTGCGCTACATAAGTTAGGTAAACACACACCGCAAGGCTCAGGCATTTTATGCTTGGCCATTGTCGGTGGTGCAATTATACCGCTACTTCAAGGTGTGCTTGCCGACAACGTTGGCGTTACCCTTTCATTTTTATTACCCGCCGCCTGCTATGTGTATATTGCGTACTATGGCTTGGTCGGCTGCCGTGTAAACCCTATTAAACCAAACTAAGGAAGAATGATGAGAACAAAAATTCTTGCTTCATTTATTTCAGCAGTCATTCTCGGTGGTTGTACTACCGCTACCGAAGATACTGCCACTGAAGCGGTCAGCAAAGCCAGCGACATATGGCCTGAATTGGCAATAGAGGTACAGCCTGATCCAGCGGTGGAGCAAAAGGTTACTGCACTTATGGCCGACATGACATTAGAGCAAAAAGTCGCCCAGATGATTCAGCCAGAAATTCGAAACATATCTGTTGAAGATATGCGTAAGTATGGCTTTGGGTCGTACCTTAATGGCGGCGGCGCTTTCCCCGACAATAACAAACATGCGACGCCGGATGATTGGGTGGCGCTGGCAGAAAAGCTCTATCAAGCCTCTGTGGATGATAGTTTAGATGGCTCTAGCATTCCTACTATGTGGGGAACCGATGCGGTTCACGGTCACAACAATGTTATTGGAGCTACATTATTCCCTCATAATATTGGCTTAGGTGCCGCAAATAACCCTGAACTGATGGAAAAAATTGCCCACATTACAGCCAAAGAAGTGATGGCGACAGGGATAGATTGGGTATTTGCACCGACAGTGGCGGTAGTGCGTGATGATCGTTGGGGGCGTACATATGAGAGCTACTCAGAAGATCCCGCCATCGTACGTGAGTACGCGGCCTCGGTAGTGAGAGGGTTACAAGGGGCAGCTGATAAAGACTTTTTAAGCGATCAACGTGTCATCAGCACAGTTAAACACTTTGTGGGTGATGGTGGAACCGTAGGCGGAGACGACCAAGGTAATAATATCGCTAGTGAACAAGAATTGTTTGATATTCACGCCCAGGGCTATGTAGGCGGGCTGAGCGCAGGCGCCCAGTCAGTAATGGCTTCATTCAACAGCTGGAACGGTGAAAAGTTGCATGG
The DNA here is from genome assembly GCF_010500865.1 of Alteromonas profundi. Classification (GTDB taxonomy): domain Bacteria; phylum Pseudomonadota; class Gammaproteobacteria; order Enterobacterales; family Alteromonadaceae; genus Alteromonas; species Alteromonas profundi. The sequence continues at coordinate 42,085 of NZ_JAAAWN010000026.1, forward strand.
ACACAAATATCTTCTTACCGACGTATTGAAAGATCGTATGGGGTTTGACGGCTTTGTGGTGGGTGATTGGAACGGTCATGGCCAAGTTAAAGGTTGCAATAACCAAGACTGTGCTCAAGCCATCAATGCAGGGTTAGACATTTTCATGGTGCCCAACGATTGGAAAGCCTTATTTGAAAATACCATTGCGCAAGTAAAAGATGGCACTATTGCAATGTCGCGTATTGATGATGCGGTACGTCGTATTTTACGCGTAAAAGTGCGTGCTGGCTTGTTTGAAAAGCCAAGCCCGGCGAACCGTCCTTTATCGGGTGATAAATCGCTTATTGGCGCTGAAGCGCATCGCGAGGTTGCTCGTCAGGCTGTTCGTGAATCTTTGGTATTGCTAAAGAATAATGATCATGTGCTTCCTCTTAAAGGCGCACAACGAATTTTGGTTGCAGGCGACGGCGCGGATAATATCGGCAAACAGTCGGGTGGCTGGAGTATTACTTGGCAAGGTACTAACAACACCAACGATGATTTCCCAGGCGGCTCATCAATATTTGATGGTATTCAATCTCAGGTAGAAAATGCCGGCGGGGAAGCGATACTATCTGTAGATGGAAGCTTTGAAACTAAGCCAGATGTAGCGGTTGTGGTATTCGGTGAAGAGCCTTACGCTGAAGGGCATGGCGATAGAGAAACCTTAATCTATCAAAACGGCACGAAACGCGATTTAGCGTTACTTAGCAAGCTTAAAGGGCAGGGGATCCCGGTGGTTTCTGTCTTTATTAGCGGCCGACCTATGTGGGTGAACGCAGAGTTAAATGCGTCAGATGCGTTTGTCGCAGCTTGGCTACCAGGCTCCGAAGGTGCTGCGGTAGCAGATGTATTATTTGGTGAGCACGACTTTAAAGGGAAGCTACCATTCTCATGGCCCGCTACCCCCGAGCAAATTGTAAATGTCGGTGATGAAGACTACGCACCACTGCTTCCATATGGGTATGGTTTATCATTAAGCGATGAAAGCGAGCTAGACAATAACTTAAATACTGAAGTGAAAATTGATGCGAGCGCCAGTCAGCCTATGGAAATCCTGAATGGCGCCGTACAAGCCCCTTGGGTACTATGGCTAAACTCTGCTGATGAATCTCTGTCGGTTAATGCAAGTATTCATAGGGTAGGTGCACTGACCTACCGTACCGTAGATAAAGTTGTGCAAGAAGATGCACGCAAGTTAACCTTTGATGGCAGCCAGTATGCCGCCATGCGCTTTGCCAGTAAGAGTTTCTTTAGAGAAGATCTAAGTGCCCAACTGGTGATGAATTCAGCGTTAACCTTTGCTGTTAACCGTCATAGCGAGATTACCGCGCCACTCACTATTGGTATGAACTGTGAGGGCGAGGGAGATGCTCCAGGAAGTTGTTCTACGCAGATTGATATTAGTGAGCAACTAAATGCGCTGCCAAAAGATAGCTGGTCATCTATGAGTATTGATTTGCAGTGCTTCGTTAAAAAAGGTATTGATTTTACTGGCCTAGTAGTACCTTTTGAATTAGGTACGGCAGGTAAAGCGAGCCTTAGTGTAGCGGATATTCAATTTACCCCTGAACGTGCTGAACAAGCTGTGCTTAGCTGTCAGTAAACTAGATATATCCCGTGTTTATCGTTAAAAACCGCTAAGTTGGATACTCCACTTAGCGGTTTTTTTGTACACGTTATACCTATTACCAACCATTACTTTTTCTATATCTACTCTAAACGTCTGCGTTAGTTTCTGTACTGTCTTTACCTCGCATATACGCATAACTACAAAATTTTAAAATACCGTTTTGTTTTATGTTGTTGTTTTTATTATTAAATTAATAGATTTAACCGTATTTTAAAATTCTCTCTTGCAATTTTTTAGAAACTAAATAAGATCAAATGCAAATTATTATCATTTGCATTACATAATTATTATGCGTGTTTCTATTGTTCCACTCTCTTTTGTCTGTGGCCTTTTGGCAAATAGTGTTTCTTCCACCACGAGGGCTATGCCTATAGATATTCCTGCCGATGATAACCGCGATATTGAATATAGGGTGGTGACAGGAACGCGTTCGCCTACGCTACTCTCAAACTCCCCGATTAAGGTTGATGTTATTGATAAAGATGCTATTGCGCGTTTAAGTAAGGGCACCTTAAGGCAGGTACTAGAAGTTATGCCAGGCGTTGTTGTACGGCGTAGCCAAAAAGACGGTTACAACGTTCAGCTCCATGGTTTTAACGGTGATCACGTACTGGTACTCATTAATGGCCAGCCCATTATTGCGCCTACCGGCTCCTCGGTAGATTTGGACCAAATTAGCGTGGCGAATATCCGCCAAATCGAAATCGTACGTGGCGCTGCGTCCGTTTTGTACGGTAGTTCGGCCATGGGCGGGGTTATCAATATTATTACGGCAAAACCAGTAAAGAACACAGCGACATTGGATTACGAGGTAGGGCATTACACTGACGATGGCGTTAGTGGCGATACATTAACCCATACCACACGGATAAATGCGGCAGGAAAAATGCGCGGCTGGCAGGCAGCAGTAAGCGCACAACATATCACAAACCCCGGCTTTGATTATGATGAGACGAGTGTTGCCCACGATGGCGGCGCAGTGGACAAAACGTTTGTCAAAATGGCCCTTTCTACACAATTCGATAGCACAGATTTCGCGTATCAAATGCAATTTTTTGATGAGAAGAAAGACCGTCCACAATCAGCCATACCGGGCCAAAGTAGCATTATTAGCTATCAATCAGATGTCGAACAGTGGCAACACGATTTTTCTGTAAAGCAAGCCGGCCTTTGGCATGTAAATAGCCGCTATCTCGCGCATGATGAAACGAGCGGCAATACAAACGGGTTAAGAGAAACCGATATACAGCTGGGTGAAATAGACGCGCAGTATCAGTTTCAAAGCAACGTTCTTACCATGCCAGTAAACTGGGTAAGTGGTTTGGTGCTACATGCAGACAATTTAGATCAACAAAATGTAGAAACCGGCGTTATTGAAGTAGATGATGTTAGTAGACAAAGTGTTGAAGCCTATCTGCAAGCCCAAGGACAATTCAAGAATACGCAGTTACTTGCGGGTGTGCGGATACAAAACGACTCAGATTTCAACTGGCATACTGCAGCCAAATTAAGCGCTAACCGTAAATTTAAATACAACACGCTTTCAATTCATCTGCGCGGCGGCGTAGGCAGCAGCTACCGGGTCCCTAATCTAAAAGAACGTTATTATGTTTTTGACCACAGTAATTTAGGTTACATGGTGCTCGGCAATGCACAGTTGCAGCCAGAAACAGCATTAAGTAGCAATGTAGGGGCAAGCTTTAATTGGTCTATACCCGACACGCAATGGAGCCTAAAAACAGACATAGAGTTCCACTATACCGATGCAACAGACTTCATTATTGCGCTAAGAGATGAGGATGCTTCTAAAAACGCCGGGCTAGATATATCGATATACAACAATTTAGATGAGGCCCAACTCTATGGCGCAGATCTCAGTGTTGCTGTGCAAAACGATAATTGGACGTGGCAAACAAACTACAGTTACCTTCACACTGAAGACAAAGAGAGTAACCGATTACCAGAACGCCCTACACACTTAATTAAAACCGCGTTGACCTATCAGTTTTCTCGGTCTGAGACCAGTATTCAGGTTTATGCGGTACATGAAAACGATGTTTCTCCCACAGCGGGTTATACCCAGACCTCGCACGATGCTTATACCACCGTGAACGCGGTGCTTCAGCACCAATACAATAGTGCTATATCAATGCGCATAGGCGCAGAAAATATCTCCAATGAGCATCGCTCACCAGATGCAGTAAGTGCAGGTGTATTTGATGCCCGGCCCATTTCTTCCCGGCGTGTTTATGTCTCGGTACGGTACGCGTTTTAACCATAAATACCATTTAGTTTTGCCACAACACTTTAAAAATGAACAAATAAAAAGAGGAAATTAAAATGAAACACACACAATTAGCTTTTCTTATCGCCCTTAGTTTAGGGTTAGCCGCCTGTGGCGGTTCCAGTGATGATACGCCTGTGAACGTAGATACAGGCGTTGGCGTGGATGATGGCACAGAAGATACTGGCGATGAAACACAGGGCAGTACTGACGAACCTAACGATGAAGGCACCATTTATGGGCCTTTTAGTACAGGCAGTACTGCAGAGCCCGTGGCGGTTTATTTTGATTTAGATACCCAAAGCCAAATTACACTCACCGAAGAAGAAGCCGCGGTTAACACCCAATGGGATATTGGCTTTCAGCGCACCAATGTATTTTTAAATACCCATCAAGAGGCCCCTGTTAGCCTTTATTTTACCGGTAATAACGCAGATTTTTTTGACGATGAAGGTAATGCAATTGCCGATAGCTTTCTTAATGCGACGGCTGACAGCGAACTTGACGACTACCTGACAGTTACGGCGAGTGATATTCCCGATGACGCTGAGTTTGTTAGCGATAGCGAAACCCAGGTTATTGGCACTACCTTTTATAACTATGACACGACTACCCACGTGGTAAGTGCCGCGGATGACGTTTATTACATCGTTTCTTCCGATGACAACTACACCAAATTTCACGTCACCGACATAGTAACTGAAGGCTACGGAATGGGCGAATTGACCCTAAACGTCATGCACCAAAGTGTATTAGACGGTCAAACTGAATTTGCTGAAGCAGTAGCCGTTAGCGCAAATTTAGTGGGCTGTACTGAGGCCGCTTACATCGACTTTGACCTTCAACAAACGGTTACTGCTAGCGATGACTGGGATATTAGTATTCCGTGTAGCGATGGGGCGGGTGAATTTGCCATAAATCTCGCCGATGATGCCTCAGTGCTTAGAACAGATGCGCAGACCTATGCTGGCGTAGACGATGCGGCTGCAGCTTTCTATGGCTTTAGCAGTGAAACAGTGAGTGCCTATGCGATTAGTGAAAACAACTGGTACTACTATGATAGTAGTTCGCACTTACTCTACTCTCAGTTTGGCGTGTATCTTATTAAAGCGGGTGACACTGTGTTTAAAATGCAAATTACCAGCTACTACGATGAGGCCGGTACCTCGGGTAATTACAGCTTCCGTAGTGATGCGTTAACCGCGGAGTAAGACCATGACGAATGCAAAATGGGTCGCCCATATTGGTATCTCTATTTTGCTTATGGGCTTGGGCAATCTTGGGGATGCCCAAGCCCATGAACAGCAAAATACACAACGTATTATCACCGCGGGCGGAAGCTTAACGGAAATAGTGTACGCCCTAGAAAAGGGTAACCAAGTGGTAGCAACCGACAGCACCAGCATGTTCCCCACAAGCGCACAACAGGTCACCAAGCTAGGCTATTTTCGCCAGTTAAGTACCGAAGGGGTATTAGCACAACAGCCCACCTTGCTACTCGGGGCGAGCGCCACGGGCCCAGGCGACATGATTGAGCAGGTGTCAGAGGCCGGTGTAAAGGTGGTTATCTATGATGTGCCTAAGAACCTTCTAGGCTTGCAGCAACTCATTGAACAAGTAGGCAAGGTTCTTAAGGTGCCAGACAAGGCAAAACGCCTTAGCACTAGTATTGCCGAAAACGTCGCGCATCAAGCAGCAAGCTTTAAAAAACGCAAAGACGGCTATTTTCCCGCTGATGCTAAACCCGTTAAAGCCTTATTTGTGGTGTCTAACAACGACCGAGGGTTAACTGTGGCCGGGCACAATACCGTACCTCAGGCGATGTTCGATATGGTAGATATTCAAAATGGAGCTCAGGAATTAGAAGGGTATAAGCTGATTAATAACGAAGCAGTGGTACGTCATAACCCTGATGTTATTTTCGTAGCAGGACATATGCTACGTGGCAAAAACGCCCTCACTGATTTATGTGAACATCCCGCCATTGCCGCAACCTTTGCGGGTAAGCATTGCTTAATCAAGGTCATGGACAGTAACGTAGCGCTAGGGCTATCTCCGCGTTTTCCTGACGGGCTGTCGGTTATCGCCGAACACGCATTACATGCCTTAGCGTTGAAACATCCTACGCCGATGAAGAAGTCTGCAATGTCGCTAATTAATAGGACTGATTAGATGACACAGGCGTGTACACGACTATCTCAATATGTCGCAACTAGGCAGCAAAACAATCGGCGAGGGCTATGGCTGTTTAGCGTAGCGCTAGCTATTAGTATGTACCTTTCTGTTACTAATGGCAGTATAGAGATAAACGCATGGCAGCTTATCTTTGCGCACATCGAAGGTCTTTATAATCAGGCATTCGGTGTTACACAGCAAATAACTGCAAATACAGAGTTAAGCAATGCAACACAATGGTATGTGTTTGCCCAGCTTCGCTTACCCCGGGTTATTATGACCTCACTGATTGGTGCGTTACTCGCTACGGCGGGTTGTACTATGCAGGGGTTGGTGCGAAACCCGCTCGCCGACCCGGGTCTCATTGGCATATCCGGCGGGGCCGCGGCGGCAGCGGCGGTAAGTATGGCCGTAATGCCTGCCAGCGCATTTTCCTTTATCCCTCCAGCCATGGCGTCTATTTGGGTAGGTATCTGGGCCTTTTTGGGAGCGTTAGCTGCGGTTTTATTGGTGCTGAAATTTTCCAACAGCGCCCACGGTGTATCGGTGGCCGCCCTTATACTAGCTGGTGTGGCTATTAACGCATTCACCGGTACGATTATAGGCGCGGTAAGCTATGTAGCCAGCGACGATGCGTTACGTCAAATTTCCTATTGGACAATGGGTAGTTTAGCGGGGGCTAACTGGAATAAAGCCCTCATAGTTGCCATTACCTGTGCGCTCGCCTTCGCGGGACTGTTTAGCATGCGAAACGCACTTAACCTATTAGCCCTTGGGGAAGGGGAAGCGGCGTATATGGGGCTGGACGTGAAACGCTATAAAAAACGTATGTTGTGGCTCGTTACGTTTTGCGTAGCGCTGGCCACTGCGCTTTGCGGCATCATTGGGTTTGTGGGGTTGGTGGTGCCACATATCTGCCGCACAATATTTGGCGTAAACCATCGCATATTACTTCCTGCCAGTGCCCTTGTAGGCGCACTTTTACTAAGCGCGGCAGATACCCTTTCCCGTAGTCTATTTTCGCCTATGGAAATACCTATTGGCATAGTAACTTCGGCAATCGGTGCACCTTTTTTCCTGTACCTTTTGTGGCAGCAAAAAGGAGTGTTTAGCGGTGGCCAATAGCAATCTTGATAGGCAATCAACAAATGTATTGCAGGTAGAAAATGCTAAAGTGAAACGCGGCGAGAGGCTATTACTTGCCAACATCAATTTTACGGTAAAAGCAGGAGAGTTTATCGCTATAGCAGGCGAAAATGGCTGTGGTAAATCTACTCTGCTTAGTATTTTATGCGCGGCTGATACTGCGCAAAGTGCCCTTGTACATGGAGAAATATGTATACAAAATGTGCCGTTAAAACATTACAAGGTACAGCAATTAGCAACGATAAGAGCAGTGATGTGTCAGCATCAAAGCTCCCCTTTTGGCTTTTTTGTGGACGAAATTTTAACCCTAGCTCGCCACGCGGTTATCGAGCCAAGCCATCTTAGGCACGCTTGTATAGCCGGTGTGTCTGAGGCGCTAGATTTACGCCATTTGTTGCACCGCAATATACAAACTCTCTCTGGGGGAGAGCGGCAACGGGTTTATTTGGCAAAGGCACTACTGCAACTTATTCCCTCATCGCTTGAGGACGACCTATCTGGCAAGTTGCTTCTACTCGATGAACCCACCTCAGCGCTAGATTTGCGCCACCAAAAACTTGTGATGGCATTGTTGGCCAAATTAAGCCAAGGGGGCCTTAGCATTATATGTATTAGCCACGATATAAACCTTATAACCCCCTACTGTACACGAATGCTGGTGTTAGCTAACCAAGGCGTCATTGCTGACGGAGCGCCTAATCAGGTACTGACTCATGGGGTCTTAAAACAATGCTATCAAACCGATCTACACCTATTAAAACACCCGGAACACGGTGTTTTTGTTACCCATTAAGCTAATTAAAATTAAGAGGAAAATATTATGAGCATGCAAGATATAGCACTTGCTGCAAAACATTTAGCCAGAGCACAGCATAGTGGTGTTCTTGGTACGCATTCTACTTCCATGCCGGGCTATCCTTTTGGCTCTGTGGTGCCCTACTATTTAACTCCTGAAGGCGATGCGGTTATTTATATTAGTGATATTGCGCTGCATACACGCAATATTAAGGCGAACGATAAAGTAAGCTTAACGATTTTCGACAACGAAGAAGACGACTCCCAAGCGAATGGGCGAGTCACTATTATGGGGAATGCAATGTGTGTCAATGAGTCACACATTGAAGCCCAGTACCTTCGTCTTTTCCCGCAGGCAAAAGGGTATAAGCAAACCCATGACTTTAACTTTTATGTGATTAAAACAGAGCGGGTACGCTACATAGGCGGGTTTGGTAAAATCCATTGGGTAGATAAAGCCTATTGGCACCAACAAAAACAGGAATGGCACAGTAATGTTGATGGCATGATCGCCCATATGAATGAAGATCATTTAGATGCTATGTCCCTCATATTAAAACATAGGCTGAATGTAGACGTTGTTGCGCCCACCATGTGCAGCGTGTTCCCCGAAGGCGCCCATTATACCTATGGAGACAATGTGTGGTTTGTTCCTTTTGAGCAGGTGTGCCAGTCGGCCAAACACGTTCGCGAACAGCTTGTAATTCAAACTAAACAGGCGCGTGAAGTGTTAAGCCCAGCGATAGAAAATTAAAAACCAAAAATCAGACCGGCAACAGTTGCCGCAGTTGTGTCACAGGCAATGTTAGGCTTCTATTGAGAAGAGCGAAAAAAACCACCGGCTAAATTTAGGCGGTGGTTTTTATGATACCAATTGTCGGCGTTATTATTTAGAAGGTATAACGCGCGCCTAGTGTGTAACGAGGGCCATATTGACGAGCAAACAAGAATTGCTCTTCAAAGCGTCCGAAACCACGTTCGGTTTCATCGTTAATATTCACCCCTTCTAAGAATACAGTTAGGTGCTGATTAACGTCGTAGTTAATGCTCGCATCAACCTGTCCGTAAGTATCGAATTGAGTTGCTGGGTTATCTTCAGATCCCTGCGCTTGGCCCATACCTACGAGGTATTGGTCGCGCCATGCATAGGTAACTTTTACCGATAGGCCATTTTTCTCATAAAACACTTGGAAGTTGGCAGAGTCACTGATCCCCACGATTGGGTTTTGTTCAGATGACAAATCATACGGGTCATAGTTTACATCCCCGTCTACCAAAGTAGCGTTTGCACCTATACCGAACCCGGTATCGCCGAATGTGTGTTGAATAGCTACTTCCAGGCCTTCTACCGTGCGTTTGTCTTCAACATTGCGTGGTTGGTTTACTCGCCATTCGATAAGTGGATCTTCAGAGGTAGGAGATATTACGCCATTTTCATCCGCATAGCCGTTATTTACAAAGTAGTCATAAATAGCGCTGTCGGTAGCCTGAACGCCGTCTGCTTCAAGTGCCGATACCGCTTCATTCCAACGTGGCCCTTGGTAAATATCGTGTATTCCTTCATAGGTTTCTTGCACTGAAGAATACGCGATATAGTTTTTAACCGACTTTCTAAATAAACCTAATGAGGCATAACTTGCTTCGTCGTAATACCACTCGAATGAAAGGTCTAAGTTATCGGATAAGTAGGGCAGTAAGCTTGTGTTACCCGCAGATGCCGTACGTGCGCCAATCTTTGGACTACCACTAAATGATAAACCACCTTGAAGTAGGCCAATAGGCGCGCGAGTTATCGATTTACCCCAAGAGAAGCGAGCGACTACATCGTCGGTTAGATCAACTTTTACATCAAACATAGGCAGCGCAATGCTGTACTCACCAGTGAAGTCGAGCAACTGCAAATCACTTTCATAATCAGTGATCCATTCTGATGGTGCCACCCAGTTCACTTGTGTAGGTACGCGTACTTCAGCAGCACTTGGTACTTCGGTCTCTTCGTAGCGTACCCCTGCATTAATTTGTATGTAGAAGTCGCTAAGTTCAAATTCCCATTCAGTTTGAACATAGATTGAGTCGGTAATTTCTTCAACATTACTTACAGACGGCGAACCACTGAAGTAGGGGTCGATAGAATAGGCGTTATTTTCGCCTACTACGTCACCTGTGATAAATGCTAACTGGCGAGCAATAGCTTCATCAAAATCAAAGGTATAGTAATATCCTGGGTTCATGCCCGCACCGCCCCCATCGAAGGCATCTAGGAAGTCGTCGGTGGTGTTGCGGACAAACATGCTATCTGGAAATATCTCGGTGAACGAAGGGCTAAAACCTGGGCCGCCACGTAGTCCACTCCACGCCTCAAAGCCTGTAAGAGCCTGCTCTGTGCGCGCCACACCAAAGTCAATTTTAACCAGTGGGATATCAAATGCAGAGTTGTACCAAGTTCCATCAAGCTGAAGCTGTTCTATATCAGAACGGCCCGGCGAGTATATAAATTGGCTGAAGTTAGAATCGATTTCACTAGGAAGGATCTCGTTGGTGCCGTTATTCCAGTTAACGTATACCTGTGGGATTTCGCCTTCACGGAAATCGTAAACCTTAGATTCGAGCTGATTCGAGCCTAAAATTACTTGGCCTGAACTACCAAGCCCTTCGTCATAACCGTTGTCTATTTCGTTGTAAGAGTCGTGATAATCTAGCTTAAAGTGCCAGTCGTCATTCACAATCCAATCAAGGTTTACACCGATAGAGCGAGCGTCAACACGGGTGGTGTTTCTGCTGGCGGTAAATGAACCATCGTCGCCGCTAATATCAGCGTAAACGGCGGTACCATTTTCGTCTAATTCATAGGCATTAATGTTGGCGCCGAAGTTATTCCAAATACCCCAGCCTACAGTATTGGTACCTGTGGTTGCGCGGGTGGCGGTGTAATCTACTGTAGCGGTAAATTCGTCAACGGGACGAAATTGAAGCGTAACTTGGCCATTGGTACGTTCACGTTGTACGTCGTTAATGCTGTAGTTCATATCTTTCGGAAAGAACGCGGCATCGGTAATGTTGGTACGGTTGTCTACCACATTGGCCGTATCTAACTCTGGAAGTTCGCCATTTTCCTGCAAAACCCAACCTTGAATAGTGGCAGCTTGTTGCTGAAAGTCACGTTCTTGGTGTGAAAATGATACGCCAAAACCAAATCTGTCATCGGCAAAGGTGTTGCTGTAAACGCCCGCGAACTCGGGGGTTATGTCATCGCCCTCAACGTTGGAAGTGTCGTAGATCCCTTTCGCTGAAAATGATGCTTGTTGCCCCGGACGTGCCAACGGTTTCATGGTAATAATGTTTACTGTTGCACCTAAACCACCGCTAGGATTTTCTGCCCGCGCCGTTTTGTGCAATTCTAGAGTGTTAACCCCTTCAGAAGACAGATTTTCTAAGTTAAACGAACGGGTAAAACCAGTGCCTGGCATCTGCCGTCCATTTAGCGTAACCAAGTTAAACTCTGGACCGAAACCTCGAACAGTAATTTGGCTACCTTCACCGTTTGAACGACTAATGGTAACACCGGTAATACGTTGTAGTGCTTCAGCGAGGTTGGTATCAGGAAACTTACCAAGCTCTTCAGCCGATATAGCGTCTACCACACCGCTTGAACTGCGCTTTACATCCATAGAGCGCATAAGGCTACCGCGAATACCGCTTACCTGAATTACTTCCACTTCACCTTCAGCGGGTGTCTCAGATTCCTGAGCGTAAGCTGGAAGTGCTAATGAGGAGCCCATCAACAAAGCCATTGACGTGGCGAGCTGGGTCTTTTTAAAAGTTGAATTTTTCATAATTGCCCTACTAATCTTTATCAATATCACACTGGCGCCAATACATAACAGGCGGCAGTTGCTTTGTTATTGCGCTGCAATTTCAACGTTATCCATGCGGTATACCGCGCCTTCGCCTGCACCCCACGTTGGGAACACCATAATCACGTCAATAGCGCTTATATCTAAACCGGCGTCGTAAAGGGTTTGTAGCGGGAAGGTATAGGTTTGCCACTCGCCAACAACAGGGTCGATGCCTTCAACGCTGTCAGCTAAACCCAGTTCCACTGCAGAAGCTGTGTCACCCGATTCAATTTTAAATAACCACGGCGCTGACGTGTCGTTAGGTGCCGAACTTACTTTTAGGTCAAAGCGTACTACACCATTAGACAGTAATCCTGATGCATCAAAGTAGACGTTATCATCTGCTAGGAAGCCCATTACCGTTGGGGTAGCGCCAATACGGAACTCGGCAACCGAACCATGGTCGGTATCATCAATTTCCACGGTGGGCGTTGAACCGCCACAGCAATCCCAAATAGACCATTGGTCTGCAGCAGTGTCAGCAAATAGGGTAATGCCGCTGGCACTACTTGCTTCACCATCGGGGTGGTAAAATTTTACATTGTCCATACGGTAAACCGCGCCTTCACCGGTTCCCCATGTGGGAAATACCATGATCACATCAATTGCACTAACGTCTAAGCCTTTAGCCTGTAGGTCTGAGATAGAGAAGGTATAAGTTTGCCACTCTCCCTCAACCGGAGTTTGGCCTTCAACGCTTTCGCTTAACGGTAATTCCACAGCGGTCGCAGTGTCATCAGATTCTACTTTAAATAGCCAATCGCCACTGGTATCGGCTGGCATACTTACTACGCGCATATCAAACTGTAGTAGTCCGCCCTCAACAAGGGCTGATGCGTCAAACGGCGTGTCGCCACCACCTGCTGCAGGACGTGTAATAAAGCCCATTACGGTAGGTTCAGCACCGATACGGAATTCAGCAGTAACACCGTGCTCTTCATTATCAATTTCTTCGGTAGGGGTAGATCCGCCACAGCAGTCCCACATTGGCCAATCTGGGTTCATTTCATCTTCGAAAATGACCAATTCTGGATAGGCTGATTCCTGGGAAATCTCAACGTTTGCCATGCGATACACAGCCCTTTCACCGGCGCCCCATGTTGGAAATACCATAATGACGTCGATAGCGCTGGTATCTAGTCCAGCTTCAGCTAATGCGCTTAAAGGAAATTCAAACGATTCCCACACGCCTTGTTCGGGTGTTGCGCCCGCTTCTGCATTAGGCCCTACATAGCCATCCATCAACGGCAGTTCTACCGCTGTCGTGCCTTCGCCACTTTCTATTTTAAATAGCCATGCTGCGGATGCGTCTGCGGGTGAAGAAACCATCTTTAAGTCAAACTTAACACTGCCGTTTTCTTCCATTGGCGAGGCATCAAACGGGGATGCTTGACCTTCTGGATCTGTGATAAACAGTTCACGACTAATAAAACCCATTACAGTGGGGGTGGCACCAATACTAAATTCGTATACATCACCTTCTTCAGTGTCCTCAACGATAGCTGGTGTCGAACCGCCACAGCAGTCCCATGCAGGCCAGTTAGGATTAGTCGTGCCATCGAAAATAGTAAGGTTTTGCGCAATGCCTGTTGAAGGTGGTGAAGGAATTGGAGCGGCGCCTTCAACAAGCGCATCTTCTGTCGAATCGTACCCCGCGCGCACGGTTTCACACCCTGCTCCTGTTACCGGGTCTGAACCACATTCATAAACACGTACGTAATCAATTTCGAAGCTTTGACCGTTGGCGAAGGCTTCAGCATCAATACCGGTTTCATTTACTGCTTCTGGCCAATTACCGCCAACCGCTAAGTTTAGAATCATAAAGAATTCTTGATCGAAGGGTGCGTTATCCCAGTGCGTAGTGAGTTCACCGGTTGTTTGATCGTAATATTCTGCGTACCAACCGCGATGAGCCAAGCCTGTGGCTTCGCCCTTACTGTTATAACGTACTTCTGAACGGCGTTGAGTAGCGTACAGGTAACCGTCCATATACCAACGAATCTCACCTTCTTGCCATTCAACCGCATAGGTATGGAAATCATCAGCTGGGTTTTCGCCGCTAGGTAATGAGTACGCTTGCCCTGAACTATCATTGTTCGGCCATTCTTGGCCATAATGCAAGGTGCCATAAATATGAGCTTCGGGATTACCGTCGGCATCCGCAGCTTTCAAGTTCACCGCTTCCATAATGTCGATTTCGCCAGAACGTGGCCAACCGCCATATACACTGTCAGTAGGCATCATCCAAAACGCTGGCCAACTACCTTGACCAGAAGGTAATTTGGCACGTATTTCAAAACGGCCATATTTAAAATCAGCTTTGTATTGGGTAACTAAACGGGCTGAGGTATAAGGCTTTTGCGCACCTTCTTCAGCGGGCAATGCAACCAGATTAAGCACTCCCTCTTCGATGTAGGCATTGGCGTCACTGTCTGTGTAGCACTGAGCTTCATTGTTGCCACCACCATCGCAGTTAACTTCATGAGTCCATTTATTGTCATCGATACCTGGCTCATCAAACTCGTCGCTCCATACCAGTTGCCAATCACTGACGGGGGCAGTCACATCGACGCTGTCAATATCAGTTGATGTGGTGGCTCCACCACCGCAGCCGATTAGGGTCGTGACCGATATCGCGGCAGCAATCCGCGAAAGTTGAGTTGCTTTATTAGTCATTATTCTCAGCCCTGTTCCAAAAATTAAGTTATAAAAGTTGCCGCGATGGCTACAACCAAGGGGTCTGTAAGCGCTTACAAATAGTGAAAAATAAAAAGCTTTTTTGAAAGCGCTTACATTAAATTAATATACTGGGCTCCAAAAATCAATACTCTTCGCAAAAAATTAACATTTGGGTAAATTATATTTCTGTTGTTATTTTCCTCAGCCCTCGACACTATTGGCTTGCGACGGAGTCGGCGCAAACATTAACTTTCTAGGTTTGGTTTTTTACTCTATTTTCACAATTGCCGTCATGTTACTGATGTGGGTGTTAACGACTTTGTAAACACCCTCGTAGCGCAATTTTTAAAAGTCTGGAAGGAGGAAACGAAGGTGTAAACCCTGTTTAAACGGAGGAACACCTTAAAAGAGGGGGAATAGCGCGGGAATACCGCGCCTAAGTGATGTTAATAAGCCTAGCACAACATTGCGCTGTGAATACGATGTAAAATTTTTGGTTAATTTTTATGGAAGCGCTTACAAATGGTGCTATTATCACTCCATTATTTCTAATTAATGTTCACGCATAAATCTGATGGCATGAATCAGTTAATTAAGGGCGTCCACATTTTTTTATCCGAAGGTGTGACAGTAAGGGAAGCTATTGAGCCCTCTATTATCTTCATTTTTGGGTGTTCTTAAGACCGCACTCGCGAGAGTTAGGCTAACCCCCTATTAGATGCAATAGATTATCGTTATTACTTACTTGATGAAAGGTTTTCACTCATGCAAATTCTCGCCAAACCTGGTTCCCCGTTTGCACACGCAGACTTTACAATTGGTGTCGCGACCTCGTCTTTTCAAATTGAAGGTGATGCAGATAGTCGAGAAGTAAGCATTTGGGATACGTTTTGCGATACGCCTGGAAAAATAGCGGATGGGTCCCACGGATTAGTGGCATGCGACCACATAAACCGCCTAGATGAAGACCTTGAAATTATAAACGCGTTAAATGTAGATGCCTACCGATTTTCAGTAAGCTGGCCGCGGATAATGAAGCGGGATGGTTCTGTAAATCACCAAGGGTTGGAATTCTATATTCGCCTGCTTGATAAACTAGCCGAGCGAAACATAAAAGCGTATGTCACCCTATACCACTGGGATCTTCCCCAACATCTCGAAGACGAGGGTGGCTGGCTAAATCGTGATACTGCGTTTGCTTTTGCCCGCTACGTGGATGTAGTAACTAAAGCCTTTGGCGAAAAAGTGTATTCATATGCCACCTTGAATGAGCCTTTTTGTAGCGCTTATTTAGGCTATGAAGTGGGCGTACATGCTCCTGGTTTAGTTGGCAAAGAATATGGTAAAACGGCGATACATCATTTGCTATTAGCCCACGGATTAGCAATGAAAGTGATAAGGCAGAATGCGCCTTTAATTGAAGCAGGTATTGTACTTAACTTCACGCCTTTCTATGCAAATTCAGATAGCGAAAGTGATAAACGGGCGACAAAGCTGGCCCACGACCATCATAACGACTGGTATATCAAGCCACTTATGCATGGGTGCTATCCCGAACTTATTTCACATATTCCCTCTGAGCATAGGCCTCCTATACAAGAGGGGGATATGGATATCATTGCCGCCTCCATTGACTACCTGGGAGTTAACTATTACACCCGTGCGAAAGTGAAAGACGACGGCAGTGCTGACCCCTGTCAATTACCGCCTCCAGAAGGTTGTGAAACCACCGCGATGGGGTGGGAAGTTTATCCACGAGGGCTTACCGACCTATTGCTTCAGCTTCATAATGATTTTGACCTTCCCCCTGTTATCATTACTGAAAATGGTCTTGCCAGTGATGATGTTCTTACCACTAATGGTGAGGTGCACGATGAACAGCGAATTTCCTATCTTACCACTCACCTTCAGGCTGTGGCTGATGCGATAGAGCAAGGCGTGAATATTACAGGGTATTTTGTATGGAGCTTGTTGGATAATTTTGAATGGGCGTTAGGTTATGAAAAGCGCTTTGGAATAGTCTATGTTGATTACGATACACAAGTGCGTACGCTTAAAGCAAGTGCGCTACGTTTACAAGATTTACTCAGGCAGCGTAAGGAAATCCTTGAACGTGACTATGCTTTGGCCGAACTGCAAGATACAGTAAATCTATAATAAAAAATAACGGTGGTATTTATGATTAGCGTTAGGGAGAAAATTGCCTACGGACTTGGCGATACGGCAAGCAATTTCATTTTTCAAACCGTTATGCTGTTCTTAACGTTTTATTATACCGATGTGGTCGGTTTATCTGCTGCGGCCGTGGGCAGCATGTTTTTATTGGTTCGTATCTTCGATGCTATTACTGACCCATTGATGGGTTCCCTCGCCGATCGTACGCGCACACGCTGGGGCGCGTATCGACCGTATTTATTGTGGCTGGCTTTTCCCTTCGCTTTGTGCAGCATTTTAGCTTTCACGTCCCCGCAATGGCTTAGCGACGAAGGGAAGCTGCTATATGCGTTCGCAACCTATACACTTCTTATGCTGATGTATACCGCAATTAATATTCCTTATTCGGCGCTAGGCGGCGTGTTAAGTGCCGACACAACCGAGCGGGTTTCCATTCAATCCTACCGTTTTGTATTCGCCATGGGCGGCGGTTTGTTGGTGACTACGCTAATGCTACCCCTTGTTGAATGGCTCGGCCAAGGGAATGAAGCAGTCGGCTATCAACGCGCCATGATGGTAATGAGCCTAATAGGCATGGTGCTCTTTCTACTTTGCTTTATGGGTACCGCTGAACGGGTAAAGCCTTCAAACGAAACCGCGATACCTTACAAAACCCAATTGCGCGCACTCTACAATAACGACCAGTGGCGTGTATTATGTGTAGTGGCCGTTGTGCTTCTTACCGGCTTGATAATGCGTAACACCTTGGCACTTTATTATGTTAAATATGTATTGCTAAGACCGGAATCGGCCACCTTATTCGTAACTGCCGGGATGATAGGAAGTATTATCGGCTGTGCGCTTGCCAACCCCGTGGCGAAACGGTTTTGCAAAGTAAAAGTGTATATCAGCTTACAGCTTATTAGTGCGCTTATCTGCTTATGTAATTACTTTGTTCCCTTTGATGCGTGGTACGCCGCCATCGCTTTGCATTTCTTTTGGGGGCTGTTTTTGCAAATGGCAACGCCATTGTTATGGTCGAAAATTGCCGATGTGGTGGATTATGGAGAATATAAAACGGGCCTTAGAATGACTGGGCTCACTTATGCCACTGTGGTGTTTTTTATCAAAGTTGGGTTAGCAATAGGGGGCGCGCTTGCCGGGTGGTTACTGGCCTCGTTTAATTATCAACCCGGAGTATATGATCCGCAAAGTGCTAAAGGTATTGTTATGCTATTTTGCATTGGACCGGCGCTCGCTTCTATTGGCGTTGCGATTATTATGCGCTGGTATACATTAAACGACAAAAAAGTAGCGGCAATTCAGCAACATTTAGTGCTTAGCGCCGAAAAAGATTAATCTTATACTGACAAATTGTCAGCAACAGCAAGGGCTAGAACGCAGCGTTTGTGCGTCGAAGAACACTATGGTTACAATTAAGCAAGTGAGTGAATTAGCTGGCGTATCCTCTGCTACGGTTTCGCGGGTGATCAATAATACTGACACAGTTAAAGAAAAAACCCGCAAACAGGTGCTTGATGCCATGGAGAAGTTGGGCTATCGGCACAATGTTATCGCCGCATCTCTCGCGTCCAATAAAACCCACACGGTAGGGTATGTAGTACCTGAACTACATGGCTCGTTTTTCGGCGCTATGATGGCCGGATCGGAGAAGGTTCTTCGCCAGGCCGATAAACATATGTTTGTGGTCACCGGGCACAGTGATGAGGTGCTGGAAAAAAAGGAAATTGAAGCGTTGTTATCGCGCCGCTGCGATGCATTAATTTTGCATGTCGAAGCGCTAAGCGATGACTATCTTATAGATCTCGCCAGTCAAAACGTGCCTATCGTAGTGGTAAACCGCTACATTGAAGAAATAGGCGAAAGATGTATAAGTTTAGACAATGTGCTTGGCGGCTATTTAGCAACGCAGCACCTCGTCGATTTAGGCCATAAACAGATTGCTTACGCCGCTGGCGCACTTTTTAAAGCTGATGGTATCAATCGCCTTATTGGGCATAAAAAAGCCCTGCGCGATGGCGGACTAGATTTTCGCGAAGAGATGGTGGCAGAAGGTAATTTCCAAGCTTATTCCGGCGAAAAATGCATTGACGAGCTATTTGACAATAACGTCACTTTTACTGCCATTGCCTGTGCCAACGATGAAATGGCGTCTGGCGCTATTAGTGCCCTGCGCAAACACAACAAACGGGTACCAGAAGATGTCTCGGTGATCGGTTTTGATAATGTAGATTTTGCTACGTACTTAACCCCTAAATTAACCACCGTGGACTACCCAGTTCGAGAGATAGGCGCAATGGCGGCGAGTTGGATCCTTAATCAAGCCTATGGCGATGGTAAAATGTCGTTGCAGCATATTCTTTCCCCGCGGGTTATCGTTAGAGGCACCACAGCTAAAATAAATGCAGATTCTACTTCAGACTAATGGCTAGTCTGCCGATTAATCTGTTAATCTATTTTTTATAAATAAATGAGTGGGTAAGGTCATGTTTGTAGCTCGCAGTAAATTCAAAGAGAAAGAAGCGCAGGTTTCTAGGTTAGAAAACCAATATCAAGCCGCTTTAGATAAAATAGCGACCTTAGAAGCGCAAAATCGTACATTGCAGTCACAATGTGATGAGCTAGAAGCAAATGCGGCTCGTGCCCAAGAGTCGGTGGTAACCCAGTGTATGGTGGATGCGTTGAGCCAGGTATCGGGGATCAGAGAAACAGTACTGGCGGCATACCAGCAAATTGATGCAGAAAGCCAATCTATCAGTGATATTAATCAACTGTTTACCCAATCCTCGGACGTACTTGGCAAGATAGTTGAGGATATGAGTGGGTTGAACAGCCAAATGGTAAGTATGAGTGAGCGTATCTCTGGTTTATCTACCACGGCAGATAATATTAATAAATTCGTGACAACCATTACCAGTATTTCAGATCAAACCAACTTGCTTGCCCTTAACGCCGCAATTGAAGCGGCAAGAGCGGGCGATGCGGGACGGGGCTTTAGTGTAGTTGCCGATGAAGTGCGCGCCCTTGCTACCGAAACCAATAAATCTGCAACAGAAGTTTCTGAGCTTGTTAATGGTATTATACAGTCTACTGCTGAGGCGGTATCTGGGGTAAATGAACTACGTGGCAACAACGAAGAGCTTGAAGTTGGTATTAACTCGCTAAACGACAGCTACGAAAGCATGGTGACCCATTGCGAAAGCATGAAAAACACCATTACAGAGGGCGCCTTACGTAGCTTTATTCAAACCGTGAAATTAGATCACGTTGTATGGAAAGCGGATGTTTACGCGGTTATCTGTGGGCACAGCGTACAGCCAACCAGCGAGTTTAGTGATCATACACAGTGTCGTTTAGGACAATGGTATAAAGAAAACGCACGTACACCTATAGCTCAAAATACAGCATTTAGAGAGCTAGAGGCCCCCCATGCGGCGGTTCATCGTAGCGGTGTGGCGGCCATTGAAGCTGTGCAAACGGGCGATACATCTGCAGTAAATACAAGATTGCTTGAAATGGAAAAAGCCAGCGAGCGTGTTTTAGCATTGTTAGATAGGTTGGTATAGCAGGTTAAACGCCGACTATACTTTATTAGCATTCTAGTCATAGCCTGAAAAAGGCTATTAACGTATAGTCGATAAGATACCTAAAGCTTCCTATCTCACTATTAGTATGTTTTTAAAGAGTATATCAACGCATGAGAAATAACCATTCGGTCACGCAAAGAGAATATCAGTTTCCTTCCCATTACCGCCTTATCTCTTCGACCGACAAACGTGGCGTTATCCAACACTGCAATCAAGAGTTTGTAGAAGTAAGTGGTTATGAATACGACGAACTCGTCGGCAAAAATCACAATGTTATACGTCATCCCGATATGCCAAAAGCCGCGTTTAAAGAAATGTGGCAAACCCTAGAGGCGGGGAACAGCTGGGTAGGGCTGGTTAAAAATAGGCGTAAAAATGGCGATCATTACTGGGTCTCTGCTTTTATAACGCCTGTGTATGAAGCAGGCGAAGTGGTAGGTTATGAGTCGGTGAGAATACCGGCCTTAGACACTGAAAAGAGACGTGCTACTGCTATTTATGAACGCATGCAAAACGATAAATCAGCCATCAGTTTTGGGGCTAAATTAGCAGCGTATATAGGTCAAATTTATCCCATGCTGCTGGTTGGCCTCATACTTACAATAGGGCTCGGTGTCTATGCAGGGGGCTCAGCCGCGGCTATGTCAGCGTTCGCCACGCTAATAACGATAATCTGGCAGCAAGCTAAGGTTGAGTCAACCTGGCAGGGCTTCTTTTCTATTAGCCCAGCAAGTTATAGCAATGCGCTTATCGCAAAAACTTATTACGATGATGTGAGTTATGTAGCACAAGCAAAACTTGCGTTAAATTGTGAGCTGGCACGTACCCGTACTGCGCTTACACGGATAGCTGACGCCTCAGGTAGCTTAGAAACCATCTCTTCTACAACGTTCCAACAAGCCGAAACTACGGGTGCTGCCATTGTGCAACAAAATCAGGCTACCCAACAAATTGCTGCGGCGGTAACGCAAATGAGCCAAGCAATACAAGAAGTGGCTGAGCGAGTGGAAAGTAACGCCGAAAGTGCTCGCGCAGCGGCGGAAAATGTAGAAACTGGGAATGCGAAAGCCGAAGAAGCTATGCAAGCTATCTTAGGTTTACGCCAAGCCGTAGAATCGATATCTACGACCGTGTCTGAGCTTGCTCAGTCCACCACGGATATAGGTGAAGCTGCGAGTATAATTTCTACCATTGCCGAACAAACCAACTTGTTAGCGTTGAACGCTGCCATTGAAGCGGCGCGGGCAGGCGAGCAAGGGCGAGGGTTTGCGGTAGTGGCAGACGAGGTAAGAACCTTGGCGTCGAAAACAAGAGAGTCGACGGATAAAATTCACAATATAATACAAGAGTTAGAAGACCGAACTGAGCGTGCGGTTAAAGTTTCCTCACAAGGTTTAGCGTCTGCTGAGCATGGCACGACTATTGTAGAAGAAACGCGAGTGGCACTTAAGGAAATTAACAACGCGGTAGCGGGGATCGCCGGCGCAACGGTAGAAATGTCCTCTGCGGTAGAAGAACAAAGTACCGTGGCTGAACATATTAACCAACAACTTGTTGATGTTGCTGATGGGGCGCAAGAAACACAGCGAGCCTCTGAAGCGTCTTTACAGGCGAGTACCGATTTGCAAGAAACCGCCAAAGAGGTGCATTCTCTTATTTCACGGTTTAGTACCCACATCCGCAGATAAACTAAACTTTTGCCTTTGTCCCCGCCTTGTATGTGCTTTTATACGCCATACTTTATTTACGCCATAGGGCGGGGAAAAAGGCGAGGTCATTAGACTGTACTCAGCGTTTTAAATGGCTAGCTTTGCCTAATGCGTCTAGCCGTTTGCTTTCAGTTTAACAACTTCAGCGCTTTCGTCTTCCAGCACACTTTGCGCGCTGGCGCCTTTAAAAATCTTGCTTACTTTGTCTTTGTTTTTAGCCAGCATGATAGTCAACTCTTCGGTAACACTGTCATCAAGGGCGATCCCTTTCGCTTGAATATACTCGGCTAAATTATCGGCTGCATCGAGCATTTTATCGTACTGATCTGCTTCTTTCTTATCGGTAGTTACCAATTTTTCTACCCCTTTGTGCGTAACAACATACTGTGTAGTAATGGCCATGGTAGGTCCCCTGGTTATTGAAAAGACTCAAAAACTGTACAACAAATAGCTGTATAAATAAACAGTTATTTTGCTTTTTGCTATGTTAATATCCTCCCGTATCCTTGGTAAATTTTCAAAGCTAGGCGTCTATCGTCATTTTTATGCAGACGTAAAATGAAAATCTGATATTCTGACATTGTTTTGCATCATCAGGTGTTTTGCTCGAAAGCTTTGCGCTATAGCGTGCACACCTAAACCGCTTTATTTTAGAGAATAAAAATACAGCCAACGGACTGCCGTTACAAAAGGGGACTCAATGCAACACGCTATTCAACAAGATATCGCGGCTATTCAGGCCATTGAAGCGGTACCCTATATCATGAATATTTTGTCTGAAGCTACGGGGTTGCGCTTTATTTGTGTAGCCCGTGTAACAAAAGACAATTGGACGATGTGTTCAGTTCTCGATAAAGTGAATTTCAATTTAGAGCCCGGTGACGAACTAGAAATACAAACCACATTTTGTAGTCAAGTACGTCAGTCAGCAAAAGCTATCGTCATAGAAGAAGCGTCTAAAGATAGCGCTTATAAAACCAGTCCAATTCCTACTATGTATGGGTTTGAGAGTTACTTTTCTTACCCCATATATAAAACTGACGGTACATTTTTTGGTACCTTGTGCGGGTTAGATCCAGTTCCTGCATCATTAAAAACAGCCAAAATAGACAATCAAATTTCAGCTTTTGCTGAGCTTATTTCCTGCGAACTTGAGGCAAACGATCAACTTAGCATGACGCAGTCTGCATTGTATGACGAACAGTCAGCCGCCAAACTAAGAGAGCAGTACATTGCTATTTTAGGCCACGATATTCGTACCCCTTTGTCATCGTTAAAAATGGGCGTAGATTTTCTCACTGATACTATTTCTGAGGCTAGTGCGCAGAAAGTGCTAAAACGTATGAATAACAGTGTGCACAAAATGAAGCGGCTCATAAACGATGTTATGGATTTTACGCATGGCAAAATGGGCAAGGGTCTCGTTCTGGACGTTCGTCCTACTGATAGCCTGCAACCTGTGTTATTGCATGCGGTAAACGAACTTGCCACCTTACACCCTGAATGCACCATTAATACTAATATTCACATAAAGGGCACCTTGTTCTGCGACCCTGAGCGTATTGGACAATTGCTTTCAAATTTATTGATAAACGCCATTATTCATGGCGATAAAGAACGTCCCATCGACGTTTTCGCAGGCAAAAATAACGGTGTGTTTACGTTAAGTGTTGCGAACGGTGGAACCCCAATTCCTGAAGAAACAAAGGCAAAACTCTTTCAACCCTTCTGGCGCAAAGAAGGTGATGCGCCTTCAGGCGGGTTAGGTTTAGGGCTTTTTATCGCCTCCCAAATCGCCCAAGCGCATCAAGGTAAGTTGTCTGTTACATCAACGCAGCAGGCTACCGTGTTTACATTCTCTGCTAAACTACTTAGCTAAACAGATAAAGCGGCGCGTTATAGGTGATTAATGCTTGTGCAATTAATCCCGTGTGCGTATAATGCGCGCCCTTACAGCCATCCCAATTCGTTCCTTGTCTCCATACAGTCGGCTGTACTGTCGAGGCTACAACCGTAAGGAGCTATAATGCGTCATTACGAAATCGTATTTATGGTTCACCCTGATCAGAGTGAACAAGTACCTGGTATGATCGAGCGTTATACTACCATTCTTAAGCAAGACGGTGGTCAGATTCATCGTTTAGAAGATTGGGGCCGCCGTCAACTGGCATACCCAATTGAAAAGCTGCACAAAGCCCACTACGTACTAATCAATGCTGAAGCGTCTGCAGAAGCTGTTGATGAACTGGAAAATGCTTTCCGTTTCAACGACGTGATTCTACGTAACATGGTTATGCGCACTAAAAACGCTGTGACTGAGCCTTCTCCAATGATGAAAGAAGAGCCTCGTCGTGAGCGTCGTGACGATTCTGCTCCTCGCCAAGAGCGCGCAGAAAAGAAAACTGAAACCACTGAAGACAACGCTTAAGGAGAACACCCATGGCTCGTTTTTTCAGACGTCGTAAGTTCTGCCGTTTTACTGCAGAAGGTGTGACTGAGATTGATTACAAAGATATCGCTACTCTTAAGAACTACATCACTGAGAGCGGTAAAATTGTCCCTAGCCGTATTACCGGTACTAGCGCAAAGTATCAGCGTCAGCTGTCTTCTGCGATTAAGCGCGCACGTTTTCTTGCGTTGCTTCCGTACACTGATTCACACAAGTAATTGGCGAACTTAAGGGGTAGCTTAGATGAACATCATCCTACTAGATAAAATCGCCAACCTTGGCGGCCTGGGCGATCAAGTGACTGTAAAGTCTGGTTACGCTCGCAACTTCCTTTTCCCACAGGGTAAAGCGGTTCCTGCAACTAAAGATAATGTTGAAAAGTTCGAAGCACGTCGTGCTGAACTTGAAGCGAAAATTGCTGAGCAGCTAGCTGCTGCAAATGCACGCGCTGAAAAAATCAACGAATTGTCTGAAGTTACTATCGCAGCACCTGCTGGTGATGAAGGTAAACTGTTTGGTTCTGTTGGTACACGCGACATCGCTGAAGCAATTACTGCTGCTGGCGTTGAAGTAGAAAAAGCAGAAGTTAAACTACCTACCGGTACACTACGTGAAACTGGTGAGTATGACATCGACCTACAAATTCACTCTGACGTAATCACTTCTATTAAAGTGATCATCATTGCTGAAGCGTAAGCGTTGACGTATTTAGAAAAGCCGCTCATATGAGCGGCTTTTTTGTTTGCCCAGCGAAGCTGGCAAACCCGTCAGGTTGGAAGAAACCTGAATCACCCTGACTGAGGGGAAGATAATCCGAATGGCAAGGGCGTTGTTGGCTAACGGCAGGGTCTGAAGGAAGCCATAGGAAGTTAGAGGTACACAACGAAAGTGAACCTGATTCGGCAAGGCAGGAGGGTAAG
Organism: Alteromonas profundi; assembly: GCF_010500865.1. GTDB lineage: Bacteria > Pseudomonadota > Gammaproteobacteria > Enterobacterales > Alteromonadaceae > Alteromonas > Alteromonas profundi. The sequence continues at coordinate 67,554 of NZ_JAAAWN010000026.1, forward strand.
CGTGCAAAATAGCGCGAAGCCCGATACTCGGTCAGTCCTGTTTTGTGCTTGAGGGTGGAATTTCTAACAGGGAGCCAGTGCAGTAACTGGGGAAGCCTGACACCTAAACTTACTTAGAGTAAGTGGTTAACGTTCAAGGGGAGACTCAAGGTGTTAATCGGTGTGAGGTGGCAGATGACGCCGTAGTAGTGAGTAAAGTTCGGCCTGTGAAAGCCAGTAATGGTGTGGAGGGTAAAACCGAACTGACCATCAGCAGTGAGTCTGATGGCGTGCTTATCAGTCAAAAGCGGATAAGGATGGCGAAGGGCGGAAGTACATAGTAAGTCTGTGATGAGCAGATATTTTTTTTT
>NZ_JAAAWN010000027.1 GCF_010500865.1 Alteromonas profundi
GGAAAATGTTGCAACGGGATATGTGTTCAGCAATTACGCTAAATAGCTATGTACATGAGCCGTATACGAGGCCCGTATGTACGGTTCTGTGAGAGGGATGAGGCGGTAACGCCTCACCCTACTCGATGTGTTTAAAGAGACCTAAAACGGCATTTTACTCAAATTTCATACCCGTAGTCTTATTCTTCGTTGTAAAAATATAACAAGATATTCCCACTTAACCCTCAATATCTTTCTATTCTGTTGTTAAATTACGTAAATAATAAACGCTGCATTGTTAATAGGGTGTTGCATTAATTTTATTGAATACGTATGCAGGCAATTGTGCATTAGCAACGTCCTCTATAGCATTATCCCGACATTACTTATTGTCATTTAATTGTCATAACAATAACAAAAAGACAACAACTTTAACTGTATGGGACACCCGATTTATGAAACATTTCAAACCTAATCTCATTAAGGCTGCGCTGATTTCCGGTGGCGTTGCCTTCGTCTCAGCTCCAGCATTTTCACAAGAAGCAGGCACCGAAGCCGCTGACGAAACGAATATGGAAGTTATTCAGGTTAGCGGTATCCGTGGTAGTCTTCAACGCGCACAAGCCATTAAAATGGACAATACCTCGATAGTTGAGGCTCTTTCTGCGGAAGATATTGGTAAACTTCCAGATACCAGTATTGCAGAATCAATTGCCCGTCTACCTGGGGTAACGGGTGAGCGTCGCAACGGCCGTACAAGTGGTATATCCGTACGTGGTTTTAATGAAAACTATGTGGGCACCTCGCTTAACGGAAGAGAGTTATTAGGAATGGGCGACAACCGTGGCGTTGAATTCGACCTTTATCCAACTGAAATAATTTCTAATATCTTGGTTTATAAGACACCTGAAGCAGGCATGACCACGCAAAATATCGGGGGTTCAATCGACCTACAAACGGTGAAGCCGCTTACCGCAGAGAGTACATTTACCGTAAACGGAACGTTTGAAAAAAACGCCGAAGACTCGCCAAACCCTGATTTTGATAACGACGGTCACCGTCTATCCGTTAACTTTGTCGATCAATTTGCTGACGATACAGTAGGCCTTGCATTAACTGTAGCTAGCATGGAATCACCACGACAAGAGCAGCAGTTTCGTGGCTGGGGGTATGCAGGTGTTAATACGACCGCAGAAAATACCTTTAATGATAATGGCGATCCACTTTGGAACCCGCGCCGTTATGACGGCCAAGATACCGTAGATGTGCCTGAAGGTACTGTTGTACTTGGCGGTCACGATTCATTCCAACGTTCAGCGATGTTAGAGCGTGACTCAATAGCGGCAGTTGTGGAATGGGCACCAATCGACAAGCTAAATATTCAACTTGATGCCCTTTACATCGATTTCGTCGAAGATGATGTTCGCCGTGGTCTTGAAGAAGGTGGTGCAGAGTGGGGCACAGGGGCGTATACTATTACAGGTGTAGAAGATGGTTTAGTAACCAGCGGTTACTCTGATGGCTATTACAGTGTGGTTCGTAACGATGCTCGACGCCAAGAAGCTGATTTAACCACAATTGGCATCAACGCCGAATATCAACTCAGCGATTCTTGGACACTAGAAATTGATTATTCAACGGGCAAAGTTGAAAAAGAAATCATTGACGTAGAAAGTTATTCTGGCGTAGGTCGTGCAGGCACTGAGGGCCGCCCGATTAGTGCACGTAGTTGGGAAATGACGTCTACAGGTGTTATGTATTCTGATCATCCAACTATTGCACCGGTTGATTTAACTGATCCAGATCTTATTCGTCTAGCGGGTCCGCAAGCATGGGGCGCTCCACCTCTTCTTGAACCTGATGCACAGGACGGTTTTGTAAACCAACCTAAGTTCGAAGAAGAACTCGATACCCTAAGATTCGATGTAAAAGGTTACGTAGACTGGGGCGTGGTTACTGGCCTATCGGCAGGCGCTGTATACTCAGACCGCTCAAAATCTAAAGACAATGATGGTGCTTATTTAACTGCGCCTTCTTATCCTGAAGACGCCGCTATTCCAGATGTATTAGGTGTCGTGAACTTAGACTTTATCGGCATCGACGGTATTTTAGCCTACGATTCGCTTGGCCTGTTCGAGAGTGGATACTACATTGAAAGCGACGCTAGCCGTGTTCAAAACGATAGGCTCGGTGATACCTATACGGTAGATGAAGAGCTCATCACGCTATACACCAAGTTAGATTTAGAAATGGAACTGGGTGACATATGGGTACGTGGTAATGTTGGTGTACAAGTGGTTAATGCCGATCAGCAATCGACAGGTTTCTCTGCCACGTCAGATCGTGAAGGTTATACCATCGCAAGTGAAGTCACGGGCGGCGCAGACTATACCGATGTTCTTCCTACATTAAACTTATCTGCAGAAGTGGCTGAAAACCAATTTGTTCGTCTTGGCCTAAGCAAAGTAATTTCACGTCCTCGCATGGATGATATGCGGCCGAATACGCAAGTGACTTTTGCCTTTAACGATAACCAAATTACTAGCTCAGATATTGAGAACGGCCCATGGGGTGGTAGTGCAGGTAACCCAGAGTTACGTCCATTAGAAGCTAATCAATTTGATTTAGCCTATGAAAACTACTTTGCGGATACAGGTTATGTTGCAGTGTCGTTTTTCTATAAAGACATTAAGAATTGGCATCGTAGCACCTCGGTAGTGTCAGACTTTACCGAGTTCTATATTCCTGAACTACATCAAGGTTCACAAGGACAGACCCCGGTATTGTTCACGGGCCAAGTAAGTAGCGTATTAGATGGCTTTGAAGGTTTCGTGCGAGGCTATGAGGTACAAGGTTCACTGCCGTTTGATCTTTTACATGAATCATTAGAAGGGTTTGGCTTATACGCCAGTGCAACCTTTATGGACGGTGAAGTTGACGCTGCCCCAGGGCAAACTGAGACACGCATTCCAGGTCTTTCTGAAGAGTCATACAGCATGACATTCTTCTACGAAAGCAATGGTTTTGAGTTCCGTCTAGCTGCGACTAAGCGTGACCAGTACCTTACCGAAGAGCGTGGTGTAAGCTTGTCGCTAGTAGATGCAACCAAACAAGGTGGTACGCTCGTTGATGCGCAAATTGGCTATGACTTCGATGAGTCTGGTATTGAATACTTAGAAGGTTTACGAGTAACCTTACAAGCGCAAAACCTGACGGATGAAGATGACATCCAAGCCTCTGCGGCTGACTCTCGTCAGATTACTCAGTACCAAACGTATGGTACTAACTACTTGCTAGGGTTTAACTACAAGTTCTAATCTCTTTGTGTGTGTTAAAAGCCACCTGCTGCTTTATGTTTTAACCTGTGTTAAAACGTAACGCCACGGTGGCTTTTTTATTTGAATAAGAACACCAACACCAACTTACGTTTTCACATACTCGGTAAATCATTTATGCACAACCCACAACAAAACCCTGTCAAACACGTCGTCATTGCAGGCGGCGGAACAGCGGGCTGGTTAACCGCAGCATTATTAAAAAAGGTGCTTAATCAGGCGGTGAAGATAACCTTGGTTGAATCTGAGGCCATAGGCACGGTGGGCGTTGGTGAAGCAACCATTCCGCCTATTCGGTTAGTCAATCAAGTGCTAGGCATCGACGAGGCGCAGTTTATTCGGGACACAAAGGCTACGGTAAAATTAGCCATTCGTTTTGAGAATTGGAAAACCCAAGGTGAGCATTATTACCACACTTTTGGTAATGCAGGCAAAACCATGGCATTTTGTCATTTTCATCATTACTGGATGAAAGCGAAAACGTTAGGCCATGAAGCTGATTTGTGGCAGTACGATCTTAACTATCACGCTGCAGAAGCAGGTAAGTTCGCACAAATTAACGCCAAAGATCCCGCCTTTTCAATACCCTTTGCGTATCATTTTGATGCGAGTTTGTATGCTAAGTTTCTCAGAAAATTAAGCGAACAGATGGGCGTGGTGCGCTGCGAGGGGAAAATTCAACATGTACAGCGTTGTTATGACAGCGGTTACATCGAAACGCTACATTTAGATAGCGGTCAAAAAATTAGCGGAGATTTATTTATAGACTGTACCGGGTTTAGAGGGTTACTGATTAATCAAACCTTGGGGGCAGGGTATGACGATTGGTCTCATCTTTTACCCTGTGATAGCGCGTTAGCCGTGCCATCTGAGCGCCATACGTCAACGGCTGCTTATACCCGCTCAATCGCTCATGAAGCAGGATGGCAGTGGCGTATTCCCTTGCAGCATCGTAACGGCAATGGTCATGTTTACTGCTCGCGTTATATATCTGATACTCAAGCTCAAGATACGCTTATGGCGAACCTAGATACCAAACCGCTAGGCGATCCGAAACTAATTAAGTTTACCACTGGAAGGCGGCGCCAACAGTGGTACAAAAATGTGGTGGCCATTGGCTTATCCAGCGGTTTTTTAGAGCCTTTAGAGTCTACCAGTATTCACTTAATTCAATCTGCCATTGTACGCTTATTGCAGTTGTTTCCCCATCAAGGGATAACACCACACCTTGTCAATGAATATAACAGCCAATCAACCCTAGAGTTTGAGCAAATTCGTGACTTTTTGGTGCTTCACTATGTAGTAAACGAGCGAAACGATAGTGCATTTTGGCGCGATATGCGCAGCATATCTCTGCCCGATTCACTGCAACATAAAATTGCGCTTTTTAAAGAGAATGGGACTTTGGTACGAGAGCAAAATGACCTGTTTTTAGAAAGTTCCTGGCTACAGGTATTGTACGGTCAAGGTATAGTGCCAAACGACTACCATGGGCTAGTCGATAGTCTATCACAGCAAGATTTAAACAATATGTTAACTAAAATGTTGGCGTTAAAGAAAGAAGCACTGCATAAATTGCCCAGCCATGATGATTACATAGCGCGTATGATTGAGTATGCGAATAAGAAGTTTCCCGCTTAGTTTTCAAAATATTATGTTTTTTTCCTAGCGATAAAAAGCCGTCTTTATGACGGTTTTTTTGTGTCTTTCTGGTGCAACAATGTTATTGCTTTGTTTAATTGTCTATTTAATTCCTCATTAAATGTTATGTATTTGTAAATGAATACGTATGCAGGCCATTGCTCCCTTTTTGTACAAACCATTACTATTTGTAATTGAAACATAAGAGGCACTTTTGGGTGTGGTAGTCCTAAAGGTGTCGATAATAAACAAGGAATGGGAAACCAATGAATACATTCAAACCCAGCATGATCACGGCGGCTTTGATTAGTAGTGGCATCGCGATGTCATCGCTGCCTCTTTACGCACAAGAGTCACCGCAAATAGAAGAAGATGAAATTACTATCCCAGAGGAAGATACGGTTGAAAGGATTGAAGTCAGAGGTTTTAGTACCAGTCTTATTCAATCGTTAAATCAGAAACGCTTTTCTGATACGGTGTCTGAGCAAATATCGGCCGATGATCTTGGTGGACTGCCTGATGTCTCTATGGCTGATGCACTGACCCGTTTGCCAGGCATTTCCGCAGTTCGTACCGGGGGGCAAGCAGCGCAAATTAATATACGTGGTTTATCTGGAGATTTTGTTTTCTCTACGCTTAACGGCAGAGAGCAAGTGTCTACAAGTGGTAGTCGCGCCATAGAGTTCGACCAGTATCCCTCTGAACTTATAAGTGAAGCTGCGGTGTATAAATCGCCTAAGGCGTCACTTATTGAAGGGGGTATAGCGGGTACCGTTGAGCTTAGAACAGCCAGTCCGCTTGCCATGGACCAGCAACATAAATTTAGCGCCAACATGCGCGGAATGTACAACGATAGGGCTTCAGAGGTATCTGATGCAAAAGAATTCGGTCACCGGCTAAGTTTCTCTTACCAAGGTAAATTTCTTGAAGACACGCTAGGCGTATCGTTAGGCTATGCCCGTTTATTTCAACCTAGTGTATCTACCCAATTCATTGGTTTAGCCTACGACGGCGTTGTGGATGTCGATGGGGTTGAAGGCGATACCGATGGGCCGTCCAGTTGTCCTGAATGTGAGTACATTTCAGAAGGGTTTGAAATGCAGCATAAAGGCGGGGAGGAAACCCGCGATGGTTACGTAGCTGCTATTGAATGGGCGCCTGTTGATAATTTTACCCTCAAAGCCGATGCTTTTATCTCAAAGTTTGATTCAGAGGCGTTCGCCAGAGGGTTTAGGGTCAAGCTTGGAGGGGTTAATGCCGGTATTACTAATCCAGTTATCGTAAACAACAGTGTGATCGGCGGTACATTTTCGCGTACCGACGATAGTTTTACACGGGTTGAACTGGTTAACGATGACAACCAAGACTTTGATAGCGTCGAAAACCTAGGCATTAATGCGAACTGGGAAATATCACCTGACTTTGCCGTTCAGGTTGATATTTCACGGTCGTCCGCTGAAAGTGATTTTAGAAATGGATTACTGTGGTCGCTAGTGGGCGAAGATGCCAATGCAGTGAGCCCGGTATTTGACGAAAATGTTCAGATTTCCTATTTGTTAAACGGTCTAAATTTACCGGATATTGCGATTAACCAAAGCGATGCCTTTACCGACCTTGATAGGGTAATGGTTAGCAAATACGGTATTTATCCTTTTGTAAACAAAGATGAGCTCGATGCATATAGAATTGATTTTCAATACTACGTGGATATGCCTATTATCGCGGGCTTTGAGTTTGGTTATCGCTACTCAGATCGTGAGTACAATAACGATCGTTCAGTGTTTGAATACGGTAATGATAGTGCCTTTTCAGTAAGCCAGCCGCCACTCCAGCTAACCCCAGATATGGTAGAACAAGTTAATTGGAGCGGTGATTTTAGCTACTTCCCTAGTTATTTGTCGGTAGACTTAAATAGTGCACTTGATGCGTGGTTTCCAGAAGGCAGACCTCAGCCACTGCAAACTTGGGGGCCTGGGGCGGCAGGGGTGATAAATGGCCCTGGTACTGGCCCGTCAACTGCATGGACAATGCAAGAGAGTGGGGATGTATTTGAAACCGTAAACTCTGCGTACTTAATGGCGAATATTAATACGGAACTTGGAAGTATCCCCATTACCGGTAACCTAGGGGTACGTTATGTTGAAAGTAAGCAAAGTTCCACGACGTTAAACCGCGCCACGGCACTTATTAGCGATCCAGAAACGGGTGCCCAGATTGAATTAAGTGACCCCTCTTTAGGTGCACAAAACATTACCGACGAAGCTGGGCTAATCAATAATTTCTATAGCCCCGCGGTGGTAACGCACCAATACACAGATGTACTGCCTTCTATCAACCTTAACTTTAAGCTTACCGACGACACCCAACTACGGGTAGCAGCCGCTAAAGTAATGGGTCGCGCGCCTATTAATCGCTTTGCCGCGAACGCCTCAACAACCATAGAAACAGTAACCGCTTTTCAAGATCGTGACTCGGGGGAAATATCGCTTTCAACGCCAACAGCAAAGGTAAATGGAAGCGCGCAAAATAGCCCTTACTTAGAGCCATTTTACGCCACTCAGTACGATGTTTCTTGGGAGTATTACTTCAGCGAAACTGAAGGCGCGCTTGTTATAGCAGGTTTTTACAAAGACATTGAATCCTTTGTAGAAGATATAGAGATAGAACCTTACGACTTTGCTGGCAATGGTATCGTGGTACCAGAGTCTGTGCAAGTGCCTGTTTATTTAGCGCCTGAATTTAACGGCCAAGCAGCAGAATTAGCCCGTGATGCCAATGGCGATCCTGTCTTTGTCACCGTACCTACCGAAAACGGCAGCTACAGTACTGCGGTAAACAATGCAGAAGGTGGTTATATTCGAGGTTTAGAAGTTGCCTATACACAAATTTATAGCATGTTACCGGGATGGCTGTCTGGACTAGGGGTAAGCGCGAGTTATTCATTCACTGAAAGTGAAATTCAACGAACGCTTGGTGACAATATCTACGCAGCAGATTTGCCAGGCCTTTCTGAAAACGTCGCCACGGTCACTGTTTTTTGGGAGCACGAAGGGTTTGAAACACGGTTATCAGGGCGCTACCGCGATGCGTTTGTATCGCAACAAGTCGCGGTAAATGAACAGGTAACTAATTTCGATTCAGAGCTCGTTGTAGACTACCAGGCATCTTATGCAATCAACGATCACTGGAGCGTATTGTTTCAGGTGAACAACTTAACAGATGAGCCTACCAAAAGTTACTTCTCTTCCGTGGAACAAACCGGAACCATACAATTTTTTGGTACCCAGTATTACCTAGGGATGACTTACCAACTATGAAAAATAACATCCTTACTTTAATAAACTTATTCGCTTTCGCCAATATGACGCGTCATATTCAGGAGAACACTATGTTGACTAAAATGAGAGCATGGCGGTGTGCTGTGCTTATACTAGGCGCACTTGCCCTTACCGGATGTGGGGGCTCCGATGTAGAGCCCGGCTCAAATAGCTTACTTACTTGTGAAGTCCCTAACGTGCCTAACGCGCAGGGGACAGCGTGTGAAGCTCCGCCTCCTATTCAGTGTGACGCGCCTACTGTACCTAACGAGACCAACGATGCTTGTGTTGTAGGGGCCGACCCTACGTTGCCTGCTCCCGTGTTTACCCCAGGCGAAACCCAAGCGGTACTTTATTACAACCGAGCGGCGGTAGATGCCGATAATTCATCAAACGATCCGGCCTATGAAGGTTGGAAGTTGCACACATGGAATAATGATACCTGCGATGCTTATGCCGACGCTGATACTGATTGGGCAAGCGGTCGTCAACATACAGGTATAGATCCAAACTATGGCGCGTATTGGGTATTGGAGTTAAAGCCAGACTATGGAACATGCCATAACTTCATTATTCATAAGGGAACTGACGACGCTGGTAAAGAACTAGGCGGCGGTGATTTCCAAGCGTCATTAGTACAAGACGATGAAACCTTTGTAAGAATGAATTTTACCTTATCCGGTGAGCCTACACTTTTTGAATACCCTATTATGTCACTGGGGCCTCAACCCGTTGATATCGATGGCTTCGCTGCCCATTGGTTAGACGCAAATACGCTGTTATGGGATGTATCTGATACTGTGGTAGAGGTAAAACTTCACTATTCCGCTGATGCCGACCTAGAAACGTCATTGGACGCAGGTCTTAATGGTACTGCAGTAGATTTAGCGGCCACAACACTGTCTGACGAGCAAATTGACCGGGCTCCTCATCTTAGCGCTATGCAAGCATGGGAAGGCGATTGGAGTTTAGAAGAAGCGAAAGCTGTACTGACCACGCAAGCGGTTCTTGCGGGTTATGATGCAGACGGCGTGTTAGTCGCTGCTACAGGTATCCAAATAGCGAATGCCGTCGACGCTATTTATACCGAGGGTGAGAATGACGCAAATGAAGCCCAGTTAGGCGGCATTTATACAGATGAAGGCATAACGGCCGCTGTGTGGGCTCCCACTGCGCAAAACGTTGACTTACTTTTATATACGCAAAGTAAAACGCTAAGCCAGCGTATTGAGATGACAAAGGACGAGACCTCCGGCGTATGGCGTTATGAAGGCGATAACAGCCTTGACCGACAGCTTTACCGCTACGAAATTACCGTCTATCACCCTATCACAGGGGCTGTTGAGACCTTATTGGTCACTGACCCGTATTCCGTTTCATTAACCACCAACGGCCGCTTTTCTCGTTTTGTTAATTTAAACGATGAAGACCTTAAGCCGCAAGGCTGGGATACGCACGAGAGTCCGAGTATAGCCAATCCCGAAGATGCAGTAATTTATGAAGGGCATATACGCGATTTTAGTGTGCTTGACGCGTCAACTTCACAAGCCAATCGAGGGAAATACCTTGCGTTCACGGAGCAGGGGACCGCGCCCGTAGAACATCTTCAAAAATTAGTTGCCGCTGGGCTTAACTACTTCCACGTTTTGCCGGCTAACGATATTGCCACAATAGACGAGGATACCAGTAACACCGTAGATTTGTATGACACCGTTGATAACCTATGTCGCCTTAACGCAGAAGCTGCGGTGTGTGAGGAAGAAGACGGAAGTAGTTTATTAATTGATGTTTACAATAGCTATGATCCTCTCGCCGAGGCAGCGAAAGCGCAACAATTAACCAATGATCTTCGAGCGGTAGATACCTTTAACTGGGGTTACGATCCACATCATTTTAATGCGCCAGAAGGTAGCTATGCCTCAAGCGCAGAAGGTGTTGAGCGTATTATAGAAATGCGTGCCATGATTCAAGCGCTTCACGAAATGGGGCTACGCGTTGCGTTAGATGTGGTTTATAACCATACCAATGCCTCGGGAGTGTTCTCAAAGTCCGTGTTAGACAAAACAGTACCAGGCTACTACCACCGATATGAAGTGGATACAGGCGTGATTGTGAGGGAAACCTGCTGCGATGATACTGAGCCACGCAACGTTATGATGGAAAAGTTCATGGAAGATTCGCTTTTAATGTGGGCTGAGCATTATAAATATGACGCCTTTAGGTTCGATATTATGAGTCAGGCCACGAAAGACACTATGGTCCGACTTCGTGATGCGGTACAACAAATTGATGAAGACAACTATTTCTATGGCGAAGGTTGGACCAAAATCGACCGAGGTTATGAACAGGCGAACCAACTCAATATGGCTGGTACCCAAATTGGGACGTACAATGACCGAATTCGTGAAGCAATACGCCAAGGAAACGTATTTTCTCCTGACTCAGACGCGCTTTTAAGTGATCAAGACAAGGTAAAAATGGGCTTAACGGGAACACTAAAAGACTATGTACTTGAAACCTCATCTGGGGTAGCAAGTGCAACCAGTAATTTAGGTGGATACGCCGAAGACCCTGCTGATATTATCAACTATGTTTCAAAGCACGATAACGAGACCTTGTGGGATCAGCTTAACTACACCTTGCCCCATGATATTTCACTTAATCAGCGAGTACGTGCGCAAAATGTAGCTATGGGTATAAACCTTGTCTCTCAAGGGATCCCATTTTTACAGATGGGTGGCGACATGCTGCGCTCAAAGTCTATGGATAGAAACACGTATGATTCCGGAGACTGGTTTAACTATGTTGATTTTACTTACCAAACCAATAACTGGAACGTGGGACTACCTCCAGCCCAAGACAACGAAACCCGATGGGAAGAGATGGGGGAATTTATCTACGACCCTGAACGTGCAGCATCAATGGCTGACATTATGTTTGCCTCTGATGTATTTAACGAATTACTGTCAATTCGTATGTCGAGCTCGCTGTTTAGGCTAACTACTTCTCAAGACATTATCGATAGAATTGGTTTTCATAATATTGGTACTCGTCAGCAAAAAGGCCTCATTGCCATGAGTATCGATGATGGAATGGCTGCTGAGGGCGAAAGCCCTCGAGCAGACCTAGATCCTATGAATGATGCGTTAATGGTGGTGATAAATACCGGTTATGAAGAAAAGTCTATTACCGTAAATACGGCAACCGGATTTTCATTACATCCTACACTGGTGAATTCTGTGGACAGCCATGTACGCGGGGCCAGCTTCATTGAAGGCGAAGACGGTAATGGCATATTTACAGTACCGGCAATGACAATAGCGGTATTTGTTAAACCTCAAAGCGGGGCGCAAGGCTATGGTTTGTCTGCTTATGCCACCTCAGGCGCGCCGGATGTGGTGCCCTATGGTGAAGTAACCGCCTATCTTCGTGGCGACATGAACGGTTGGTCCACCGATGACGCATTTGTCTATCAAGGCGACGGCATCTACACAGTAGCAGTGGCGCTGGAAGGTGGAACAACCTATGGCTTTAAGTTCGCGTCTGAGGATTGGTCTACGGTTAATTTCGGTGCACAAGACGGCGACGATGCAATGATGGTTGCTGAGGTGGAAAAAGTGCTTGCACGCACCAATACGAACTTGTCGTTCACCCCATCAATAGATGCAACCTACTTGTTTACTTTAGATGCAAGTGACAGCGAAGCGCCTGTTCTTCGGGTTGAGAATGAAGAGCCCTATGTTGGAACAACCCTGTTCCTTCGTGGTGCAATGAACGAGTGGGGAACTGAGGATGCCTTCACTTACCTAGGCGGTAGAGTATATAGTTTCGCAAGGGACTTAGTGCCAGGTACCTATGAATTTAAGGTAGCCTCAGAAGATTGGGATACGGTTAATTTTGGTGCCATAAGCAGTGACGACGCAGACACCAATATAGGTGCGGGCGAAACGAAAGCTGTCGCTCGCTCCAATGATAATCTCGTTTTAACCATAGATACCGCTGATCGCTATGTATTCGTCTTTGATGTTAGTGATAGCGAAGCCGCAACGCTGGGCGTCTATAAAGAAGCGTTTTGGGGGGACACTGAGGTATTTGTACGTGGAGGAATGAACGGCTGGGGGGCTGTTGATAAATTTGTTTATCAAGGTGCAGGTGTTTATGCCGCTGATGTTGCGCTAAGTGCCGGGTCTATCGAGTTTAAAGTGGCGTCGGAAGATTGGGCGACTATAAACCTTGGTAATCCTAATGAAGCCGCTTCAAACGAAGTGGTTGAAGGCACACCTAAGGTAGTTGCAGCAAGCAACAATAACCTGATGATGGATGTAACTACAAGTGGCCTGTATGAGTTTAAAATTACCGGGCCGGATGGGGCTATGCCCTCGCTTACCGTTACCTTAAAATAGGGCATTCCTTAAGGGAAATAGCAATATGTACACATAAAACCGCGGCATGCCGCGGTTTTTTTTGGCTTATAAAAACGTTGTCAGCTTACTTCGCCATTTTAGCAGACTGTAAAGCGATACATATTTACATTGTTGTATGAATCTTGCACGAATTTACAGGACATTCAATTGTTGTCGCGAACGTGCTTGTTAGTTCAAAATTTCGTAGGTGCCGTATGAGTGGAAAAAAACCGAAGTGATCTAATTGCGGCCAATACGCGAACATAACGAGGAAAGGAGATTCAGATGAAGCGCGCACTAGTTGTTGAAGGAGGCGCCATGCGCGGCATATTTGCCGCAGGCGTGCTCGATAAGTTTATGGAACAAGAGTATTACCCCTTCGATTTTGCTGTAGGGGTATCAGCGGGTGCCACCAATTTATCCACCTATGTGTCTTCTATGCCTGGTTTAAGCAAAACCATCGTCATGCAGTACGCTACGAAGCGCGAATTTTTCAGCCCCTTACGATTTATTAAGGGCGGCCACATGACCGATGTTCACTGGTTGTGGCATCACTCGAAGAAATCATTAGGTATACCGGGGCCAAGCAAAGGGGCAAAAATGCCGCTCTATGTAGGGATAACCAATGTTGATACCGGCGAATGCGAATACCTATTGGCTACCGAAGACAATGTAGATAGTTTAATGGTGGCCTCCTGTGCGCTTCCCACGGCCTTTCGCGAGCAACCTATTATTGAAGGTGCCCGCTATGTTGACGGCGGCGTAGCCGATGCCATACCGGTGAAACAGGCATACGACATGGGCGCGCGGGATATTACCGTAGTGCTCTCTCAGCCGAAGGGGTTTATCAAGCCTGAAGTAAAATCTGTTTGGTTAATGGAGAAAATGTACGGTACGCAGCCTGCGTTATTAGAAAAAATTCTACAGCGCGCCACTATTTATAACGAAACTCTGGCCTTCTTATCGGATCCGCCGAGCGACTGCCGCCTATCCATTATTGCCCCCGATGAAGCATTTTGCGTAAAAAGACTCACCATGGATAAGCGAAAATTACTCAAGGGTTATGCACAAGGGAGAAGAATGGCCCGCAGGGCAATGAAGTTAAATGTGGCGATGGCGGGTTAGCAAACAACCCATTGATGACCACGTTTGTAAATTGTATATAGATGCTGTTGCTATTTAGTGGCACTATCGCGCTTTTATAATAGTTTATTAAAAGGTAGCGGTAGCAAGTGCAACTTAAAAAACAGCAAATCAGCCTTGGCTTAGTGAACCCTAAAAATCCCGTCAACGTTGCGTCTATTTTACGTGCAGCAGGATGTTACGGCGTCGCAAGTGTATTTTACACTGGCCAACGCTATCGTTTTGCAAAAGATTTTAACGCAGACACGAAGGCCTTTCATAAGGTTATACCCACAGTGGGGGTAGATGATTTAAAAGATGTTGTGCCCACCGGGGCATCTGTCGTCGCCATTGAATTAGTGGAAGGGGCTACTCCTTTACCTGAATTTGAACATCCAGAAAATGCGTTTTATATCCTTGGACCTGAAGACGGCAGTATTAATAGCGAAACGCTGGCGTGGTGCGACCACGTCGTTTACGTTCCCACCTATTCGTGTATGAACTTAGCCGCCACCGCGAACGTGCTTTTGTATGATAGGTTAGCAAAATCCGACTATGCCAAAGGCAACGCGTTAATTAGGCAAAGTAGAGATACGAACAACCGAACTAAGATTTAGCGGCGGACACCTCTGAATACGTATGCATGTTTTTTAACATCTATTTAACGCGTATCCTGTGTGTATTGCTAACTAATTAACGTTTTCTGCTATGTTAACATTACCTTTGTCTACCCGCGGTATTATGCGAATGTTGCCTATACTGTGCTTTTCCCTAACCGCTTGTCATAGCGAGCCTCCTGTGTCTAATGCGCAACCTTCACTTAGCAACACAAGTTCCATTGAAACCCGTGCGCAAATTAATCGCGAAGCCAGCAAGCCTGTGGTATATCAAGTGTTTACTCGTTTGTTTGGAAATACCAATACCACCAATGCGCCATGGGGAACCCGAGATGAAAACGGGGTAGGTAAATTTGCTGATTTCACGCCGCAAGCGCTGGCAAGTATTAAAGCGTTAGGTACTACGCACATTTGGTACACGGGTGTGCCACACCATGCGCTGGTGACAGACTATTCTGCCTATGGCATTGAAAATGACGATCCTGACGTAATAAAGGGGCGGGCAGGCTCTCCTT
Organism: Alteromonas profundi; assembly: GCF_010500865.1. Lineage (GTDB taxonomy): Bacteria > Pseudomonadota > Gammaproteobacteria > Enterobacterales > Alteromonadaceae > Alteromonas > Alteromonas profundi. The sequence goes on from NZ_JAAAWN010000027.1 coordinate 14,930, forward strand.
ATGCGGTGAAAGATTATTATAACGTAAATCCGGATCTCGCCTTAGACGTCGCTAATCGCTTAGATGAGTTCGAAGCCCTTATTGCGCGCACGCACGCCCAAGGAATGAAAGTGATTATCGATATCGTACCTAACCATGTGGCACGTCACTATCATTCCCTCTCTGCTTTGCCCGGCGTCGAGGATTTTGGCGCGCATGATGACACAGGTGTAGCTTACGCGAGGGATAATAATTTTTACTATGTTGTCGATAAGGCGTTTTTGGTGCCACAGGCAAAAGACTATTCTCCCTTAGGTGGCAAGCCCCATCCTCTCGTTGACGGCAAATTCGATGAAAACCCCGCCAAATGGACCGGCAATGGCGCAAGAACAGCGCAGCCAGATAGTAATGATTGGTATGAAACCGTAAAAGTAAACTATGGGGTAAGGCCCGACGGTAGCTATGACTTTCCAAGGTTGCCTGCCCAATACGCAGATAAATCCTACCAAGCGCACAGAGAATTTTGGCAACACAAAAACTTACCCGATTCTTGGTACAAGTTTAGAGATATCGCACTGTATTGGTTAGATAAAGGAGTGGACGGTTTTCGCTATGATATGGCTGAAATGGTGCCAGTGGAGTTTTGGTCTTTCTTAAATAGCACCATTAAACAGCATAACCCAGACGCATTTTTACTGGCTGAAGTTTATCAGCCCGAAAAATATCGCGACTATATTTATTTGGGCAAAATGGATTACCTTTACGATAAGGTTGGGTTTTACGATACGTTAAAGTCGATTATGCAAGGCCAGGGGAAGGTGAGTGATTTGGTATCGGTACATAATGAGGTTAGCGATATTGCCGAGCATATGCTGCACTTTTTAGAAAACCATGACGAACAACGTATAGCAAGCCCTGAATTCGCTGGCAACGCTGAAAAAGGGAAACCCGCGATGGCGGTAAGCGCGCTGATAAGTGCCTCGCCCACCTTGCTCTATTTTGGCCAAGATGTGGGAGAAGATGGCAGTGAAGATATGGGCTTTGGCAAGCCTAGTAGAACCACAATATTCGATTACGCAGGGGTTCCCGCTCACCAACGCTGGATGAATAATGGGAAATTTGATGGCGGCCAATCTACCCCAGATGAACGAGCGTTACGTAAGTTTTATAGGCAAATTATGGCTATCGCTACTACTGAACCTGCTATCAACGGAGCATTTATAAGCTTACATGATAGTAATTTGCAACATAGCGATGCCTATTCACAGCAACAGTTCGCCTTTGCGCGCAAACAAGGTAAGCATGGTTTTATCGTTGTAGCCAACTTTGCAGATACGCCAGTGAAAGACTTTACCCTTGTGTTGGCGCACAATGTTATCGAAAGTAACCAGCCCCGTGTAACACTTTCTCCGCTTCTATCCCATGGGTCTTTATCGGCAACGCGCAAAGGTAATAACTACCAGGCAACTATGTCTCTTGCGCCTCTTGAAACCAAAGTTTATAAATTTTAACCGCAATTATTGGTGTGAAAATGTTCGACTGCGCCCCTAAAGGGGCGTGAATACGTATGCAGTGCATTGGTAACACGAATAAGGAAGGGTAGTATCTGTAAACTAGTTGTTAACGTAATGTCTAATTACCACGAGGCTGTTGTGTTCGGTATATATCTCACTGCAAAAAAAGCACAAACACATTTTAACTTGCGCCAAAATCTGTTTTTTCGAAAAAATAGTTTTCCTATGTCAGTTAAAGCCGCTGTGTGTGTTTCAACTCTGCTGTCAACCTTTGCGGTAATTGCAAAAGACACGGTTGAGGTTTATCCACCAAACTGGTGGGCCGGTATGGCTTCAGCTGAGGTTGAACTTATGCTACACGGCGATGGTATTGCTGATGATACTGTTTTACTTAATGCCGAAAACGTTAAAGTGAGCAAGGTGGCTGCCTTAGACAGTGATAACTACTTATTCGTTACCCTAAATACTGAAGGCGCACACGCCCAAACCTTCGAATTGACGATAAATGATGCCGACGGCAGTAGCCGGAGTATTGATTATCAGTTAAAAGCACGTACCGAAGGCGCAAAAGAGCGCCATGGTTTCGATCCTACGGACGCCATTTATTTACTTACCCCTGACCGGTTTGCCAATGGTAATCGCCATAATGACAATATTAAAGGGTATAAAGACAAGTTAGCACGCAAAGACAAAGGCGGACGGCATGGCGGTGACATTGAGGGTATTATCGAACATATAGACTATATTAGTGAGATGGGCTTTACCCAGATATGGTCGATGCCGCTGCTTGAAAACAATATGGATGCGTATAGCTATCATGGCTACGCTATAACCGACTACTATCAAATTGACCCCAGATACGGCAGCAATAGCGATTATGTTACGCTAAGTAAAAAAGCCAAAGCGGCTGGGGTGGGCGTAATTATGGACATGGTGCTAAACCACGTAGGAAGTGAGCATCCGTGGATGAACGATACGCCTTCTGATGATTGGTTTAATAACCAAGGTAACTTTGTTGGCACCACACACCGTCGAGAAGCTTTGCACGATCCCCATGCTATAGAAAGCGATATTCGAGGGTTTAGTGATGGTTGGTTTGTACCTACTATGCCCGACTTAAACCAACGAAATCCTCATCTAGCAACCTATCTCATTCAAAATGCTATCTGGTGGGTAGAATATGCGCAATTAAGCGGTATTCGGGTGGATACCTACTCCTATCCAGATAAAGCATTCTTGGCAAAATGGACACAGCGTATTACGCAAGAATACCCAAACCTTAATATCGTTGGTGAAGAATGGACCATTAATCCAGCGATTACTGCGTATTGGCAAGCTGGTAGCCAAAGGTACGACAATTACGCCAGTGCGCTACCGTCGGTGATGGATTTCCCCTTACAAGATGCGCTTGTAAAAGGGCTCAATGAACCTGAAGGGTGGGGCACAGGGTTAGTGAATATTTATCAAACCCTCGCCAACGATTTTTTATATGGTGCACCCAACAACCTGGTCGTGTTTGCCGATAACCACGATATGAGCCGAATTTATACTCAAGTCAATCATGATCTTAACAAGTGGAATATGGCCATGACCTTTTTTCTTACGGTGCGAGGCATTCCACAAGTTTTTTACGGTAGCGAAATACTCATGCAAAATGAAGGGAGTGAAGATCACGGTGTTATAAGAAGTGACTTTGCTGGTGGTTGGCCAGACAATAAACAGAAAAGTGCATTTACTGGCAAAGGGTTAAGTGACGACGAACGTTGGGCGCAACAGCGTATAAAGGCATTGTTGGCATTAAGAAAGCAATTTCCTGCGCTATTTACCGGCGCGTTTAAACACTATGCACCTAAAGCGGGAACCTATACCTATTTTAGGACTTCAGACGTACCCGGCGCCCCTAGGCTAATGGTTATTTTAAATAAAGGGCAAAAGCAAAGCGACACGAACACACATAGTAGCGCTTCAACGAATGACCGCGTAAAGCCAACGCAAGTGCCACTGACTCAATACAGTGAGATGCTTAAAGGGTACAGTAAATTAGAGCGCGTAAGTGATGGGGCAGTGTTTAATGTTAATGATACGCTAACCCTTGACCCCATGTCGGCCCAGATTTTTGTGGTTCGATAAACAATTACATTCAGTACATAAAACGATAAATAGAGCAAACTATGCAAGCAACTCAACCACGCCTTTCTTTTTGGCAAATTTGGAACGTCAGCTTTGGCTTCCTAGGTGTTCAATTTGGCTTTGCGCTACAAAACGCAAATGTCAGCCGTATTCTGTCCGACTTGGGCGCAGATCTTCACTCCTTATCCCTGTTTTGGCTGGTGGCTCCCATAATGGGCCTCATTGTTCAGCCTATTGTTGGGGCTGCATCAGATAGAACCTGGAATGGCTTAGGTCGCCGTCGTCCATTTATTCTCGCCGGTGCAATCGCCGCGGTTATCGGCATGATTTTATTACCTAATGCACCTATATTTGTTGCGTTTGTCGCGCCTATGTTGATGGGGGCGTTAATGGTAGCGCTTATGGATGCATCGTTTAACGTGTGTTTCCAACCGTTTCGCTCATTAGTGTCAGATATGGTGCCGCCGTCACAGCGTAATGTGGGCTACTCTGTACAGTCGTTTCTTATCAATATAGGGGCTGTTATTGGCTCCATTCTTCCCTTCGTATTAACCAACGTAGTGGGCTTGGAAAACACGGCACAAATGGGCGAAGTTGCACCTTCTGTAATGTGGGCATTTTATATTGGAGCTACTGTACTGCTTGGTACAGTGTTATGGACGGTATTTCGAACCAAGGAATATTCGCCGCAAGAGTATAGACGCTATAAAGGGGTAACCGAAGCCACCTCAGTTCCAGCTAAAAAAGCGCCGCTTTCGACCCGATTGTCTGAGTTTTCTCTTCTGGTTGTTAACATGCCTAAAACCATGAAACAGCTTGCCGTAGTGCAATTTTTTTCGTGGTTCGCACTGTTTATTATGTGGGTGTACACCACACCAGCAATTACCCAACATATTTGGAATGTAGATAAACAATGGTTTGACCCCGCGTTTATCGCCGCCGCTCCCATGGTGCCAGAAACTATTATTATGGCCAAAGGCGCGGCGGGGGATTGGGTAGGTATTTTATTTGCAGCTTATTCCGTTTTCGCCGCCATATTCTCTATATTTCTAGCCCGCTTAGCTGATAAATTCGGCCGCAAACTTGTGTACGCAGGCGCGCTTGCCCTCGGTGGCGTAAGTTATGTTAGCTTCCTAATGTTTCAAGATCTTACCATGGTTAACGTAAACCTTCTTATTACCGATGTCACCGTACCTTTAGGTGCTGTAAAACTTCTTATACCTATGGTTGGAGTGGGTATTGCTTGGGCCGCGATTTTAGCGATGCCTTACGCCATGCTCGCAGGGGCACTGCCGGCAAACAAAACGGGTGTCTATATGGGCATATTTAATTTTACCGTCGCTATACCTCAAATTGTGTCTGGGTTAACCGCCGGATGGATACTAAGTAGCGTATTTGAAAACGAGGCCAAATACATCATAGTAGTGGCAGGCGTATCTATGCTAATCGGTGCGATTGCCGTATTTTTTGTCAATGAGCCTGATGCCGAGATTATTCATAATGCGCAGGGAGAACAAGCATAATGAGATGTAAATATAACGCTATTGCCGTGGCGCTTACGGCAAGTTTACTCGCAGGGTGTGGCACTACCCAACCCACGCATACCCAAACTAGCGCTGTTTCAATCGCACCTGCAGAGGTGGAAATTGTGGGTACCACCACACCTTTTGCCAGTGAGTCGGTTTATTTTGTTATGACAGACCGTTTTGTCGATGGTGATCCCGACAATAACTACGAAGACCAAGGGGGAGAGCATCCTACTTGGCAGTTACCCCTAGAAGGGCCTGACGGCAAAAAAGCGTATGTGGGCTATATGGGAGGCGACCTTAAAGGTATTCTCGACAATGGTGAATACATTAAAGACATGGGGTTTAGTGCGGTATGGATCACGCCTGTACTAGATAACCCTAATCAACAGTTTACTGGTGATGAGCAAATCACCTACGGTGGCGCGTTCAAAGATGGCGGTAAAACAGGCTACCATGGCTATTGGGCAACGAACTTTTATAAAGCGGACGAGCATTTGGTAAGCGAAGACTTATCGGTAAAGCAGTACACCGCACAAATGCGCGACAAATTTGGTCTAAAATCGGTATTCGATATTGTTGCTAACCACGGCAGCCCAAGCTTTACTATGCCTGAAGACCAGCCTGGATTTGGCGAAATCTATGACAAAGACGGTAACTTAGTCGCCGATCATCAAAACCTAGCACCAGAAGCGCTAGACCCCGAAAATAATCCTTTGCATGGCTTTTTTCACAACTACCCCGACCTTGTTAAGTTATCAAACCTAGACGATGAAAACCCTAAGGTACGTGACTATCTGATCAATAGTTATCTTTATTGGATTTCCCAAGGCGCAGATGCTTTTCGCATAGATACTATTCGCCATGTCCCCCATGCGTTTTGGCGTGAAATGTCAGACCGGGTGCGGGAGCAATACCCCGAGTTCTTTATGTTTGGCGAAAGTTTTCAGTACGATGCTAATTTTATTGCCCAACATACTTTGCCCAAAAATGGCGGCGTAAGCGTGCTTGATTTCCCTATGCAAAAAGCCATGGTTGAAGTATTTGAGCAACCTGATAAAAGTGATTTTTCCACGCTTGAAGAGGTACTTTATTTAACTCATGGGCCTTACCACAATCCCTATGACCTCACGACTTTTTATGATAACCACGATATGGCACGGATGAACGCCACAGATGAGGGCTTTATTAATGCCCACAACTGGTTGTTTACAGTGAGAGGCATACCTGTAGTGTATCAAGGGTCTGAAATTGGGTTTATGCGAGGTACATCAGAGCATGCAGGTAATCGGAACTATTTAGGCCAAGCGCGAATTGAAAAAGCCAAATCTCACCCAATCCGACAAGCGCTGTCGAAAATTGCCAATGTACGCAAGCACACCCCTGCGTTACAACGGGGTATACAGTTGAATGTTGAAATGGCCGGGCACCGCGCGGCTTTTTATCGCGTGTTGCAACATAATGGGCAACATCAAGTTGCATTAGTGCTATTAAATAAAGGGCCAAGCGAAACCCAATACGCAATAGGCGAGTACCTCCAAGAGGGTACCTGGGTTGAACAACTTTCTGGTGAAACGCAAACGGTGGCAAAAAACCACACTCTTAAGGCTACGGTTGCCCCAAACGGTGTTCAGGTGTGGGTACTTAATGCCCCTATACGGAATACGTCGCTTATCAGCGCGGTGCGTGATCAAATGGCGCGGCAATAGCCGCCCAACACCTTTTTAAAGGTAATCGTTAGAAATAAAAAAGGTGCTAAATTTAGCACCTTTTTTTATATTGGGGCGGGCACCTTTCCTGTGCTATTTAGATAATTTACTACCACAGGATTGGCGTACAATAACTTCAGCAGGCATTAAATAATCTTCTACGTGCTCATTATTAATGGCCTTGAGCAGAGTATTAACCAGTAACTCGCCCGCGAGTTTGGTATTTTGCTGCACCGAGGTAAGGGTGGGGGTGGTATACGCGGAAATAGAAATATTATCATAACCGACCACCGCCACATCGTCGGGCACCTGAATGCGGTTTTCCCGAAGGGCGCGCAATACTCCCATGGCGATTAGATCCGAAGCGCATACGATGACTTGCGGTAACTCCCCTGTCGACATTAAGGATAGAATACCGTTATATCCGGCTTCCTCAGTGGAAATAGCATTGCGTTGAACGCTGTTTTTTTCTAAGCCGTGCTTCTTCAGCGTATCGATGTAGCCTTGATATCTAGCCATAAATTCGGGGGCTTGCTGGCCATTATCACCAATAAATGCGAATGAGGCTTTACCGAGTGACAATAGGTGTTCGGTAATGTTTTGACCACCTTGATAATTATCACAACCGATACTCACCCCAGGGTGCGCTTCATCTGGCGCGCCCCAGCGTACAAAATGCGTTCCTTGCGACTCAAGCTGCGCTACTTTATTCTGATAATCAGTGTAATCGCCATAACCTAGCAGGATAATACCATCGGCTTTGTTTGAGTCTTCATATTCAGCGTGCCAGTCATCTTCTAGGTTTTGAAATGAGACGAGAAGATCGTAATTCGCTTGGGCGCACGCACGGGTAATGCTTCCTAGCATGGCTAAAAAGAAGGGGTTAATCATTGAATCGTCTGAGGTCGGATCTTCAAACAAAAGCAAAGCAATGGTGCTGCTTTTTTGCTTCCTTAAGTTGCTCGCGTTTTTATCAACTTTATAATTGAGTTCGCGGGCAATCTCCTGAACCCTTCTTCTGGTCTCTTCGTTAACCAAGGGGCTATTATTTAGCGCCCGTGATACCGTTGACTGAGATACGCCGGCTAAATGGGCAATATCAAAAGAGGTTGCTTTTTCCTTCATAAACACCATATCTTGCTGCTACGACAGTGTTATCGCCCTGCTAGATTACCATATTTTTGCAAAAAGGCGGCGATTTTGGCGTGTAACCGTATTTGGTTTAAATTATTTGCAGTATTGTTTGTAATAGTCACTTACTCCGTTGCTTATTCAACCAGTTGTGAGGCTAAATTCAATTAAACATGGTTGAATGATTTCTCTCAGTGTTATACTGACCACACTTTTTTTAAACTACTTGTGTTAAGGGGAACATGCGAATGGCCGAGACAGATCATCGTCCGACCAATTTTATCCGTCAAATCATCGACAAAGATCTTGCCAATGGTGTACATGACGCTATTAAAACTCGATTCCCACCAGAGCCGAATGGCTTTCTGCATATAGGGCACGCGAAATCAATTTGCCTTAATTTTGGCATTGCCCAAGATTATGCAGGCACTTGTAACTTGCGTTTCGATGATACTAACCCGGCGAAAGAAGACATAACTTTCGTCAACTCAATTAAAGAAGATGTAAAGTGGTTAGGCTTCTCATGGAGTGGGGAAGCTCGCTATTCGTCAAACTATTTTGATCAACTGCATGGGTTTGCCAATGAATTAATTGACAAAGGTTTAGCCTATGTCGACTTTTCACCGCAAGAAACTATGCGGGAAATGCGTGGCACCCTTACCGAGCCAGGTAAAAATAGCCCGTATCGCGATACTGACATTGAAACTAATCAGCGCGAATTTGCCAAGATGACGGCGGGTGAATACAAAGAAGGTGAATGTAGTCTTAGAGCCAAAATAGACATGAGTTCGCCTTTTATGTGCATGCGAGACCCGGTAATTTACCGTGTTAAACACGCGCACCATCACCAAACAGGTGATAAATGGTGTGTATACCCTATGTACGACTTTACTCACTGTATCTCTGACGCGATTGAAGGAATTACGCACTCGTTGTGTACCCTAGAGTTCCAAGATAACCGTCGCTTGTACGACTGGGTAATTGAGAATATCTCAATAGATTGTACGCCGCGCCAATACGAATTTTCTCGTTTAAATTTAGAATATACCGTTTTAAGTAAGCGCCGCCTTATTCAATTGGTTGAAGAGCACCACGTAAGTGGCTGGGATGATCCTAGAATGCCAACCGTTGCAGGCTTGCGTCGTCGTGGCTACACACCAGGTGCGGTACGCGAGTTTTGTAAACGCATCGGCGTTACCAAGATGGACAATATGGTTGAAATGTCGATGCTTGAAGCATGCATTCGTGATGACTTAAATGCGAACGCGCCACGGGCCATGGCAGTACTTGACCCCATTAAATTGGTCATAGAGAACTACCCAGAAGATAGCAGTGAAATATTGCATGCGCCTAACCACCCTAATGATGAAAGCATGGGAACGCGGGATATTTCTTTTGGTCGGGAAATTTGGATTGAAGCAGAAGATTTTCGTGAGTCGGCCAATAAGAAATTCAAACGCTTGGTGCTAGATAAAGAAGTACGTTTACGTAACGCTTATGTAGTAAAAGCCAATCGTGTAGAAAAAGATGAAGACGGCAAAGTAACCACTGTTTACTGTACTTACGATGCTGATACTCTGGGTAAAGATCCCGCTGATGGCCGTAAAGTAAAAGGCGTTATTCATTGGGTAGACGCGGGTACAGCACAAAAAGCAGAATTTCGTTTATACGATCGTTTGTTTAATGTACCCAACCCTGCAGCAGAAGAAGATTTTACCGATGCAATAAACCCAGATTCACTTAAGGTGCTATCTGGCTGGGTAGAAGCAAACCTTGCCAAGCAGGTGCCTGAAGTCGGAGCGTGGCAATTTGAACGTACAGGATATTTTTGCCTAGATGCAGATAGCAGCGATGACTTACCGGTATTTAACCGCACCGTAGGCTTGCGTGATACGTGGGCGAAAATTGGCGATTAAGCTTGCTCAGGTTGTTTGAGTACAATTAAATAAAGGCCGCGAAATTTCGCGGCCTTTTTTGTGTGCTATCACGTAGGGTTATGTAGAATGATCTAGTCCTATTTACTTAGGTTGGCAGTCTAATGATTGCCCTGTTACCTCGATACTATCATCGCCCATTAAATATAAATAGGTGGGCATAATATCGGCGGGGGTTTTTAAGGTTTCTGGGTTTTCAGCTGGAAACGCCTGCGCGCGCATACTGGTACGCGTACCACCTGGGTTAATACAATTAAACCGTAGTGATTTGTGGCGGTATTCATCCGCTAAGGTTTGCATTACACCCTCAGTGGCAAATTTAGATACCGCATAGGTGCCCCAAAAAGCCCGTCCTTTTCGCCCCACACTTGACGTGGTAAATACCACAGACGCATTAGGCGCCTTCTCTAAAACAGGGATTAGCGCCTGCGTCATGAAAACCGTGCCATTAAGGTTAATTTGCATAACCTCACGCCACTCTTCCTCGCCAATATCTTTAAATGCGCTTAAGTGTCCTAACACAGACGCATTGTGAAGAACGCCATCTAAACGACCAAATTGGTCGGCAATTGTTTGCCCCATTTGTTGATAATGAGAGGGCGTAGCACCTTTTAAGTCAAGCGGTACTATGGCAGGTTCCGCATTGCCCGCAGCAACAATTTCGTCATAGACTTTTTCTAGCTTAGCCACGGTTCTGCCCAGCAGAATACAGGTAGCGCCATGAGCTGCATAGCAGCGCGCAGCTTCTGCCCCGATACCATCACCGGCTCCCGTAACAAGGATAACCTTATCCTTTAATAATTCTGCGGGTGCTTGATATTCGTTCATTGTATTCATGTAAAAGTACTCACCAATTTTGCGCTATTCGTTAATTTAACTAACCGCCTGCGATGATACTCACACTGAAAGATAAGTAAAACGTTACTGCTGAAAAAACGATAAACGTAAAAAAAATTAACACAAAGAGTTAACAAAACTTTGCAAAGTTGCAACAAAGTCAATAAGATTGAACTAGATACAAACTGGTCTAACTTGTTTAAAACAGCGCCATTGTCTGAACTGAGAGGGTTTCCACAGGAGACATCTCGCAGAGTGATTATGTTTTAGACGCAGAATAACAACAATTGCTTGTAGGGAGTAGCGATGAGAAAACTCATATTAAGTTCCAGTGTGGCTCTAGCACTGGGTCTAACAGGGTGTGGTGGCTCAGATGACACGTTGGCTGATATTGAAGCCGAAACAGAAGTCCAGACCCCATTTTCACGGGTAGTATTCGACCCAGCGTCAGGTGATTTAAATATTCCTAACGATCTTTTAATGCTTCCGGGCGACGATGGCTTCTTTGATTATACGTTAAATATTCCAGTGGACGATGCCACTGATTTTGCCGATCCGCAGAACGCATTGAACGTGCTAGATGGTTGGTCAACCCAGCACCCATTTGCGATTAATGTTGAAACGCCAGTAGGCGTTTCCCTTGATGAGAGTTCAATCGCTTCAGGTGTATTATTATTTGAAGCGACCTTAGGTCTAGATCAAAGTGACGCAGATTGCGCACAAGTCACTACACCCTCTGCAGGTTGTAAGCTAGGGGATCAGCTAACTTATGGGGTTGACTATGTATTGTCTCTTGCAGATGACGATACCATTAACGTCGTGCCCCTTAAGCCCCTTAAATCAGGCCAAGGCTATATGTTAGTGATGACCACGGGGTTGAAAGATTCTACCGGCAAGTCGGTACAAGGCTCGACCACGTGGGATTTAACCCGTCAGGATATCAACACATTACCTCTATCTTCAGAAGACCAACTATCTCTTCAAGGTCTTGTGAATTCATTGGTAAATCCAGTGATTGGTGCAGGCTATGAGCGTGATGAAATTACCTATGTATCTGCGTTTACGACCCAGTCTGTGGGCGTCTCGTTAAATACGATAAAGAAAGTCATGGTTAGTGACTTTGCTACCCTTGCCGCCCAACAGGACCCTAGCGCAGCAGCTGCGCTGCCGGTAATTACGGTAGGCGATGTGGATAGTGCGCCTACGGCAATGGAAGCATTAGAATTAGTCACCGAAGATGTGGTTGCAGGAGCGGTACAACAAGGCATTGCAATGTTACCTGAAGGGTCAGAGCAAACGATTGCTTTTATTGAATCTACTGACTTTAGTTCGTTAGAGTCTTGCTCAGGTTTAGCGGCCACTGCCAGCGGACAAATGTCTGCTCAATGGGGCGCACTCAATGAATTTGCAGTAGGTGTATCGGGTGCAATTTTAGCGCAAGCTGGGCCATTTTGTGCCGCCAAGCGCTACGAAGGTAATATCTCGCTACCTTACTTCTTAGGCACGCCCACGGCTGAAAACCCAACCGCACCCGTGGATGAGTTTTGGCAGGCAGCGTGCGACAGTGGCATAGTGTTAGCTTCTACTTCACAAGAGGTGCTAGGCGCAGCAACGCCAGGGCCAAACCATGAGATGTGTTCGGCGCTAGGGTTAGCAGATTTACGCGTTAACGGTGAAAAACTAGATAGTGCGCGAAATATCACTAAATTTAATCCGTATCCGCAGCCTAATGGCGGCAATATGGGTAATGAAACCCTTGATGTACAGGTTACTATACCCGATCCAGCCATTGCAGCCGCGTTAGGTGTTTCGCTAACTATGCCTGAAAATGGCTGGCCTGTTGCTATGTTAGCCCATGGTATCGGCAGTAAAAAAGAAGACATGCTAGCCATTACAGCGACGTTGTCGTTAGCTGGAATTGCAACCTTTGCTATCGACCAACCGCTACATGGTTCACGCGGGTACGATTTAACCGGTGATGGCGTGGATGAGATTAACGCTACATTGGTAAGTCCTACCCATTATATGAACTTAGCAAGTTTACCTACGGCAAGAGACAATCTCCGCCAAAGCGTTTCTGATTTACTAGGGTTGCGCTTAGGGTTAAATGCAGTAGTTGATGCTACCGCAAGCCAAAGCGTAAAAATAGATACATCTAAAGTGTCGTTAATGGGGGTTTCGTTAGGTGCTATTACAGGCGGTAATTTCGCCTCGGTTGCAAATACCTCTATGGGCGGCGATCTTGCTGCGTTAGACAGCATGTTCGCAGTGCAGCAGGTTTCTCTTGAATCGCCTGGCGGCGGTATGGCTACCTTCTTATTAGAATCGCCCTCATTTGGCCCGTTAATTAAAGGGCTGTTGCTCTCGCAGGCATCCGATGAGTTTGTGGCGTTACTAAATCAGCTTTATGGCACTTCCGATGTGACAGAACAGCAATTAGTGGCAGCGGTTAGCACGTTTATGGAAAGCTTAACTGCTGAACAAGCGGCGTCTGTAAACGCGGTTTTCTCTGAGTTTGCCTTTGCTGCTCAAACTATGATGGACTCAGGTGACCCAACCAATTATGCGCAAGCCTTAGGTGCGAGTACGCCAGTTCATATGATGACAGTCGTCGGTGATGGTGGCGAAACAAACTTGCCCGATCAGGTTATCCCTGTTTCAACTGCGCTGCCGTTGTCAGGCCAATTACCTTTGGCACAGCTTATTGGTTTAGAGCAGGTTACTACAACAAAAGCAGGTACCGATCCAGTTAGTGGTTTGGTGTTATTTAATAGCGGTGCGCATGCATCGAGCTTAAGCCCTGCTTCAAGTGTTGCGGTGACCACTGAGATGCAAAAAGAAGTCGCCGGCTATATCGCCTCTGGCGGTACCGCTATCCAAATTTCTGATGAAACAGTTGTTGCTAACTAACCTACAGATAATGCTGTAAATTTTTAAAGCCGGCTATTTAGCCGGCTTTTTTATATCTAGGATAAATGATGTTTGAATGTTTCATGGTGTTAATGTAATGTTAATTGGTCGGATCTGTTGAAATAAAGGATTCTGCTTATTTCACCTACATAAACAATGAGGGATATTATTGTGAATAATACAAAAAAAATACGACTTTTCGGGCGCACACTTCTCGCCATAAGTATTGCTACCACATTAGCGGCCTGCGGTGACAACAATAACGACTTTAGTAATATAGAGACACCGACCACGCCAGAGCCTACACCCACCACGCCAACTCAGACTGCCATTCCCGCCTTTGATGATGACGGCACCTTAAGTGCTGACATCCGTTGGACCACTTATGGCGTTCCTCATATTAAAGCCGACAATTTAGAAAGTATGGCCTATGGAGTAGGTTACGCCTTTGCTAAAGACAACTTGTGTGTACTTGCCGACCAAATTGTAAAATATAATTCGCAGCGAGCGAAATACTTTGGGCCTGATGCGAACCCGGGGTCGGGGGATGCTGAACACCTGATTAACGACTTTGGGTTTCTAACCCTAGGCATAAGAGAGTTGGCAGAAGATAATTTGCCACGTCTTTCTGCCAATAGTCGAGCTATGTTTCAAGGCTATACCCAAGGCTACAACCGTTACTTGGCAGAAACCCCTGTTGATGAGCAGGATCAAGCTTGTGCAGGGCAGCCTTGGGTACAAGCTATCGACAGTGTAGATTTACTTACCTATTCACTGGGCGTGGCGTTATTACCGGGTGCCGCGAATTTCCTTGGTCCTATGTTCTTAGCGGCGCCAGAAGGCGAGAGCTATTTACCTACGCCAGCATCCACACAGAGTACCGAAACCATAGCCAGCAAAGTGGCATTAAAGATTGCACCTAACGTGCAACTTCCCGCAAAAAACCCACAAGAAATGGGCTCAAATGGGTGGGGCCTAGGTAGCGACAAAACCACCAACGGTAAAGGTATGGTGCTGGGAAATCCGCATTTTCCCCACACTGGAAATTTACGCTTTTGGCAGTTCCACACCCAAATTCCTGGGCATTTAAATGTAACCGGAAGCTCACTTATGGGCCTACCGGGAGCAGTGAATATAGGGTTTAACGAAAATGTGGCATGGACACACACCTTTTCCACGGCAGAGCATTTTGTGGTGTACCAATTATCACTTGATGAACAAGACACTTCAGGGCTAACCCACACAGTAGATGGTGCTAAACGAACTATTTATGAAAAGCCGCTGCAAATTGACGTTGCCGTAGCCCCAGGCCAAACGATCACGCTGAATAAAACGGCGTATTACACTAATTATGGTCCTATGATTGAAGTGCCCGGTAACTTCGAGTGGACGGCGCAAAATGCATTTGCGATAAAAGATGCAAACTTACCCAACTTTGATGTGGTTGATCACTGGCTGGCAATGAATATGGCCACGTCTATGGATGAATTTAAACAGGCATTTAAAGATTACGATGGTGTTATTTTTAATAATACAATGGCAGCATCGGCAGACGGTGAGGTGTTTTATATTGATGACTCTACGGTGCCTGGCTTAACCGCCACAGCTATAGAAGAATTAACCACCAATCCATTGTTGATACAAACGAAGGCGGCGGCTGGCTTTACTGTATTGCCTGGCTTTTTGTCTGCCTTTGATTTTAACCAACCAGTACCCTATGAACAGGCGCCTAAATACGAAGGCACTGATTCGGTACAAAACTCCAATGATAGCTTTTGGCTAACTAACTTATCCTCGCCAATAACAGGGGTATCACCTTTATACGGAAATGTTGAATACCAACAAAGCTTACGTTCTCGAATGGGGCAAAAATTTATTGAAACTGAAGCGGGCAGCGACGGTACATTTCACCCTGAAGAGGTAGAAAACCTTTTATTGTCAAACAGAAGTTATTTAGCCGAGGACATTTTACCTTCGGTACTGCAGATGTGTGCAGCACAGGGCAGCGACCCTGTTATGGTAGATGGCGAAAGTGTTGATATAGCCGCTGCCTGTGATGCATTAGGGAATTGGGACGGCACCATGAATACACTTAGTGTAGGTGCCCATGTATTTAGAGAGTTTGCTTTCCAGTTCTCAAATAATCCACAGTGGGAAACACCATTCTCTCTTGATGCACCCGTTACTACGCCAAGCGGGCTAATTCAAAATGAAACCACACTGCAACAATTCGCTCGTGCGGTACAGGTACTTAACGAAGCAGGTGTTGCGCCCGATGCCAAATTTGGTGATGTACAATTTGTTGAACGTAGTTTACCCGATGGAACGGCTTCAGGGGAAAAGCTTCCCTGGGGTGGAGCGCATAATATAGAGGGGGGATTCAATGTCTTTAATATTGTTGCGGGCAACAACGGAACCTTGCTGCCACGCCATACCTATGCGCCGCTTAACAATGACACCATTATGAGCGAAGAAGCGAAGGGCTATCATATCAACTATGGAAGTAGCTGGATGCTCGTTATTAACTTTACTGACGAAGGCCCACAGGGAAGAGGTATTTTGACTTACTCGCAATCTCGCGTTTATGGCAGTGATCATTTTCTGGACCAAACACAGTTATATTCACAGCACCCAACCTTACGGGACATGTATTTTACAGAGGAAGACATTGCCGCAAATACAATCAGTGAGTTAACCCTATCGTCAGAGGAAAATTAGACTGCTATTATGTGCACCAATTATTTGGGCGCCTTACAGTAAATGAAGGTGATTAAGTATCGAAGAAGGGTCAATAAAGGCCCTTCTCTATTGCACTAGGAGAGCAGTTTGGAGTTTTTGTATGAATACGGCTTGTTTGTTGCCAAAGCCGTGACATTAGTAGTGGCGTTTGTCGTTGTTGTCTCAGCCATTGTGGGTGTTGCGAATAAGAATAAGCAAGGGAAAGGACAACTAGAAATTAACTCTTTGTCTGAACAGCTAAAAGACATTACTCATTACGCGCGTCAGGTGTTGTTAGACAAACCCTCGTTGAAACAATTAGCAAAAAAACAAAAGAAAGAAGCCAAAGAGAAAAAGAAGAGCCAAGCTAGCGACGAGACATCGCCGCGTTTATTTGTTATCGATTTCAAGGGTTCTATGGATGCCCACGAAGTGGATAATTTGCGCGAAGAAATTACCGCTATTTTGTGTGTAGCCGAAGAAAAAGATGAAGTGTTAATTAGGCTAGAGAGTGGCGGGGGCGTGGTACATGGCTATGGTTTGGCTGCATCGCAACTTCAGCGCATTAAAAATAAAGGCTTAACCTTAACGGTAGCCGTAGATAAAGTGGCAGCAAGCGGGGGCTACATGATGGCCTGCGTTGCCGACAAACTTATTGCCTCACAGTTTGCCTATATCGGCTCTATCGGTGTTTTGGCTCAGTTGCCTAACTTTAATAAGGTGCTTAAAAAGAATGATATTGATTTTGAGCAACATACTGCGGGCGAATATAAACGTACGCTTACCATGTTTGGCGAAAACAGCGATGAAGGAAGAGAAAAGTTTAAACAGGAAATAGAAGAGATTCATACACTGTTTAAAGATTTTGTGCACAGTCAGCGTCCAGAAATGGCCATCGAAAAAGTGGCAACAGGTGAATACTGGCCAGCAGTAAAAGCACAGGAACTTGGGTTGGTTGATATGCTATCCACCTCCGATGATTATATTCTTTCCCATTATCCAGAGAGAGAAATATTCAGTGTTAAATACAGTGTAAAAAAGAATGTGGCCGAAAAGTTGGGTATGTCTGTGGCGTCGGTAGCTGAAAAGGTACTGATGAAATCGTGGAGTAAAGCCCGCCACTGGTTTTAAAATTCCACTTTAAAATCAATGTCTTCTCGTGTTACGCGTAACCGCGTATAAGCATTGGTAGGCAGAAAAGGCAGCAGTGACAGGGTTAATGTCGCTGCGTCTGTCTGCATTAATAATAAGAACAACATAATGGCGAAAAATACAAAATCAGATATTCTCGATGCCGCTGAGGTGCTGTTTTCGCAACAGGGCTTTACGCAAACATCGATGCGCGAAATTACCGCTACGGCAAACGTAAACCTCGCCTCGGTGAACTATCATTTTGGTAGCAAAAAAAATCTCATTCAGGCCGTACTCAAACGGTATTTTGATATTTTAATGCCAGAAGTGAATGTTTGTCTTGAATGGCGAAAACCTGAAGTGGGAAGTAAGGGAATAAAGACACTTTTAACCACACTTATCCCGCCTATGCTAAAACTTAACCAATTAAGGGGCGATGGCACAGCTATTTTTGTGCAGTTGTTGGGGCGAGGATACAACGAAACGCAAGGCCACTTGCGCCGGTTTATAATGACAGATTACGGGCATACCGTAAGAGCTCTCGTTAGTGCAATACAACAGTGTTTACCTGAAGTGCCTGAAGAAGAATTATTTTGGCGTTTGCATTTTGCCATGGGAAGTTTTGTGTTTTCAATGGCATCAAGCCAGGCGTTAACAGAAATAGCTGAGTCTGATTTTCACAAACATGTAGATATTGAAGAGGTGATTAGCCGCTTGGTACCCTTTGTTGCTCACGGGCTCGCCGGCAATCCGTCTAAATAACGCACTTTTAGCGTGTTTCGCTTCAATGCACGTTTCTTTGGTACAATGTAAGACATTCACGTATTTGTAATACGTTTTTTAATCAATTTGTCTAACTTTTGCCCGGAGGACACGTGCCAGTCACTATTCAACAGTTAACGCAGTATTTAGACGGTACCTTACGTGTACAAGAAATTTCTGATTATTGCCCCAATGGCCTACAGGTAGAAGGGCAAGCCGAGGTAAACCGCATTGTTACTGGCGTAACAGCTTCGCAAGCTTTAATTGACGCCGCAATAGACGCAAGGGCTGATGCCATACTGGTACATCATGGTTATTTTTGGAAGGGCGAGTCGCAGCCGATTACGGGTATGAAGAAGCGTCGAATTGCCAGTTTACTGCACAACGATATTAGTTTGCTAGCCTATCACCTACCTTTAGATGTGCACCCAGAATATGGTAATAACCGTCAATTGGCGAAGCTGCTAGGTATAGAGCATGTTAAAGCACTTAGTCAGGTTAAGCCTGTGGGCGTTGTGATGGAAGGCGAGTTTGCGGCGCCTATTAGTGGCGCGAAGCTTCAGCAGCAACTAGCCAATAAATTAGCCCGCGATGTTCTTATGGAATGCCCGCAAGACAAAATAATTAAGCGTGTGGCTTGGTGTACCGGCGGCGGACAAGGCTTTATTGAGCAGGCCGTAAATGCCGGTGTTGATGCTTTTATTACTGGCGAAGTATCAGAACAAACCATTCATACTGCACGAGAAATGGAAGTGGGTTTCTTTGCGGCAGGTCATCATGCCACAGAACGCTACGGTGTTAAGGCATTAGGTGAACACTTGCAAGGCGAGTTTGACCTTGATGTGAGGTTTATTGATATACCCAACCCAGCCTAAAGGTACATTTACAACGATGGAAAAAGATCGCCTGTTTAATGGCATAGCAACAAAATTTGCTGACAATATTTATGGAACAACGAAGGGGAAGTTAAGACATCTTATATTGTGCGATGTGTTAACGCCTTATGTTAGCAAGCCACTATCGATTTTAGAGGTTGGGGGTGGTACAGGGATTATGGCTGCCCACCTCGCGCAACAAGGGCATACAGTGATGCTTACTGATGCTTCACAAGACGTATTGACCCTTGCAACAGAAAACTTAGCTGGATTTTCTAATGTCACTATCAAGCAACAGTACCTGCAAGATATAAAAGATATCAAAAACTACGACCTCGTGGTGTGTCATGCGGTATTAGAGTGGCTTGATAAACCGTTTGAAGCCATCGACTTTTTATTTGAAAATTTAAACCAAGGGTCAAGACTGAGCCTAAGCTTTTTTAATAAAGACGCAGCGTTAATGGCCAATGCAATCTATGGTAATTTCGAGTACATTGAACGGGGCTTAAAGGTAAAAAACCAAGTAAAGCTCAACCCGCATCAAGCGCTACCAGCCAAGCAGGTTGTTGACTACTGTACTGACAAAGGGTTTCGTATATTGGGCAAAACTGGAGTGCGGTGTTTTCATGATTATATGAAAGTTAATGAGCACCAAACCAGCAAATTTGAACAGTTATTGCGTACAGAGCGACAATACAACCAAGTTGAGCCTTTCTTGTGGTTAGGTAAGTACTTTCATTTAATGCTCGAGAAACCATAACGCTAAGCCTTTGGCTCTATACTCCTGTTATAGGCGGTATGGTATAGCACACAATGTTTTTATCCGCCGACTAAACCTTAACAAGACAACGCTTAGCGAACCCAGTTCTCGCCCGTTGTTTTTAAGCAACCATTGGCGCACGAATGTATGTTCTTTAGGGTTGTATTTGCTATCTCATTCAGTGCTTCGTGGGTGAAAAAACCTTGATGCCCGGTAACAAGGACATTGGGGAACGTGAGTAATCGCTGAAAAGTATCATCCTGAATAATATCTTGGGAGTGATCAGAGAAAAAAAGCTCTGACTCTCTCTCATAAACATCAAGGCCTAGATACCCAAGATGGCCCTGCTTAAGTGCATGTATTACCGCTTTATCATCGACCAGGCCCCCACGGGAAGTATTAATTAACATTACGCCCTTTGGCATAAGGGCTAATGATTTAGCGTTAATAATGTGCTCAGTGGCGTGAGTTAACGGGCAATGTAAGCTTACTATCTGGCTGCTTACGAATAGATCTTCTAGTGTCGTATAGCGCACACCCAAGTCAATCAGCTTTTGGCAAGGGGCGGGGTCGTAACACAATATATTGCAGCCAAATCCCGTAAGTATTCGAATTACGGCTTGCCCTATTTTGCCACTACCAATGATACCTACTGTTTTATTATGAAGCGTAAACCCCATTAAACCGTCAAGAGAAAAATTGCCTTCTTTTACTCTGTTATATGCTTTATGGGTTTTTCTATTTAGGGTAAGCATTAATGCTAAGGTATGTTCTGCTACCGTTTCCGGGCTATATGCTGGTACTCGGGTAACGGCTATTGCTAATGTTTTGGCGGCCTTTACATCAACATTGTTAAACCCAGCACAACGCAAAGCAACATGTTTAATACCTAACTTGGCAAGAGTGGTGAGGGTAGCCTTGTTTACTTCATCATTAACAAACACACATACAGCGTCAAACCCCTGGCAGCTAATTGCGGTGTGTTCATTTAATGGGTAGGTAAAATAACTAGCTTGTAGCTTATCGCGAGATAGGCCGCGTTCAGTGTCCTTACTGTTTGCGCTATTAATGTGCGCGTTGAAAATATCTTCATCGTATGGTTTTACACTAAAAAAGGCGACCTTGATCATAGCGACAACTCCTAAAGCAAAGCTTCTATTTGCTGAGTTAACTCTTCGGGCGAGGTGGTAGGGGCAAAACGCGTTATCGTATTACCGTCACGACTCACTAAAAATTTTGTAAAATTCCATTTAATGCGCTTAGTGCCTAGTAAACCTGGCGCTTCAGTTTTTAAGCTCGTATATAGCGGATGGCTATTTATGCCATTCACCTCGGTTTTTCTAAATAATGGAAAAGTAACCCCATAATTTAGGCTACAAAATTGTGCTATATCCCCATCGCTGCCTGGTTCTTGGTGTCCAAATTGATCGCAAGGAAACCCGAGAATTTCAAACCCTTTGTCTTTATAGTTAGCATAAAGGGCTTCTAAGCCCTCATATTGCTTGGTAAAACCACATTTACTGGCAGTATTAACGATTAACAGTACCTTGCCCTGATAGTCGCCCATTTTTACCGATTCGCCATTATTACGCGTTAGGGTGTGTTCGAAAATAGACATTCTGGCTTCCTATTATTTTTGTTGCAGAAAAGTTTGATACACTCAAAATCAGTATAACTTGATCACGTGGTAATAAAATCCAGATGACACAATTAAAAGTAAGTTTCCTTGGTTTAGGCGTAATGGGTTATCCCATGGCTGGGCATTTAGCCAGTGCGGGGTTTGATGTAACTGTGTTTAATCGAACTACTGAAAAAGCGCAGCGCTGGGCTGCTCAGTACAAGGGGGCCGCAGTATCTACTCCCGCGCAAGCAGCAGAAGACGCTGATGTGGTGTTAATGTGTGTAGGCGACGATAACGATGTTCGTGCAGTGGCAAAAGAAGCGATAGCCGTTATGAAAGAAGGGGCCGTATTAGTGGATCACACCACGGCGTCAGCACAGGTCGCTAAAGAAGTGTATGCCCTGTGTAAAGACAATGGGCTTGGATTTTTAGATGCGCCGGTTTCAGGGGGCCAAGCAGGCGCAGAAAATGGCCAACTGACGATTATGGTTGGGGGCGATAAAACGGATTATGAAACCGCCTTACCTGTTATAAGTGCTTATGCTCGGCATAGCCAACTACTGGGTGAGTGCGGCGCAGGACAATTAGCTAAAATGATGAACCAAATTTGTATTGCCGGCGTTATTCAAGGGCTTGCGGAAGCGCTCCATTTTGGGCAAAAAGCGGGGCTAGACTGTACATCTGTTATTGATGTCATCAGCAAAGGCGCTGCGCAATCTTGGCAAATGGAAAACCGTGCGCACACGATGCTAGACAACACGTACGACTTTGGTTTTGCCGTGGATTGGATGAGAAAAGATTTATCAATAGCCTTGGACGAAGCAAGAAGAAATGGCTCAACCTTGGCGCTTACTGCGTTGGTCGATCAGTATTACGCCGATATTCAAAAAGTAGGGGGAGGGCGATGGGACACCTCTAGCTTACTTACGCGGCTTAAATAAAAACGGTATGCGTTACGTTTACATTACCATAAGAAGCGTTAGGAAAACGAAGCTCCCTTACTAGTGGGGGGCTTGCGAAGCACCCTGTGGGTTCTTATTGCTAAAGCCTTGGGCAATACTCGTAAGTTGTTCAAGGCGCTGTTTATTGCTGTCTGTTAGTTTTAGCTGCTGAATATTTTGCAGTAACTTACGAAGACTAAACTTTCTATACACAGATGAATCGGCCTCAATCATACATTGCACGAGGTTAAGGGCGAAAGCCGGGGTTTGCGGCGCAAGCGTTAACGCATCATAAAAATGTTTCATTGCCGCCAGGTATTGTTTTTCAACAAATAACCGAGTGCCCGTTTCGTTAAGCTCTATAGCCTGTTGCTGATTTAACCCTAATCGCTCACCGCCTACAAATATAACTTCTTCATTACTCACTTGAGAGGATATCGACTGTAGCTCAGTGTTTTTCTGCTTTGCTAGTGTAAGCAGTTGGCTGGCCTTTGCTTCTTCGTGCAACGCATGGTGAACTTTGGCGGCTATAACCAACAGCGAAGGCTCAGTTCGTAGGTAATTATCCATGTAATCAGCATCAAGGAGATGGGCCGCTTTGTCTTCGTCATTATCTAACACCGCCGAAAACGCCAGTAGATAATCCCGTTTTTGTAAAAGCTGTCTATCACTTTGGTTACGGCCTGCTATCCCTACTAATTTGCGGGCCTGGGATAAGCTTTCGGTTCTATTGGTACTAGGCGCTTCTTCAGCAAGCAATAAATAAAACTCAGCAAGCGCAAAAGTAAAGTCATTGAACCTATCTTTTGCGCTTCGATGCATAGCACGTTTTTTCTGTAAGAGGTCAATCGCTTCAACAACCTTATCTTGCTTTTGAAATGCAATGGTCTTAAGTCGTGTTGCTGGTAAGCTAAGCTCGCTGAATTTTATGTTTTCTAAATAGCTGGCCACCTGGCCATAGGCTTTTTGCTCGAACGATAGGGAAGCCAACCATTCAAATGCGCGATCTTTAGCAAGGCTTGACGTTACTAGCTGGCCTAATTCTTGTTGACAAGAAGGCCACCTCCCAGCAGCGTATTGGCATTTAATTTTCCCCCACTGCGCCCAAAGTACCTTATCAGAGCGGGTAAGGACTTCATCATAGATAGCCATGGCGCGTTCTACGTCGCCATTTTCAAATAGAAGCTTAGCGTAAAGTTTGCGAACATCTGCAGCGAGACGCGGGGGAACGCCCTCTCGAATATTTCGTTGCAGTATACTTAGGGCGCTCGCTGGCTGTTTATTATTTACCTCATGTAATACAGGTTCAACGTACTGCCGATAAGCGATGTAGTGATTGATTTGGCGATGCAGTGATGCCATGGTGTAGGGTTTTATCAGTAATACATCAGGCTGAATGTCCATTATCCTGCCAATCACCTGAGGAGAGCGATCTGAGGTAAGAAAGATAATACCGGTACTAGGGCGAATAAACCCTGCATCACGTAGTGCTTGTATCCATTCTACACCGGTCTTGCCTTGACCAAGGTGATAATCCATCAATAGGAATTCAAAATGCTGTTTGCGAAGTGCAGACTTAAGCTCTGTGCCGGTGGCATAGCTGCTTACAGTTAAGTTTCCAATAGACAGCAGATGACCACGTAAGGTTGTACGTGCTGTTGCATTGTCTTCAACAATCGCAATCCGGTATTCCACAAAAGCCTTTCTCAACAGTTTTATAAGCAAATAGCTTATCAGTGATAAAACAAAAGTGCATTAGACATTAGAGGAACTTTACGCCTTACGCTGACGGATACCCGCTATATGCAAAAGCAACGGATGAAACCAGTTACACCTAAGTAATGTCACAATAAATTTACATATAAATAAAATATAATTGACGTTTACGTTTACGTGAAGGGCAACAATTAGTTAGGGTTAGTAAAAATAACGATGGGAGTGAAGAGAAAATGAAGCGCGTACCCTTACTAATTAACGGTGAGTTCGTCGACTCATCGTCCGCGGAAAATATTGAGGTTACCAACCCAGCCGACAATAGCGTTATTGCACAGGCACCGTGCGCTACCGATACAGAAGTAGAGCAAGCCATCGCCACGGCGCAAAGGGCGTTTGAAAATTGGAAAGATGTGCCTGTCACCCAACGCGCCCGCCTAATGATGCGTTACCAAGCATTGTTAAAAGAGCACCACGATGAAATAGCTACCTTACTCGCCTCAGAAACAGGTAAAACCTTTGATGATGCCAAAGGCGATGTGTGGCGTGGCATAGAAGTCGTTGAACAAGCTATGAATGTTCCCTCGTTAATGATGGGAGAGACCGCAGAGAATGTCGCGCGTGGAATAGATACGTATAGCTTCATTCAGCCTCTAGGCGTGTGCGCGGGGATTACGCCGTTTAACTTTCCGGCCATGATCCCCTTGTGGATGTTTCCTTTAGCTATCGCTTGTGGCAATACGTTTGTACTTAAGCCTTCGGAACAAGACCCGCTCACCCCAACGCGCTTGGCAGAACTGTTTCTAGAAGCAGGTGCGCCACCGGGCGTGCTAAACGTTATACATGGAGGCAAAGAACAGGTAGAACCCTTGCTTACTGATCCGCGCATAAAAGCGGTTTCATTCGTCGGCTCGGTGCCAGTAGGGCAACACATTTACCGTACTGCTACGGCGAATATGAAACGCGCCCAGTGCTTTGCTGGGGCGAAAAATCATACGGTGATTATGCCTGATGCCAATAAAGAGCACGTATTAAACAATTTAGTAGGCGCATCGGTAGGCGCTGCGGGTCAACGATGCATGGCCATATCAGTTGCGGTTTTTGTAGGTGAAGCAGAAAAGTGGATCCCCGAATTGGTTGAGCGTATCGCCAAGGTTAAACCGGGCCTTTGGAACGATGAAAAAGCTGGGTTTGGCCCCCTGATCAGCCCTCAAGCGAAGCAACGTGTGCTTCGCCTTATACAAGAGGGCAAGTCGCAAGGCGCAAACTGTTTGTTGGACGGCTCGCAATTTAGCGTAAAAGGTTATGAGTCAGGAAACTGGGTGGGGCCTACCGTTTTTTCAGATGTTACAACTAAAATGTCTATCTATCGTGAAGAAATCTTCGGGCCAGTCTTATCCTGCATGTCGGTAGCCTCACTTGATGACGCCTTAACCTTGGTGAATAACAATCCATATGGTAACGGTACGTCTATTTTTACCAACAGCGGCGCCGCTGCACGTAAATATCAAAGCAATGTAGAAGTAGGGCAAGTTGGTATTAATGTCCCTATTCCTGTTCCGCTACCTTTCTTTTCGTTCACAGGTTGGAAAAACTCTTTCTATGGGGACCTACACGCCTACGGAAAACAAGCCATCCGTTTCTACAGCGAAACCAAAACCATCACCTCTCGCTGGCTTGAAGATGATGTTCCAGGTGGCCCTAATCTTACCATTTCAATAGATTAGTCTTTAAGGTTGATAAGTAGAGTAGATACAGATTATGAATTTTGAATTATCGGAAGATCAAATTGCTTTTCAGGACACGGCCCGTCAGTTTAGCGAGCAAGAATTAGCCCCTAATGCAGCGCAATGGGATAGAGATCACTACTTTCCTATAGAGACTATTCAGCGCGCCGGAGAATTAGGCTTTTGCGGGTTATATACCTCACAAGAGGCGGGTGGGCTTGGGTTAAGTCGCCTTGATTCCTCACTTATATTTGAGCAGCTTGCTATGGGCTGCACTACGACCACGGCCATGCTTACTATCCATAATATGGCCACATGGATGATTGCACGTTGGGGTACTGATACAGTGAAACAAACGTGGTGTCCTAGCTTGGTTGCCGGTGAGAAACTGGCTTCTTATTGCCTGACAGAACCAGGGGCAGGATCGGATGCGGCTTCACTTCGCACTAAAGCCCAAAAAGTTGCAGACGGTTATGTATTAAATGGCGCTAAAGTATTTATTTCTGGCGCTGGCGGCACCCATGTTCTCGTGGTTATGGCACGAACAGGTGGTGAGGGGGCACAAGGCGTTAGTGCATTTGCAGTACCCGCCGATGCTGAGGGCGTTTCTTATGGTAAAGCGGAAGAAAAAATGGGGTGGAATGCGCAGCCAACACGCATGATCACTTTTGACAATGTAAAGCTTGAAGAATCGTGGCGATTAGGGGAAGAAGGACAGGGTTTTAAAATGGCCATGCAGGGCCTTGACGGTGGGCGTATTAATATTGCCACTTGCTCTATTGGCACCGCGCAACAGGCGTTGAATGTAGCTACTGCGTATTTAAACGAACGACAGCAATTTGGTAAACCTATAGCGGCCTTTCAAGCGTTACAGTTTAAGTTAGCTGACATGGCAACAGAGTTGGTTGCCGCACGTCAAATGGTACGTATGGCTGCGTGTAAGCTCGACAATAAGGATGCGGATAGAACCACCTATTGTGCGATGGCAAAACGATTTGCCACTGATGTGGGTTTTAAAGTGTGCAATGAAGCTTTACAGTTACATGGTGGGTATGGGTATATCAAAGAATATCCACTTGAGCGCCACGTAAGAGATGTACGTGTACATCAAATTTTAGAAGGCACTAATGAAATAATGCGCGTGATCATAGCAAGGCGGCTACTGGCTGACGAGCGAAGCGTGCTTTAACGTCAAGGAGTATTCATGGAACAAACAGGACCCATCGTAATCGCACAAGAATGTATCACCGAAAGTGGCGATTATATCGGCGTACTTACGCTTAATAAGCCTAAAGCACTAAACGCCCTCGATTTAGAAATGGCAGATATTCTTCTTGATACGTTAAATCAATGGCAAGCCCGTGATGATATTGCTTGTGTGGTGTTAAAAGGCGCGGGCGATAAAGCCTTTTGCGCGGGCGGCGATATTGTATCAATGTACAACGCCATGCGCGAACAAGAAGGTCAGATCCCCGATTTCTTACAGCAATTTTTTAAGCTTGAATACACCCTTGACTATACCATTCATCACTATGAAAAGCCGTTTATTGTATGGGGCTCTGGCATCGTAATGGGAGGCGGAATGGGCCTTTTGTGTGGCGCAAGCCATCGTGTAGTTACCGAAACCTCTCGCCTGGCTATGCCAGAAATCAGTATAGGCTTATACCCTGATGTAGGAGGCAGCTACTTCCTACCACGTCTTCCTGGCAACGTAGGCCTATTTTTAGGCCTCACCGGTGGTCATATGAATGGCGCTGATGCCCTCTACGTGGGGCTGGCCGACCATCTTGTGGCAGCAAATGAATTCGACACTATGCTTGGCGAGTTGCAAAAACAAATAAGTGCCAACGGCACCGCTGATGAAATTGTTACCCATGTACTTAATAACTTAGATACGCCAGTTGAAAAGTTAACTAGCCATGTTTCAACCCACAGAAGCGCCATTGATACGTGGTGCGAAGGCAGCACCACTGCACAAGTGGTGAATAACCTTTTAAATGCCGATATGGGCGAAGATAAATGGCTACTCAAGGCGCAAAAAACGTTAAAGCAGGGTTCTCCCATTACCGCGCATTTGGTGTTTGAACAATGTCGGCGCGGGGCCACATTGTCGCTGGCTGAGTGTTTTAAGATGGAAGCCATTATGTCCTGTCGTTGTGGAGAAAGTGGCGAGTTTCAAGAAGGGGTACGCGCATTACTTATTGATAAGGATTTATCCCCGAAGTGGAAGTATTCAAGGGTTGAAGATGTGCCTGCTACGGTGATAGAGCACTTCTTCACCTCGCCATGGGACACCCATTCCCATCCTCTTGCAGATATTGGAGAATAGCCATGTCACACATTGCATTTATTGGATTAGGCAACATGGGCGGCCCAATGGCCGAGAACTTACTTAAAAATGGCCACAAGGTGTGGGTATTTGACCTGGTGCCAGAAGCGGTGAAAACCTTAGTTGACGCAGGTGCGAAAGAAGCTTCCTCTGCTATTGAAGCAGTGCAACACGCAGAAGTTGTTATCTCTATGTTACCCGCCGCCCCTCACGTCAAAGCGCTTTATTTAGGCGATGAAGGAATTATTGCTGCGGCGAAAGAAAACGCCCTTATGATTGACTCATCTACCATAGACGCAACAACCGCGAAGATCATAGGCGAAGCAGTAGAAACCAGTGGTCGCCGATTTGTGGATGCCCCAGTATCAGGTGGCACAGCCGGAGCAAAGGCAGGTACCTTAACCTTTATTATGGGGGGGACTGAAGATGCGGTGGCCGCTGCAAAACCCGTATTAAAAGCAATGGGAAAAAATATTTTCCATGCCGGGGGGATAGGTGCAGGGCAGGTGGCAAAAATATGCAATAACATGTTACTGGCGGTGCTAATGACAGGCACCTCTGAGGCGCTACAAATGGCTATCGACAATGGCCTAGACCCAAAGGTGATGTCCGATATTATGCTGAATAGTTCGGGCTGTAACTGGACACTGCAGAAGTACAATCCTTGTCCCAATGTTATGGAAGGTGTCCCCTCGAGTAACGACTACCAGGGGGGCTTTATGGTGAAATTGATGAATAAAGATCTTAATTTGGCCATGGAAACAGCGGCAAAAAGTGTGTCTGCTACGCCTATGGCGGCGGTTGCACAAAGTTTGTACCGTCAACACGAAAGAAATGATAACGCAGAGCGCGACTTCTCAAGTATTTTTTCGTTATTTCAGCAATGATAATAAATGGGGCTGTAAACAGCCCTATTTATTTGGCGGTCATTGCCTTGAGTATTGGTGCATTTGGCATAGGACACAGGGGGCGAAAATTGTTAAACTTGCCGCCATTGTTAGTTGTCGGGATCTATCCTTATGTGGCAGTGTCCTCTTTGCCAAGCGCCTATTGCGTTAACCTCTAGTGTTATCAAATGCTCAAATAATCACAGTTTTGATAAAGCCAAAGCGGGCTATGTGAATTTATTGCCTGTGCAGTTTAAAAAGTCTAAATCTCCAGGCGATGACAAAAACATGGTGCGCGCTCGTCGCGACTTTCATCTACAACAAGGTTACGCACCATTGAAGCAAAAAATGGTGGCCCTGTTAGCACAACATGGCCATGCCAACGCGCAACCTTTTGTGGTATACGATGCTGGCTGTGGAGAAGGTAGTTATTTAAACGCGTGTGTCGAGGGCCTAAATAAGCAGGGCTTTAATACCTTAGGTGCAGGCAGCGATATTGCAAAAATTGCCGTAGAGCTTGCCGCTAAAGCCTTCAAAAACGAACAGTTTGTGGTAGCCAGTAGTTTCGATTTACCGCTACAAGATGAGAGTATAGATGCCGCAATACAGGTATTTGCGCCAGGCAGTAGCGAACAATACCACCGCGTTTTAAAGGCTGACGGGCTTCTAATGACAGTCGATCCCGCACCTCAACATTTAATAGAATTAAAAGCGCTAATTTACGATACCCCCGAGTTTCATAAGGTCTCAGGGGTTACGCGTAACGGATTTTCACGAATAAGCGATGAAACTCTATCGTTTACTTTGCCACTTACCAGTGAAACACAGCGTATTGCGCTTATTAAAATGACCCCGTACTACTGGAGTTTACCGGCGCAAAAGTTAACCCATATTGTACAGCAATTAAACCAGGTCACTGCTAGTTTTAGCATTCAGCTATTTCGCAAGCAACGTAGCGAGAGCGACGATTAATGGCAACAAGAAAAGCACTTTTTTTAGACAGAGACGGTATTATTAACGTTAATCATGGCTATGTGGGAGACTATGAGAACTTCGATTACATAGACGGAATTTTTGCGCTTATCGATACTTTTGTGAAGGCGGGATATCAAGTTGTTATTGTAACCAATCAATCGGGTATCGCACGAGGCTATTATACGCAAGAGAACTTTCACGCACTGATGGAACGAGTACAGCGAGATTTTTCTGCGGCGGGGTTGCCTACTATCCCCGTTTATTATTGTCCTCATCACCCTCAAGGTAAGCTGGTTGAATATAAAAAGGCATGTCGATGTCGCAAGCCCCAGCCTGGCATGTTGCTAAGGGCACAACACGAGTTAGGTATCGATTTATCAAGGAGTGTTTTAGTGGGTGACAGTTGGAGTGATATAGAAGCCGCGCTGGCGGCTGAACTGGCACACAGCTTTTACGTGTGTGAAAAGTATATGCCAGAGAATGCGCCAGAAGGTAAAGTAACCCGGGTTAACCATGTGGCTGACGTTTGCGCACAGGCGCAACAATTGGGTTTGATTTGAAGGCCTTGCTTGTAAAACTCTTTGTAGCAAAACTCTTTGTAGCAAAACTTTGCTGCTTAAAAACCACGCTCGTTAAAACAGCGCGCCAAAAGTAAAAAAAGCGCCTTGCGGCGCTTCTTTTAGTTCTGCTTAGAGAACCGTGATAAATGCATAATAGCTCGACTGAGTAAATCAACATTAAGTGGTGCGTTACTGCGTTTATTCGTCGCGGTTTCGGTTATTTCATAACTACCATTACTTAATACATCGGTACGCTTACCGTCGTGAAATACCACAATACGTTCACCTGATGTACTCACTAGCCAATTACGTGATGGGCTAAGAAGGCTTTGCCCAGTTGAGTAGTAGTGTACAGGGGCATCACAGCCTAGCGCACTTAAAATTGTCGGCGCTATATCTTCGGTGCTGGCGACTTGCGCGTTCAACGCCATATTGCTGTACAAGGTACCCTTACTACTGCCACTTCCTGTGTGATAGCCTTGGGCAATAATCACGTTATGATCGCGTAGCATCTCTTCGTCAAGATAACGTGCAATAGTAGCGGCGGGTAAAAAGGCCAGATGAAGACCACCGTGTTCATTAGACAGCGGTTGTCTGTAACTACTAAACCGCGAGGTTTCTAGGCTCTCATCAAAATGAATAGAAACAGGCATGCCTAAGCCAGTGGGCAAGGCTAATAGCACAGGGCGCTTATTCTTAAGGGAGTCTTGGTATATTTCCGGTACCCCAAATAGGGTGGTGGTAATAAGTCCATCTAAAGAACTCGCTGTTGAATAGTAGTTAGTAAGCTGCTGTAAGTTAAAGCGCTCAATATTTTCAATGGGTGCGTCATCAGTTTGTACTATAACTGTGGTGCTCTCATTTACATCAACAGAACAGTAAACAGGCTCAGCAGGATAGTTGATGTTATGGATATCTGGGTTGAACTGCAATTGTTTGCGCTCTTCATACGCTGCAAGGTCTAACAAACCGTACCGCGACATGGTGGTTTTAGCGGTGGCAGGGTATGACAATGGAAACATATTGTCTTGTTTGATAATAGGTTGATATAGCTTCGCATCGGCCCAAACGTGAACGGCGTGGCTAGACACAAAACACACCACAAAAAAGCTGGTGACAGGGATACCTACCTTATATTTAGTAAAACGCTCAATACGTTTCCAAATAGCATTGGCCAGTACAAGTTGAAAGCCAAGCCAAACGATAAACAGCAAAAACAAATAGGCCCATTGTTGCCAGCCAAAGGTACTAATTTGGGTTTGTGCCTCGTTTCTTAATAAGTCTGCAGCATGGAAGCTAAGATGAAAACCTGTTCGATTAAATAGCAGTGCATCGAAAGCTAACAGCGCCAACCCCACCGCCGCAATGATAGACGCGCTGGCTTTTATCACTCGAATGTTCGAGGCTAAATAACACAGCGGTAGTACAAAAATTACAAACCCAAAAAAGGTCATAAAGCCAATATGACCAAACCAGTTTGTAAAAAGGTAAAGTGTACCTACGCCTGTACCCGGCATGGGGGATGAAAAAACAAAAATAGAGGCAATGACAATAGCTATAATAATATTGGCTAATGCAAACCAGTGCCCCCAGTTAACCAGTTTTGTCACCCGTTGACGGCGAGGAGATTCTGCTAATATCATAGTAAGGCTCGCTTAACTTTGAACACTCTTTTTGAGCACATTGGCGAATTGATCTGCCATGGCTTGGCGATTCTCAGGGGCAACCTGATTATTTAATATGTGGGTGATAACATTACCTAACACCATAAGCGATAAATCTCTATCGGCTTTGTTTTTCTCTAGTGTTAAAATAACTTCGTTCATTAGCGCTTCGAATTCGTCGTTAGTGTAACGGCTATTCTGGGGCATTGTGACGCCTCTTTTTTATGTTTTCTTTGATAAAAAGAATGGTTTTAGTCGTAAAATGATTATAATCGTTGTTTGAGTGATAACAATGATTCATTCTAAAATCCCGCAAATCCTTGGATATTTCTGACACTTTTTAAGCAACAGGACACCCTTTCATTTATGAGTGCATTGATTCACCACTTTGTTGTACACCGTTTAGTCGTTAATAAAGATGACAAGATAGAAGCGATCCCTCGTGATAACTGCTTAGCAGTAACACCGGAAATCGAGCTATTAGCGCAACAGATTAACCATAGTTTTAATGCAAAACCAGGAAAGGGCGTGGGCCATTTCGTTAATGAGGTAGCGCATGAAACCAATGATACGGCAACCGACGAGCAACAGGCTGGCCAAGATGTATCTGAGTTTGCCAGCCAGTTAAAAAACTACATGGATATTAAAAAGGCTGCGGGCGATAACGTAGAAGACGCATTTCATGCTTTTTCACTTTCCGCCACCAAGCGTTTGGTAAAAACATTAGCTGAAACCGGCACCGTAGAAACGGGTTTTTTGATATTTTGCCAATACGAATTTTTAGCCACCCAATATTTAATGATTGCGCTATTAAACACGCGCTCTCACGTAGAAGTAACCAATTCACTCGATCTTTCTGCCCGCGAACATTTAGACCTAGCACGCATGCAGTTAGCAGTAAGGTTTGATTTAACCCAATGGGAAGTGCAGCCAGAACAGCAGCGTTATGTCAGCTTCATCAAAGGAAGAATGGGCCGTAAGGTATCAGACTTTTTTATGCAGTTTGTTGGCTGTGAAGAATTGGTAGATGTAAAGCAACAAAATAAACAGCTTATTTCCTCGGTAGATGCCTATCTCGCGAGCGAGTCGTTAGATCCACAAGAACAACATCAACATCGCGAAGAGGTAAAAAGCTACTTTAAAGAGAAAATTGACGCAGGTGAAACCTTATCGGTGGACGAATTAGCCAACCGGTTACCGGCAAATGAAGAAAGTAACAGTAACTTTTCCTCGTTTACTGCAACACTCGAAACGCCACTTGAAAAGGAAATTCAACCGGATCCTGCAGCATTAAAACAGTTAGCGAAGTTTAGTGGGCAAGGGGGCGGCGTATCGGTAAGTTTTGAGAGAAAGCTTATGGGTGAAAGGGTATTTTACGATCCTGCTACCGATACCCTAACCATTCGTGGAATTCCACCAAATTTAAAAGATCAGCTTAATCGACAATCTTCCACGGACTAATCGCTGATTTAGCGCGTAAAAAAACGTATACTAACGATAGAAAACGAACACGATTCAAGGGTGTTATGCAATTATTTGTAAATGATTTGACAGTGATGGACTTTTCTTACCTTTGCCCAAAGCGTGGCATGGTAGGGGAAAGTTGGATTGTCGATGTAATTTTGGACGGTGAACTCAACGAAGAGAGCATGGTTCAAGATTTTGGAAAGGTGAAAAAGAACCTTAAACGTTTGATTGATGAATATGTTGATCACAAGTTACTTGTACCTGCCGAATACGTAGGCGCTGATGTAATACACGACGAAACCTCGGAACAAGTTGAGGTACGTTTTGGTTGTGAAGATGGGCGGCAAATTATGTTGCATTGTCCAGCAGAAGCGTACGCATTTTTGTATTCCGACGTAGTAACGATGGAGTCTGTAAGCGTGTATTTAAAAGACGTACTTGCTACTCATTTGCCAGAAAATGTAGACAACATAACGTTGAAGCTTAGAACGGAAGTGATCAACTCGCCGTTTTACCATTACACGCATGGTCTTAAAAAGCATGATGGAAACTGTCAGCGTATTGCTCATGGGCATCGTTCACGTATTGATATTATTCTAGACGGCGAGGTAAGCGAGTCCTGGCAAGCTTATTGGGCTAATCGTTGGGAGGATATTTATATTGCCTCCAGCGAAGATGAAATTAATTATACCGAACGTAAAATGAGCGGTGAAGTAGGCGAGCCCAGCGCATATTTTTGTTTTGCGTATGAAGCGTCTCAAGGGTACTTTGAACTACTGATCCCTAAGTCTGATTGCGAAGTTATAGACACAGATTCCACTGTAGAGTGCTTAGCGCAGTATTTATTGGTAGAGCAGAAAAAGCGGACACCCGATGCCACGTGCCAAGTCATTGCATATGAAGGTGTAGGCAAGGGCGCAATGGTAGCGGAGTAGTCGATTTTGTATTTTGTTAAAAACACCCTCGTTGGCATAATAGCGGTATCATCCTTTATGGTAACCCCGGCCCTGGCGGTTTCGTTGTCAAACATGGCGCCGATGGCAAACGCAGAAAAAGGCGCTGCGCAACATTTAGCCGATAAGACGGTGCAGCTGCACGGAACTATGACCCAAGGCAGTTTACTTCGAGGGCAAGTACCCGTTGGCACAGAGGTTGTTCTTGATGGCGAGCCGGTACGGGTAAATAAACAGGGCAAATTCGTGATAGGCTTTGAGCGAAAAGCTGAGCTATCTCATCGCCTAGAAGCCACATTCCCTGACGGTACTAGAGTAGAGAAACCCATTGAGTTAGCAGAACGGGCGTATAATATACAGCGCATTGATGGCTTAGATCAGAAAATGGTATCGCCCCCCGAATCGGTACTCGCGCGTATTAAACAAGACAATATTGATGTGGCAAAGGCACGTAGCCAGGTTACCGACCTAGATGCCGTTTTCACCCGTTTCCAGTGGCCTGCGAAAGGGCCCATAACTGGCGTTTATGGCAGTCAGAGAATTTTAAATGGTACGCCAAAGTGGCCGCATTATGGTGTAGATGTAGGCGGAGCAACAGGCACGAAAGTGACCGCACCGGCTAGTGGAACAGTAACCTTAGCGCAAGATCTCTACTACTCGGGTAATACGCTAATTATCGATCATGGTATGGGCGTATTTTCTACATTTCTTCACCTAAATGCGGTAACGGTTAAGGTAGGAGATAAGGTCGCCCAAGGCGAACAGATAGGCACGATAGGAGCTACGGGGCGGGCCACAGGTCCTCATTTAGACTGGCGAATTAATTGGCGAAAAATGCGCTTAGACCCACAAACTTTGGTGAGTGGTTTACCACAATAGCGCAGTATTAAACACCGAATAGCCGCGTTATTACGGCTAATCTGTGTATAGTTAGATATTACTTTTATGGCTGTGGGTTTAGGCGCGCGCTAACCAAGTATTAAACTTATCGTTATCTTCGATAGTGAAAAATGCCCGATCTTTACGTGCTTCAATAACCGCCAGTGTAAGGTTAATTAACTGACCATCTCGTATTACCGTTATTTTCACTGTGTCGGTTGTTGCATTATCGAGCAAACGTTGTAATTTTACCGCGGTCACAATTTCATCGTTAATGGCCAATAGCGTGTCGTTCACCATCACACCTGCTTGGGCCGCAGATAGCCCTTCAAACACCTGCGTTACGGTTAGCCCTAACGTCGCAGGCTTATAATTAGCACCAAATTGATGGCGTATACCCGCAAAAGCGGTTTTCCCCCCCTTATCATCCGCACTTACCGCTGTACGGGTATGTAACGCTAGACCAATGTCATCTAACCAGCGTTCAAGGGGCACATCGTCGGTGCCATACACCACAGCATTTAAATATTCGCTAATATCAATATCGAAATGGTCTTGGCAAATGCGCGCAATTACATCGTCTGGGGTG
Organism: Alteromonas profundi; assembly: GCF_010500865.1. Taxonomy (GTDB): domain Bacteria; phylum Pseudomonadota; class Gammaproteobacteria; order Enterobacterales; family Alteromonadaceae; genus Alteromonas; species Alteromonas profundi. The sequence goes on from NZ_JAAAWN010000027.1 coordinate 51,151, forward strand.
CCAATTTCATCGCGCCCATAGCGTTCCCACAGTACCTTCATCACGTTGTCTAGACTCACCCGGTTGTCGGTATGCTTACGAAGCAGCAAATCTAACCCAAATGCAATAATGCCGCCCTTGGTGTAATAAGATACAATATTATTAGTAGCGCTGGCGTCTTGTTTATAGAATTTAGTCCATGCATCAAAGCTACTCTGTGCAGCCGATTGTTTGAACCGCCCCGCGTTTTGTAATAACCGGGTGAGGTTCTGCGCGACAATATCTAGGTATTTTTCACCGTCTATAACCCCCGCGCGCGCTAGCGTGACATCATCATAAAAACTGGTAAAGCCCTCGTAAATCCATAGCTGGTTGGTATAGGTTTCTTCTTGTAACTGTGGCGCTACCATTACTTCTGGTTTAATTCGCTTTACATGCCACGTGTGGAAAAGCTCATGACTACATAAACTTAGAAAGGTAATGTAGCCATCAGTTTTGTGTCCCTTGTCTTCACCAACTAGCGGTAACTCATAACGCGGGTACAAAAGGGCAGTGGAATTGCGGTGCTCTAACCCGCCAAAGCCATTGTCGGCTAACAACGTCATAAATAAGTAACGTGAAATAGGGTGAGGCGCACCAAATAGCTGCAGATGATGTTCACAAATTGGCGTTAAGTCTTCGGCTATACGCGCTTTATCGATGTTTTGATGCCCTGAAAATAACAAATCAAAGGTGATACCTTGCACATCAAAACGATATGTCTCACATTCACCAATAAAGATTGGATGATCGATAAACTCAGCGTAACTTTCACTGTAAAACTGCCACTGTTCGGGGCTATTGTCGTGGTTTATCGGTGACATACTAGTGTGTGCTTTCCAGCTCGCTTTAGGGGGAGGGGCGATAGATAGCTCACAAGGTAAGTGTTGCATTTCCTTAACGTTTAAAAATGCGCTTGTACCGTTAATAAATGCATATTGGTGGTTGATAAAGGCAGAGCGAACCGACAAATCGTTGGCGTGTACTATATATTTCACCACTAGTGCATCGCCGCTACTGTGTACCAGCCACGTTTGTTTATCGCACTTTTCAAATGCTACTTTATGGCCGGTTTCAAACTGGCAAAATTCAATTTCCACAATGTTTTTTGCAAAGTCTCGTACCATATAGCTTCCAGGTATCCAGCTTGGCAATGAAAACGTAAGTAATTGGGCATCATGCTTAGGTACCGTTAGCGTCACGGCAAACAAATGTTGCTGCCAACAATGAAGAGAAAGTTGATACTGTAGCCTTGTTGAATTCATAAGGTTCCTAGTCTGAAAATAGGTTTAATATAATGCCTTATTGGGAAGATTTTGTCAGCTGAGCTAAAATTGGTTACATTGTAGTTAATAATAAAAAATAAGAAGTGTCGAATGGAAGAAAAAGTAGTTAACAGACGTATGGATAGGGAAGATGTAGAAAGTTTACGCTCCTTACTCCCAGGCGCTGTGGTGGACCTTCAAATTACCACACCCACCGCCCCCCGTAGGGTAAAAACTGGCTACGTGGGCTTAGATTTGGGCAACTGCTTATTTTTCCAGGCGCCTACCTCGGCAAAATGGATGTCTACGCGGGATTTACTCACCGTGGGAAATGAGCTCGTGGTGCGCTATGTTCTTGAAGGGAGTGCGGGGCAGGTAATAGCGTTTCGGGTAAAGGTATTAAAGCTACTTGCTAAACCCACAGGCTTATTAATTACTAGTTTCCCCTCCCACATTGAATCTATTGGGCTTAGAGCGAATAAACGGACTCAGCCCGGCATATCGGTAAAAGTAAGTGCTGAATCCTTCCCAGAAGCTGAAAAGGTAAAAGGGATTATAGTCGATATCTCTCGTCATGGCTGCAGAATCGCTTTGCCCCTTAACCCCGAATGGCCGGTAATGCTAGATAACGCAAGCATTACGCTAACCTATTCTACCGACGGGGAAGAAACCGATATACAAGCTAAGGTAAGAAACCACAAACTCGAAAGTGATTTTGTGTATTACGGTATAAAATTCGACAGTGATGAAGAAACAGTGAATGCACTTTTATCTCGTCACACATTGATAGGGTAAAACACGTTTAGCGTGTAAGAGTATAATAATTAAAAATGAGAGGTTGCCTATGCGCACCATAGAAAGGTTGCTCACCCAATACAGCGAAAGCCACCAAAACAAAACAAATGTGCTTATTCATGGTATTGCTGTACCCAGTATTTATTTTGTTACTTTAGGGCTAATTTGGTGTATTCCTGTCCCCGATTTTCTTGCCACACTAAACGTGACATGGGCCCACGTTGTCGCCATTCCTGTACTGTATTATTACTTTTCCTTGTCTGGGCCTATAGGCGCGGCAATGACACTACTCACCTTAGCTTGCTTTGGCGGGGTTAAGCTGTTGTTGCACTTTAACATTGGGGTGTGGCAATTTTGCCTCGCGCTTTTCGTTGTAATGTGGATACTGCAATTTGTAGGACATAAAATTGAGGGTAAAAAACCATCATTTTTTGAAGACTTACGGTTTTTATTAGTAGGCCCTGCATGGTGGTGGATGCATTGGCTAAAACGAATGAATATCAGCTACTAAATTCTTTTGGGGGCGTTCGCCCCCTTTGTGCGACAAGACGCAGATGAAGTACGACCAAGCCGCTACGGTGTACGCTCGGCTTGCGTATAATTACGCTATTAATTTATAAACTGGTGATTATGTGAGTCGCTTTCAGCGTGTTATTGAAAGTAATGAGCGCCTGTTTTGGGCATTACACAGCGCAGGGTGGGCAGGTTTCGCTATAATTTATTATATCGGCTCCTTTTTGCATGATGTTCGCCCTATCTGGGTCTTTATTATATTGCTCAATGCCTATGCCGGATGGTTGCTCACCATACCGCTTCGCTATATCTATCATTGGGCGAGAAAACAAACACCGCTTAAAATGCTAACCGTGGTGGTGGTGTCCTGCTACCTAATTGCCATGTTATGGGCGGTGGTAAAAAACGTTAATTATTGGGAAATCTATAAACACGGCTACCGACCAGACGAATGGTATATGTATTTAACCAATACCATTAACTCATTAATCATGGTGGGGTGTTGGAGCGGTGTGTATTTCGGCATTAAAAACTTTCAAATGCTGCAAAAAGAAAAGCAAAATGCTTTGAAAGCGAGCACCATGGCGCACCAAGCACATATAAAAATGCTTCGCTATCAGCTAAACCCCCATTTTTTGTTTAATACACTAAATGCTATTTCTACACTTATTTTATTGAAAGAAAATGATACGGCTGAAGCCATGGTCTCTCGTTTGAGCGACTTTTTACGTTATTCATTAGATAACGATCCCATTAAACGAGTGCCGTTAGGCCAAGAAATTAAAGCCCTACGTTTGTATTTAGAAATTGAAAAAGTAAGGTTTGACGACAGATTAGAGGTACGTTGGGATATAGACGAGGAGTGTGAAAATGCTCTTGTACCCAGTATGATATTGCAACCCATTATTGAAAATGCCATTAAACATGCCATATCAAAAATGGAAAATGGTGGGCAAATAGCTATCACCGCCCGCACCTTCGGTAATGATTTGCTGATGGATGTAGCAGATAATGGCCCCGGGGCTGATATTAAAAATGGTCAGCTTAGTCGCGAAAATGGCGTCGGGTTGGCCAACATTAAAGAGCGTCTGCACTCTTTGTATCAACGGGATTTTGCGTTTTCTATAGAACATAACCAGCCGTCAGGGGTGCGAGTACGTATTCGTATTCCTTATGAAGTAAAGGATGTATAAGCATGACTAAGCAAGTAATTAAAACCCTGGTAGTGGACGATGAGCCACTTGCACGACGCGGATTGCGTGCAAGGCTGGAACGCCATGATGACATTCAGGTACTCGCTGAGTGTCAAAATGGATTAGAAGCGGTTAGCACAATTTCTCAGCTACGTCCCGACTTAGTATTTTTAGATATTCAAATGCCAGGCCTAAATGGTTTTCAGGTGATCCACAAGCTACGTGAGCTTAATCAACCTATTCCTTTGGTCATATTTGTTACCGCTTACGATAGCTATGCCATAAAAGCATTTGATGTACATGCGCTGGATTACTTATTAAAACCTGCCGATGACGAGCGTTTGCGTTTAGCCCTTGATAAAGTGCGTGAGTACTTTTCTACCCAGCACCAGGACGAACAGTCGAGAAAACTGGTAAATTTAGTGGCGGAGCTAACCGGCGACGATTGCGAAGAAATTTTACGTAAATTAGCCAGCGGTGAGCCGGTAGAAACCAACCCTTACCCTGAAGTGTTGGCCATTAAAGATGGCTCGGAAGTTACCCGGGTTAATGTACAAGATATTCAGTGGATTGATGCCGCCGGTGATTACATGTGTGTACATGCATTAGACGGAATGCATATTATGCGTAAAACCATGAAGGAGCTTGAACAAGAGCTAAACCCACAATGGTTTGTTCGCGTGCATCGTTCGGCAATCGCCAATATCCGTTTTGTGAAAAAACTGGTAAGCCATATTAGTGGCGAATACCATCTTATTTTACAAAACGATACGGAATTGAAAGTAAGTCGTAGCCACCGGGATAAAGTAAAGGCAGCAATGAAAATGTAATACGAAAATAGCCCTCTTTATGAGGGCTATTTTACTCTTTTCGGTAACATGTTCCCACTATCAATATCGCTGATTCATAGTTGCCAGCATGGTTTCAACGCTGCATTCATCAAGGGGCTTCGTATACGCCCATGTTTCTTTTAAGGGCACTTCAACAGGGTGATGGTCAACTTCGCCAATCATAATTAGTGTTTTTTCTGTACCCACCAGACCCACAGCGTAGGTACCTAGCTTGGTGGCTAATAGCCGATCTTGGCTAACCGGCGATCCGCCGCGCTGCACGTGCCCTAAGGTGACTGGGCGCACCTCAGATTGCATGTGTGAAGATAGACGTTCAGCTAATGTGTTTAACCCGCCAGGCCAAACATTTTCGGCCACAACCACAATGAAACTGACCGGGCCTTTTAGCTTTCTACGCGCCTCAATTTGATTAATTATTCTTTCAAGCTCTTGTTGTTCATTATCAAACCTTTCAGGCACAATGACATAATCTGCTGCTGAGGCGAGAGCAGCATTCAACGCTAAAAAGCCAGCGTGTCTTCCCATTACTTCTACTAGGAAAATACGCTCAAACGCGTCAGCTGTATCGCGCACTTTATCAATAGAAGAAACCGCCGTATCTATAGCCGTGTAATAGCCGACAGTCGCGTCGCACCCAGCTACATCGTTATCAATAGTACCTGGGATGCCAAGAATTTGCCCATCCCAGCAGGTTGATAAATGTTGGGCGCCTTTAAAAGATCCATCGCCACCTATAACAATAAGGGTATCAATACCTAGCGCTTGTAGATTTTTTGCCGCATCTTTGGCGCCTTGGTGAGATTTAAAGGCTTCACAGCGCGCACTATGTAAAATAGTACCACCTTGCTGAATGAGGTTGTGGGTAGCGTTTAAAGAAAGGGTTTCATACTCTTGGTTGAGTAAGCCATTGTAACCATGCAAATAGCCAATTAGCGTATATCCCTTGGTTTCACATGCGATAACGATTGCGCGTATACAGGCATTCATGCCTGGCGCATCACCTCCAGAAGTTAACACTGCGACACGTTTTGACACATGTTCTCCCTTTTCTAATTTTCCAGTTATTTTAATATGACATGAAATAAGCCTTCTGAGCTAGTCTCATCGTTGTGGCTTTTCGTATAGGGTAGATATACTTAAGAAAATACCATTTAACCCTAGCAGTATTTAAGTATATGGGCGAGTTTGGTATAAAATAAAGGATTAGAAGTATGACGAAGTTTATCAAAATTTGCGTGTTGTCGATGATACTCACGCTTACTGCGTGCTCATCTAAGTTTGCCTACAACAACCTCGATTGGTGGGTGTATTGGTATTTAGATGACTATATTTCCCTTACCGATAGGCAAGAGGATATATTTGATAAACACTTAAATACATGGCTACAGTGGCATAAGTCTTCAGAATTGCCCCGCTATAAGCAGCAATTACTTGCGCTTAAAACGCAACTAAACAACAACACCCTTAATACGTTTGCCATTAACCAGCATTTTTCCCAAGCACAGTCTCATTGGCAGCGAGTGCGGGATAAAATAAGCCCTCCATTAGCGCGCCTTGCAAAAACGTTAACCGATGAGCAGGTAGTGACACTGTTTGCACAAATAGAAAAAGAAAATAAAGAAGAACAGGAAGAGCGAAATGAATTTTTGGCAAAATCGCCAAAGGAAAGAAAACAAGAACGGCTAGAGCGTCTTATTGAAACAGTAGAAGAGCAAATAGGCGATATTAATGATGACCAGCGAGAAATTATTACCACCTATAGTGAGCAGTTTACTTCTACCGCTGACTATTGGTTAGCCTATCGTAAAGATATTCAGCAGGCTGCTCGCCGTCTATTTGTTACACGACATTCAAATGAAAATTTTGTTAACGATTTAGTTGCCTTGATAGAAAACCCAGATGCTTACAGAAGCGAGGCCTATATTTTGGCCAGAGCGCAAAATCAAACAGTGATGGCCACAATGACCAGTGAAATTGCTACTACATTGGATCGTGAGCAAAAAGAGTATTTTATCGATAATCTAAACGACTTAATCGATACCCTTGACGATTTTATGAACTAGAACAAAAGGGGGATTGTTATCGCATTAGGCGCAGTAGGCAAATACGTTATAGGTCTGCGGCTCACTTTTATCGATTCTCCCTTTCATTACAAATGGGCGTTGCTATTAAACTGGCGATGCCAACTAATGTATTCATGCATAGGGAGGGGTTTTGAAAAATGGTAGCCTTGTAAAATATCTACATTGTAATTTTGTAATACGGCAAGTTGACTGGCTTTTTCAACGCCTTCTGCGACAACTTCCATTTTCAGGTTTCTAGCAAGGGTAATAATGGTTTCTACAATACTCAATCCAGCAGAGTCTTCAATACGATCGATAAATGTCTTATCAATTTTAAGCTCTTCAACGGGGTAGGAATGTAAGTTTGATAAACTCGAATACCCAGTTCCAAAGTCATCAATAGAAAAAATAAAGCCTTCGGCAGCAATTTCATTCATTTGCGCCACTGTTTTCTCGATGTCATGGGACAACATGCTCTCGGTTATTTCCAGTATCACCCTATTAGGTTGCACATTGTGCGAGTTAACAATGGCTAATAGATGATTAAGTAAATTCGGCGATTTAAACTGCGAATGGCTAATATTTATCGAAATTTTAAAATAGCTGGGCAGGGGGCCATCTTTTGACAACGCAGTGATAAGCCTGCACATATCTTCAAGGACGATATCTTGCAATTTTTGAATGAGTCCAAATTGCTCCGCAATTGAAATAAACTCGTTAGGCGGAATTTGCCCTTTGTCAGGGTGATGCCAGCGAATAAGCGATTCTGCTCCACATAAACGGCCTTTGCTATCTATTTGAGGCTGAAAATAAGCACAAAACTCTCGGTTTTCAATTGCCCTTACAATGTCTGACTCATAGGTAAGCTGGCGGTCGAGCAGGGTTTGCCGTTTAGGGTCGTAAAAGCTATAACTGCCACCGCCTTGGCGCTTTGAATTATACATAGCGGTATCTGCAAACTTCATAATGCTGTCGGCATTCGATTTGCCATCGATAAGGCAAATGCCAATACTGCAAGATACGCTAAAGGCCAGATTTTCAATTTCAAAGGTGTCGATAAACGCGCTATGGACTTTCTTCGCGACTACTGAAATTTCACTGTTGGCTTGCTCCACACTATCGCCTACATTATCAATGATGATAACAAACTCATCGCCGCCTATACGCGCTAGTGTGTCAGATTGGCGCAGCGTGTTTTTCAACCTCGTTGCCACTTCTTGTAATAAAGCATCGCCGGCGGAATGCCCCAGTGAATCATTTATTCGTTTAAATTCATCTAAGTCTAAAAATAGTACCGCACCAAACTCTTCAGAGAGAATTTTTCCTTTTACCGCCACTTGCAGTCGTTCGTTAAGCATCCGTCGATTGGGTAAGTGTGTGAGAGGGTCGAAGTATGCAAGCCGGTCTATCTCTGCTTGGTTTTCTTTATCTAAGGTAATATCCCGGGCCATCCACAGTACATGTTGGCCGGTATCGTTCTCAGACGTAGCATAATTTATTGGCGTAATACGCCCCTCAAAAATGGTGGTCCCCTCATCTGAAGATACTGGATATTCATATTCTTGTATTAGGCCGGTAAGGAGCGCCCGTTGGATAACCATAAGTATTTTATCTGTTTCATCAGGCGGGAATATATCACTTACGCGCATACCAATTATTTGCTTTGCGTCTCTGTAGAGCTTGCTTGTAGGCGCGCCGTGAATATCTTTGTATTCACCCTCATCGCTTATGATTAAGGCGATATCAGGCATAACCCGAATAAAAGCACTAAACTTGTCGTTACTGCGCTCTAAGTTACGCAACTTTTCACCCGTAGTACGGGCATTTTTTTGCGCTTGTAGCGCACAGGCGGCGAAATTTCCTAACCCACTTATCAGATCCCGTTGTAAATCTGTTAACGCCGCGGCATTTACGGGGGTAAACCCAACAAGAAAGCCGAAAAGCTGCCCCTTATCATCAAAAAAAGGGTAATCGATACGGCGTTTATCGGTAACAGCCATAAACAGGGTATTGTCGTTTGTATGCTCATAGACTTGCTGGGTAATAGATGCGTCGCCATGATAGCCTAAATTCGCCAAGGTATAGGCGCTGTTTTCGGTGGTATCGGCAAGGCCATTCGCGCCATAAACGATGTGAAAATGCTCAGATGATTTTTCTAAAATTAGAAATTCAGTGTTGCCAATACCTAAGTGATCCGAAAGATCAGTAACAATCTCGTCGAATAAAAGCGACTCAGATTTGCCTTGTATAAGGCGAGGGAGCTTATGGCTGTATGCTAAAAGAAGCGCTGAAATTGAGTTTTCATTCACAACATTATAATGCTTTTATTGGGCGAATCGACTATGCACGATTGTAAGTGACATACTCACTCAGTCAACCAATATGAGCAAATGGTGCCACCTTAATCAGCACTGTAAGTAAACCTTGTTTCACGTTTGCGCAAAAAACATACCATGGTTTGCAGTAAACCTTTGGTTGCGGGAAAATTTTTTAAGACGCCCCCTTTCGAATAAGTAACGCGATGCCAAAGCAGAATACCCATCTTCCCAAACCGGTGAATTATCTAAACCAGCCCGTCATTAGAATAGGTTGGGGGCGTTTTAACCAGAGGTAAATGTCTCGAAGTGACGGCCATTGGATTGCGCCTACTGGCACATAAACCCACAGGCTTCCTGCGGCTTAGGCTTAAGGCAATTTTCACATTTAGGACACGTAATGCTAAAACCGGGGACCTAGTAAAGCAGCGATAGCGCTAGCCGGTACTTTTTTAAGACTATACGCCAATTAGAAAGGGAGGGAATCTAGTCACTGAAACCTCTTCCTCAGACACGTTCTCATGGTAGGCCAAGTACAATGGTAGAAAAATAGGAGAAGGTAAATCTAGAAGCGGCGAAATCAACGTTATTTACTAAACCATATTTACGCTCGCTTCGTTTCTACTTTTAAGCGATGCATTGTCACGGCTAAGTGAGAATGTACAATTAAGTAAATTACGTGAAGAGGTATCCACATGAAAAAGGTAATAACGTTAAGTACCTTCCTTTTTTTGGCATCATTTTTTGCATCAGCTTCCGATGGGCTAATAAAATACGAAAGCCAATACGCAGTTAAAGAAACCGCAGACCGTTTTGAAAATATACTAAAAAGCAAAGGCTTAACCTTGTTTGCAAGAGTAAACCACCAAAAAAACGCACAAGACGTGAACTTAGACTTACGTGCTACAGAAGTTATTATTTTTGGTAACCCAAAAGTTGGAACACCTTTAATGCAATGCACGCAGGATGTTGCTATAGACCTGCCTCAAAAGGTTATGGTGAGCGAAGATGAAAATAAAAAAGTTTGGCTAACCTACAATAACCCGAATTACTTGATGCAACGCCATGATATACAAGGCTGCGATGAGGTAATTAGTAAAATTTCTGATGTGTTAACGAAACTTTCTAACGCTGCAGTAGCTATGTAAGGCACATAGGTGTGGCAAATTGGTAAGACAAAAGATGGGGCAACGTATTTTTCTGGCTACACTGAATGGCGTCGGCTTGTTAACAAAAGTACTCTGACCCTGAGGTATCCCCACAAATAATATAGCGAAATCAGTGGGATAAAAAAGATGGGAACATTCATGACGTTTGGTGATCAGATCTTTCGCCAAAAAAAAGTGAAGGTTAAACGCCATGAATGCCCTATCT
>NZ_JAAAWN010000028.1 GCF_010500865.1 Alteromonas profundi
ACAGATGGTTACGACTGCTATCAAAATGCTCTTGCAGAGCGGATAAATGGTATTCTGAAAAACGAATACTTGCTTACAAAACCTCGTAATTTAGAGGAGGCGAGAAAGATGGTTGTCGAATCCGTAGCAATATACAATGGCAGGCGGCCACATATGGCTCTAAAATACAAAACGCCCGATGAAATACATCGGGCGTTTTAACCGAAATAAGTGTCAACTTATTCCAGGACAAGTCAAAGCGCTATGAGAGGTAGCAAGGAGACTTATTTTAAGTGTTTAACTAAGCCTTGAACAACCTTAGCACTGCCGGCAACAATTTCACCTTTGTACAAGGGGTCGTTTCCGCCCTTAAAGTCGGTGACTAGGCCGCCAGCTTCGCGAACAATAAGTTCACCCGCTGCAATATCCCAGGTTTTAATACCGCGTTCCCAGTAACCGTCGTGGCGACCTGCCGCTACATAGGCGAGATCAAGCGCGGCGCTTCCAGCGCGGCGAATATCACCCACATCGTGGAATATTTTATTTAAGCTTAATGCGTATTCACCGAACTGTGCTTTATTTTTAAAAGGCATACCAGTGGCAATAATGGTTTCGCTAAGATCTCGAGGCTTTGATGCGCGGATCCTGTAACCGTTTAGCTGAGCACCTTGTCCTCGGCTGGCAGTAAACAGTTCACTACGAATGGGATCAAATACAACCGCTTGGTCTAAACGGCCTTTATGAAGAAGCGCGATAGATACCGCAAAGTGGGGAATGCCTTTTACAAAATTAGTGGTGCCATCGAGTGGATCGATAATCCACTGATAATCTGTATCTGTGCCAGCAGTTTCGCCAGATTCCTCACCCATAAAGCAATGATTAGGAAACGATTGCTGAATTTTAGCAATAATTGCTTGTTCCGCGTCTTTGTCTACTTGTGTAACGAAGTCATTTAAGCCTTTTGACTCTGTTGCTACTTCATTATGTTTTTCGAAACCGCGAACAATAACTGTTCCCGCCGCACGCGCAGCGCGCACTGCAATATTCAGCATAGGATGCATAGATTAACCACCAATTGTAAAAGATCAGGAAACTCAGCCCTATTAGATTATTATGCTGCTCATTGCCAAAAACTTAGCAACAATGCATAAACGCTAACGAGGGTTGGGTTGAAAACGCGCGAATTTTAACAGAATTGGGCATTGATGCAAATTAAATCAATGTTTCACTTTACGCCAAAAATGAAACCAGGAAGTAGACCCTATTCGCCAGATTGCATGAGCGTGCGCCTAAGGTGAACCGATAGCCCTCTATAGCGCTACTGTGCTACACTCTGCGGCATTATTACAACGCAGTTTACAGGTAACTTTGCATGCTCGACAATATTCGCATTATTTTGGTCAACACCTCTCATACAGGCAACATAGGTTCTACCGCGCGCGCCATGAAAACTATGGGCCTAAGCAGTTTGTATTTAGTTGACCCCATTAATGCGCCAGATGGTCAAGCCAGTGCATTAGCAGCAGGAGCAGGGGATGTACTTGCAAATGCACAAATTGTCGATAGTTTAGAAGAGGCAGTAAAAGACTGCGGGCTAGTGGTAGGCACTTCTGCGCGTTCTCGTACTCACTCCTGGCCTATGCTTGGGCCTCGCGACTGCGGGGAAAAGCTGGTACAAGAAGTGGCGAAATATCCCGTGGCGCTTGTGTTTGGTCGCGAAAATAGTGGCCTTAGCAATGAAGAATTACAACAGTGCCATTTTCATATGTGTATTCCGGCAAACCCTGAGTATAGCTCACTGAACCTCGCCGCTGCGGTACAAACCTTATGTTATGAAATTCGCATGGCGTATTTAAATAGAGAGTCGTACCCAGAGGTTGAAGACGAATACCCGCTTAATGAAGACCTAGAGCGGTTCTACGTTCACCTTGAATCTACCCTAGAAAAGACGAGTTTTATTCGTAAAAATCACCCTGGGGTGGTAATGACCAAGTTAAGACGTTTATTTAACCGCGCTCGCCCTGAATCTCAAGAGCTCAATATTCTTCGCGGCATATTAGCGTCTATCAATAAATCAGTGAAAGACGAGTAGGGAGCCGTTGTGTTTTCACGTATTAAAGACGATATACAAGGCGTATTTCATCGCGACCCGGCGGCGAGAAATACCTTTGAAGTGCTTACAAACTACCCGGGCCTACACGCGGTATGGTTGCATCGTGCCAGCCATGCGCTATGGAGGGCGAACTGGAAATGGTTAGCACGCACCTTGTCCACTTTTAGCCGTTGGTTAACGGGCATTGAAATACACCCAGGCGCAACACTCGGTCGACGGGTATTTATCGATCACGGCATGGGTGTGGTAATAGGTGAAACCGCAGATATTGGCGATGATGTTACCTTATACCATGGGGTTACGCTCGGAGGAACGAGTTGGAAGGCCGGGAAACGTCATCCTACGTTAAAGCAAGGTGCTGTTGTGGGCGCGGGCGCAAAGGTGTTAGGGCCAATAACTATTGGAGAAAATGCCAAGGTAGGGTCTAACTCAGTGGTCGTTAAGGACATTCCTGATGGCGCAACGGCAGTGGGTATACCAGGACGCATTATTATTAATAAGCAACAAAGCCAAGCAGAAGTTAATCCAAAGCGAGATAAAATTGCTCGAAAATATGGCTTCGATGCCTACGCTGTAGCGCCAGATAACCCAGACCCGGTAGCTAATGCTATGGGTATAATGCTTGAGCACATGCATCAAATGGATACGAAGGTGGAAGAAATGTGCAAGGTTATTCAAGCGCTTGGTGGCGATGTGTGTACCGACAACCTGCACAATCTTACCGCCGAAGATTTTGCCGATACCGGAATTGAATTGGCTGAAAAACAACAAAATGCGAAAGGCGACCATCAATCTTTTGATCCAAGCATCTAGTGTACGGACGAACGCCATTCTAACTATCCCCACGGGAGCATGAGCACCCGGCGAACACCTACTTCCATGTTTGCAAGTAGGTGTGTAATACATCATTAGAAACAAATCAGTGTCGCTTTTTACTACGCGATAGAGAAAAATACCTATAATATGAAACGCGACGGCAGTGCAAATTAACTGTATGTCTACTCTGCAGCCGATTGCCACGGGCAATGTCTGCAAAGGAATATTGTTATGCCTGAGCTAAACATAGCTCACGGCCCCCCATCATTAAAAGGAAAATAAAACGATGGATCAGAGTATTTTAAACCTCATTTTTTCATACCAAACCATGGTGCTTATATTAGTTATCGTGACATTAAAGGTATCGGTACGCTTTGTGCCTCAAAACCGTGCTTTTATTATCTCTCGGTTTGGGAAATACAATAGAACGCTAGAAGCCGGGCTAAATTTTATTCTGCCTTTTATCGATACGGTCGCGGCAGATCGCTCACTTAAAGAGCAAGCAGCAGATGTGCCAGAACAATCTGCCATTACCAAAGATAACATCACACTTAGCGTAGATGGCGTGCTGTATTTTCGCGTGGTTGACCCATATAAAGCCACGTATGGAGTGGAAGATTATGCTTTCGCGGTTAAGCAGCTAGCGCAAACCACCATGCGTTCTGAGTTGGGGAAAATGGAATTAGATAAAACCTTTGAAGAACGAGATGCCTTAAATACCAACATTGTAAGTGCGCTAAATGAAGCCGCTATGCCTTGGGGGGTTCAGGTATTACGTTATGAACTTAAAGATATCAACCCTCCAGAGTCGGTGTTAAGTGCAATGGAGCAACAGATGAAAGCTGAGCGTTTAAAGCGGGCGCAAATTCTCGAATCTGAAGGTGATAGACAGGCGGCAATAAACCGCGCAGAAGGTGAAAAGCAGGCGATTGTATTAGCTGCGCAAGCTGAGCGAGAAGAACAAATCTTAAAATCAGACGGTGAAGCTCAAGCGATTATTCGTGTGGCACAGGCAGACGCCGAAGCACTTGAAAAAGTGGGTAAGGCAGCAGCTACCGAAGAGGGCCAAAAAGCGGTTCAGTTAGACTTAGCAAAAGGTGCCATTAAAGCGAAAGAACAGATTGCGAAAGAAGGCTCAATTATTCTACTTCCTGACAGTGGTACCGATATTGGCAGTGTAGTGGCACAAGCCATGACTATCTCTAACACCATTGGCAAAAAGGTGAATTAATGGAAAGCTTACCTAATTACTTACTCGCGTTTGGTTTTGTACTCCTTATTGGGGAAGTATTGCTAGGGTTTTCCACTATTTTGTTACTGACGTTAGGCTTATCGACAATTATTGTCTCTGCAGCCATGTTTATGGGCTTGCTTGAAAGTGACCTATTTAGTGCATTTATCGCCACCGCTATTTTAGATGCGGTATTGATGGCATTGCTATGGGGGCCGATGAAAGGGCTTCAAAAAGACAAAGCTCCTACCAAGGTTAAAAGCGATCTCATTGGAAATACCTTTGACCTCGACATAGAAGTAGGCCCAGGCCAAGATGCCTCTATGAAGTATTCAGGAGTGCTGTGGAAAATAAAAAGCGCTGAACGCATACCTAAAGGCGAGCGGGTAGAAATAATCGATGCCGAAGTTGGATGTTTACATGTTAAGCAAGCGAATTAACGCCGCATTGCAAAAGTGAATACGGGCTAAGTCATTAGCCCGCCTTTCTTCGGGCAGCCAATTTAAGCCTTTCCGCTTTATGATAGAGGGGCGCATTGAAACCGTTGATAATGACTATCTACATGCCACGAGCAATTACGCCCATTTAAGCTAAACCTATCTCGCACTAATCGCTGGCTTGCCGCGCTATCGATAAAGTGTTTATCTGCATAAATTTTGAATATTGCAGTTGTTGCACAGTAAACTATTCGACCCCTGCTATATTCTTGGTATTCACTGCCAATAAGTTCCGGATATAATGGAAGAAAAATTGCGTTCTTCTCCCATTCAATATAGTGGCTATACGCGCAGTCATATAAGGACAAACTATCGGGTGACAATGCTTCTAGCGGCGTAGATTTAGCAATAACCCGTGAATTGTAAAGCCAAAAAATACCGATTTGGGGTTCTTTATTCTGCAAATTTTTATCTCCTTAGAATTAACTAGGGCCTACTAACTTTGCAGACATTTGCAACCCTTCTTTACTTGATAAAAAATACCTTTATCTCGGCGCCTCTAGAACGAAAAGAAATGCCTTTACCATTTATGCTCTGTGCATTTTTTTACGTGGTATTTATGTTCGCTTTTCGACTTTCTAGTATTTTTTGCAAATGCTGAGTTATGGAAGTAAATACTTGCTTTTTCCTTATCAGATTCAGCGCTCACTTCTTTATAAGGGCAAGTTTTTCTCGAGGATATTCCATAGTAGATGTGGTGATATTTTGTTTCTCTTTTGGGCTTGTGGAACGGCGTTTTTCCTGAAGTTTTCTTTACTTTACGACGCCCTCCGTTTTTGTAAAAACGGGGGACGTGACCACGTTCACTTTACCGAACATCTTTTCGATGCTTTTTTGGGGCTTATATTGCATCGAGCAGGTATACTCAGTCTTTTAAACTTAAAAAACGAACCGCATTGTTATAAAACATATCTCTTAAGTGATCGTCTCTAATGACGTTTTCACGCACAGCCCGCTCAAAATTTAAACTGGCAGAACAAAGGTAAGCATTTGCCCCCTCATCCTTGCTTATCATGTACCAGTCAGAGCCATAAGCGATTTTTTTCAAGATTCCCACGCCATAATCATTAATAAATGACGTCAGATCATTTTTTAGAACATCGTAGTTGTCGTAATCGTGGTAGCCGAAGTCTGCATGCACATTTTCATATTGGCTCATGAGAGATAAAAAGCCCTTACGCCACTCGCTTCCACCATTATCGCTTGGGTCGCCCATGTGGCCAAAATTTACTTTTAGGTCGGGTCGCTGACGTAAATGTGCAACCCAATATTTTGATGAAGCCAGCTTTTCCGAGCCCCTCTCAGCCGCCTTTGAATAGGTAGTGTGAGAAGTAATGTACGCCTTCCGATCATAGACAATGCTTATAAGTTTATCCATGCCTTCAGCTAGCATTTTTTCATTGATACCCTTGCCGTTACATTTTCGCTGCCTTACTCCATCGCGAATTTCACCTGACACAGAGTAGCCGATACTCGGATACAGTTTTACACCTTTATATATACCGTTTTTAAGTGTGTTGTCTACGAGAGTGGCATAATCATCATCGTGGTACATTTTCCAAGGATTGACGCCGAGCACGGGGAGTGCAAAACCTTTAGAATGATGAAAAATTTGTTCATGCACTTTAATTTGGTCTGCGATTGAAGAGCGGTACTGAGGGCAACCAAGAAAAAAGTCAAAGTCACAACTGATATTCATCACGTGTTTGACTCCATAGCCATTAACCGGGTGCAAGCTATATTTGTCATAGTAGGCTTGAACATTCGTACTTCGTCTGGCCAGCGCACGAGCTGCAAAAGCCAATATACGAAATACGGCATTGTTATCAGTGGGACAAACCGATGAGAACTCTGCCGCTCCTGTTTTCTCTTGCAATTGTGAAGGAACTGAAGCGGCTTTCGCAAGCGTGTCGGCTGTAAACACAATATCGGAAGGCGTGGTGTATTGCTCAGGATTGGTCTTATTCATTGATGTACTCAACTCTCGATCTGCTCTATTTAAAAGCGTCTCAAAGCGTAACTCTTCTAGAGAATTGTTGAGTGACATGCTTTTGGTACGTTCTCTTTCAGTGACATAGGTATAAAACTCTTGGGAAATGGTGTTGTATTCCTCAGAAACACTGCAGGCGTCGGTCGATTTTAACCAGCGGAGTTCATTTTCAGCACTGATATGCTGTTGGAATGTAGTAGCAAGCGCAATGATAGCGTTTGCAATTCTTTTCAAAAGCTCTCTGACGTGCTCAAAACGGTCTCCGAAAAAATCACTAAGTGCCGGTCCCGTTATGTACTCACCGACCATTAAATCTGTAGCGTTGAAAAAGTGGGCATGCATATCGATTACAGGTTTCGTTATATGGGCAAATTGGTAATGCTCGCAATTTGACGTTCTGCCTGAAAGAAGACAGCATGAAGGGAGAAAGGCACTGCCGACAAGCGTGGCCAAAACTTTTAACGTATGCCTACGGTTCAATTCGTCCATGGTTTTTCTTATCTGGTTTTGATTAAAAAATAACCATAGAACAAGATTGTTATTCTGCCAAACGTTTGATGAAAGAAACTATAGGTGTATTAAATAATGCTGCTATCGCTACACATGGCGGAATATTTATGGAAAATATGGAAGATTGTAATTATCGCTAATACCACCGCTTGCGGCACATAATACCTGTTCCAGTGCACGAAGTTGGCTTAGGGGGATTACGTTCAATCCCCTTCGCTTCTACTTGAAACACAGTTATTTTCCAGTCGTTTGTGTAGACACCACAGTCTTCTATTGTTGCTTCCTCTTCTAAATTTCAACAACGGATACTGACTTTGGCACTAACAGCGAGATCAATGAAAAAGATAACAATGCGTCTCTTGGGTATTGCTACTAGTGTCTTTTAAGGTTTCTTCGGCGCTTTCCTATAGTGCCTGTATGTTCAGGACTGAATATTCCACCTTCATTAGAAACTATTCCAGACTTGGAATGGAAACCACATAATACTTGACTAAAATACTAGGTTTTATACTTGACCATTTTAGTCAGGTATGTGAAAATTCTCGCATAAAAATCCAACGGCGGGGATGCTATGAAATTAACCTCAAAAGGGCGGTACGCAGTAACAGCAATGCTGGACGTGGCGTTACATTCAACGCAGGGGCCTGTCCCACTTGCTGATATTTCACAGCGCCAAGAAATCTCTCTTTCTTACCTTGAACAATTGTTTTCGCGTTTACGTAAAGAACAACTAGTGGACAGTGTACGCGGCCCCGGTGGCGGCTACTTGTTAGGGAGAGAGGCTAGCACTATCGCCATTGGTGAAGTTATTCGCGCGGTCGACGAATCGGTTGACGCCACTCGGTGCCAAGGTCAGGCCGACTGCCAAGGGGGCGATCGTTGCCTTACCCATAGCTTGTGGCAGGATTTAAGCGATCGCATTAGTACGTTTTTAAATTCTATTACGTTGGCAGAGCTGATGGCGAAGCGAGATGTGCAAGAAGTCGCTGGACGCCAAGATAAAAGCACGTCGTTACGTAATGTGGCTAACGATATTGAAGTAAGTATCCAGCTTTAACCAAGTAGCAGAGCCGGTTTTATGACACAAAGAACACCCATTTATTTAGACTACGCTGCCACCACCCCAGTGGACCCACGGGTTGCAGAAGTGATGGCAAAGTGTCTAACAATTGAAGGTAATTTCGGCAATCCCGCTTCACGTTCGTATCGCTTTGGCTGGATGGCAGAAGAGGCCGTAGATGTTGCCCGTAATCAGATAAGTGATGCGCTGAACTGCGACCCCCGTGAAATTGTATTTACTTCGGGGGCTACCGAGTCTGACAACCTTGCGATTAAAGGGGTGGCCTATGGGTATGCTGAAAAAGGCAAACATATTATTACCGCAAGTACTGAGCATAAAGCGGTACTAGATACCTGTGCTTATTTAGAAGGGCAGGGTTATGAAGTCACTTATTTAGATGTAGATGATAGTGGCTTGGTTAGTTTAAATGAGCTCAAGGCGGCTATCCGTAAAGACACCATTTTAGTATCTATCATGCACGTTAATAACGAGCTTGGTGTAATACAGGATATAGCGGAAATAGGCGCGCTTTGTCGAAGCCACGAGATACTTTTTCATGTAGACGCCGCGCAAAGTGTGGGCAAGGTAGCCATTGATTTACAAAGCTTGCCTATCGATTTGTTGTCTATTTCAGCACACAAAATCTACGGCCCTAAAGGTATAGGTGCTTTATATGTACGCCGTCGCCCTAAAATAAACTTAGTGGCGCAAATTCATGGCGGTGGGCATGAACGCGGTATGCGTTCAGGCACGTTACCTACGCATCAGATCGTGGGTATGGGGGAAGCGCTAGCCTTAGCACAGCAGCAGCTAGACCATGATAGACAGCGTATTGCCCAGTTACGCGACAAACTATGGCAAGGCATTAACCAATTAGATGAGGTGTACTTAAATGGGCACCCTAGTCAGCGTATCGCAGGTATCTTAAATGTGAGCTTTGCCAATGTAGATGGCGAAAGTTTAATGATGGCCCTAAATGATATCGCGGTTTCGTCAGGCTCCGCATGTACCTCAGCAAGTTTGGAGCCTTCTTATGTGCTTAAAGCCATAGGCAGAAGCAATGAATTGGCCCATGCAGGTATTCGTTTCAGTGTGGGACGATTTACTAATGAAAGCGATATTGAATATGTTATTAGCAAGGTTACCGATGTGGTGCAAAGGTTGAGAGACACTGTCTCATCGGCGTGTTAATAACCAAAGCAACGTGTGTCTTCAACACACTTTAGTCAGCGACGGGTGTAAATGCACCTCAGACTAACAGGAATGTAAGACAACAAGGCTGTTGAATATTTGAGTGAAATACTCGGGTATTATATAATACCCGCCCTAAATTTTAGACTGCTCGTGTATCGTGTGATTTTTGAACGATATGAGGTGAAAAACGTAAAAAGTACGTTTTTACGATTACCGGCAAGACCGTGAGGCCGGTAAATGAGGGCAGAAAACCCAGGCAAACAAGTGAGATCCCAACATGAGTGAACAGATCGAACAGGCATTAGAAAGAAAGTACGAGGCCGGTTTTTATTCGGAAATCGAATCTGAAACTTTTGAAAGTGGCCTGGACGAGTCAGTGATCCGCCGTATATCACAGATGAAAGGCGAACCAGAGTGGATGCTAGAATGGCGTCTTAAAGCGTACCGTTCGTGGCTTGAAATGGAAGAGCCAGACTGGGCTCATGTTGATTATCCAAAAGTCGATTATCAAGCCATTTCTTATTACTCTGCACCAAAGAGTATGAAAGATAAGCCACAGTCTCTTGATGAAGTTGATCCTGAGTTACTGCGTACCTATGAAAAGCTAGGTATTCCGCTGCACGAGCAAGAAATGCTTGCGGGCGTGGCGGTGGACGCTGTTTTTGACTCGGTGTCGGTAGTGACGACGTTTCGTGAGAAATTGGAAGATGCAGGGGTTATATTCTGTCCTATCTCCGAGGCGATCAAAAAATATCCAGACTTAGTGAAAAAGTATATTGGTTCGGTAGTTCCGCGTACCGATAACTACTTTGCAGCATTAAATAGCGCAGTATTCACCGATGGCTCGTTCGTCTACATTCCAAAGGGCACACGTTGCCCTATGGAACTATCAACCTATTTCCGTATTAATGAAATGAATACGGGGCAGTTTGAGCGTACCTTGATTGTTGCAGACGAAGGCAGTTATGTGAGCTACTTAGAAGGCTGTACCGCACCGCAACGTGATGAAAATCAGTTGCATGCGGCTGTAGTTGAGTTGGTGGCGCTGGATGATGCACAAATTAAATACTCTACCGTTCAGAACTGGTATCCAGGGGATGAAAACGGCAAAGGCGGTATTTATAACTTTGTGACCAAACGCGGTATTGCCCATACCAATGCGAAAATTTCTTGGACCCAAGTAGAAACGGGCTCAGCGGTAACCTGGAAGTATCCAAGTTGCGTGCTTAAAGGCGATAACAGTGTAGGCGAGTTCTATTCAGTAGCACTTACCCGCGGTCGTCAGCAGGCCGACACGGGCACCAAGATGATTCACATAGGGAAAAATACCAAGTCCACCATCATCTCTAAAGGGATATCGGCGGGCAACAGCAACAATGCCTATCGTGGTTTGGTGCAAATGGGGCCGCGAGCCGATGGCGCCCGTAACTTTACCGAATGTGATTCGCTATTAATTGGCGATAAATGTGGTGCACACACATTCCCGTATATTGAAAGTCGTAACCCTAGCGCCATTGTAGAGCACGAAGCGACTACCTCTAAGGTAAGCGATGAACAGTTGTTCCTTTGTAAGCAACGTGGGTTAGACACAGAGAAGTCCGTTTCTATGATTGTGAACGGTTTTTGTAAAGAAGTATTCAAAGAGCTGCCAATGGAATTTGCTGTCGAAGCCGGCAAGCTGCTCGAAATTAGTCTTGAAGGTTCAGTGGGGTAATCAATGCTTAGTATCAAGAATTTACATGCCAGCGTGGAAGAGAAAAATATCATTAAAGGGCTAAACCTAGAGGTTAAGCCAGGTGAAGTACACGCTATCATGGGGCCTAACGGGGCCGGTAAAAGTACCCTAGGTTACGTACTTTCAGGTCGTGACGGTTATGAAGTAAGTGAAGGCGACGTTTCCTTAAACGGTAAAGATTTACTTGAATTAGAAGTTGAAGAGCGTGCTCGCGAAGGCTTGTTCCTCGCGTTTCAGTACCCGGTAGAAATTCCTGGCGTAAGCAACATGGAATTTATGAAAGAGTCGGTAAACGCAATGCGTGAGCAACGTGGTGAAGAGCCCCTTAGCGCAGCCGAATTTTTAAAGAAAGCGAAAGCTGCGTGTAAACAAGTACAGCTTCCCCTCGACTTTTTAAAGCGTGGTGTCAACGAAGGTTTCTCCGGTGGTGAGAAGAAGCGTAACGAAATCATGCAAATGATTTTGCTAGAGCCTTCATTATGTATTCTTGATGAGTCAGATTCTGGCCTTGATGTCGATGCGCTGCAAGTAGTCGCAGATGGTGTAAATAGCCAACGTGACGGTAAGCGTAGCTTTATTGTGGTTACCCACTATCAACGCCTGCTTGACTATATAAAGCCTGACTTTGTGCATATTCTTGCCGACGGCAAAATTGTTAAAAGTGGTGATGCCTCATTAGCGCATGAAGTAGAGAAAAGCGGTTACGCCTTTCTTGGGAAGTCTTACGAGGAGGCTGAAGCATGAGTCAATGGCTAGAAAAGGTCATTGGCGAGGCGCAAATACAGGACTACCTTGCGCCGGTGCGTCAGCAGGCCTTAACGCAGCTTAAAACCGAAGGTTGGCCGGCTCGAAGAAATGAAAGTTGGCGTTTTACGCCGCTTACGTCGGTAGAAAAGCGCAACGTAAATATAGCAACACAGGGCCATGACGCACCTGTGCCCGCTATCGATAATTTAAATGCTATCGATTTAGTGTTTGTAGATGGCGTGCTTATTACTCAGGTGAATGGGTTAGATGTTCCCGCCGGAATGTCGATTACTTCGCTAAACACCGATGATAGTGACACCCAGCAGGCAGTGGCAAGTGTATTCGGGCAAGTTAAGCCTACCCGCCATTTGTTTGGGCGCGTTAACGACGCACTGTGTCAGCACGGTATTTTTATTAATGTGGAGGCGGGAGCAGACATTACTACGCCTATCCGTATTGTGAATCTGGCGACGCAAAACCTTGATGCCCATACCCGTGTAGTGGTGAAGCTAGGCGAGAAAGCGAAGGCGATTATTGTTGAGCAGGGTGTTGGTGATGTAGATAGCTTAACCACCGCCTTTGCAGAATATGATATTGCGGATGACGCTCACCTGGAACACTATCGCTTTGCCATGTTTACTGGCGCGGCGAAACAGTTAGGTGGTAGTCACTTTAAGCTACATAACCGTTCAACGCTAAACAGCACTATGGTGGGTTACGGCAGCGAACTTTCACGTTTAGACGTAGATATTCACCACGCGGGTGAGTTTGCCGATGCAAAGATGAATGCAATCTATCTTTTGGCTGAAGGTGAGTTGTTTGATTTGCACTCTACCATTGAGCACGCGATGCCAAATGGAACGACTGAAGAAAATGCCCGTGGCATCGTAGGAGATAAGGCGCGCGCCGTATTTAACGGACGTATCCATATCCACCGTGATGCGCAAAAAACCTTGGCAGAGCTAAATAACCGAAACTTATTGTTGTCTCGCCGTGGTGTCATCAATACCAAGCCTGAGCTTGAAATTTATGCCGATGACGTAAAATGTGCGCACGGCGCAACGGTCGCAGAAATTGATGAAGAAGCCTTGTATTACTTGCTAACTCGGGGTGTTCCGCGCAGCAAAGCGTTAGTAATGCTTAACTTCGGTTTTATCCGAGAGCTTGTATACGATGTGCCGAACGCGGCAATACGCGATTGGTTGTTACCTATATTAAGTGAGCGATTCACCCATATGGAGGTGAAATGAGCCTAGACGTTGCTGCGCTTCGCGCCCAATTTCCAATATTGACCCAGTCAGTAGACGGAAAACCATTGGTGTATTTAGATAATGCCGCTACCACGCAAAAGCCGCAAATAGTGATAGATGCGCTTGTCGATTTCTATACGACGACAAACGCGAATGTCCATCGCGGTGCCCATCATTTATCTGATGAGGCAACACGTCGGTATGAGGGCGCAAGAGCCAGTGTCGCTAACTTTATTAATGCCACTGCGCGCGAAGAAGTTATCTGGACGAGCGGTACCACCGAAGCTATCAATATTGTTGCTAATGGCTTAGGACAATTACTTGCTGAAGGCGATGAGGTCTTAGTGACCGAGTTAGAGCATCACGCAAATTTGGTTACTTGGCAACAGGCCTGTCGCCGGGCCGGCGCCACGCTGAATATAGTGCCCGTTTTCGATAGTGGCGAGTTAGATATTGAAGCCTTCGATAGACTGCTCACGGCGAATACTAAGATGGTCGCGTTTCCTCACGTATCTAATGCGTTAGGCACGGTAAATCCGATTAAGCAGCTAACCGCCAAAGCCAAAGCCGTAGGCGCTTGGGTGTTAGTGGATGGCGCTCAGGGCATAGCCCATGGCGGCGTGGATGTACAAGATATTGGTTGCGATTTTTATGCGTTTTCGGGGCATAAATTGTTCGGTCCTACGGGTATTGGTGTGCTGTGGGGGCGTAAGTCGGTGCTAAAAGACTGGCCAGTATGGCAGGTTGGCGGCGAAATGATTAAAGACGTAACCTACCATGAAGCGACATGGGGCGAACTGCCTAATCGTTTAGAAGCTGGCACGCCAAATATTGCTGGCGCTATTGGCATGGGGGCGGCTGTAGCATGGTTTCAAAGCCTTGACGTTGCAGCGCTTCGCCGCCATGAAAAAGCGCTACTAGACTACGCCACCAAACTTGCTAACGACTTTGAAGGCTTGCGTATTATCGGTACGGCAAAAGAAAAAGTAGGCGTTTTAAGCTTTTTGCTTGAAGGGTCTCACCCCGCTGATGTTGGGTTTATCTTAGACCGTCAGGGGGTAGCCATTCGTACCGGCGATAATTGCGCACAACCGTTAATGAAACGGTTTGGCATTCCCGGCACGGCAAGGGCGTCGTTTTCTATTTACAATACGCTTGAAGAAGTAGACAGCTTATTCGCTGCGCTTAAGAAAGCAAAAATGATGTTGGCCTAAGGAGGCTTTATGGGTGTTGAAACATTTGTACCTAGTACACAACTCATTACGCTAACCGACAGTGCTGTATCGCACTTTGAAAGCAAACTTAAAGACAAGCCTGGGCAATTAATTCGTTTAGCCACGAAAGTGAGTGGCTGTACAGGCTATGCCTATGTGTTAGATTTTGCTGATAAGGCCGAAGCTGATGATGAAATCGTTGCGATTACGCCTACGCTAAACGTGGCAGTAGCCGCCGATTCAGCAGAGCTGCTGCGTAATACAGAAATTGATTATGTGCATGAAGGTGTGAACGGCATCATCAAATATAACAACCCAAACGTGGTTGATGAATGCGGTTGTGGCGAAAGCTTTAACATTGGTTAAGCGTTTTTTCCTCTTAAATAAGGCTTTATAAGTAATAGCATGAAGCAAAAAATGGTAGTTACCGAGCGCGAATGTAAAGCACGCTTGGTACCCGCAGGTAACCCTGCCACAATTCCCGAAGGCGAGTTCGTTAATATTACCCAAGATTTAGGGGGTAACTTTACCGTTACCTGGCGGGGTAATATGTATCGTATTGATGGTACTGATGCCGATGCTATTGGTCGTAAGCCGCAGGTCATTGACTTTGCCGCCCCTGACGACGGCCAAATTAGTGAACAACAGGTGTGGGATGCGCTGGAAACGATATTCGATCCAGAGATCCCGATTAACCTCGTATCGCTAGGGCTCATTTACAAGGTAAGTATCGATCAAGCAAACGCGAGCGTTGATATTGACATGACCCTTACCGCACCTGGTTGTGGTATGGGGCCAGTGTTAGTCGGCGATGTTGAATATCGCGTTGCTATGGTGCCCCATGTTAAGACGGTGAATGTTGAGCTTGTATTCGATCCGCCCTGGTCGCGGGAAATGATGAGCGAAGAAGCGCAATTAGAAGCGGGTCTATTCTTTTAATACACAGGAAGTCTTATGCAATTACCAAGCAGTGACGAAATTATTGACGACTTGGCGTTCTTTGATGACTGGGAGCAACGCTATCAATATATCATTGATTTAGGCAAGTCTATTCCTGGGCTACCTGAAGACGCTAAAACCCCTGATCGTTTAGTGAAAGGCTGCCAAAGCAGCGTGTGGTTGATAGAGAACTATAACGGTGAGGTTATTACCTTTGACGTTGACAGTGATGCTGTGATTGTACAAGGGCTACTCGCACTTGTGCTTGCTGCTTATAATAATAAGTCTCCCAAGGCGATTTTAGCGTTTGATATCGATGGCTATTTTGAAGCCCTTGATTTAGAGCGTCATATTACGCCAACCCGGGGGAATGGCCTAAGAGCTATCGTAGGCAAAATTCAAGATTTAGCACGTAATAACGTTTAACTTATAGCAACGCTGACCGCAGATTTAATAAATTGCCTGTTAGGCAAGGTTTAAATGGTCACGCGTTTGTCATATTTAACTGGTTTATTAGTAGCTTATACCGCATTGCCTCAGCATTATGGGTATAATGCAAATCGTTGCTGGTCAAGGCGATAATAATTGCCTATAATTCGCGGCCAAAATTTATAAGTCTATTTTTGTTTGGAGAAAGAACATGGCTCTTGAGCGCACTTTTTCGATTATCAAGCCTGATGCGGTTGCTAAAAACGTAATCGGTGCAATTTACAACCGTTTCGAGTCTGCAGGTCTTCGCATTGTGGCATCTAAGATGATCCACATGAGCAAAGAGCAAGCGGAAGGTTTTTACGCAGAACACAAAGAGCGTCCTTTCTTTGGTGCTTTGGTTGACTTCATGACATCTGGTCCAGTAATGGTTCAAGTACTTGAAGGCGAAAATGCAGTACTTGCAAATCGTGAAATCATGGGTGCAACTAACCCTGCTGATGCGGCTGCCGGAACACTACGTTCTGATTACGCTGCGTCTATCGATGAAAACGCAGTACATGGTTCAGATGCTCCTGAATCAGCAGCACGTGAAATCGCTTACTTCTTCTCTGAAGAAGAAATTTGCCCACGCACGCGTTAATCGCACGCTAAAGCAAACAAAAAAACGAGGCTTTAGCCTCGTTTTTTTGTACCAGTAATATAGCGCTTGCAGAATTTAAGGGGCATAGGGATAGCACGCTTTTTCTATGACCGTATCTGTGGTAGTATTCGCGCAAATTTTGTACGAATTTGGGGCGGGGTTTTCACTCTTGCTGCCCCCTGACGTGACATTTCACGCTTAGGTAACGAATTATAGCGGGTTTCATCTTCACGTTCGTTGTTTTCAGGTCGCCAGTCCGACGTCTGCACGCACAATGAAATGCACTATCCAATTAGCAGTACAAAGCATATATGCTTTGTTTAGGTAAAAAGGGTCATCATCTTTATGGCAAAGACAAACTTATTAAATCTTAATCGCGAAGGCTTGCGTAATTTCTTCAAGGAAAAAGGCGAAAAGCCGTTTCGCGCCGACCAGCTGATGAAGTGGATTTATCAGCACGGCGAAAGCGATTTTGAAAAGATGAGTAACCTGAATAAAAATCTTCGCGCTATGTTGATTGAGCATTGTGAAATCAAAGCGCCAGAAATCGCCTATTTTCAGGAGGCCAGCGACGGTACCATTAAATTTGTATTGACCCTTGAAGGCGGGCAAGAGATTGAGTCGGTATGGATCCCCGAAACTGACCGCGCTACCTTGTGTGTTTCTTCACAAGTAGGCTGCGCGTTAGAATGTACGTTTTGTTCAACCGCGCAACAGGGCTTTAACCGTAACTTAAGCGTAAGCGAAATTATTGGGCAAGTATGGCGCGTAGCGACGTTCCTTGGGCTATCAAAAGACACCAGTAAGCGCCCCATCACGAATGTGGTTATGATGGGCATGGGCGAACCTCTGCTCAATCTTAAAAACGTGGTACCAGCCATGGATATTATGCTTGACGACTTCGGCTTTGGGTTGTCTAAACGTCGCGTTACGTTAAGTACGTCTGGCGTGGTTCCTGCGCTTGATATGTTAGGCGATAAAATTGATGTAGCGTTAGCCATTTCTCTTCACGCGCCAAACGATGAACTACGCAATGAAATTGTACCTATCAATAAAAAATACAACATCGAAACCTTTTTAGCTGCGGTTCGTCGTTATTTAGCCAAATCCCGTGCAAATCAGGGTAAGGTTACCATTGAGTATGTCATGCTATCGCACATTAACGACAGCACTGATCAAGCTCACGAATTAGCCCAGGTATTAAAAGATACGCCGTGTAAAATTAACTTAATTCCGTTCAACCCATACCCTGGCTCTCCCTATACGTGTTCGAGTAACTCGCGCATCGATAGGTTTTCAAAAGTCCTTATGGATTATGGGCTTACCACAGTTGTACGGAAAACTCGCGGCGACGATATCGATGCTGCGTGCGGTCAGTTAGTGGGCGATGTTGTTGACCGTACTAAAAGAATGTTGAAAAAACAGATGAAGGGCGAAGCAATTTCGGTAAAAATGGCCCAATAATCATTAAGATATTGGGGTATACCATGCAACGAATTAGGCTAGCGATAATAGTAGCAACACTACTTACCGTAACGGGTTGTGTGAGCAATACACAACCCGGGTTATACGGCGATAGCTTCAATCAAAAAGAAGCGGCCAAAACGCGTATGTCATTAGGCCTCACATATCTTAAGAACAACAACTATACCCAGGCGAAGAAAAACCTCGATAAAGCATTGGAGTTCGACCCTTCTTCAGCCGATGTCCATTATTCACTGGCGTACTATTATCAACTGGTAGGAGATACCACTCGTGCTGAGGAATCCTACGAGACTGCCATTGATTTAGCGCCCGGCAATGGAGATATTGCCAATAGTTATGGCGCGTTCAAGTGCCAAAACGGTAATTACCAAGCCGCTAAGGTTTACTTTTTAAAAGCCATCAATAATCGCCAGTATGCTAATTCTGCACAAACCTATGAGAATTTGGCGCTTTGCGCGCAAAGCCAAGGAAATGCCCAAGAGGCTATAGATTATCTTAAAGAGGCGCTTAATCATCAACCTGCTCGTCAAAAGAGCCTACTGATTCTTACCGAGATGTACATGAGTACTGAACAATGGGAAGAGGCCAAGGCTACGTTGCGAAAATATGAGAAAGTAGCCAATGTCTCGCCAGACTCCCTGTGGATGGCATTTGAGATTGCCCGTGGCCAAGGAGACAGAGAAACCGCAAAACAATATGGCGATATGTTAGTCTCTGTGTATCCAGAGAGTAACGCAGCAAAACGCTACGCGCAGGCCGAATTGAATGAACCTGAAGTAACTCGCACGGTGAAAGCAGACCAAGCAAATAATGGCGCAAACACGAATGCGGATAGCACACAGAATTCGCAACAACCTTCACCACAGCCAAAAACATCGAATGAAAACAGTAAAGTATCTACGAATACACCTCAGTTCCATATAGTAAAACAGGGCGAAAACCTTTATCGTATTTCGCTAATGCACAATATTAAAGTTGCCACTCTGCAAAACTGGAATAATCTAGAAGATCCTGGCGCAATTTTTGCCGGTATGAAGCTTTGGTTAGTTCCCGTTAATATGCAGGAGGAATAGGAAGTCGAATGGTGTCAGAAGAAAACGCGGCGGAAGAAAACAATTCGCCATCACAAGAAAATACGCCAAGTCCAGGCCAGATGCTGCGTGAACGACGCGAAGCATTAGGGCTGTCGCAACAGCAAGTGGCTGAAAAGCTTTTTTTGAAAGCTAATCAAATCAATGATTTGGAAGAAGACCGGCTTGATGACAATGCCTCAATAACCTTCACTAAAGGGTATGTCCGTAATTATGCTAAACAGTTAGGGCTCGACTCTGCAGCGGTTATTGCTGCGTTTGAGCAAAAACATGTAAAAGCAGATCCCCCGGCAAAGCTGCAAAGCTTTTCACGACGTGTCGCAAAACAGACACACGATGACCGTTGGATGATGGTAACTTATCTTATTTTATTGTTGATTATTGCCGGTGTTGTCGCTTGGTGGTATCAGCAACCAAGTGATGATACCCAACCAGAAGAAAGCATTGTTTCTTCCGTAAAAGAAGAGGCGAGTTCTACCCCGATACCCTCAGCTACATCAGTTGGCGGTATCTCAACGAGCGGGGCAAACGATACACTTGGTGCGCCTGATAGCGTTGATTCCTCAAGTACGCCTTTGGCCGGCGAAAGCGATCAGGCCCCTGCTAATAACAATGAGATACAAAGCGCAGGCAATGAAGATGTTGAGCAAGCGACTAATGTGCCTGATGAGAGTAACAATGTAACTGCACTTATAGCGCAAAGTGACGATAACAGGGTAGATTTGGACACGGTAACTCGTACCTCAGCGGCTGAGAGTGACTTACCGCCTATTAGTATGACCTTTACCTTTGACGATGATTGCTGGGTGAACATTAAAGATGCGAATGGTGAAGCGATAGCTTACGGTGTAAAGCAATCTGGGCGGGTTATGGAAATTCAGGGTGTACCGCCGGTTGAAGTTACGCTAGGCGCACCTGATAATGTAAGAATTTCAGTGAACGGTGAGCCGGTAGATATATCGGCCTATCAAAATGGTCGCACTTCGCGATTCTCACTTCCTATATAGGTATTTAGATGTTTGCAGAAAGCCCTATTAAGCGCAGAAAATCTACGCGTATTAATGTCGGTAACGTTCCTATTGGCGATGGCGCGCCCATTGCTGTTCAGTCAATGACAAATACCCGTACTACAGATATTGCTGCAACGGTAGATCAAATAAACCGTATTGTGGCAGTAGGCGGTGAAATTGTTCGTGTGTCGGTTCCTACTATGGAAGCCGCAGAAGCATTTAAAGTTATCAAACAACAGGTTAGCGTACCGCTTATCGCCGACATTCATTTTGATTATCGTATCGCCCTTAAAGTGGCGGAGTACGGCGTAGACTGTTTACGCATTAACCCTGGTAATATTGGTAATATGGAACGGGTAAAATCGGTGGTCGATTGCGCACGTGACAAAAATATTCCTATTCGTATTGGGGTAAACGGCGGGTCATTAGAGAAAGACTTGCAAGAAAAATATGGTGAGCCTACACCAGAGGCGTTGGTTGAATCGGCTATGCGTCATGTCGATATTTTGGATAAGTTAAATTTTGATCAGTTTAAAGTGAGTGTTAAGGCCTCAGATGTGTTTCTTGCTGTTGGCGCCTACCGTTTATTGGCACAAAAAATTGATCAACCATTGCATTTAGGGATTACGGAAGCCGGCGGACAACGAGCAGGGGCGGTAAAGAGCTCAGTCGGTTTAGGGATGCTATTAGCGGAAGGAATTGGTGATACTATCCGTATATCTCTTGCAGCCGACCCAGTTGAAGAGATAAAAGTAGGTTTTGATATTTTAAAATCGTTGCGAATTCGTTCTCGCGGTATTAATTTCATTGCGTGCCCGAGCTGCTCTCGCCAAGAGTTCGATGTTATTGGTACCGTGAATGCACTAGAGCAGCGCCTTGAAGATATACTTACACCCATGGACGTATCTATTATTGGTTGCGTGGTGAATGGACCCGGCGAAGCAGAAGTATCCGATTTAGGCTTAACGGGGGCACGCAACATGAGTGGCCTTTATGAAGATGGAAAAAGAGTAAAGGAACGTTTACCGAATAATGATTTGGTAGATAAGCTGGAAGCGAAAATTCGCGCGAAGGCAGCACGTATAAACGAACAGAATAAAATTCAAGTATCAGTAAAAGACTAAGCTTGTAGCATTGTTGTTTACCATTAAAGCCCCTATAATGCGGGGCTTTTCACTATTTTGCAGTATGAGAAATTCACGTGGCTAAGACTATTCAGGCAATTCGCGGAATGAATGATTGCCTGCCGGAAATATCCGGTACATGGCAGAAAGTAGAATCTGTTCTCCGTCAGGTGGTAGCCAGTTATGGTTACCAGGAAATCCGAACTCCTATTGTAGAGAGCACCGATTTATTCAAGCGCTCTATTGGAGAGGTAACCGACATTGTCGAAAAGGAAATGTATACCTTTGCCGACAGAAACGGTGACAGCTTAACCTTGCGTCCTGAAGGCACTGCCAGTTGTGTGCGTGCGGGGAATGAACATGGCCTGTTGTATAATCAACAACAGCGCTTATGGTACATGGGGCCTATGTTTCGTCATGAGCGTCCGCAAAAAGGTCGCTACCGTCAGTTTCATCAATTTGGTGTAGAAACCTTTGGCATTGATGGCCCAGATATCGACTTAGAAGTTATTCTACTTAGCGCACGTTTGTGGAAAGCCTTTGGTATTGAGCAGCACGTTACGCTGCAAATTAACTCCTTAGGATCTAACGAAGCCCGTCAAGCGTATCGCGAAACCCTTATCGAATATTTGAAAGCTCGTGCTGATAAGTTAGATGAAGAGTCTCTTCGTCGCCTAGAGAGCAATCCTCTTCGCGTATTAGACAGTAAAAATCCCGCGGTGCAAGAAGCGATTGCAGATGCGCCGTCGTTACTCGATCATTTAGATGATGCGTCGAAATCTCACTTCGATACTCTATGCCAACAGCTTACCCAAGCCGGTATTAATTTTGAAGTTAACCCGCGCCTTGTTCGTGGTCTTGACTATTACAACCGTACCGTATTTGAATGGGTAACGGATAGCTTAGGCGCACAAGGTACAGTATGTGCGGGCGGTCGATACGACGGTCTCGTTGAACAGCTAGGCGGTAAAGCGACACCGGCAGTTGGGTTTGCAATGGGGATAGAGCGGTTAGTACTCTTACTTACCACGCTTACCGAGGAAGGCCAAGATAATAGTGCGGCTGACGTCTATGTTACTGCCATGGGCGAAGACGCGCAGGCGTACGCGGTTGAAGTATCAGAGCACCTTCGCAATACACTGCCTTCTGTACGTATTATGATGCATTGTGGTGGCGGAAACTTTAAGAAACAACTAAAACGCGCAGATAAAACAGGCGCAAAATTAGCCCTATTGCTAGGGTCTCAGGAAATGCAAGCGCGGGAAGTTGGCGTTAAGCCACTTCGTGACGGACAAGAACAGCAAACAGTTGCGTTTACTGATCTATCAGCCACTCTTGCCAGCCTGCTAGCAGAATAAGAAGAGGAAAACATGGAACAATTCGCAACAGAAGAACAGCAAGTAGAAGCGATTAAACGGTTTTGGAAAGAGCATGGAGTAGCCATCATTGTTGGCGCTGCATTAGGATTAGGCGGCTTATTTGGCTGGCGTTATTATTCTGATAGCCAAATTGAAAGCCGTGAAATGGCCTCAGTAGCTTACCAAGACGCAGTTGAAACATTTGGCACCGACACAAGCGCGGATAAAGTGGCTGCCTTCATTGAACAAAATGAAGATTCTGGCTATGCCAGTATTGCTAGCCTATTGGCCGCAAAACAAGCAGTGGAAGCGGGTGATTTGGACGCGGCAGCGTCACATTTAAATCACGTGGTTACCTTCGCTGAAAACGACGAACTAAAAGCACTTGCGGCTATTCGTTTAACCCGTGTGCAAATTGAAATGAACCAGCTGGATGCTGCGTTGTCTACGCTAGGCACTATTTCTAATGAGGCATTTTCAGCTGAAGTATCTGAACTTAAAGGTGATGTTTACCAACAGCAAAGTAAATTTGATGATGCTCGACTAGCGTATTCAAGTGCACTTGAAAAGAATGCCAACAATCCGTTACTGCAAATGAAACTAGATAATTTAGCTGTTGCAGCGGGCCAGTAAACTGGCACATAAAAATAAAGAGGTACACAAATTGTTTCACACCACCTGTGGCCGTAAGGGTCGTTTTGCTCGCACGATATCAATAGCATTAGCCGCGTCTATAACTTTATCAGGCTGTTCCACCATTTCAGATTGGTTTGCCGATGAAGAAGAGCTAGAGATCCGTCGTTTGAAGCCTATTGATGCACAGTTCACCCCGTTGGTGAAGTGGGACAAAGACATTGGCGATGGCGTCGATCGTTATTTCTCACGCCTTCGTCCTGTGTATGCTTATGATAAAATTTATACCGCCGATCGCCACGGAAATGTGGTCGTCCTTGAGCCTGAGACGGGTGAGGTAGTGTGGGAGCGCGACTTCGCAATATTCAACGGTGAAGGTATATGGGATTCTATCTCCCGTTTATGGCGCAACGGTGAAAGTGCACGTATTGGCGGACTATCAGTAGCTGATAGACAAGTTTTCGTTGGTACTGAAAACGGTGATGTTATTGCACTTGATGCTGAAACAGGGGAAACCAAATGGGAAGCATCTATCCCAGGGGAAGTACTTGCTGCACCTTCAGCCGATGAAGGCATACTTGTGGTGAATACTGGCGCAGGTGTGCTGTTTGGTTTTGATACTCGTACCGGCGAACAAAAGTGGCGTCATGAAGGTGATACACCGCCATTAACGTTGCGTGGTATATCAGGCCCGGTAGCTGCAAACGGCGGTGCCATAGTTGGAAGCTCAACAGGTAAGCTGCAAGTTAACATATTGCAAAGCGGTGTGCTTGCGTGGGAAACCGTCATCGCTACACCTTCAGGTGCCACAGAACTTGAGCGTATTGTTGATATTGACACTACACCAGTAGTGTACGGTGGAACCATTTACACCATTTCATATAACGGCACCTTAGCGGCAGTTGAATTACGCTCTGGGCGAATTATATGGAAACGTGAGTATGGCTCGTACCGCAACCTCACTATCGACGGAAACAAGATATTTGTTGTAGATAACAACTCAAATGTATATGCGCTTGATAGACGAAATGGCGTAGAGTTGTGGTCTCAAAATGGCCTTAAGAGCCGCTCGTTAACTGCTGCAGCCCCTATTGATGAATATATAGTAGTGGGCGACAACTGGGGCTTTTTACACTGGATTGAAAAAGAGTCTGGTGAAATAGTCTCTCGCCTAGATGTAGGTGGCGATGATGAAGATGACGCCATTTATGCCGAACCCGTTATTGTCGATGATAAAATTATTGCCGTGACCAGAAATGGCGTTGTGGCAGCAATAACTACACCTTAACGGTTTACGTCTCCTGTGCAGGGTACGGGCAGCGATACATGCTGACGCGCCTTACCGAAACAGGTATAATCGACATACTCACATTGTGACCGCAAGTAAGCTTTGCTTACTTGCGGTTTGTGCATTTTACGCTTTCACGACCTTTAGGATCTGATACATGTTACCCGTAGTTGCTTTGGTTGGCCGCCCTAATGTGGGCAAGTCTACCTTGTTTAATCGATTGACCAATTCTCGCGATGCCTTGGTTGCAGACTACCCCGGCTTAACCCGCGATAGAAAATATGGCCAAGCTAAATTTGAACAGCGACAGTTTATCGTTGTAGATACCGGTGGTATTACCGGCGATGAAGCAGGGATAGATGCTGAAATGGCGCAACAATCTTTGCTGGCCATTGAAGAGGCGGACGTAGTGATGTTTTTAGTTGATGCTAGAGTAGGGCTGTTACCTGCTGATAAAGGCATTGCCGATCATCTGCGCCGAATTAATAAACACGTATTTGTGGTTGCTAATAAAGTTGATGGTATTGACGGCGATAGCGAGAGCGCGGAATTTTACGCTCTAGGCCTTGGCAATGTTAAGCAGATAGCCGCCGCCCATGGTCGCGGAGTTAGTCAGCTGCTACAAGATGCTCTTGAGCCATTAGAAGAAAGCTTCCCAGATATGCAGGTTATTGTGCAAGAAAAGGAAGAAGATTTAGGCATCGAGGCGCAACGGGAAAAGTTACAGTCACTCCCAATCAAGTTGGCGATTGTTGGTAAACCTAACGTTGGAAAATCAACCCTCACCAATCGTATTTTAGGCGAAGAGCGGGTTGTGGTTTATGACTTACCCGGGACTACCCGAGACAGTGTATATATTCCCATGGAGCGTGATGAGCGCGAATATATTCTTATTGACACCGCGGGCGTGCGAAAGCGCAGAAAAATTAACGAAGCGGTAGAAAAATTTTCTATCGTAAAAACCTTACAGGCTATCGAAGAATCAAACGTTGTATTATTGGTTATTGATGCGCGCGAAGGGGTGACAGACCAAGATTTGAGTTTGTTGGGGTTTGTACTAAATTCTGGCCGTTCTCTTGTGGTTGCAGTAAACAAGTGGGATGGGTTGAGTACCGACGTAAAAGATGACATTAAGCGTGAATTAGACCGCCGCTTAGGCTTTATCGATTTTGCCCGTTTGCACTTTATTTCTGCCTTACATGGTTCAGGTGTAGGTAATTTATTTGAATCGGTACAAGAAGCATACGCCAGTGCCACTAAGCGTATTAATACCTCTATACTCACCCAAATTATGGAAATGGCGCAGGATGATCACCAACCGCCGTTGGTTCGCGGTCGCCGCGTGAAGATGAAGTATGCCCATGCTGGGGGGTATAATCCGCCAGTTATCGTCATTCACGGTAACCAGGTCGATGACTTACCAAGTTCTTATAAACGCTTCCTTATGAACTATTTCCGCAAATCGCTGGAAATTATGGGAACGCCCATACGAATTGAATTTAGAGAGGGCAATAACCCTTTTGAGGGCAAGAAAAACCAGCTTACTCTTGCGCAACAAAGAAAGCGTAAGCGTCTTATGTCTTTTCATAAAAAGAAATAGGATAGCTTCTACAAGGTTGCTTAGTTCGCCCACTAATTAAATGAAGAAACCCAGCGTTTAGCTGGGTTTCTTCATTTAATTAGTGGGCGAACCTGCATCATCAACGAAGACTCTTCGGGGACAGCTATCTGCGCGATAAGCGCGTTTGCGATAGGGTCAGATTGAGTTGACGGGAAGGTGGTAGCAATTTTCACAATCTTATCGTGTTGCTGAAATACATAGGTGGTGGCATAAATGGTGTCTTGGGTCGCCGATTCGGCTTTTATTCCTAATCGCCAGCCAGCATGTTCGCTGTTAGCTTGGTAACGTGCTGCCGCGGGTTGCTTGTATAAGGTAAGCGCCTGATGTTCAGCCACAGCCTCGGCCTTCTCCCAATCTGCTTTTAGCTGTTTTATCAGAATTTGGTCTTTGTCATGTTCTAATGGCGCTAAAATGGGGTAAACAGTGACATCTACCAGCGCTTCCTCGAATTCCCGGTGGGTGTAGCGCGTGATAACCCCCTTAAACGGGTCAGGATATAGCTGTGTATCTAAGCGCGCAAAGTCGCCTAACGTAGAAGGGACCACTAATTCGTCTACGTAATTACTCGCACTAAGCGACGAATACAGAAACGCGGCGGTGAAAAGCGCACTGTGCTGGCTATAGTGAAACCAATCGGTTAACACGGTTACTGCTTTTTCAAGGTTATTTACATCTTGGGGAAAGGCGTTTTCGATGATCCTAGAGTCTATCTCCATACCCCGCCACAGCAAGGTTACTTCGGTAAAATGGAGAGCCTCAATAGTATCCTCAGATGAGGAGGGGCCGGATGTATGAGCAATAAGTAACTCATAATCCAGGGCATCGCTAAAAGCGGCAACACGGTTAAACCAACCGCGGCTAGATAGTGCTTTTACAAATACTTCTGGGGCAATGCTATCTTGTATACACTCTTTCGCCGCTACTGCCTGTTTACAGCGCGCAAGCACCTGGTCACTGGGATACGTTGAAAACACCGAGATATCCACATTACCTGACGGCGACGTCTGCCCTTGCGCGAATGCACAAAGGCAAACAGAGCACATAAGCGCGCAGCCCAAACCCTGTTGTAGGGCACGTAACGCACTTACACGCTTAAACATATTTAGCTTTACGCTAGTGATAGATGAAACTAAATACGCTAGCAAGCATGTGCCTTTGAATTAACGGGGAACCTTAGCTATCACTTTACTGGTTATTTGCCCATCCGTCACCCTAGATTCAATCACATCACCTTCAGCCACCCTATTTATTGAAGTGATCGCCGCATCCTTATGCATGGTAATGCTGTAGCCACGGGATAAGGTAGATAAAGGGCTAACTGAATTAAGTAAACTTGCTTTTGAGGCCAGTTTTTGACGCTGCTTCGCAAGTAAGTTGCGCATTGCACTCTTAAGCGCTTTATCTTGTTGCAGCAATTGTTGTTGAGCGCGCTTAACGGTGGTATCGGGCGACTGTTTAGCTAGCCTATTTACGTGTAACGAAATCCTGTTACAATCGCGATTTAAGGTGTTATTTACGGCGTATTTTAGCCGTAGCTGTAGTCTATCAAGCGCTTGCCACTGATTCTGAATACGCGTTTGTGGATGAACCGCTTGTAATCGTTGACGCTGTAGAGATTGACGTTGCAGGGCATGTTGCAACGCATTACGCATACTGCGCGCCAGTCGCTGACGGTATTGATAGAGATATTGCACCAGCGCCGATGTATCCTGGCTTAGCAACTCAGCGCCTGCAGACGGGGTAGGGGCGCGAAGGTCGGCAACAAAATCGGCGATAGTAAAGTCAACCTCGTGGCCTACCGCGCTAACAATAGGAAGCCGCATACGGCAAATTTGCCGGGCTAATTCCTCATTGTTAAAACACCATAAGTCTTCTAACGCGCCGCCTCCGCGGGTGAGAAGTATAACATCCACTTCGTTACGCTCATCGGCAACCTTAAGTGCATTAATAATCTGGGCGTGGGCTTGCTCCCCCTGTACCATGGTCGGATACACGATGATCTCGGTTTGTGGGCTACGACGTTTTAAGACACTTAATACATCGTGTAACGCTGCGCCCGAGGCAGAGGTGACTACGCCTATACGGCTTATTACCTCTGGCATAGGCTTTTTACGCTCGCTGGCAAACAAGCCCTCATTATTTAACTTTGCTTTTAGTGCCTCATAAGCTTGCTTGAGAGCACCTTCACCGTCACTTTCCATATGTTCGACTACTAGCTGGTAGTCGCCTCGTGCTTCATATAGCCCGACTGAGGCACGCACTAATATTTTGTCGCCCTCTTTTGGCCGCTGTTTAATAACACGGTTTGCATTTCTAAACATGGCGGCCCTGACTTGGGCTTTATTGTCTTTCAGGGTGAAATACCAATGGCCGGACGCAGCGCGCACAAAGTTACTTATTTCGGCAGATAGCCACACTAGTCCAACTTCGCCTTCTAAGACGGTTCTTGCTAGTCGGTTTAGCTTAGTAACTGTTAAAATTTGTCGAGATGTAGATGGCGAATTTGTAAACATAAAAAAAATCATCGGGTTTAATACGAATAGAGTTTACCTTAAATCTAAAAAACACTACAATTGCGCCGCAATTAACCCTCAACTGAATAGGTGTTGTTGCATGCTACGTATCATCCAAGAAGCCCTGACATTTGACGATGTGTTGCTGGTTCCCGGCCACTCAACCGTCCTTCCTCATACAGCCAGTTTACAAACACGTTTAACTCGCGACGTTACATTAAATATCCCAATGGTGTCAGCTGCCATGGATACGGTTTCTGAAGCGCGTTTAGCCATCGCACTTGCGCAAGAGGGTGGCATAGGTTTTATTCATAAAAACATGAAGCCTGAAGAGCAAGCGAAGCACGTACGTGAAGTTAAAAAATACGAAAGTGGGGTGGTTTCCGATCCGGTTACCGTGACTAAGGATGCCACCATTGGTGAAGTCAATGCGCTATCTAAACGTTTAGGTTACTCAGGTTTCCCTGTTACTGATAAAGATAACAATCTTATAGGTATTGTTACTGGCCGTGACCTGCGCTTTGAAAAACGTCTTGAATTGCCTATTAGCAACGTAATGACGGGCAAAGATGACTTGGTTACCGTTAAAGAGGGTGCAAGCTCTGATATCGTTTTAGACCTAATGCACGAAAATCGTATCGAAAAAATTCTCGTGGTAGACGATAGCTTTAAGCTTACCGGCCTTATTACAGTTAAAGATTTCCAAAAAGCCGAAAATAAACCTAATGCATGTAAAGATTCATTAGGTCGTTTGCGTGTTGGTGCTGCAGTGAGTGTTGGGCCAGGTACCGATGAACGCATAGCCTTATTGGTAGATGCGGGCGTGGATGTGCTGCTTATTGATACCTCTCATGGTCACTCGCAAGGTGTTATCGACCGCGTGAAAAAAATTCGTAGCGAATACCCTGACGTACAAATTATTGCCGGTAACGTGGCCACTGCCGATGGCGCCAGAGCGCTAGCCGATGCGGGTGTGGATGCAGTTAAAGTAGGTATTGGTCCAGGCTCAATCTGTACTACGCGTATCGTAACTGGTTGTGGTGTTCCTCAAATTACCGCGGTATCCGATGCTGTAGAGGCACTAAAAGGGACTGATATTCCAGTTATTGCTGATGGTGGTATTCGTTTTTCAGGCGACATTGCTAAGGCTCTAGCCGCGGGTGCTAGCTGCGTGATGGTAGGGAGCATGTTGGCGGGCACAGAAGAAAGCCCGGGCGAAGTAGAGCTGTTTCAAGGCCGCTACTACAAGTCGTATCGCGGCATGGGCTCATTAGGTGCAATGAACCAAAGCCACGGCTCGTCTGATCGTTACTTCCAAGAGTCGAATAATGCTGAAAAACTCGTACCAGAAGGCATAGAAGGGCGCGTGGCCTACAAAGGCCCCATTGCCAATATTATCCACCAGCAAATGGGCGGATTACGCTCAGCAATGGGATTAACAGGGTGCGCCACAATCGAAGAGCTAAATACAAAAGCTCAGTTCGTGCGGGTTACTTCAGCAGGCATGGGCGAAAGTCACGTACACGACGTGAACATTACCAAAGAAGCGCCAAACTACCGCTTAGGCTAAGGCGACTACAATTAAAGAGGCTGGTAACTTCACCAGCCTTTGTTCTTTTCTATATCGGGTAAAAAAATGACCACTAATATCCACGACCACCGTATATTAATTTTAGATTTCGGCTCTCAATATACTCAGCTTATTGCTCGTCGCGTTCGTGAAATAGGCGTTTATTGTGAATTATGGGCTTGGGATGTCAGCGAAGAGCAGATCCGCGAATTTAACCCCCAAGGTATTATTCTTTCTGGTGGCCCAGAGTCGGTACCCGAAGCAAATTCGCCCCGCGCCCCACACTATGTATTTGAAGCTGGCGTACCTGTATTTGGTATTTGTTACGGCATGCAAACAATGGCAGCGCAACTTGGTGGTGGCGTGTTGGGGTCTGACAAGCGAGAATTTGGCTATGCACAAGTAGAAGTAATTAAGTCTAGCTCGCTACTTGATAAAATTGAAGATGCTATTAGCGATAACGGCAACGCGTTACTCGACGTTTGGATGAGCCACGGGGATAAAGTGTCTGCGATTCCAGAAGGCTTTGAAACTATCGCCCAAACAGCATCGTGCCCCCATGCAGCTATTTACAACGAAGAAAAGCAATTTTATGGGGTTCAATTTCACCCTGAAGTTACTCATACTCGCCAGGGCATGCGTTTGCTAAGCCACTTTGTATTAGAAGTATGCGGGTGTGAAAAGCTATGGACGCCAGGTGCAATTATTGAGGACGCTATTGAGCGAATAAAGCAGCAAGTCGGTGATGACGAAGTGATTCTTGGCTTGTCTGGCGGGGTAGACTCGTCTGTAACAGCAATGTTGTTACACCGAGCAATTGGAGCGAACTTAACCTGCGTATTTGTTGATAATGGACTATTGCGTTTAAACGAAGCCGATCAGGTGATGGAAATGTTTGGTGACCACTTCGGCCTCAACATTATCCGCATCGATGCTGAAGCGCGTTTCTTAGACCGTTTGAAAGGCATCGAAGACCCAGAACTTAAGCGTAAGGCTATTGGTAACGAGTTCGTTCGTGTATTTGACGAAGAAGCGTCAAAACTAGCCAATGCTAAATGGTTGGCACAAGGGACGATTTATCCTGACGTTATTGAATCCGCAGGGTCTGCTACCGGTAAAGCCCATGTCATTAAATCTCACCACAATGTAGGTGGTTTGCCCGATGACATGAAAATGGGGTTAGTTGAACCATTGCGCGAATTGTTTAAAGACGAGGTGCGCAAAATAGGTCTCGAACTTGGCTTACCTTACGATATGCTGTATCGCCATCCGTTCCCAGGGCCTGGTTTAGGTGTACGGGTATTAGGCGAAATCAAAAAAGAGTATTGCGATCTGCTACGTCGCGCCGATGCTATTTTTATTGAAGAGTTGTACGCTGCCGATTTGTACCAAAAAGTAAGTCAGGCGTTTACCGTCTTTCTACCAGTACGTTCGGTGGGTGTTATGGGCGATGCGCGTAAATATGACTGGGTGGTAAGCTTACGCGCGGTTGAAACTATCGACTTTATGACTGCTCATTGGGCGCACTTGCCCTACGATTTCTTAGGTAAGGTATCGAATCGCATTATCAACGAAATTGATGGCATATCTCGGGTTGTTTACGATATTTCAGGAAAGCCCCCCGCTACTATTGAGTGGGAATAAGCGTGAAGAGTTACGTATAAACAGAGGAGCCCCTTTTATAAAGGGGCTTTTTATTTTGTAGCGACATTTACGTCGGCCAAAGCTAAAGAATGGGGGTACCTTGCTTTATCAATGCGCGCTTAATTTTTTCGCTAAAGTCGCGCGCCCGCGTAATAATGCTGTTTTCATCTACCGTAAGTACTTCGCGGTCTTCCATGAGTAATCGACCGTGTACTATGCTGTGGCGAACATCACTGGGGTACGCTGAGTAGACAAGTGCCGAATAGGGATTGTAGATAGGCGTCATATTAGCCGACTTGCTACTAATAACAATTATATCGGCGAGTTTACCTTCTTCAACTGAGCCAATCTGATGTTGTAAATTTAATACCCTTGCGCTTCCGATAGTGGCCATTTTTATAACCTCAACGGCGGGCATTAAACTGCGATCTTTGTGCCAAAGTTTATGTACCTTTGCTACTTGGTCAAACTCGTCGATTAGACTAATTGTGTTTCCCGACATGGGACCATCTGTTCCTAGCCCTACGTCTACGCCTTGGGACAACATTTCAATGACTGGCGCCACACCTTTAGCCGCTTTAATATTCGCGCTCATGTTGTGAGCTACACCCACCTGGTGTTGTTTAAGCAGCGCAATATCTTGTTTGTCCGCAAGTATCACATGTGCTCCGACCAAATTTTTATTAAGTGCGCCAATACTATCTAAGTAAGCAATAGGGGATAAGCCGTTACTGCGTTTTGCAATCACGTCTCGCTCTTTCTCAGACTCGGCCAGATGAGTAAGCACAGGTACGTCATAGTCTAGCGACAACTGCGCAATTTTCTGTAATGTTTCTGTGGTATTGGTGTAAGGGCCGTGGGGAGCGAATGCTGGCGTTATTCGCGGGTGATGTATGTATTGTTTTATAAAGTTTTCTGCATACGCAATGCCCTCTTGCGCCGTTTTCGCATCTGCTTGAGGGTATTTGATCACCGTTTGGCCTAATACTGCGCGTAACCCTATTTCATCTACCGCCCGCGCCACTTCATCTTCAAAGTAATACATATCGGCATAAGTAGTAACCCCACCTTTGAGCATTTCAAGGTTGCCTAATTCGGCGCCTAAATAAACCATCTCACGGGATACAAATTGCTTTTCTAGCGGAAAAATATAGCTATGAAGTCGTCCGGCGACATCATCGCCTAACGAGCGCAATAAACTCATCGACGCGTGCGTGTGGGTATTAATAAAGCCAGGAAGTACGATATCGCCATCCACGTCCAATACTTTTTTACTTTTAAAAGCACGTGCTTTAGTCTGGGGGCCTAGCGCCACAATTTTGTTATCTTTAATGGCAACAAACCCGCGCTCATACTCCGTGAGTTGGTTATCCATCGTAAGGATATGCCCGTTGGTAATTATGATGTCTACTGTTTGCTGCGCGTGCCCGGTAGCAGGAAAGAGCGCTACCAAAATGCTTAAGATAAAACCGATTAACCAATGCGCTATCGTCATGCAATTTCACCTAGGTTGAAAAGAAAAAAAGTGTTTGTACGTGAAACCCTTATCGGTTTTCAGTACAAACACTCGTCGTTTTAATTGCTTAAATCAAGGGACGTTAGAACTTAATTTTAACGTCGGCTCCCCATAGACGGCCTTCATTCACCACGCCAGCCAGATTGTTGATAGTTACACCACCAATTAATGCTGTTTCGTCGGTAATGTTTCGTCCATAGGCTGCAACTTCAACATCGTATTTATCCACAGCAAACAAGTAACCTAGACGCACCCCACCTTCAAGGTATGGGTCTTGGCGCATTTCAAGGGCATCAATCAACGAGAAACGTACTTCGCTTGCATACGACCAATCAGTATAGAAATACAACTCGCCGTCACCTACTTCTTTGCCATAACGCAGTGTGAAGTTACCAATCCATTCTGGGGCGCGGGGAAGGGATAATCCGTCTACGCCAATAAGGCCGTTTTCATCCACCGGATTTTTAACGGTACAAAAAGAGCAGGTGGAGATAGCGACGTTCTTATCTTGTATTTCAGTGTTGTTATAACTCACACCTAAGGTGGTGATGAGATCTGATGTGATGGCATATTCGCCTTCAGCTTCAAACCCAAAACCTACCGTTTTATCAACGTTTACCAACTCCTTCGCCGCACCTTCATCAAAAGACGATTGGGCAGTAAGTTGTTGGTCGTTCATCTCAAAATAGAACACGTCAAAATTAATTCTTGCCGCGCCATCCAATAAGTCTGATTTTGTACCGAACTCAATGGAGTGAATAATTTCAGAGTCAGCAATACTTAGCTTAGGATCATCGCCACTGACTACCCGGCCTTGAATACTTGGTGCTCTAAAGCCTTTAGATAACCGAGTGTATAAGTTTGTGTCATCTGAGTACTCGTACGTTGCACTTAAATCCCAACTGATGGCTGAATCTTCTGTATCCGCGTACATAGGGTCAAAGAAGTCGCCATCACTTGAAGTAGCCATTATTCTTTGGGCAACATACTCTTTTTTGTCTTTTGAATAGCGAAGGCCACCGGTTACTTTAAGCTTGGCGCTTACATCATAGTCACCAGAGGCGAAAACAGCCCACGCATCGGTTTTTTGATTTTGCTGCAAGTAACGTTTAAGGCTGCCATCAGTATTATAATGTAGCGTATCTATATCTAAATCTTCGGTAAAAAAGAAGAAACCAGCTTGATAGTCAAAGGCGCCTAGTTCATTTGACGCTACGCGGAACTCTTGGGTGAATTGACTGTGATCAGGGATGCCATCGGCACTTTCAACGGAAAACGAAGGTACAGTACCGAGTTCGCCTGTATAGCCAGAAGGGTCAGAAAAGGTGCTTACTTGATACCCGCCGTCTACGTCA
This sequence comes from Alteromonas profundi, assembly GCF_010500865.1. Classification (GTDB taxonomy): domain Bacteria; phylum Pseudomonadota; class Gammaproteobacteria; order Enterobacterales; family Alteromonadaceae; genus Alteromonas; species Alteromonas profundi. The sequence continues at coordinate 34,556 of NZ_JAAAWN010000028.1, forward strand.
GCACGTGAAAACATTTCTACCGCTTCATAGCCAGTTATAGAGGTAAAGCTATAATCGGTTGTAAGGTATTCGAGTTTTACGCTACCGCCGTCAACCTTCACACTTTGTGTAGCGCGGTCGGCGGCATCTTGATACACAGTTTCTCGGTCAAAACCCGCCACGAAATCGTTTGTTCCAGGGGTAATGGCGCTGGCTCGAAACACTGTAGGCGTGCCGTCTAGGTCTCTTGTGTGATAGTTGAAAAGAGCAGAAAAATTATCGTTTGGTTCGTATAGAACCTGCACTTTAGCCGCCTGATCATCATATCCGCCGAGCACGTCATTTTGTTCAAAACCGGGCGCCTTTGTATCAATATAGTCATCTCGTGTTTGCTTTAATAACGACACTCGCGCTGAAATACTATCGGTTAACCCACCACTTATAGCACCTTGCATTGACACGGTATTTAAAGACGCGTACGACGCAGAGAAGTAGCCTTCTAAATGCTGAGTAGGGCGGTTACTGGTAAACTTAACCAAACCCGCGGGGGTGTTACGTCCAAATAATGTACCTTGGGGGCCCCTAAGCACTTCAACACTTTGCACATCAAATACGGGAAACCCTTTCAGTATTGGGCTTTCTTGTACCACGTCATCGTACACAAGAGAGACTGGTTGAGAAGCATTTAGATCGTAATCTTGGTTGCCTATGCCGCGGATATAAAAGCGTGGGAATGAGCGCCCAAACGACGATTCAATTTTAAGGCTCGGAATACGGGCAGACATAAACCGGATATCTCCGCCACTGGTGCTTACGCTGTCAAGTAAATCGCCCTTCATCACAGAAACTGAAATGGGCACTTCCTGTAGATTTTGAGTACGGCGCTGGGCGGTGACGGTAATGTTTTCAACCATGCCTTTACTCGACGCTTGTTTTTTACTGGTAGGGGATGCATATGTTTGGGTATCAGATGCGCCTGCAGCGTTACTTTGCTTTTTTTCGCTAAGCTCTGCCTCATTCGTCGCTTTTTCTATAGCGATAGTGCGCTTGTTGATGTAGCGATATTGCAAGCCAGTGTTTTGTAATAGCGCATCAAGTGCTGCGCGTTCAGTGTAATCCCCGGCAAAGGGTTTTGCTGTTAGGCCTTCTGCAACATTAGAAAAAAAGACGATTTGTTTGCCAAATTGCTTCGCTACACTTTGCAACGCGCTATCAAGGGGAATGTCAGAAACCTCAATTTGTACCTGTTTCTCTTTTACGCCGGTTTCTGCCATCACGCTAAAACTACCTGCTAATGACAAAACCATCGATAGTACAATGGGGTTTTTCTTCCAATTTGGAGTACGCGACTTCATGCTTAAGTTCCTATGATTATGTTATATTGATATTTTTTTGTCGTGTATAGATATTTCAGGCAATCATGCGGATTTTTACCCGCTTAGCAATTAAGAGAGATATCGCCACCGTTTTAGGTACTACTTTTTTTATTTATTTTTTTTAGTACCCAATTTCTATCTCAAAACACTCTTATCTAGTGGGCCTATTTTCGCCCACCCAATTTACGTTAATCGAAATGAGTCTATGCCTAATAATTCAGCCCCAAAGAGTGATAGTTTTGTTAAGGGATTATATGAAAGCTCCTATAAGGAACTGTTTGCGTTTCTTCTTCGTCGCTCTAACAATCGTCAACAAGCACAAGATTTTTCGCAGGAAGCATTTCTTCGGTTAATACGGGTAGAGAGAAAAGACTTAATAGAACAACCTAGGGCTTACCTTTTTCGCATTGCTGCAAATTTAGTGCATGAAAAGCGCCTTAAAAATATTAGCCAGTGGCAAAAGGAAACAAGCGCGTTAGACAATGTTGAAGAGATCCCATGTGAGGACGACCCTCACGCACATATTGAGCGACAAAAAGCGATTCAGGATTTAGAAAAGATATTGGCCAGTTTACCTCCTATTTATCAATCAGTCTTATTGATGCGTAAAAGAGATGGCTTGAATCACGCTGAAATTGCTGAAAGACTGGGGATTTCTATTCACACTGTTAGAAAATATTTAACCCGCGCGGTAACGGAATGCCGAAAGGCTCACAGTATGGGTCAAGAGTTATGAATACACATTCGCAACCAAATACACTCATTATAGAGCAGGCAAGCTATTGGGCTGTACTTATTGATGAGGGTGAGCTAAGCCAGCGGCAACACCACGAGCTTGCACAGTGGCTTGTTGAAAGCCCAACACATGTACAAGAGTTTTTACATGCATGTACCCTGCTTGATGTACTGGATGATATCGATCCGAATAAAAATATATCAGTAGAGGGGCTGCTTAAAAAGATAAGTACGCCGGATGTTGAGCCGATCTCCATTACGTCGAAGCCGGCGCCCTATGCGTACGAAAAGCCAGCACGTATAGAGACTAAAAAGCGACCTACACGCATGTTTTGGGCATTAGCTGCGAGTCTTGTTCTTAGTGTACTTGCCTTGTATCAGTTTACACCTGCGGTGCTTCCGTTAAAGCAGCAAACTATCTCCCACAGCGTCAATTACGTTACTACCTTAGGTGAACAGCGTAGTATTACATTAAGTGATGGCTCCATTATCTATTTAAATACATTAACCAACGTAGATATTGACTATACCCCGCAGTTTAGAAATATAGTTTTGCACAATGGCGAGGCTATATTTAAAGTGGCGCATAATCCTGACAAACCTTTTAGGGTTTGGGTAAACGGCACTATGTTCCAGGCGTTGGGTACCGAGTTTAACGTTAGAAGTAATAAGGGTAACGTAGAGCTTACCGTTATCAACGGAGTTGTGGCGCTTACTAAAAATGCGCGCAAACACCAAGATGCCTCTGTTAGCGAGGAGAGCGTTCGATTAGATAGCAATGCAGAAATTGAGGTACCTTTAGGCAGGCCTTTAATTGTTTCCGTTGGGCAACAGGCTACCGTAAAAGAAGACGGCAAAATTACCACACTCGTTAACGCTGATGTCGATAAGAAAACCTCATGGAAAGCGCGGGAAATGATATTCAAAAATGATTCGCTAGAAGATGTTATCTACGAATTTAACCGCTACAATGCGTTACAAATATCTATTGCCTCTGAGCAACTTTCCAAGATGTCCATAACGGGGGTCTTTGAGACTAACGATCCTCAGTCATTGCTACGATTCCTAGAAAGCTCGGGTAAAGCGAAGATTCAAAGGCACGGGGCCAATAGCGTTACTATTTTAGCGCTGTAATAAACGCCACTATTCGGCTAGCGCTTCACCGGGGAATTCATTGTCTCAGTATGGGCGTTGAGGTATCTTGACTGCGCCGTATAGCGCGGTGTAGTGCGCTGTGTGATACAGTATCCTTTGCATAATATCTAATGCATCCTTTATCCTAGGAGCGTCCGCTCACTTAGCTTCAATTCAACAGGGGATACTCTTTTTTTGCTTAAAAAATCAGCGCTTAAGTAATCATAGTCATTCATTCTACCGAAAGTCATATTTCTGTCATCGAAATAACATCTAATGATGGCCCATATTTTTGGTTATTTTACTTACTATAGGTAGTCCGAAGTGCTTAGTTACAAAAGTATCAGTAGGTTAGTAATTACCCCCATATTAGCAAGCTTCTGTTTACTGGTTATGCTAAACGGCGCCTCTATAGTTAAATCCTTTTCTATGCTCGACGCTTTCGATGAATTAGAAAGCACCCTTGTGCAAGCTGAGCGCGACGTAAACCTTATTTTAAATTCGTTTAAAACCCAAGTACAGGAATGGAAAAACGTACTGTTGCGGGGGCATAATGAGGCCGATCGGCAGAAGTATTGGAACCGTTTTGTAGAGCGTGAGGGCGAAATTACTCAGCTGTTTGAAAGCATGCTGAAAAACCCGTCGGTAAACGAGAAGGCAAAAACGCAAATTCGTCAGTTTCAGCAGGCACATGCTGTTATGGCTAAAAAGTATCGAGAAGGCTATGCCGCTTATGTAGCCTCAGGGTTCGACCCTAAGGTAGGGGACAGTTACGTACGCGGGATAGACCGCGCACCGGCGGCGCTTCTCTCTAGTGTGGCTAATGAAATTATTGATGACTCTGCCCGGGCTACGCACTTACTTAAGGTAGACACTAAACGTAAGTTGTGGCTAATTTTAGGATTAGCGGTTGTACTGTCGCTACTGTCCATTATTTACGTAATAAGCCGATTACGTACCCAGTTAATTACCCCTATTAAGCAAATAGCACGGTGTATTGCCAACCTTTCAAGAAGTCGCTATGACGACCCGCTCACCTACCATAGTGAACATGAACTTGGTGTATTGGCCAATGCAGCAAGAGAACTGCAAAGTAAGTTGCAAGAGTCGGTTGTACAGCTGCGCCAGGCCGAGCAGGAAATGGGGAATACTTTTGGTACTCTTCAAAGGGTTAGTGAATCTATAATGACAGGGGCAGTAGAGCAACGTGATGCGTCTCGTTCCCTTGATGAAAATACAGACACCCTTCGCAAAATTGTACAAAACCTGGCGGCGGTGACAAACCAAGTTGCCGTGGCAACACACAGCTCTCAAACAAATGTGGCTGAGTGCTATGCTACCTTTGAAGAAGCTAACGCGGGTTTTAAGCAATTAGCGAAAACAGTGACATCTTCCAGTGCTATTGTCAGCGAATTGCAAAGTAGAAGTGCAACCATTTTAAGGGTAGTAAACGTAATTAACGAAATTGCTGATCAAACTAATTTATTAGCGTTAAATGCGGCTATAGAGGCGGCGCGTGCGGGCGAACATGGCAGAGGGTTTGCAGTAGTAGCAGATGAAGTACGTGCCTTAGCGGCAAAAACGCAACAATCTACCAAAGAAATCAACGATATTCTAAGTGGCTTTGAAGCCGAAGCAAGAGGTGCGGTATCGGCCATGGAAGAGGGTAAGCAACTTTCAGAAGTCAATGCGGCCGAAGCAGCAACTGCGTTAACTAAGTTAAATAGCGTAGTAACAGATATACGAGAAACGGCGAGCGTGGTGGTTGCACTTAATGAGGCTGCCGATGAACAAGAGGCAGTCCTGTGCGAGCTTGAGCGTATTATCGAAACTGTGGTGACTTCTTCAGAACGCTATCATGACTTAGCACGAGGCAATGATATTTCTGATTCCATGAAAAGTATGTCACAAAACGTTGAAAAGGTAGTAAACAGTTTGACCAACTAAACATTGGTTGTCAGTATTCGAACATAGGGCGAACGCCCGTGTTCGAATATTCAGGCAACGCGAGTTTTTATGCATCCACTGGTTTTTCATCCCATCTATAGTCAGTTACCTCTTCCTGCGCGACACCGGTTTCCTATTGAAAAGTATCAAGGGATCCGTGATGCGTTAGCTGCACACGGCGTGGAAGATAGATATTTTCATCAGCCGGAGCCGCTGGCTAAACACCTGTTATTTGACCATTACGAGCGTGATTACGTTGAAGCGCTACTAAAAGGTAGCTTAGATGCTAAGGCTATGCGGCGTATTGGTTTTGGCTGGTCACCACAGTTAATTCAGCGTACCTTAACTGCGGTGGCGGGTACATGTCTAACCGCTAAACTTGCAATTGAAAGTGGTAAAGCACTTAACCTCACAGGGGGCTATCATCATGCGTTTGCCGATTTTGGTTCCGGCTTCTGCCTCTTTAACGATCTCTATTTAGCCGCCAAAACCATGCAAAGCTATAGGCATATCGATACAGTTATGATCATCGATTTAGACGTACATCAAGGTGATGGTACCGCTAAATTAGCGGAAAATGACGCCAGCGTGTTTACGCTATCGTTACACGGAGAGAAAAACTTTCCCCACCGCAAACAAGTGTCAGATCTGGATTTTGGATTGCCTAAAGGCGCCCGTGATGACGAATATCTTACTACGTTAGAACAAGCGCTTACCCTAGCGTTTCGTCAGTTCCAACCCGATGCCATTATTTATGACGGCGGGGTCGATATTCATGAAAACGACGATTTAGGCCTGCTGGATGTTACCACAGAAGGGGTATTTACGAGGGATAAAATGGTATTTGCTACAGCCGATAAGTATGGCGTGCCGATAGCCTCGGTGATCGGTGGCGGCTATCAAAGAGACATAGCCGCGCTGGTAAATGTACATTTACAATTATACCGCGCGGCAGGAGTGGTATTAAAGGAAAAGTAACTGAAACCCTATGCCAATACGTTGTTGTGAGCGGTTATAGTCAATAAGTGAGTCGCCGTAACCATTAAAATATTGCAACAGCACTTCATACCGATCTGAGATGGGGTAAGTGAAGTCGAGCTGAATACTACCGCGGTTATCGTCTATATCAAGGTTGTTGCGTACAAGCGCCAGCATCTTAAAGGCACCAATTTTGCGTCCATAACCAAATTCTAATCGTCCATAATAATCAAGGATATCCGGGTTATCGTCACCGGTAGGGTCGTTAATGTCTTCTTTTTCATCTTCTGGAATACGATACCAGGTTTTAAAGTAGTAAATATCGTCGTCATCGCTAAATACGATAGAAGCGAACAGCCGATTCCAGCTTCGTGATTGCAGTCCACTTTGTCCGTTGGACATGTGGTTAAAGCCTACTTGAAAGGTATTGAATTTATAGCCGAGAATAGAATAGTCGGCGGTTTCTTGCCAAAACACTTCGGGTTCGTAGTTTGTCTCACGAAAAGGCTTAGACGCTTCACTGTTATACAGTTGCCAGTATGAGGTTAAGGTAAAGCCAAAATAAACGCCATCAAAGCCAGCCTCTTCTAAGTAGAGGGGAAACTTGGTACTTACTTGAAACTTAGCTTCGTTGCGATCAAGGTTTTCTTCGCTCAGTTCCACATTGCCCGCGGAGTTGGGGTCTGACACATAGGTGTAAGGCAATAGATAGTTTTGACGATGCTGGGTAATGGCAAAAGAATTGTCTAATGCTTCTTTATCGCCTTCAAGACGGTTGTCCATAACACTTTGTGTGGTGGTATCTTTTTTGATGATATCAATGACTTCAATATCACTTTCTTGTTCTGATTGGGTTTGCTCTTGGGCAAACAAAGATAAACTACACAAACACATTGTAGTAAGTACTATAACAGGCTTAAACACTGACACCTTAATTCTCCGTGGTAGGTGGAAGTTAGTTAATCAACTTAAGTCCAATGATTGGCCTTCCGCTGATGCAAACACCGTGAGCGTGGACTCTGCCACAGTAACAACACGTTGGCAGTACTTCACGACTTTATCTATATCGTCGTCGGTGCGTTCTGGATCATGACTATATAGAGCTAATTTTTTGGCATTGCTGGCTAACGCCAATTTAACCGCCTCTTCAGCAACTGAATGTCCCCAGCCTGACTTAACGGGCATATCCGTTTTCGTGTACTGCGCATCGTGGATTAGTACATCCGCATTTTGCGCAAATTCTACAAAACTTAAAAATCCCGTTTCTCTTTTATAAGGCGGATAAAGTTCATTGTCGGTGATATACGCTACCTTATGGCCATTATCTTCAATGGTATACGCGCTTCCTTTGCCCGGGTGATTCATGGGTAACCGCTTTATTGTTGCACTGCCAATACGCCATTGGTTTTGTTCTGACGAGATAACACTAAGGGTAATCTTAGAGGGAAGGGCTGAGAAAGGCACTGGAAAGGCTGAACCTTCCATTTGCGTAATGATACGATCGTACTCTGGCAGGTGGGTTAGGCCAGGATAAATATGTATTTCTCGATCTTTTTGGTAGATGGGCGCAAAGAACGGAAAGCCTTGTATATGATCCCAGTGGTTATGGCTGAGCAAAATATGAATAGGCGTAGATGCGTCTTTAAGCTGGTTTCCAAGAACACGAATTCCGGTACCAGAATCAAGAATGATATCGGTACCGTCATCGAGTTTAATATGCACGCATGCGGTGTTGCCTCCGTAACGCACGAATTCTTCGCCAGGGGTAGGAATAGACCCCCTAACGCCGAAAAAAGTTACCTGCATGCGTCCTCCAGTTAGGCTTGGAAGGAGAGCGTGCTGCGATTATAACGCAGCGACAAAGTCTCCAGCAGCAGAGAGATCAATCAACTGCTTTTCGCCAGTACGACGATTTTTATATTCAATCTGTTGATTGTCTAGGTTTCTTTCGCCAATAACAATACTATGAGGTATGCCAATTAATTCCATGTCATTAAACATAACACCTGGGCGCTCTTTACGATCATCAAATAGTACCTCGATCCCCAAGTCCGTTAATGTTTTATACACAGCTTCAGCCGCTTCTTTAATGCGGTGAGATTTATGCATATTCATTGGAATAAGGGCTACTTTAAACGGGGCGATAGGATCAGGCCACATGATGCCGAACTTATCGTGGTTCTGTTCAATTGCCGCAGCTACAATACGCGATACACCAATGCCATAGCATCCCATTGTTAGCGTTTGGTGCTTGCCGGTTTCGCTTAGTACACCACAATTCATGGCTTCTGAATATTTGCGTCCAAGCTGGAAAATATGTCCAACTTCAATGCCTCGTTTTATTTCTAGTGTGCCCTTTCCATCAGGAGACGCGTCACCGGCAACCACATTGCGTAAGTCTGCGGTATCAAGTTCACCGGTCCAGTTCACGTTTGTGCGTAGCATTTTGTCGCTGTTACTACCGCAGGTAAAATCGGCAAGGGCAGCGGCACTGTTATCTACAATAACAGGTACGGTAAGCGCACTCGGGTCGGCGAAGGTTGGATGCACACCCAATACCTGTGCGGCTTTTTCTTCACTGGCCACCACTAAAGGCGTGGCCACACTAGCGAGTTTTTCTGCTTTAATATCGTTAAGGGTATGATCGGCGCGTAGCACCAGCACTACCCAACGCTCTTGAGCGTCATCTTCATCGGTATGCCCTTTAACAACTTCAAGCTTAACTGCGTTAGATGCCGCTACGTTTAACGATGAGAGAGCCTCAGTTAAATCTGTACTTTCTACCTTTACGGTTTCTTCAGCCACGCCGCTCGCTTGCTGTTTTTCTGGCGCGACAGCGGCCGCCATTTCTACATTAGCGGCATAATCACTTTCGCTGGCAAAGGCGATTGCATCTTCCCCTGAGTCCGCTAATACGTGAAACTCGTGGGAATGATTACCACCGATAGAACCTGAATCAGCAATAACCGCCCTAAAATTTAAGCCAAGACGCGAAAAAATGTTGCTGTATGCGTCATACATAGTTTGATAGGTTTTATCTAAGCAACTGTCGTCTAAGTGAAAGCTATAGGCGTCTTTCATCGTAAACTCTCGTCCGCGCATAATGCCAAACCGAGGGCGAACTTCATCACGAAACTTGGTTTGTATTTGGTAAAGGTTTATTGGCAGTTGTTTGTAGCTGCTAATTTCATTGCTCACAAGCGCTGTTATAACTTCTTCGTGTGTAGGACCTAGAACGAAATCACGCTGGTGGCGGTCTTTAACGCGCAATAATTCAGGGCCATATTCGTCCCAGCGGCCAGACTCTTGCCATAAATCGGCAGGTTGTACTACCGGCATCAATACCTCAATAGCGCCTGCTTTATTCATTTCGTCACGAACAATATCCGCAATTTTATTCAATACGCGAAGCCCCGTAGGTAGCCACGTATATAGACCGGAAGCCAGCTTTCTTATCATACCAGCGCGAAGCATTAGCTGATGGCTTATTACTTCAGCGTCGGCCGGGGTTTCTTTCTGCGTGGCAAGCAAATATTGACTAGTGCGCATCGTGTGCAGTTTTCCTATACAAATAGTTAAATGATTAATCTGGCGTATTCTAATTAACTAAACGCAATTGTGCTACAACCGTGTTGCGTTAAAGTACTTTCATCTCGGTAACTATCACGGTGGCATCGCTAACACAAAACCCAATGTCGTAATTATACAAAGTAACCCAATATGTTTTTGGGTCATCGTTTAATTTATGTTTATAAGCAGGGCGGGCGTCTTGGCGCAATACACTAACAATTAACTCAGGTAAGTCTTGATGGCGAAGTGACGCTTGGTGTAATTGGGCCTTTACGTGTTCACTTATCTTCACTTCTCGGGCTGGAATAGGCGCGTAGTTGGCAAGATTATCGGTGGCGGTGCTAATGCAATCGGCATAAGGGAGATAGGGCTTAATATCAATAATAGGTGTACCGTCTAGCAAGTCTACCCCATTAACGTTAAGCACAATACCTTCGACTGTTTCACTTACGCCTTTATTTTCAACCACAGACATACCTATGCCGTTGGGTCTATGGGTACTTCTACTGGCAAACACGCCCATAGTAGCGTTGCCCCCTAACCGGGGGGCTTTTACGGTAGGTTTCCACCCTCGTTGGGCATTCTCGTGGAACAAAAACAGCAACCATACATGGCTAAAGCCCTCTAACCCTTTAAACACCGACATATCTGTAAAGTCCGCACTAAGTACCACCTGACCTGAAGCATTCGCTAAGTTGGGTTGGCGGGGTATCGCAAACTTTTGCTTAAAAGGGCTGGTAATATGGCCAATAGGGGCAACTGTCACGCTCTGGTCAGTCATATTTAAATGTCACTCTTGTAAGGGGCGCTCACACTGTGGTGTTTTTAATGCTTGTAGTTTAGCGGAAAAGTAAGGACAGCCTAAGGCATTGGCCTGCTCAATGTTGTGACGGTAAATTTTCTCTGCATCATCTTCGTTCTTCATATATTTGGCAATATCGCTTTCTCGTATAAGATGAAGCAGTGGGAAAGGGGAGCGATTGGTATAATTGGCAACACTGTCTTCTGCTTCCCCTTCAAATTGGTAGTCGGGGTGAAAGCTAGCAAGTTGGTAAGTCCCAGCGTATCCCCAATCACTCAGCATTTTTTCCCCGATAGCTAGCACATCAAGGTAACTGTCGAACGTTGCGGTGTCTGGGCTTACAAGAATCATTAATGTGGTGGCGATAGCCGGGTTATTGTCTAATCGCTGACATTCATCAAATAAAGCCGCCAAAATATCGCCCGTATCGCCGTGGCTTACATGGCAATAAATACCGCCGGGGTAACGAGCATGCCGAGCGAATGGGCAGAAATTGTGGTGGATAACAATCTCGTCTACCCACCTCAGTGTTGCTGCAATATAATCTGCATCTAACATGTGCGCGCTACGAGTGAAATTTAACATACGCTTCTAGCGTATTTTCAATCAAACTCGCCACCGTCATAGGCCCCACGCCGCCGGGTACGGGCGTTATCCAGCCAGCTCTATCTTTGGCTTTCTCAAAATCTACATCTCCTACCAGTGAACCATCAGCAACACGGTTTATGCCTACATCAATCACAATTGCGCCAGGTTTAATCCAGTCGCCTGGAATAAAGTTAGGTTTGCCTACCGCGACCACCAGAAGATCGGCACGGCTAACGTGCGCCTTTAAGTCTTGGGTAAATTTATGACAGGTAGTAACAGTACAACCGGCCAACAATAACTCTAAGCTCATAGGACGCCCGACAATATTTGATGCCCCAACTATAACAGCGTCTAACCCTTTAACCGGGCGTTTAGTAGCTTCAATCATCGTCATGATACCTTTAGGCGTACATGGACGTAGGGCAGGGATACGCTGTGCAAGGCGCCCTATATTGTAAGGGTGGAAACCATCCACGTCTTTGTGAGGGTGTATGCGTTCTAACACCCTTTCGGCATTTAATCCTGCGGGAAGGGGTAACTGCACTAAGATACCGTCTATCTCATTGTCATCATTTAATTCATCGACAATATCAAGTAGCTGGGTTTCGGTGGTATCGGCTGGAAGGTCAAACGAGCGCGAGACAAAACCGACTTCTTCACATGCCTTACGTTTATTAGACACGTAAACTTGCGATGCAGCATCGCTGCCGACTAGAACAACAGCTAATCCAGGCTGACGTTTTTTCGCATTAATTAAAGACTCTACATATGCGGCGACATGTTGGCGAACTTGCTTGGCAATTAACTTGCCATCTATGAGATGAGCGGTCATAAAAGGTATTTACTTAAAAGTGATCAACAAGTGCATATTATTGTTTCATAAAATAGCCAAGGTTAACCAGTAAAAAGCCGTGATTTTGTGCGAATGAAAATAGCATCGATTTAAAAAACGTTATTACGCTACTGATAAGCCGCCCGCGTTATAACGATAAAAAGCAGTTCGTAGGCCACTTATTGCTCGAAATTTCATCTTGTTGGTCAAAAAATCGCGATAATGCGCGCTTTGTGAGCGGTTGATATTTTTATTTAAAAAAGTGTTTGACGAGGTGGGGGCAAGTCAGTAATATTCGCACCCCGTAACGGCACAGAGGCAAAACGCTTCGAAAGCCGCTACATCAGTCGGTGAGTGGCGCAGCTTGGTAGCGCACTTGTTTTGGGTACAAGGGGTCGCAGGTTCAAATCCTGTCTCACCGACCATTTTTGCAAGCGAAGATTCGCCGAGCGCCCGTAGCTCAGCTGGATAGAGCAACGGCCTTCTAAGCCGTGGGTCGCAGGTTCGAATCCTGCCGGGCGCGCCATGCGGGTCAGGTAGGTCCTGACCAAAATGGTAGAATCTTTACGTTAACATGTATACAATTCGCATGTTAGCAATTGCAAGCACCTCTATGGTGGGCGTAGCTCAGTTGGTAGAGCCCCGGATTGTGATTCCGGTTGTCGTGGGTTCAAGTCCCATCGTCCACCCCACTTTTTTGCGGAAGTGGTGGAATTGGTAGACACGCTGGATTTAGGTTCCAGTGCTTCACGGCGTGAGAGTTCAAGTCTCTCCTTCCGCACCATATTTAAGCTTTTTTAAAAAGCGATTCTTTTTAAAAGATTCCAGTCGGTGAGTGGCGCAGCTTGGTAGCGCACTTGTTTTGGGTACAAGGGGTCGCAGGTTCAAATCCTGTCTCACCGACCATTATCTTTCTCGTTATTCCTCTCTTTTCGTCAATAAATTCTGTTAATTTATCCCTTATTGCTCCAATTGTGGGCTAATCCGCCAAAAGCATGTTACAAACTTGTGTTTCCCTCTCGACTCTTGCGATGTGCGGCTGTATACTACCGCGTCTTTTTTTAACCGGTGCGTTTGTCTCAAATTGGTTAAGTGTAGGTTTTTTTGCACGGTAATTTGAGGGAACAAGCGTCGAAAACGACCTCTACCCCGATGTGATCCGCCACTAAAATGTTGGCATGACGGGAGAGGGGACTGTGAACAAAGCGCCTGCAAAGGCGTATAGTTGAGGTAACATAATGCAAGTTTCTGTCGAGACGACCCAGGGTTTAGAACGCCGTCTTACTATCAGCGTTCCTGCTGACGCTGTTGATTCAGCGGTTAAATCACGCCTACAACAACTGGCGAAAACACAACGCATCAACGGCTTCCGTCCGGGCAAAGTTCCTGTAAGCGTAATTAAAAAGCGTTTCGGCCAAGCGGTTCGCCAAGAAGTAGCTGGTGATGTAATGCAGCAAAACTTCTATCAAGCCATCGTGCAAGAAAAAATCCAACCAGCTGGCATGCCTAACTTTGAACTGACCAAAGATGAAGACGGTCAGGACCTAGAGTTCGTAGCTTCATTCGAGGTTTATCCTGAAGTAGAAGTACAAGGCGTTAGCGATATTGAAATTGAGAAGCCAGCAGTAGAAATTACTGATGAAGATCTTGATAAAATGATGGAAACGTTGCAAAAGCAACATGCCACGTGGAAAGAAGTTAAGCGTAAAGCGAAGAAAGATGACAAAGTAATCATCGACTTTGTTGGTACCATTGACGGCGAAGAGTTTGAAGGTGGTAAAGCAGAAGATTTCGCGTTAGAACTAGGCCAAGATCGTATGATCCCTGGTTTTGAAAAACCACTTGTTGGTGCGAAAGCTGGTGAAGAAGTAACAATTGAAGTTACCTTCCCTGAAGATTACCACGCTGAAAACCTAAAAGGTAAAGACGCGGTTTTCCAAGCTACGGTTAAGAAAGTTGAAGGTCAGTCGCTTCCTACTGTTGACGAAGAGTTTGCTAAACTTTTCGGTGTTGAAGAAGGCGGTGTAGACGCGCTTAAAACTGAAGTTCGTAAGAACATGCAGCGTGAACTAGACCAAACCCTTAAAGCGCAAGTTAAAGAAGACGTCATTGCGAAGCTTGTTGAAGCTAACCAATTTGATATTCCTCAAGCGCTTATCGACCAAGAAGTAAATGCACTTCGTGAACAAGCTAAGCAACGTTTCAGCCAACAAGGCGGTGGTCAGAACCTTCCAGACCTACCTGCTGAGTTATTCACTGATAACGCTAAGCGCCGTGTGTCAATTGGCCTAATCCTTGGTGAAGTGATTAAGCAAAACGAACTTAAAGCAGACGAAGCGAAAGTTAACGAGATGATCGAAACTGCAGCTTCTGCGTACGAAGATCCACAAGAAGTGGTAGAATACTACAACAACAACCAAGAGCTTATGCAGCAAATGCAAAATGTTGCACTTGAAGAACAAGCTATTGAGTGGGTTCTTGAGCAAGCAAAAGTTACTGAAGTAACCAAAGCTTTTGACGAGGTTATGAACAAACAGGCGTAATTTTTTACTGTCTGATTGACTTCACCCGTCAGCAACTGCTTAAATGCTCGGAGCCTTCCGAGCATTTTTGTTTTTAACGCTAGATAATCAAGGTAGCTATGACTAATACCCCGTTCGATCCAATGAATGCACTTGTCCCAATGGTAGTAGAGCAAACTTCCAAAGGGGAACGTTCTTATGATATTTATTCTCGCCTATTAAAAGAAAACGTAATTTTCTTGGTTGGGCAGGTTGAAGACCACATGGCAAACCTGATTGTGGCTCAAATGTTGTTCTTAGAAGCAGAAAACCCAGAGAAAGATATATTCCTTTACATTAATTCTCCAGGTGGTTCAGTTACCGCCGGGATGGCCATTTACGATACCATGAACTTCATCAAGCCAGATGTAAGCACCGTGTGTATGGGCCAAGCTGCAAGCATGGGGGCATTCCTATTGTCTGCAGGAGAAAAAGGTAAACGTTTTTGTCTACCTAATTCTCGCGTAATGATTCACCAGCCACTAGGCGGTTTCCAAGGGCAGGCGTCAGATTTTGAAATCCACGCGAAAGAAATTCTGTCTATTAAAGAGAAACTAAATCGCTTAATGGCGCAACATACTGGACAAGATTACGAAGTGGTAGCGCGTGATACTGACCGTGATAACTTCTTAAGCGCAACAGAAGCGAAAGAATACGGCCTTATCGATCAGGTTTTAACAAATCGATCTGACGCCGCTACAACTAAGTAGTATAGTTATAGGAGTCCTGAGCACGTGCAACCCACGACGTTTTTTTTCGTTCAGGTAAGGTAGAGGCAAAAGTAATGAGTGATAAACAAAGCGGTGATGGTGACAACAAGTTACTTTACTGCTCGTTTTGTGGCAAAAGCCAACACGAAGTAAGAAAGTTAATTGCAGGCCCGTCGGTATTTATATGCGACGAGTGTGTGGAATTGTGTAACGACATTATTCGCGAAGAAATAAAGGAAATAGCGCCTAAGCAAAAGCAGGACGCTTTACCTAAGCCAAGTGAAATTCACGCTCATCTTGATGACTATGTGATTGGCCAAGAACATGCGAAAAAAGTATTGTCTGTTGCAGTGTACAACCACTATAAGCGGTTGCGTAACGGTGACGTTCACGAGGGCATTGAATTAGGTAAGAGTAACATCTTGCTAATTGGTCCTACCGGTAGCGGTAAAACCCTGTTAGCGGAAACCTTAGCACGCTTATTAGATGTACCCTTTACCATGGCCGACGCCACCACGTTAACCGAAGCCGGTTACGTGGGTGAAGATGTTGAAAACATCATTCAAAAACTGCTGCAAAAATGCGACTACGATGTAGAGAAAGCACAGCGCGGTATTGTTTATATTGATGAAATTGACAAAATTTCGCGTAAGTCAGACAACCCGTCTATAACCCGTGACGTATCTGGTGAAGGCGTACAACAAGCGCTACTAAAACTTATAGAGGGAACGGTTGCGTCCGTGCCGCCACAAGGTGGCCGTAAGCATCCTCAGCAAGAGTTTTTGCAAGTAGATACCTCTAAAATCTTGTTTATCTGTGGTGGTGCTTTCGCAGGGCTTGATAAGGTTATCGAACAACGCGCCCAAGTAGGTGCCGGTATCGGTTTTGGCGCAACGGTTAAATCGACAGAAAATACCCATGCGGTAAGCGAACTGTTCAAGCAGGTAGAACCTGAAGACTTGGTAAAATACGGGCTTATCCCCGAGTTTATCGGCCGTTTGCCCGTTGTAACCAGCTTAGAAGAGCTTAACGAAGATGCGCTAATTCAGATTCTCCGTGAGCCTAAAAATGCAATTACGAAGCAATATGCCGCTCTATTCGATATGGAAGAGGTTGAGCTTGAATTCCGTGACGATGCTTTGCACGCTATCGCGAAAAAAGCGATGCAGCGTAAGACGGGGGCACGTGGTTTGCGTTCTATTGTTGAAGCAGTATTGTTAGACACCATGTATGAGTTACCATCACTTGATGATGTAAGTAAGGTGGTCATAGATGAAACGGTTATCCGTGGTGAGTCTAAGCCCATATTGATTTACGACAGTAATGAAAAGAAAGCCGCCTCAGAGTAATGAGATTGCTTTTCGAAAAGGCCCGTTAGGGCCTTTTTTGTTTCTGAGTATTTGTCTTATTCTTCCTCACTAACTTACTTCGCACCATAAAGCCTTATATACAACATAGGGTTGTCATCCCACGTTTAAGCCCGACGAAGTGCTATATCCATAGTTAGCCTATCAACAGCTTCTCCAACTATAAGATAACCTTCTCATTTCACGCATTTGAACGATATTTGAACGGTTATTCGTATTCTGTCTATCCTTTCTGCCAGATTTGTTAGTTAACTATTGCCTTACGGACTAAAATCGATAATGGTAAAGACGAAAGGACGTGAAGAAAGGGTGGGAAATTAACGCACTTTAATAAGTTTTATTTGAACTTTGGCTTTACATCCCCATATAAATCGACATAGCAAACTAATAGAGAACACGTATGACAGTTGAGCGTGAAAATCGCATTGAAATTCCTGTGCTTGCCTTACGGGATGTGGTCGTTTACCCACATATGGTCATACCCTTATTTGTTGGGCGTGAGAAATCCATTCGCTGTCTTGAAGCGGCAATGGACAATGATAAACAAATATTTCTTGCTGCTCAGAAAGACGCAAGCGTAGATGAACCCGAATCAGACGATATTTATAAGGTGGGAACCATTGCCACCATTTTGCAGCTGCTTAAATTACCCGACGGAACCGTTAAGGTATTAGTTGAAGGTAGCGTGCGAGGCCAGGCAGAGGACTTCGAACAATCCGAACCTTACTTTGTCGCCCATGTTGGTAAAATTGAAGACGAAAGTATTGATGAGAGTGAGCAAGAAGTGCTTATTCGTTCGGCGGTGTCTCAATTTGAAGGCTACGTTAAGCTGAATAAAAAAATTCCACCTGAAGTATTAACCTCACTTAACGGTATCGATGACGCCGCCCGTCTTGCCGATACCATGGCGGCTCACATGCCGTTAAAACTAGCAGAAAAACAGAAAGTATTAGAGATGAAAGGCGTCAATGAGCGTCTTGAATATTTAATGGCTTTGATGGAAGGCGAAATTGATCTGTTGCAGGTAGAGAAGAAAATTCGTACCCGCGTGAAAAAACAGATGGAGAAAAGCCAGCGTGAGTATTATCTCAATGAGCAGATGAAGGCGATTCAAAAAGAATTAGGTGAACTAGATGATGCACCGGATGAATTTGAAGCCTTATCGAAAAAAATCGCTGATGCAAAAATGCCAAAAGACGCTGAAGAAAAGGCGAACTCTGAACTGCAAAAGCTTAAGATGATGTCACCAATGTCAGCGGAAGCAACGGTATTGCGTAGCTATATTGAATGGCTAACCAATGTGCCGTGGAACAAACGCTCGCCGGTTAAACGTGACTTATCACGAGCTGAAGTAGTGCTTAACGAGGACCACTACGGGCTTGAAAAAGTTAAAGAGCGTATTTTGGAATACCTTGCGGTACAACAGCGTGTGAAGAAGCTTAAAGGGCCTATTCTATGTTTAGTGGGGCCGCCAGGGGTGGGGAAAACCTCGCTAGGCCAGTCTATTGCGAAAGCCACGGGTAGAAAGTATGTACGTATGGCCCTTGGCGGCGTACGTGATGAAGCTGAAATTCGCGGGCACCGCCGTACTTACATCGGTTCGTTACCTGGTAAGCTTATCCAAAAGATGGCCAAAGTAGGGGTGAAAAACCCACTCTTCTTGCTTGATGAAATCGATAAGATGTCGGCGGATATGCGTGGTGACCCAGCCTCTGCACTGCTTGAGGTTTTAGACCCAGAGCAAAACAACAGCTTCAGCGATCACTACCTAGAAGTAGATTACGATTTATCTGACGTTATGTTTGTAGCTACGTCAAATAGCATGAACATACCGGGGCCTTTGCTTGATCGCATGGAAGTTATTCGTCTGTCGGGATACACAGAAGATGAAAAGCTAAACATTGCCACACGCCACTTGCTGAACAAGCAAATGGAGCGTAATGGCCTTAAGAGTAAAGAATTAGATATTACCGAGTCGGCAATTATCGGCATGATTCGCTATTACACCCGCGAAGCGGGGGTACGTAGTTTGGAACGTGAAATTTCAAAGGTATGCCGTAAAGCCGTTAAAGATATTTTGCTTACCAAAAACAAAGAGAAAGTGGTGGTTACACAAGATAACTTAAAAGATTATCTTGGTGTCCAGCGCTTCGACTATGGTAAAGCAGACAAAGATAACCAAATTGGTCAAGTTACTGGGTTAGCTTGGACGCAGGTGGGCGGTGATTTACTCACTATTGAAACGACAGCCGTGCCGGGCAAAGGTAAAATGACCTCTACAGGGTCGCTTGGCGACGTTATGCAAGAGTCGATTAAAGCGGCCATGACAGTGGTGCGAAGCCGCGCTGAGAAGCTTCGTATTAACGAAGATTTCTATGAAAAGCGCGATATTCACGTGCACGTACCAGAGGGGGCTACGCCGAAGGATGGCCCAAGTGCAGGTATTGCAATGTGTACAGCGCTTGTGTCCTCGCTGACTGGCAACCCAGTAAAATGTGATGTGGCAATGACCGGGGAAATTACACTGCGCGGCGAAGTACTGGCAATTGGTGGCTTGAAAGAGAAACTATTGGCGGCGCATCGCGGTGGTATTAAAACCGTTGTTATTCCGAAAGAAAATGAACGTGATTTGGAAGAAATTCCAGAAAACGTTAAAAAGGATTTATCAATTCACCCGGTTAAGTGGATTGATGATGTGCTTGATATTGCACTTCAAGAGCCCGTAGAAAGGTTTAAAGTGTCAAAAGAAGCGTAAAATACCAGGCTGCATCTGCTGATTTTAAAGGGATGCAGCCTTTTTTTTGTAATAATTGTTCAAATAGTGCGCATAACTTTTGTGTTTCGCCGTTTTTTTTTAAAATAGGGCTTTCAACTCCCAAAAGTTGTGTTACCTTTAGTTTGTATTCGCTTGAAGCCTTGCCACAAAAGGGATTGCAGCGACACAATAAAAGTTAATTATTTGTGACAGATAGCTTGATGTTAACGATCAAGCTTGCTATAACGTTCAATCAAATTGTTTTGGACAAACAGTATAATAACAATCGAAGGGGATCATAATAGTGAACAAGTCTCAACTTATCGACCAAATCGCTGCTGGTGCAGACATTTCTAAAGCAGCCGCTGGCCGCGCTCTTGATGCATTCACTGACTCAGTTACTGCAGCGCTTAAAGACGGTGACCAAGTTGCATTAGTAGGTTTTGGTACTTTCTCAGTTCGTGAGCGCTCTGCTCGCAGTGGTCGTAATCCACAAACTGGTGAGACTATTCAGATTTCAGCAGCGAAAGTTCCATCTTTCAAAGCTGGTAAAGCTCTGAAAGACGCTTGTAACTAAGCATTAGTAATATTCAAAAGGCGATGGCTAGTCCATCGCCTTTTTTATTTGTGTCGCGAATATAGCGTCTAATACCTTACCGAGTCGGTAGTTCTTTACCGCGCTATCTATCCAATGTTGTTACGCACTTAACGGTATGCAACAAGAATGATATTTAGTTCATGTTAGGCCGTTTATCTTCGCACGTATTAGGTTATAATCAGCGCTTATTTTGCCCGGGTTTTAAGTCATGAATAAGGTTCAGACGAGCCAGGCGAGTGTAGTAAGCAACGGAGTTGAAGAACAATCATGCTAGAAAGAATCAGAGAAGGTTCTCAAGGCCCTTGGGCGATGGTCATAATCGCGCTAATCGTATTGAGTTTCGTTTTTGCTGGCGTAGGGAGTTACCTGACATCATCAGGTTCCACGTCGGTAGCGACAGTAAATGGTGAAGATATTTCGGCGCAGGAACTAGAACGTGCCTATCAAAACCAACGTGGCCAAATGGAAGCTCAGTACGGCGAAAGTATCGCTCAGCTGTTTTCCAGTGAGCAATACTTAAGTGACTTTCGTCGCACTGTGTTAGATAGGCTTATTGCAGAGAAGCTTATCCAACAAGAAGCGCGCGAAATGGGCTTGCGAGTAAGCGATAGTCAAATAAAAGAAACGATAGCGCAAATGCCAGAATTTCAGTTTGGTGGGCAGTTTGATAACGAACGTTTTCAAACCATTCTGCGCCAAAATGGCTTCCAAGTGGCTGACTTCCGCGACTACATGCGCACCCAGATGACCCAGAATCAGTTAACTGCCGCCATAACTAATTCGTCGTTTTCATTAATGGGTGAAGTTGAGTTAGCCAATGCATTGCAACGCCAAACCCGCGATGCAAAGTACGTAATGCTAGATTCTGCTTCTTTCGCTGATGATATTGAGGTTACCGATGGAGATGTTGAAGCGTACTACAATGCGAACATCGCCGCGTTTGATACTGAAGAGCAAGTGAAGCTAGCCTACATTACGTTGTCTATCGATGATGTAAAAGGGCGTGTGTCGGTTGACGAAGATGAGGTGAAAACCTATTACGAAAGTAACCTTGCGGGCTATCAGACTGAAGAAGAGCGTCGAGTGTCGCACATTCTTGTAGAATTTGGCGACGACAAAGAGGCCGCGAAAGAAAAAGCGCAGTCACTTTTATCGGATATCAAAGCCGGCGCAGATTTTGCTGAAGTGGCAGAACAAAGCTCTGATGATACTTTTTCTGCAGAGGCAGGCGGCGATCTTGACTATATCACCCGTGATGCAATGGACCCTGAATTTGATCGCGCGGCCTTCGAGCTTACCGAGGTAGGCACCGTATCAGAGGTGGTTGAATCTGAATTTGGTTTCCACATTATTAAGCTTACAGATATTAAACCTTCATCAACCACGCCGTTTAGCGAAGTAGCTGAAGAAATCCGTGAAGCGCTTTTAGTCGAGAAAGCCTCAGAAGAGTATTATGAGCTACAAAATCAAATGGCAGAAATCGCCTTTGAAGTTCCTGATACATTAGAAGATGTCGCGAATGCTGTGGACATGCCTGTACAAGAAAGTGTGTTATTTAGCCGTAACACAGCGCCTGCAGAGCTTAGTTCCCCCGCGGTACTTGAAACAGCCTTTTCTGATGAACTCATTGAAGAAGGTGTGAATAGCGATATTATCGAAATTGATGATGAAACGGTTGTAGTGATACGTGTTGCAGAACATGAGCCTCAGCGCACCCAGTCTCTTGATGAAGTGCGTGAAGGTATTGTGGCGACAGTACAAGCACAAAAAGCACAGCAAGCGGCTGAGACCTGGGCATCATCAGTGGTTGATAAGCTTATTGCCGGCGAAAGTGTTGATACACAATTAGCTGAAAAATCGCTTAGCTGGCAAACGGCCGAAGCCGTGGCGCGAGCGGGAAGTTCACTAAACCGAAGTGTGGTTGAAAAGCTCTTTACGTTAGCCCCTAATGGGCAAGATAAGTTCGATTATGTTGCTACCGTTAATGGCGATGTAGCAATTGTAGAATTGGTAAGTGTTAATGACGCACCGGCGCTTGAAGAGGCCGTTGCGGATAACTTACAGCAACGTCTAGCAGCGATGCACGGACAGCGTTTGTATCAGCAATTTGTTGATGCACTACGTGCAGATGCAGATGTCACGATTTCACAAGCGTTATAAGTGTCAGCTTGGCCTTTCGTTAGATTAGGTTAGGATAGTCGCTAAGGCCAGCATAGTTGCTGGCCTTTTTTGTTTGCCCAGCGAAGCTGGCAATCCCGTCAGGTTGGAAGAAACCTGAATCACCCTGACTGAGGGGAAGACAATCCGAATGGCAAGGGCGTTGTTGGCTAACGGCAGGGTCTGAAGGAAGC
>NZ_JAAAWN010000029.1 GCF_010500865.1 Alteromonas profundi
TGATTATATCAACGGGTATTACAACAACGTTAGGCCACATCATTATAATGCTGGTTTAGCACCAAATGAATCTGAGGTTATATACCAAGATTCTAAAACTGTGGCCAAAATTAGTTGACCACTACAGTCGATACTCTTGGAAGCCCTTAGCACATCTGCACTACAAAATATTCGGAAAGAATCATAAATACCTCCAAATATCATACCTTTATCTGACTGGTGCATAAGGTGAGCTATGCAATGGATAACATCATCAACGCTGGCATCTAGCATCGGTAGAGTATTTTCGAAGACACGCAATACTGTTACGAAATCACTACCGACAGACTGCGTAGCTAAGTCACTAATCAAGCTGAGAAGATTAATTTTTTCTGAATTGTGCAATTCCGCTAGTGCTTGCGAGAGTACGTTATCCTTGGAGCGTATCTCCGCCTGATACAACTTTTTGATATAGGCAAGCAAACGTTCATGATTTTCATTTGCAGCAATTAGATCCGTTTTTGTTTCTTCTAGCGACATATAGCGTTCCCTTTTCTTGAGAATAGAATGGGGCTATTGAGAAATAATACAAGGTGCTTCCGAGACTTGCGGAAAGTTGTTGAAACTAGTTATGGAAGGCTTCACAAAGCACGCGGCCTCATTGATCAAATTAAATGCGCTTCAACGTATTTCTAAGTTGGTAGGTTAATCTTGCCACTTGCCGTTCAAGTTCAGCATTCCTAAGTTCCAAGTCTTCTATCTTACCTACCTTGTCTACTAGTTCCATATTGTCAGTATTGCTAATTAGTTGTTCGAGGAATCTACGGTGCATTAAATGTTTTATCTTTTGAATTTCCCTCTTCAAAGACTTGTTCTCTTCAAGAGGGACGGAATTTTTTAACGGCTTAGCCGGACGTGCTTTCTTCGCACAATGGTGGTGCCAATATGCACACAAAAACTCGTTGGTTTCCTCAAAATATACAAATAGTTTTGGGTAACGTTCTCGTCGCAGAGCACTTCTTGACTTACCCAATGCAGTAGTTACGTCGCTATTGCTTACCTGATAAGAAGAGATTGAAAGTAGTGAGGGGGTAGGGCAGTTAGAGACAAAAGACTTTACTTCCTCAACCAATTTATTAAATTGGCTGAAAAATAGTTCTTCGACTCCAGGGTTCAACCACTCCGGTGTAGTTTCGACTTCTAGTTGCCAGTTTTCAATATCAAACTCAGATATCTTCATTACTCCTCCTGCCATTTCTTAAGAAACCTTTCTCCCAATTCTGATGCTTTCAAAGATGTTTTAACGAAAGTGTCTTCAGAATCAACATTGAGTAATTTCATTCGAATGTTGGCGAAGTTCCTGTGAGCTATCGACTGTCGTATTAATGCCGCTTCATTGTTGGTTCTAGAAGCACAAAAATTTATACAGTTAATACAGACTTTGAAACAAGCGCCGTTATAGTCGGGAGAGCCAAAATTTTTATCGTAGCAGTTTGCGTGTTTTTCATGATCCTTTCTCGATAGACAATAACCATATTCATGGGCACGAATATGAACATAGTCGTCTGCCAGTTGTTCCACAAATTCATGAGCCTTTTCCGGCGTTGTCACTATTTCATCGCTAGCTTTTATTATGAGTTCTGCTGCAGAGCCCTGAATATCGGAAAGGTATTCAGAATTGATAGATTTCAAAACTGCTTCATCAACAATTCTAGTCAGTATCTCTTTTAGGTATGAGCTTACGAGATCATCAGCAATCTCGTCCTTTAACTTTTCCGAAGTGTAAGTTTCTTGCATGAAAGAGCCGTAGCTATGAGCAAAATGTCTTCTTATTTCTTCACTAACGTTTCCCTCGAACATTCTTAATGCGAACTCAGCCCACGTATGTCTAAATTGATGTGCCTTTATCTCTGGATGTTTTTTAGTCAAGAGTGGTTGAGATTTGGCAAACTTATCGTAATATTTTCGTAGGCCCTGGGATAAAGCACCTGGCCCAAGAGGAGCAGTGTTAACTGCAGACTTGTGGTTTCTTAACGAAAGAAAGTCGTTACTGAAGAGAAAAATGTCGCTATCGCTAGTATTGCGACACGATTGTAGTCGGGATACGGCCTCCATCGCTAAGTTATAAATCATCCTATCTTTCGGAATTCCATGATTCGTTTTCTTTATTTGCGTTTTAAAAATTACCCCGTCAGAGCTACTTCTAGATGGCGTAAAATCATCAGCGGTCATTTGTGATATCTCACTCCAAGAGCGAGCTCCTGTTAATGTAAGAAGCACAGTTAGAGTAGAATAGCGAAGCTCGTTCTTGACGTATGAAACAAGAGAAGCATGGCTGAGTTTTCTCGCTTGAGTTTCACTTAAGTTTGCCCTGGCAATCTCTATAAAGTCAGTTGCTAAATTGTAATACAAATCCCAAGACTGCTTTTGCCTTTCAAACGACTCGACCTGTTGGTATTCGTATTTTTTAAGACGATACTTTGCATGAAATGCCTTAGGGCAGAAAAATTGATTCCTATTTTTAGACTCATAATATTGATCTCTTAACACCTTTGATGTAGCACAAGATTTTCCACCACCTATGAACCAGAGAAAATCAATATTTCCTGAGATGAGGTGATCTTTATAGAAACTGAAGAGGTTACGAAATACAATGCGAAGCCTATCTTCGGCGAATCGCTCTTTGTATTTCCGGAATAGAGAGTAATACTCTGAAGCAAAATTAGCTTTTCCAGATCTAATTTCCTGTAATGCGTAATTAAGTAACGCCATTGCTGTATATATAGGTATACTTCCGTGCGGCTTTCTCGCTCCCCACTCAAAAAAATCGATGCCTCTTTCATTGCAAATAGCTGATAAAATTGAATTTGGTCTTGGCTTTCTTCCCAAATAATCAATGGAGAACGTAATGCCGTCTGGTATATGTTTTAATAAGAACGCATCGTGGGAGTCTCTGAGTATCTGCATTCGCAAAGTTAAAGTTCCGTATGCCATGCGCAAGTCAAATAAGTGATTGACGAACTCATTAACCATGCCTTCAGTAAAGTCCGACAAGTAAGTATTTGGATAGCTTTGAGTTGCCCATACGAGAAACGTTAGGCTGCATTCCGATATCACTTTTATCGAGCTCCGCGAAGCTTTGAGGAGAAAACCTGGTCCCTTGAACCCTCCAAGCTTGTATTCAATATACAGCTTATAAAACGTCACCCAATGATGATTAACATTTTTCTTTTCCAGACTCACTTCAAAAAACTCTCCAGTGTCGGGGCACTGAAATAGCCATTTATTTGAGTACAATCTCATTTCCCTGCTTGAAATGAGAAAGTTGTCTTCAAGGGCTTGAGCTTTGTGCTGTTCTTTCATTTTTATCAAAGTTGAGGAGGGAAAAGTTCCTCAGGGAGTTTAAGGTAGAGCTTTTCTCCCTTTGCAACTATTTCCTTAGGAAATTTTGAAAGTACCTCGCTAAGTAGAATAAAGTCCATGACCAATTTTTCAAAGATTGGACCAACATTTCGTTGGTGACTAATAACTGCCGGCACTTCGTTTTTCAGGTGTTGAAGTCTTTTTATTATAAGAGCTGCTGAACCAGGGGTGGCTAGATAAATTTTCTTTTTATCCAGTGAGATCTCACCACATAAACCGAGCTTGTATTTCTGGCTATCGAAAATGCTAAGATTGTCATTGATACTACCTAAACCTAGCGCTCTCTTAGCTTCTGAAACCGTTATTGAGATATTATTCCTAGCCAATTTTTCTATTGCATTGGATTGCTTCTCCATAAGCTGTCCGATTCTAATTGCCATAGAAGGTGTGTTAGAAAGCTGTTCTTTAACTATAGCTGGATATCTATCGAGATATGTCAGTTTGTGAGTTTTTTCGTTATGGGCAGATAAGCGCGCAGAAGCGTACCCTCGACTTCCATAACCGGTGCTTACACCCGTTACTGCGACGAATGTTTCCCTTATTGTTGAAGGTAAAAGGTTTATAGAGTCCGAATCAGATATTTTCCTCAATAGCCATAATGCTGGCTCTACTTGCTTACTCGATAGTCTTTTTTCTAATGTTTTTCTGAGTACAGAATTTGGATTAAACAGCCTCATTCTGAGCTCTGCGCTTTTACTAGAGCTTAAAAATCGTCTAAGAGAGTTGGGAATATCAGTCTGAAAAAATAATTGGGTTGATTTTTCGTTAGAGTATTGATACGCGCGTTTAATCGTCTGATAGCAAACTTCATATGCTTGATAAAAAATTCTTGGCCTGTCGGAATTAGAGTACAGAGCAGTTGAAAAATTTGCATTAGCTCTCCCTTTGACGTAATTGAATTGGATAGATTTTTTTCCGCTAATGCTTTCTGTTCTGATGCAGTCGTTTAGTAAAAGTCTTTGCATTCCAGATGTTTGTACTCCATCCGAAGCGAGCAAACACATCAATGCCCATTGTTGTGTTTGATCTGGAAAAATAAAATCATCAAGATTGTAGCAACTCAGTGTCCATCCGCTGGTAGCTAAATGGTCCGTTATTTTCGGAATCGAGAAACGCACTTTGTAATAAGGACTCGCTGCTCGTGTTATTTTGTAATCGTAAAAGAGCTGTTCGATATCACGCTTAAAGATGTCGGTTATGGTATAGGAGGAAACGCCATAATCTCTTGCTGCATCACGCTTTGTATAAACTGGGGATTTTAAATACTCCTCCTTTATAACCTCAATCGTTTCTTTGTCTATAACCCTAGATTTTCTCGAAGGGTTTTTTATGAGGTCTCCAATTGTCTTTTCTTTATCGCCATATCCGTATTTTTCAGCTAGGTGTCTTATTGACTTTCTGGAAGAATTGACCCTTTTTTTTATATCTATTATGTTTCTTTTGCTTAGCCGTAGCGGCCGTTTGGTATCTCTTACCGTAATGAAATTATTATAAATCTCTTCAATGTTATCACTGTCTAATATGTCTTCAATTCCGCGGTTTAAGAAAATTGATGTTAGAAGTCGCTCTTTTGCTATATCGCTCTGGCTTTCATATATCGCCCTCATTACGGGCTCATAAATTTTCTTAAATTGCTTTGATGATGACCATGCATCATATCTACCGAAATCGATGCTTCTAGCATTTCTTTTTGATTGCGAGAATACTTTTTCTATGTGTTTTTCTAAGTGATTATTGTGTAGCAAATCTTTCTTGGCTTCGTACTCTGTGGTGATAATGTGAGCACAAATTAGCCTTAAAGATATTAAGAGTTCTACGTCGGTGTAAGGACACGCTTCGAACAAAAATGCTAACGTTAATTTTTTCTCTGCTTGATCTCTTTGAAGGTTAAAATTCTCAATTGCTCGAACTAAAAAGTCATATTCCTCAGTCTCGATTTGTGCTGCGTTATCAGAGAGGTATGTTTTGCTTAACAGCACGATTGGGTTCACTAACCTGTATGGTTTAACTCCAGACTCTCGATTAATAAATACACCATACTCATTGAACAGGGTAATCGGTGAGTCTTCTATGGACAGATACCCGTGTGCTTGAAGAAATTCATAATAGCGGTTGTACTGCGATACCAGCAGCTTTCTGTTTGCTGTTGAGTACTCTGCAAAACTTGTTGATTTAAGTTTGTACCACAGCGCTTTAAGAGTAGGGTGACTAGAACTCTCTGGTATCAATAAGCCATCAAGCAAATCTGCTCGTGCTTTTACTCCCTTCACCGTTCTTTTTTTCTTCGCGACCATATCGCTAATCACCTATTCCCTCTATTGAGCAACTGAGCTCATCGAGCTTATGAAATACTTCAAAGTTTCGATTTAGCAGAGCTTCAGAACAAATATATAGTTTGGATGTTTCGATGCTGCAGTGTCCTAACCATTGAGGTAAATATAGTATTGGATCGTATTTACCGTTGCCGTTGTAGTCGCAAAAAGTCACAAAATTTGTTGCACACGTATGGCGAAGCGAATGATACGACCAGTTGCTGTACGTCTCTCTTAGTTCTTTGCTGACAATTGTCGATGCTAAAAACTTTCTAACCGCTTTACGAAATGTGTTTGTACCGTATGAAGCATCCTTGATTGCATGCCCATTTGACTTTTCAAACAAATGCGCTTTGAAAATACCAGCATAGTCTCCATATAAAAAACGATAGAGGGATTTCTTTAGTTCCATACTCAGTGGAATTGAACGGCGTTTGTAGCCTTTTCCTGTAACTGCGATGAATGCATAATCAAAAAAATTATTTTTCTCAATAGAAAACTGCTTTTTTAAATTTGCGATCGAGAAATTGTCGAAAGCTACTAATTCATGAGTCCTAATACCTGCAAAGTATCCAAGCTTCAGCGCTAGTTCGTCTCTCGCTCGTTTGTAACAGTCCTTTGCTACAACGTGTGAAAGTATGGTATTGAAGTCTTCAATTTTTATATACTGAGAGAGGACTCGAGAAGTTGCCTTTTCCATTAGTTGCATAGTTTCGACTTTCTCAGCAGTACTAAATGAAAAATGTTTCGGGCAGTCAATATATCCAAACTTGTAGATAAACTTGTAGAATTCATCCAATGTTGAAATATGTCTCGCTAGGGATTTTGCCGATAACCCATCATGGTGTAGCTTCATGAGGTAGGCGTTCATTTGATTATCGTTTACATATCGAAAGTCTTGGGTCAACACTGAAGGCGTTTTATTTTCTGAGATAGAATACAAAAATTTTTTTAGGTCACTCGCACGCGCCTTAATTGTATTTGTTTTCGTTCTGGTCTTCTTCGCTACTTCTAAAAGGAAATGGCATGCAGCTTTGTGATACTTGTAATTCTCATCGTAAATAACGGCAGCACAGATTGATCTTCCACAATACTCAACAGTTGTTAGTTCATATCTAAACATTTTCCGGACCTATGATTTCTCGTGCTTATAAAACTAGTCTAAAACTGACTATGTCAACAAAATACATTACAGAAATGTAACTAGATAAAGTGTGCATGCAGCAGCGATGGCGTTATTAGCGGAGTCCTCCACAGGCTTTGTGGTAGGGGTGAATTTGCCCGGCGATAAGCTTCCTTTAATTAAAGAAATGAATTTGAAGTATGTGAAGCGTGCTAAGGGCGATATGCAAGCAGTGGCGCGCCTTACTGATGCGCAAATCAAACTTATGCAAACCCAAGACAAGGGTGAAATTGCGGTTGCCGTTACTGTCACTGATGCACAAGGCATAGAGCCGGTAATCTGTGAAATGATTTGGGCGTGGGTGCCAAAATCAGCAACCTAAACATGTCTCGCTAGAGTCCTATTTGTGTGATTTAACAGGTAGGACCAAAGTAGCGGTTGACGGCTATATCGATATAAGCGATAACCTTATCTTCAGCAATGCGCAGGCGTGTGCTGGGAATGTTAACGTAATGTAAAACTCATCCTAAATTTGCCGAGTAAATTCGTCATTTCGAAACATTTATCCTAATTATCTTGAATATTGGGATACATATCTCACTTTTACATGATTTGGTGTTTTATCTTCCTACAACCTTCGTTATAGTCCCGACATCGTCAACGTACGCTGACAAACCCCCAACCCATTACAGGAGAAAGTACTGTGAAAATGATGTCGGGCGCAGCCATGGTGGTAGAAGCGCTAAAAGATGTAGGAGTGACACACGTGTTCGGTTACCCAGGCGGTGCCGTACTGGACATTTATGATGCGTTATTTGCGCAAGATGATGTCAAACACGTCCTCGTACGTCATGAACAGGCAGCTGCCCATATGGCAGACGGTTACGCACGTTCAACAGGAAAAACCGGCACAGTACTCGTCACATCAGGTCCAGGTGCAACGAATACGATCACCGGTATCGCAACGGCCTACATGGACTCTATTCCTATGGTCGTCTTATCAGGTCAGGTTCCGTCTATGCACATTGGTGAAGACGCATTCCAAGAAACTGACATGGTTGGGTGTTCACGCCCTATCGTTAAGCATAGTTTCTTAGTAAAAC
The DNA here is from genome assembly GCF_010500865.1 of Alteromonas profundi. GTDB lineage: Bacteria > Pseudomonadota > Gammaproteobacteria > Enterobacterales > Alteromonadaceae > Alteromonas > Alteromonas profundi. The sequence goes on from NZ_JAAAWN010000029.1 coordinate 7,941, forward strand.
GGGCTGTAGATATTCCTGAAGCTATTGCTAAAGCCTACTATATTGCTAATACGGGCCGACCAGGGCCTGTCGTCGTTGATTTACCTAAAGATTTAGTGAACGTAGCTGACGAGCATCCTTATGTATTCCCTAACGATGTATCCATGCGTTCATACAACCCAACAGAGAAAGGGCATCCAAAGCAAATTAAGAAGGCGGTAAGTGCCTTATTAAAAGCCCAGCGCCCAGTGTTATATGTTGGCGGCGGCGCTGTCGCTTGCGAAGCCTCTTCACGGGTTATCGAACTTGCAGAAAAGCTGCATGCTCCCGTTACCTGTACGTTAATGGGGTTGGGCGCGATGCCCGGCACGCACAAGCAATTTATCGGCATGCTGGGTATGCATGGCACATTGGAAGCGAATAAAACCATGCATAATGCCGATTGCATTATTGCGCTTGGGGCGCGTTTCGATGACCGAGTAACCAACAATGTCGACAAGTTCTGTCCCCACGCCGATATCATTCATGTAGATATCGATCCTGCTTCGATCTCTAAAACCGTTAATGCCCATATTCCTGTTGTGGGGTCGGTAGATAAGGTACTGGATCAAATTCATGAGCAGCTAGTTAATCAAGACTTAACTGCGCAACAAGAAAAGCTTGCCGATTGGTGGCAGCAAATCGAGCAATGGCGTGCGCGCACCTGCCTTAACTTTGAGCAGGGCGAGGAAGTTATTAAACCTCAGCGGGTTATTCAAGCGTTATATAAACACACCAATGGCGAAGCTTACGTAAGTTCGGATGTAGGTCAGCACCAAATGTTTGCGGCGCTTTATTATCCTTACGACAAACCTCGTCAATGGATAAACTCTGGGGGCCTAGGCACTATGGGGTTTGGTTTACCCGCGGCTATGGGCGTTCAGTTTGCCCACCCCAAGGCAACCTCAGTGGTTGTTACCGGTGACGGTAGTATCCAAATGAACATTCAAGAATTGTCGACCTGTTTGCAATATAACCTACCTATCAAAATAATCTCGTTGAATAACCGAGCGTTAGGTATGGTTCGCCAATGGCAAGACATGATTTATAAAGGTCGTCATTCCCATTCCTATATGGACTCTATGCCCGACTTTGTAAAACTTGCCGAAGCTTATGGCCATGTTGGTATTAAGGTCGACAAACTAGAAGATTTAGATGCAGCAATGGAGAAGTGTTTCAGTTACACAGATCGCCTCGTGTTTATGGACATTGCTATCGATCAAAACGAACACGTATATCCTATGCAAATTAAGTACGGCGCTATGGATGACATGCGCTTGAGCAAGACGGAGCGAACCTGATGAAACGTATTATTTCAGTATTAATGGAAAATGCCCCGGGCGCACTTTCTCGTATCGTTGGCGCATTTTCACAGCGCGGTTATAACGTAGATTCGCTATGCGTAGCCCCTACCGACGATGAAAGCTTGTCTCGACTTACTATCGTGACCCACGGTGACGATAAAGTTATTGAGCAAATTACTAAGCAAGTTAATAAGCTTATCGATGTATTGAAAGTTGTCGATTTAACCGAAGGCGCGCACATTGAGCGTGAATTAATGCTAATTAAAGTGGCAACCCGCACTGAATCTGTTCGTGCTGAAGTTAAGCGCAACGCAGACATCTTTCGCGGTGTGATACTCGATGTTAATGCTAACAACTATACCATTGAGCTTACTGGCACCACCGATAAGTTAGATGCGTTTGCCACAACAATGGGGCAGTGTGCAGAGATTATTGAATCATCTCGTACGGGCGTTTGCGGGCTTGCCCGTGGCGAAAGAGCCTTACGCCCTTAAAGCGACAACCGTCCTTAAAGCGCGACAATGCCGTATAAGGCGTCTAAGCGTAGTCACGTTTTAATACCTTTCAAAAAAGCTGCTTCGGCAGCTTTTTTTACTTTGTTTTTCCATAATAGGCCTCTACCCGCAGGGCCACGCCATATGAACCTTTAAAGTCTTCATCTCGTCGCCACAATACAAACGGTTCTACGTCAAAGTAAAGCCAGTCTCTAAACGGATTAAAACGCCAGCGTAAGCCAGTGTATACCTCATCTACATGGTACTTAGGCTTGTCGTAACCTTCGACCATAAGCCGATAAACTAAGGCATGATGGTTGTTGATAGGATAAAGATGTTGCAGTTCGTGTCGCCACAGCCAATCGTTAGAAATATCGCGATAATAATAACGATTGTTAAACCGAGTGACTTGGTTGTCGGTGGCCACATGTTGAATGGCGACACCCACTTCTGCGCCTAGCCTGTCCCGGGTGTAGTAGTATAACTCTGCATCATACAGCATGGCCCAGTGGGCATTAAATGCAGCTGCGTCGCGAAACCGACTTTTTAAATACAATTGATCTCTTCGCCCGGCGCCAATGCGGTACGAGTAGTGGGAGTTTTGGTCGGGCCTAAAACGCAGGGCTATTGTGGTATTGTCTCTTCGCCCCAAACTGTTAGAACGGGCGGCTTTAATGGTATCGCTTTGGCTTTCATCTTCGTTATCGCTCAGGAGTAAATCTACACGGTTTTCAAGGTGGGGTAATGATACCCGAATACGAAAGCGCAAATCGGTTTCACTAAGCTCTCTGCTACGGGGTTCCCAGCTTAACTGTATGCGCCCCTCCGCTTTCGCGTGCTCACCGTTATGAGATCCTTGCTCGCGAGAAAATAAACCATCAAACTGGCGTACGGTAAAATCCATTGAGTCGGTAAAACTGCGCTGCCACACATCAAACCAAGCTTCTTCACTTGCATTTATCTCGTTACTTGGAGGCGATACTACCTGCGCAGAGGAATTAAGGTGCGTGTTAGCAGGCATAACCAAGTGACAAAGCGTTACGGCAACACACAACATTCCTATTATTAACTCCTTACTACGTGCGGCGTTTAACGCTACACATCGTGCTAACCAGTTGATCACCAGCATGAGACTTGTAGGAATAAATTTCAACGATTATTCTGCTAAGCAAATATTCAGATGCAAGCAGCCTCAGGGGGTGGCATACTGTCACTACTGATGTATGGGAGATAATTTTTATGGGTGGTATTAGTATTTGGCAATTACTTATTGTTCTAGTAATTGTGGTGTTACTTTTTGGAACAAAGCGCCTTAAAGGTATGGGTTCAGACCTTGGCAGTGCAATTAAAGGTTTTAAAAAGGCCGTCAACGATAATGAGCAAGACGCCGACTTCGAGCAGAAAAAGCATGTGGAAGAAAAAGACACAGCTGACCCTGTAGCCACTAAAACGCAGAGCGACGTAAAAGAAAAGTCATAATGTTTGACATAGGTTTTTGGGAACTACTGGTAATAGGTGTATTGGCCCTGCTTATTTTAGGGCCTGAACGATTACCAGGTGCCATGCGATCTACAATTAACACTATTCGAAGTGTGCGCAATATGGCCACCGGCTTTAAAACAGAAGTTGAGCACCAATTGCGGGTACACGAATTACACGAAAACCTAAAGAAAGCTGAACAGCAGGGTTTAAAAGACTTATCGCCTGAACTTGAAGAAAGTGTCGATGAGTTAAAAAAAGCCGCTGAATCTGTTCGGGAACCATATAAAAAACAATAAATGTCTGACGCTAACAGTTTAATATCTCATTTAATTGAGCTTCGTAGCCGTATCTTAAAGGCGCTTTTAAGTGTGCTGGTGGTTTTTATTTGCTTGGCGTATTTCGCTCAAGACCTTTACCGCTTACTGGCGTTGCCTTTGCTGGAATCACTGCCAGAAAACGCCAGTATGATAGCGACTGATGTTGCTTCACCTTTCTTTGCGCCATTTAAATTAACCTTGGTGCTATCTTTTTTCATTGCCATTCCCTATGTGCTTTATCAAGTATGGGGGTTTGTGGCCCCAGGACTGTATCGTAACGAAAAGAAGCTTGTGGCACCTTTGTTACTTTCAAGCACCTTGTTGTTCTATGCGGGCATGGCGTTCGCTTACTTCGTTGTTTTTCCAATAGCATTTGCGTTTTTTAATAGCGTAGCCCCTGAGGGGGTAACCGTAAGTACAGATATATCAAGTTATCTCAACTTCGTACTCAAATTGTTTTTTGCTTTTGGCGTTTCATTTGAGATCCCAATCGCAATTATTTTGATGTGCTGGACGGGGGTAACCGACCCGGCCACCTTACGCGCAAAGCGCCCATATATAGTGGTAGGTGCGTTTGTACTTGGTATGTTGTTAACCCCTCCCGATGTGATCTCACAAACCCTTTTAGCAATACCTATGTGGCTACTGTTTGAAGTAGGCGTTATTGTGGGTAGCGTTTACGCGGGTAAGCGCGAACCAGATACAGATGTCGATACTGACGAAGAAAGAGAGCAACCATGAATAAGTTACTCGCCACCTTAGGCGCACGCTCGTTATTGCTATCTAGTGTATTTTTCGTTAGTACGGCCGCACAGGCAGACACCTTGGCGCAAGCGGTAGAAAAATGTAGAAAACTAGAAGACAGCTTGCAACGATTGGTGTGCTATGACCGCATGTCAATGTCAGCGCCGAAGCAAGATTTAAACACTCCTAAAGATAAACCGGCTCCTAAGCCCGCCTTAAAGCCAGCGGAGATGCTAGAAAACGCCCACGTTGCGCCAGCTGCTGAGGCCGATTTTGGTAGGGAAGGAAAAGCACAAAGAGAACGCCAAGCTGATACTATGACGGTAAATGTTGTCAACGTCAGCGAAAATGTAAGGGGTGAAAAAACCATTACTTTTGATAATGCTAGCGTATGGCGTCAGGTAGACAATAGCAACTTACGGCTTAAAAAGGGCCAGCAAGTTATGGTTGAACGGGGCCTTTTCGGGGCATTTTATCTCAAGGTTGATGGGTTAAACCAAACCATGAAAGTAAAGCGTATTAAATAGCATGGCGTGGTTTGACGCCGGTGTTAACTTGCTTGATGCAAGGTTTGATGCCAACGATGTGATTTCTCGTGCGGTAAATGCAGGGGTCACCAAAATGTGTATCATTAGTACCCATCCCAACGAGTGGGAGCGGGCAAGGCAACTATACGAAGCGTATCCTGAGCATCTGTGTTATACCGTTGGCGTGCATCCCCACAACGCTAAAGACGTTACTGAGCAAGACCTTTCTAGGCTTAAAGAAGTAGCTCGAGCGCCCGGCGTTGTGGCAATTGGCGAATGTGGCCTCGACTTTAATCGCGACTTTTCTCCTCGACCTACTCAAAAGAGCGTGTTTGAAGCACAACTGTCTATTGCTTTAGAGTTGCAATTACCGGTGTATTTACACGAAAGAGAGGCCTTTGACGTTCAAGTGGCCTGTTTACAGGTAGTCATAGACAAGTTGCCCGGGGGAATAGCTCACTGCTTCACCGGAAACGCTGATCAGGTAAAGGCGTACTTAGATATGGGCCTTTACATTGGCATTACCGGTTGGGTATGCGATGAAAAACGGGGCGGCGATTTACGTGAGGCCCTTGGCCACATTCCCCATGATAAACTGGTATTAGAAACCGATGCGCCCTACTTATTTCCAAAAACGCTGCGCCCGAGAAAACGCAATAACGAACCCGCATTTTTACCGCATATTGGCGAGCAAGTAAGTGGGCTATTAACCCTTGATACTGATAAATTGCAAACCAGCAGCTATGCTAATACTTGTCGTTTATTTTCGCTAAAGTGACCTGCGCCCTATGCTGATAAACAAAGATAAAGTTCGCAATTATGATATGGGACTTTTTATTACCACGCTCTGCGCAGTCATATTGCTATTAGTTATTGCCTTTAATTTTTCAACCGAACAGACCCACGACCCCCGTTTTTCTCAACTCACATATATTAAACAAGGTGCGCAAAAACTCGACTTTCACACGGTTAGCCGCATACCCGATGAGCGATGGAAGTTTGTCACCGCGCCGGTAAATTTGGGCATGGACACCGAGGTTTATTGGTTTAAGTTTAATATTGCACCAATGAAGGATATTGATAGCGACTATTTACTGCAAATTGATTATGCCTTGATTGATAAGCTGTCTATTGCACTGTATGACTCACTAGGCAGTACACCACGAGTTATCTATCATGCAGGAGATAGTATTGAATTTGGCGAACGTCCAATTAACTATATTACTCCTCTAGTTCCGCTGCTTTCCAATGAGCTAGACCAGCAGGTAGTACTGCGGGTGGAAACCTCTGGCACTATTCGTTTGCCTATAAAAGTATGGGAAGAGAACGAGTTTATAGAGCATGCCTCTCGACGTGACATGGTAATGGGCCTATTTTTTGGCTTTATATGTGCCATGGGGATCAGTAACTTATTTTTATTTTTGACCACCAAGCGCCGTTCATTTTTGTATTACTCAGGCTATGTATTCAGCCTTGGTTTAACACTTGCTGCGCTTCATGGGTATGGCTATGCATTTGTGTGGAAAGACCTTATTTGGTTTGAAAGTATTGCAATAGCGCTTTTCGCAAATGCCACCATATTTTTTGCCAGTATTTTCACCCGCCACCTACTTCCTATAAGGCAACATAGCAGGTTACTCGATACCCTATTAAAGGGGGTTGGATGGTACTTCGGTCTTAGCCTAGTGCTCTGTTTTATTCTGCCTTACGAACTGCTAATCAAAATATTTTTGCTGGCTATGTGTGTCACTGTTACCTATATCATTGGTTTAGGCGCATGGTTATCGATGAAAGGGGTTGCGGTAGCACGGTATTTTTCTGTGGCTTGGGGGTGCTTATTAATAAGCGCGCTAGTCGCTAGTTTCGATAATATGAATATCGTTCAATTAGGTATCTCAGCCAATAATATGTTAATTATTGGCGGGGCGGTAGAAGCGGTTATATTAGCCTCTATTCTTGCCATTAGTTATAGCCATAGTCGTGACGACCTCATTTATGCGCAACAATTTGCGTTAGAAAAAGAGAAACAGGCTAATAGCGCTAAAGAAGACTTATTAGCCGTGCAGCAACGTTATCAGGAAGACCTAGAATATAAGGTGCAAGAAAGAACCCTCGAATTAGAGATTACCCTTCGTGAGCTTTCTGATGTCAACCGAGAATTAGAACAACTTACTTCTGTAGACCCGCTCACAGGGATAAATAACCGCCGTCATTTCGATAAACGCTTAAAATCAGAAGGGCGACGGAGTCGGCGTGAGCAAACGCCCCTGTCGCTTATCATGATAGATATTGATCATTTTAAACAAATTAATGATACCCATGGGCATACGGGGGGCGATGCCTGTCTTATTCATGTCACTAAGCTGCTAAAAGAAGCGCTACACCGACCGACTGACGACTTATGTCGCATCGGCGGGGAAGAATTTGCTATCATTTTACCGAATACTGATAGTGAGGGCGCTCAGCACGTGGCGCGCACTATACGCGAGCAAGTAGAGCGAACACCATCACAGGTTGATGAGCATTGTGTCTCTCTTACTATAAGTGCCGGTGTGGCTACTGCAATTATTGAAAGAGACGAGCAAACTCACGAGCTTATAAGACTTGCCGATGAAAAATTATACGCCGCGAAAGCCGGTGGCCGAAATCAAATTTGCTACTAAATAGATCACAGGATTACGCTATGACTTCCTCTTCATTCCCCGCCCGTAGAATGCGCCGGTTACGCGCTAAAGATGCATTACGGGGCCTGGTTGCCGAAAATGTTTTAACCACAGATGACCTTATTTATCCTGTTTTTGTGTTGCCAGGAGAGCAGCAACGAGAAGCGGTACCTTCAATGCCTGGGGTAGAGCGTTTGTCTATCGACCTTCTGTTGCAAGAGACAGAAAAATGGTATGGCCTTGGAATTAAAACCTTAGCCTTATTCCCCGTTACGCCCATGTCGCTTAAAACCGAATGCGCAAAAGAGGCATTTAACCCCGACGGGCTTGTGCAAACGGCAATGCGCGCGCTTAAAGCACGCTTTTCAGACGTTATGTTAATGTCCGATGTGGCACTCGACCCTTTTACGTCCCATGGCCAGGACGGGCTTGTGGATGACGCGGGTTACGTTATGAATGATGAAACAGTGGAAGTACTCGTGAAGCAGGCCGTCTCTCATGCTGAGGCGGGCGCCGATATCGTTGCGCCATCGGATATGATGGATGGCCGCATAGGCGCGGTTCGTGAGGCCCTTGAGAAAGCGGGCCACATTAATACCTGTATTATGGCCTATTCAGCTAAGTACGCATCGGCGTACTATGGCCCATTTCGCGATGCAGTCGGTTCAGCGGCCAACATAAAAGGCGGCAACAAAAAGACCTATCAAATGGATCCTGCTAATTCTGATGAAGCCTTGCATGAAATTGCCCTTGATATTCAAGAGGGGGCTGACATGGTTATGGTTAAGCCAGGTATGCCGTATCTGGATATTGTAAGACGTTGTAAAGAAGACTTTAAAGTACCTACTTTTGCATATCAGGTAAGCGGCGAATATGCCATGCACCAAGCTGCCTTTGCCAATGGCTGGTTAAATGAAGAGTCTGTGATACTTGAATCGTTACTCGCCTTTAAGCGGGCCGGAGCTGACGGTATATTAACCTACTTTGCGCCTAAAGCTGCCGAGCTTTTACAAAGCTAGCTGAAAAGCAGCAGTAATAAAGTGAAATAAATAAAAATGCCGCGACACGCGGCATTTTTGATAAAGAGAAACGAACGGTTATTGCGTTGTTACGGGGTATTTTATTCCCGCGCTTTTTATTCGCAAGAAAGGGACCAGCCAGCTTTGTGTTGTAGCCAGCTTTCATTGGCTAATTCTGCATTAATTAAAGGATGGGCTTTTAACCACCCCTCGGGGAACTGCAACACCCACTTGTCGCCATCACATAGCAACTCTACTTCTGGAATATGCTTGTTTTGCCGTCTTAAACACAACACTACCGCAATACGCAAAATACGTAATAACCCTAACAGCATAGGCTGATATTCTTGATGGTAATCGGAAAAAGGCGTACCGGTAACCACCAACCTATGTTGGGCAATCAAATCTTTCACTGCGGCCCGTTGTAAGCGCGTGAAACCGGGTAAATCAATATGCGTAAGAATGTAGGCACCATGCTGGTGATGCTTTTTATACTCAATGTGTAAGCCAATTTCATGCAGTAACGCTGCGGCGCTTAAAATAGCTTCTGTATCTAGATGACAGATGTCCTGTTGAGAACAAAGTTGGTGACACAACATTAGTGCTACCCCCTTCACCGAGTTAGCATGCGATTTATCAATATGGTAGCGGGCCATTGCTTGGTTTAGGGTTTGTTCACGCCTATCGTTTTCCTGCAAGTTGTCCAGCATGCCATAAATCAATCCCTCTCGTAGAGCGCCCCCAGAGATATTCATGTGCTTTATATATAAACATTCAAATAGGCTAATTAAAATGGCTAAACCGGAGGGAAATATCGCTTTTCGGTTGTCTTCAAGACCTTCAATATCCAACTGCGTTATATGCCCACAGTCAATACATTGGTTTTCTAAGTGGTAAAGGTAATCGAGGCGAATAGCATCGCTAATACCTTGGGCAACGAGAATCTCTGTAATAGCTTGAGGAGTACCAGAAGCGCCGAGGCAGTTTTCCCAGTCAAAGCATAAAAACGCATCACAATGGTCGTTGATAAGCGCCTTAGCAGCCGCTTTTGCGTTAGCGAAATTGTCGCTGCTAATAGTGCCACCAGTAAAGTACCGTTCCATGAAAGTGACACACCCCATGTCCAAACTTTTCAAGTGAATGGGCTGCATATCGTTGCCAATAACAATTTCGGTACTGGCGCCACCAATGTCGATAACTAAGCTATTGCCTTGGTTAGCCGACGTATAGGCTACACCAAGGTAAATTTGACGGGCTTCTTCTTCACCACTAATAACTTCAAGTTTGTGGTTAAGGATCTTTTCGGCTTCTTGCACAAAAATATGCGCATTAGTAGCAAGGCGAAGGGTCGCGGTAGCGACCACTTTTATATTAGAGGGGGGGATATCTTGCAGTCGTTCAGAGAAGGTTTGTAAGCACTGCCAGCCCCGTTCCATACTCTTATCATCTAGCACAAAATTATCATCTAACCCTGCAGCTAGCCGTACCTTTTGCTTCACTTTTCCTATGATTTGCACACTGCCATTAACGACATGTACTACCACCATGTGAAAACTGTTCGACCCAAGGTCGACGGCGGCATAATACTCGCCGTAACTTTGGGCACCTTGCTGAATATCTGCCTGCATACTAATTTTTTTGATTAATTATGGTTTCCACGATTAGATGGTTTTCCTCTACTGTTACCTCGCCCCTTGTTACCACGGCGTGACGAATTACGCGTGTTTGGGGTGCGTTTGCGTCTAGGTTTAGGTGGAGTTACATCGTCTAATAAGGCACTGCTATCATAGTCAGTAACCGGTATGGCATGTTGAATGTATTGCTCTATAGCGGGCAAGTTCAACGCATACTTTTCACATGCAAAACTGATCGCTATCCCGCTTTGACCAGCGCGGCCGGTACGCCCAATTCGGTGTACATAGTCCTCTGCATCGTCGGGTAGGTCATAGTTAAATACATGGGTTACCGCATCGATATGAAGACCGCGAGCGGCAACATCGGTGGCCACTAAAATATCTAACTTACCTTGCGTGAAGTCTTCGAGAATACCAAGACGCTTCTTCTGCGGCACATCCCCACTGAGTAAGCCCACACGATGGCCATCGGCGGTTAACCAGTCAGTAACTTTTTCGCAGCTGTGCTTGGTATTAGCAAATACAATTGCTTTGTCTGGCCATTCTTCTTCAAGTAATGTTAGAAGCAGCAACATTTTATCGTCATCAGACGGATAAAAGAGCTCTTGGCTTACGCGGCTTGCGGTAGTCTGCTCAGGTGCAACTTGCACGTGGGTAGGGTTATTCATGTGCTCATAAGCCAGCTCTTGTACGCGGTAGCTAAGGGTGGCTGAGAACAACATACTAAGACGTTCGCTTGCTGCTGGCATGCGACGGAACAAAAAGCGGATATCTTTAATAAAGCCTAAATCGAACATGCGATCGGCTTCGTCAAGTACGGCCACTTGGATGTTATTTAGACTAAAAACGTTTTGTTTGTAATAGTCTAAAATGCGTCCTGTCGTACCAATAATAATATCCACCCCTTCTTGAAGGGTTTCTCGTTGACTTTCGTATCCTTCGCCCCCATAAATCAAACCAAGTGACAATCCGGTGTGCTCACTGAGCAGTTTGGCGTCATTATAGATTTGAACGGCTAATTCCCGGGTAGGAGCCATAATGATGGCTCTTGGACCTTTTGATTTGCTGTTGTCTGCATTTTCTGCTTTGCTTAGCAAATGATGAAATGTAGCCACCAAGAAAGCAATGGTTTTACCGGTACCAGTTTGAGCTTGGCCTGCAATGTCTAGCCCTTCTAATAAAGGCGGCAGTGCGAGCGCTTGAATTGGTGTACAATTGTTAAAATTAGCTGCCGTCAAGGCGTCAACCACCTTGCTATTAATCGGCAGATCGGAAAAATGAGTATCAGTTAAGTGAGTAGGCATAGCTTATAGCTTATCAGTGCTTGCATTAAAAAACAGTTTCTATATAACACTTATGGCTGAGCTGAGACAAATCAGCGACAGACCAAAAATGGAGAAAAGAATGAGCGACAAAATTATCCAGTTATCTGACGATAAATTCGAAGCAGATGTTATCAATGCTGAAGGTCCTGTGCTGGTTGACTTTTGGGCCGAATGGTGTGGCCCCTGTAAAATGATCGCACCTATCTTAGAAGAAGTTGCGACCGAGTTTGATGGCAAGTTAACAGTTGGCAAGTTGAATGTCGATGAAAATAACGAAACTCCGCCTAAATATGGTATTCGCGGTATCCCTACATTACTACTTTTCAAAAATGGTAATGTGGCCGCAACTAAAGTTGGCGCGCTTTCAAAGACACAACTTACAGAGTTCCTAAACGAAAATTTATAATTATCGTTGAAGAAAATAAAAAACCGGTGATCTTAACACCGGTTTTTTTATTATTGACCTACACTAAAAGAGAAGCAGAGGTGAAAACTTTGCATTTTTTAACTGCTTAGGCCGAAAAAGGCTGGACGTTGGTTAAATATAGTGCTAACTTTTCCTCAGCGCTCATCCGAGCAGCATTCTGCTTAGCCCATATCCGGGCGTAATCAATTCTAAAACCAGACAGAGTGACTATATAGTCCTGTAAAAAGTCCAAGCACAAAGACCCACCAGTATGAATTTAACTGAATTAAAGAACAAACCGATTAGCGAGTTGGTTGCCCTAGCCGAAGAAATGGGCTTAGAGAGCATGGCTCGCGCTAGAAAACAAGATATTATCTTCTCGATACTAAAAACTCACGCCAAAGGCGGCGAAGACATTTTTGGTGACGGGGTATTGGAAATTTTACAGGATGGGTTTGGCTTTTTGCGCTCTGCCGACTCTTCGTATCTAGCTGGACCAGACGATATTTATGTCTCTCCTAGCCAAATCCGAAGATTTAACCTGAGAACTGGCGATACCATTGCCGGGAAGATTCGTCCTCCAAAAGATAGTGAACGTTACTTTGCGTTATTAAAAATACGTGAAGTTAACTTCGATAAGCCGGAAAACTCCCGTAATAAAATCCTTTTTGAAAACCTTACCCCACTGCACGCAGCAGATCGTTTGCGTATGGAGCGCGGGAATGGTTCAACCGAAGATATTACCGCTCGGGTACTCGACTTAGCGTCACCCATTGGTCGCGGCCAACGGGGTCTTATCGTAGCACCGCCTAAAGCCGGTAAAACCCTGCTTCTACAAAACATTGCACAATCGATTGCCGCTAACCACCCTGAATGTGAATTAATGGTACTGCTGATTGATGAGCGTCCTGAAGAAGTAACTGAAATGCATCGTCTTGTGCAAGGTGAAGTGGTTGCATCAACCTTTGATGAGCCAGCTAGCCGCCACGTACAAGTAGCCGAAATGGTTATTGAGAAAGCGAAGCGCCTTGTAGAGCATAAGAAGGATGTGGTTATCCTACTTGACTCCATTACGCGTTTAGCGCGTGCTTACAACACCGTTATTCCTTCTTCAGGGAAGGTACTTACCGGTGGTGTTGACGCCAATGCGTTGCACAAACCTAAGCGTTTCTTCGGTGCTGCGCGTAACGTTGAAGAAGGCGGAAGCTTAACTATTATCGCTACTGCGCTTATCGATACCGGCTCTAAAATGGATGAGGTTATCTACGAAGAGTTTAAAGGCACGGGTAATATGGAATTACACCTTAACCGCAAAATTGCGGAAAAACGTGTGTTCCCAGCTATCGACTTTAACCGTTCAGGTACACGTCGTGAAGAATTGCTTACTGCGCAAGATGAATTACAGAAAATGTGGATCCTTCGCAAAATCGTTCATGAGATGTCAGAAATTGACGCCATGGAGTTTTTGATCAGTAAGCTATCCATGACCAAAACCAATGATGAATTTTTCGATGCTATGCGTCGTCAAAAAAGTTAAGGTTTATTTCTTTTTGAAAAAGCGCCTTTGTGGCGCTTTTTTTTTGCCTTTAAAACCCTACTTAAACAAACATCTCTTTCTGCTAGCTATGCCTGCTGTTTAGCAAAACATTGATTTACCGCAAAACTAAAATTCCCCACCTTTGTATAGTAAAGCGGTATACCTAGCTGTTATCGCCACCTACCTTTATCTCATACACAGGGAGCGCCGCTGTGAAAAAAACGCCGTTTATATTATCTATTTTGTTTGTCGTGTTTTTAATTGTGGTGGGCAGCCTTATGTTTAGCGACCCTGACGTAACCAATGTGGTGTCGGGGAATGGGCGTATTGAAGCCACTGAAATTGGTATTTCTGCCAAAGTGGCAGGGCGGGTGGAAGACATTTACGTTAACGAAGGCGACAGGGTAGAAGCGGGGGATGTGGTAGCTAAGCTAGATACCGCCACCATTAACAGTCAACTTGAACAAGCGAAAGCGCAAGCCGAACAGGCAAAAAGTGCGGTAGAAGCCGCCAATATGGCAATTGCCCAACGGGAAAGTGAAAAGGCGGCGCTAGAGGCTGCGCTTATACAAGCAAAGGCAGAATTAAAAGCGGCAGAAGCGCATGCGGCGCGTACCAGTGAATTAGCCAAAACTGGGGCGGTGTCTAAGCAGCTTGCCGAAGATAATTTAACCACGGTTGAAAGTGCAAAAGCCGCGGTTAATGCTGCTAAGGCGCGCTTAACTGCCGCCGACGCCACCATTGAAGCAACCCGTTCTCAATACTATTCGACCCTTGCTGCGGTGAATGCCGCCAATGCCACCATTGCGCAAATTGAATCAGAAATGAACGACATGGTTTTAAAAGCCCCCCGCAGCGGCCGTATTCAGTATCGGGTAGTGCAACCTGGTGAAGTGGTGGGGGCCGGCGGCCGTGTACTTAGTTTGGTCGATTTAACCAACGTGTATATGACCTTTTTCTTGCCGGCTTCACAGGTAGGTAAGCTCACCATGGGCGGTGAAGCGCGTATTGTGCTAGATGCTGCCCCTAACATGGCTATTCCTGCCACCATTTCTTACGTGGCTGACGTGGCGCAATTTACCCCTCGTTCAGTGGAAACCCAAAGCGAACGTGAAAAGCTTATGTTTAGGGTTAAAGCGCAAGTGCCAGTACCGCTATTAAAGCAGCACATCGATAAAGTAAAAACCGGGCTACCCGGTGTGGTGTGGGTAAAATTAAGTGATGATGCCCAGTGGCCTAGCGACCTGCCCGAACTGGTACACGAATGAGTCACATCATTGAATGCTCACAGCTAACGGTGCGCTATAAAAGCACGACAGCTATCGATAACATTAAGCTGAGTATTCCCGCTGGGGTAACGGTAGGCATTATTGGGCCCGACGGTGTGGGTAAGTCTACTTTACTGAGTTTAATTGCAGGCGAGCGTATGATGCAGCAGGGCAGCCTGCAGGTGCTTGGCGGCAACATGCGGGATAAAAAGCACCGCGAGGCGATTTGTTCCGACATTGCCTATATGCCTCAAGGGCTGGGTAAAAACCTGTACCCCACGTTATCGGTGGAAGAAAACCTGCAGTTTTTTGCCAAGCTGTTTGGCCATAGCCGCAAACAGCGCCGGACACGCATAGACAACCTCACTAAGCGCACTGGGCTTTACCCTTTTTTATCACGCCCTGCGGGAAAGTTGTCAGGGGGTATGAAACAAAAACTGGGGTTGTGCTGTGCATTAATTCATGACCCTCGCTTGCTTATTCTTGATGAACCCACCACAGGGGTAGACCCCCTCGCGCGCAGTCAGTTTTGGGCGCTTATTCGTGATATTCATACCGCGCAACCGAATATTACGGTGCTGGTGGCTACCGCCTACATGGATGAAGCCCAGCAATTTAACCACTTAATTGCGTTAAACGCGGGAAAGATATTAGCTACAGGTTCACCGCAAGACCTGCTGGCTCGCACCCAAACCAGTAACTTAGAGTCGGCGTTTATTGCGCTGTTACCTAGCGAGATAAAACACCACCACCATAGCGTGGAGGTTCAGCCGTACAACGCGGCTATTCATAGTGAAACCGCCATTGAAGCGAAAAACCTTACCATGAAGTTTGGCGATTTTGTGGCAGTAGACAAGGTGAGTTTTACCATTGGTAAAGGTGAGATATTCGGCTTTTTAGGTTCTAATGGATGCGGTAAATCGACCACCATGAAAATGCTAACCGGGTTGTTACCGCAAACCTCAGGCGAGGCCTGGCTACTGGGCAGCCCGCTTGCCGCTAACGACATTAACACCCGCTATCGCGTGGGGTATATGTCGCAAAGCTTTTCTCTTTATACCGAGCTTACCGTTAGGCAAAACTTGGTGTTACACGCCAAGCTGTTTAAAGTGCCTGCCAATAAGGTTGAAGGGCGGGTAGATGAAATGCTCAACCGCTTTGCCTTATTCCAGCATCAACACAATTTACCTCATGCTTTACCTTTAGGTATACGACAGCGTTTGTCGCTGGCCGTGGCCATGGTGCATAAGCCGGAAGTGCTTATTCTTGATGAGCCCACCTCGGGGGTAGACCCAATAGCGCGAGATAATTTTTGGCAGTTGCTTATTACCTTAGCGCGCCAAGATGGCGTGACTATTTTTATTTCTACCCACTTTATGAACGAAGCGGCTCGCTGCGATAGAATTTCGCTTATGCACGCAGGCAAAGTGCTAATAACCGATACCCCTGAAGCCATAAAGGCGCAAAAATCTGCCGATACCTTAGAAGCCGCGTTTATCGAATATTTGGTGGAAGCGCAAACGCCTTCAACCCACACCAATGCCAGCGAACAGGGTTTAGCCCTAGCTGCGTCTACAACAACACAACAAACGCCAAGCAGGCGGGCGAAAGGGTTACGGCGCTTATTGAGTTATGCGTCGCGAGAAACCTTAGAGCTTATGCGCGACCCTATTCGCTTAACCATGTCGTTCTTAGGTAGCATGGTGTTAATGGTCGTCATTGGCTACGGCATTACCATGGACGTAGAAGACTTATCCTATGCCGTGTTCGACCGCGATCAGTCATCCATTAGCCTGGACTACCGCAATGCACTGTCTGGCTCCCGCTACTTTGATGAAAAGCCCGCGATTACCAGCTATGCGGATATGGACAAGCGAATGAAAAGCGGCGAAATTTCCCTTGCCGTTGAGATACCCCCTGAGTTTGGCCAGTATGTTCACAAGGGCGAGCAGGTGGAGATAGGCGCATGGATAGACGGCGCCATGCCCTCGCGGGCTGAAACCATAGAAGGCTACGTAACAGGTATTCACGTGAAGTGGCTATTGCAGCAAGCTTCGCAAATGAGCCAAGCACAATCGAGTAGTAGCATTAATGTGGTGTCTCGCTATTTGTACAACCCAGATATTCGTAGCTTAGTGGCCATCGTGCCTGCGGTAATTCCCATGTTGCTGCTTATGATCCCGGCTTTACTTACCTCATTAGCGGTGGTGCGAGAAAAAGAACTAGGTTCAATTATCAATTTATATGTCACCCCGGTGAGCAAACTTGAGTTTTTGCTAGGTAAGCAACTTCCTTATATTGCTACCTCGTTTATCAGCTTCTTGTTGTTAGTGGCCATGGCAGTATGGCTGTTTAACGTGCCCCTTAAAGGTGATGTGCTGGCCTTATTTGTTATCGCGTTGCTGTTTGTTACCTTTTCAACCAGTTTTGGTTTGCTTGCGTCGGTATTCACTAACAGTCAAATTGCCGCCATTTTGCTTACTACCATTGGCACCATGGTGCCCGCGGTGCAGTTTGCCGGCATGATAACGCCGGTTTCGGCGTTAGAGGGGGCAGGGCGGTTAATAGGGGAAGTGCACCCGGTTAGTTACTTTTTATTGGCCAGCAGGGGAATATTCAGCAAAGGCTTAGGCTTTGGCACCTTAGACTTTGCGGTATTTGCCATCGCCATTGCTATTCCTATTACGCTGTGGCTTGCCACTGTTTTGTTAAACAAACAGGAGCGCTAAACAGTGAATATTAAAAATGTTACCCAGTTAAGCATAAAAGAGCTTTGGAGCCTATGGCGCGACCCCGCCATGCTTATTCTTATTGTGTATGTGTTTACGGTTAATATTTACACCGCGGCCACAGCGGTGCCTGAGTCGTTGCACAATGCGCCCATCGCCTTTGTTGATCACGACAAATCGCAATTATCGAATAGAATTATCGATGCTTTCGTACCGCCTTATTTTCTTCCTCCACAGCTAATTGAATACAGCGAGGTGAATGAGTACCTCGACACCGGTAAGTTCACCTTTGTGGTGACCATTCCACCAAACTTTGAAAAACTCACCCTACAAGGGCAACAACCTGATGTTCAGGTGAATGTAGATGCCACCCGTATAAGTCAGGCCTTTACGGGCAATGGTTACATTACTGAAATCATCACAGAGGAAGTCAGCGCCTATTTGCAGGGCTATAAAACTGACACCACCTACCCGGTACAGATAGTGATGCGGGCGCGGTTTAACCCTGCGTTAGAAAGCTTTTGGTTTGGTTCGGTGATGGAGTTAATTAACGCGGTGACCATGATTGCCATTATTTTATCTGGCGCAGCGCTAATTCGGGAAAAAGAGCGAGGAACCATTGAACATCTGCTTGCTATGCCAGTATCAGACAGCGAAATTATGCTATCGAAAATTGCCGCCACCGGCCTTGTGGTGTGGGCGGTTACCTTGATGTCGGTGTATGGGGTAATACAAGGGGCGTTAGGGGTGCCCATTAACGGCAATGTGTGGCTGTTTATGGTGGCAGTGGCGCTTCAACTTTTTGCCATATCCAGTATGGGTATTTTTATGGCCACCATTGCCCGTTCAATGCCCCAGTTTGGCCTGTTGCTTATACTGGTACTCTTACCCTTACAGCTATTGTCGGGGGGCACCACAGCCCGAGAAAGCATGCCAGCATTCATCCAAAATATTATGTTGCTTACACCGAACACTCACTTTGTTATGGCTTCTCAAGGTGTGCTGTATCGAGGTGCAGGGTTCAGCGTTATTTACCCTCAACTGCTTGCGCTTTTGGCGATTGGCTGCGTGTTTTACTTTGTTGCCTTAAAGCGCTTTAAAAGCACAATCGGCAGTATGGCGTAATGGGGGCACGTTGCTGAAAGTAAGGCTTACCCAGTTTGGTATTTCCGTTTACCGTAACAATACGAGTGAGCGAAAATAGATACAGTATTAGTGCATGTTTATATAAGCAAAACAGAATCTACTCGAGGTTTTAATTGCTGTGTTTCTACTGGTTAATTGTTTGGTTCATTCGTTGATTATCAAAAAAATATGTAAACTTATTCAAATGTATTCGGGCTTATCAATGTTCTAGAGAGCCTTTACACTCCTACCCAAATTTAGCATGCACACTCATAAGTAGGAGTTCATTGTGTCTCATCAAATTATTAGTGATTTAAATACCCGTTACACCGCAAAAAAATACGACAAAAACAAACGTATTTCAGCCCAGGATATGGCTATTATTGTCGAGGCCTTACGCTTATCCGCGTCATCGATAAATTCCCAGCCTTGGAAATTTGTCATTGTAGAGAGCGATGAAGCCAAGCAGCGTCTTCACGACACTTTTGCCAATAAGCATCAGTTTAATCAGTTACATGCAAAAGAAGCCTCGCACACAGTACTACTTGCGTATGACCCAACATTTACCAAAGACAAATTTGTGAAGCGAGTAGATGCAGAAGTTGCCTCTGGTCACCTGCCAGAGTCTATGCGTGACTCATTTATGGGCGCATATGCGTTTGCCGAAGCAAATACTGATGAACAAGGTTACAACGGCAGCTGGACCAAAGCCCAGGTTTACTTAGCATTGGGTAACTTGCTGCATACACTTGCTCGATTGGGTATTGCTTCAACACCGATGGAAGGTGTCGACGCTGACCTTATTGGTGAATTATTTAGCGAGGAGCTTGATGGTCATATTTGTGAAGTTGCTGTAGCTATGGGCTATCCAGACCAAGAACAGGACTGGAACTTTGGTTTACCAAAAGCGCGTTTACCGAAAGAAGATGTGGTGCAGTTAGTTTAACTGTTACGCAGAATGCCTATACATAGGTAACGGCAAATGCCCCCAATGGGTTGAAGTAACTAACCATTGAGGGCATCTTGTTAAGATGCCTTTTTACTTAGCCCTTCAAGCACTTTATCTACCGTTATTGGGAAGTCGCGTACGCGCACGCCGGTGGCATCGAAAATAGCGTTTGCTATGGCGGCCCCCGCCCCCGTTATACCTAACTCACCAATGCCTTTAGCACCCACTGGTGACGCTTCAAAGTCGGGTAAGTCGATAAAGTCTACGGCGACTTCGGCAATATCCCTATTTACCGCAATGTGGTATTCACCAAAATCAGGGTTGATAAAACTCGCTGAGTCGGTGTGATGATGAATGGCTTCTGTAAGTGCATATCCCGCGCCCCATACCATGCCGCCTTTTATCTGCGATTTAGCCGTTTTTTCATTCAGTATTTTACCTGCGGAAAACATACCATACTGACGCTTTAATCGGACTTCGGCGGTGAGGGTGTCCACCTCAACTTCTACAAAATGAGCGCCGCAGGAATATTGCTCATCATCACTGGTGTCGTCCTCGCTCACAGCGCCAAGTTCTCTGATGGGAAAAACACTGCTATCAACAAGACTGGCCAGAGGAGTATCTTGAGGACTATCGGCATGGGATTGTCGTACACAAACTCCTTGTTCGGTTACGGCCAGTTGCGCATTCTGGTAATTTTTAGGCAACAAGGATAGCAGTTTTGACTTCACTGCCTCACAGGCTTTAAGTACAGCAGAGCCGGTACTTGATGCGCCGAAGGATCCTCCCGAGCCACTCGATGCAGGCGACTGGCTATCGCCAAGGTTAACCGTGATGTTATCCACCGAGGTATTGAAGGTATCGGCAGCTATTTGCGCCAATATTGTGTAGGTGCCTGTGCCTATATCGGTCATATCTGTGAGAACCGTAATTTTGCCTTTTTCATCCATAGAAACTTCAGCTGAACTTTCCACAAGCACATTCATTCGCATTGCGCTTGCCACGCCGTGGCCTATTACTTTGCCAGGTTGTGCGCTGCTTTTGCGCTGCCAGCCGAACACTTCGGCTCCACGACGAAGGCAGCTTTCAAGTTTGTGACTGGTAAAGCGGTTGCCATTGACAGGGTGTACTTTTGGCATGTTGTTAAGCCGAAATGTAAGGGGATCTATATTGGCCTTATTCGCTAGTTCGTCCACGGCAGATTCAAAAGCAAGTGAGCCTATAGCATCACCGGGTGAACGCGTGGAATCAATAAGCGGCGTATCCGCGTTTTTTACTCTATGGGTACTTTTAATGTACTCGGCGCTATAGGTTACTCTTGCGCCCGCTCCTGTGGCTTCGGCAAAGGGGTAGCCTTTGGCCTTAGGCATGGCGCTGTGATGCGCGATAGACTGAAATTTCCCTTGGTTATCACAGCTCAATTGCATATGTTGAAAGCTATGGCCGCGGTGCGGGGAATTGTAGAAAACGTGGCGCCGGCTAAGCGCAATTTTAACTGGACGTTTAAGATAGCGTGCCCCTATACACGCTAAAATAGCGTCATAGTGTAGCCCAAGTTTCGAGCCGAACCCGCCGCCAATGAAGGGGCTCTTCACGTGAATGTTTTCGGCATCCATTTCAAGGGTTGTTGCCAACGCTTGTACCGCTGAAGCGATAATTTGTACGCTAGGGTAAACCGTTAGTTTTTCACCGTCAAAATGGGCGATGGTGGCGTGGGGTTCCATAGCAGCAGAAATTTGTGACGGCGTCGTATATTGTACATCTACAGCAAACCCATCTGAGTATGTTGATGGCTTATCGCCGGTTTCCACATCAGGTTCAAAACCGCCATCTAGCGACTCAGGAACGTCAGAGGCTTGATTAGCCTTATGTAATAACTGCGCAGGTTGTGCATCAATGTTAAATTCTACCAGACTTCCGGCATATCGTGCTTGCTCTAAGGTTTGCGCTATAACTAATGCCACTGGCATGCCATAGTGGCGGATATGCGTGTCGCTGAGCACAGCGCGGCTTTGGGTGAAGCGGCCTTCATCGTCTGGTTTGCCGAAGGCTTTTAGTGGTCCCGCGTTTTTATGGGTTATTACTGCCTGAACACCTTCGGCTTTTTCAGCTTGTGAAGTATCAAGATGCGAAATTTCACCCACCGCTGATGTAGATGCGACTAAAAAACCTACCAGCGGTGTTTGTGGCATCGTGGAAGTATGTTCAGCCGCATATCGCGCTTGCCCGGTCACCTTTAAAACACCATCAACCCGATTGATAGGCTCACCAATAAAATTAGCGGTTTGGTTAGTTTTCATAAAGAGCTCCTTCGTGCTGGGGGTAGGTACGCTGATGCTCGGCGAGGGCGCGCAATACCTTGTGTAGGGTATTGCGTAAAAGTTGTGGTTTGAAATTGTTACTTCCGTACACCTTAGCTGAGGCGAGTTCAGCATCCAGCGCCTTTTCTATGTTCGCCTCTGTGAGCTGGGCACCGGTGAGCGCCTCAATCGCCGTTGCTGGATACCAGGGCACAGTGCCGACACCTCCAAACCCCAATGAGAGCTTTTCTACTTTATTGTTTTGTAACACTAAGCCCGCAGCCACAGAGACTAACGCAAAGGCGTACGACGAGCGGTCTCGAACTTTATGGTAGTACTGGGTACCCGCAGCGCGCTTGGGCAAAATAACGGCGGTGATCAACTCCCCCTCTTTTAGGCAATTTTCTATATGAGGCGTGGCGCCGGGTTTACAGTAAAAATTGCGCAAGGGAAGGGTTTTTGTTTCCCCATTAGGGGTAATCAGCTCTACTTGAGCATCTAACGCCATCATAGCTACTGCCATGTCTGATGGGTGAGTGGCTATACAATTTTCACTAGTGCCAAAAATAGCGTGAATTCTATTTACGCTATCGATTGCGGTACAGCCGGATCCTGGCTCACGTTTATTGCAGGGTTTAGCGGTATCATAAAAATAGTAACAACGCGTGCGTTGTAATAGGTTGCCCGCAGTGGTGGCGCGGTTTCTAAGCTGAACAGTAGCTCCACTTAATAGTGCCTGTGAGAGCAAAGATAAGCCCACAGTTTTACTCGCATAATTGGCCAACTCTGTGTTTGTTACCATTGCTCCTACGCGAAAATGCTCGTCGTGTTCGGTAATACTTCTTTCGTCTTGCCAATCACTTAAATCAACAAGCTCAACAGGCGTTTCGACCTGTAATTTCATCAAATCGATGAGGTTGGTGCCCCCTGCTATAAAACGAGCACCCTCTATACTTGATAGGGACTTGATATCTGATGTGTTGTTAAGATGGGTTAAATTAAATGGCTGCATTATTGAGGCTCCAAAGCGATAACGTCTTCTATTGCATCAACAATATTTGGATAAGCGCCACAGCGGCATAAATTACCGCTCATACGCTCGCTAATATCTTCTCTAGCGCTGTAGTTTTCGCTAAAGGTCACTGCACTTGGTGTCTTGTCGGCTAACTCTTTTTGTAGCGCCACAGACGAGCAAATTTGCCCTGATGTACAGTAACCACATTGGAACGCGTCACGTTTTACAAAGGCGCTTTGTAGAGGGTTCAGTTCATCGTTTTTTGCAATTCCTTCAATGGTAGTAATTGCTTTTCCTCTCAGTTGAAAGGCAAAGACTAAACATGCATTAATACGTTCACCTTCAACTAATACAGTGCATGCACCACACTGCCCATGATCGCAGCCTTTCTTTGTGCCGAATAACGCAAGGTTTTGATGCAGGAAATCGAGAAGGGTAGTTCGGGGGTCGTTGGGCAGCGCATAAGAGACGCCATTAATACTCATGCAAGTAGGGGAGGGCCCATCTTTAGGCTGTGAAGAAGCAGTTGGGCCTTTTAAGGTAGGCCCTTTTAACGTAGGCCCTTTTAACGTAGACATGGTGCAATCCTTTTCAGTATAGCCAGCTATCCACTGCGTCGCGAGACAGAAAGCTTCCGCATTTGCCAATATTTTTAGCCCAGGTGCTGGCTGGTGGCTAGGGGTTCTTAGCTGCTTACGCTTGGCGCGAGTAAATGGTTTAGCTATTTTCACAAGAAGTCATTTCCACGCAGTGCTCACCGCAATACCCCCATGTTGTGCCCCACGTAGCACTGCGAAAACCAGCGCTATGAAACCTAGAGTATCAATCGTAGCAACAATGTATCGGTTCGAAAAAAGGGGCAACTATAGTTATTGCCTATATGTTTTATGTAAATAGCAGGTAAATTTAACGTTTTTAGTTCGTTTGAAAATCTGCGTTGGTTATATTGTTTCAATTCGCTGCGGCGGCTATTCATCTACGTCAGTTAGTATTACAATCAGCAATTTTAATGGACTAAGATCTTGAAATTTTCCTCTTTTTTTAAAGTTATCGTGGTAGTAGCACTTATCGCTTTACCCACTTACGCTGTCTATTCTCTTTATTTCACCCAGCCCACAAAAGCACAGTTCCTGTTTCAGCCCGCGGTAATACAAGATATTGAGCTAAGTCTTGTTTCCACAGGGCAACTAGAGCCTAAACGTTATGTGCAAGTGGGGGCGCAGGTATCTGGTCAGGTAGATCGTATTCACGTAGAAGAGGGGGATATTGTTAAAGAAGGGGATTTACTTGTAGAAATTGACGCGCGTGTATTTGAAACTCAAGTGCAGAACTCTCAAGCCGCATTAGATAGCAAAAAAGCCCAGCTCGCCCAGCTGCGAGCCGAACGAGAGCTTGCTGAAGTGCGCGCTAAGCGTAATCAAAACTTATATAAACAAAATGCCGTCAGTCAAGATGTGGTAGTCAGTAGCAATACCAACCTTAAAGTTCTCGACACCAAAATAACCGCTAGTATTGCACAAATAAAAGCCGATGAAGCATCGCTTGAAGGCGATATCACAACACTGGGATTTGCAAAAATATTCGCCCCAATTTCAGGTACAGTGGCAACGCTAGAAGTGCGAGAAGGGCAAACGTTAAATGCCAATCAAAATGCCCCTGAGCTGCTGCAAATTTCCGATTTATCGGTAATGACACTGCGGGCTGAAGTTTCTGAAGCTGATGTGCAAAAAATAAAACGTGGCATGCCAGTTTACTTTTCTACGCTTGGCGATAACAAAACATTCTACCACTCTAAGGTACGTCAAGTACTTCCCACCCCCACCGTGCTCAACGACGTTGTGCTATATCAGGTGTTAATTGATGTGGACAATCCTAACCAAGTACTAATGGACGCTATGACAACGCAGGTGTTCTTCGTACAAGCTAAAGAAAGAAACGCGTTATCAGTGCCCTTAGCTGCCGTAAAAGGACGCAATAGAAACAAGTTTGTGATGGTGAAACAAGGTGATGAAGTCGTTCGCACGCCTGTTAAAGTTGGTATTAAAAACCGAACTCATATTCAGATATTAGACGGTTTGTCTGAAGGCGATGAGGTTGTTGTGGGACGCGTTGATGGGAATGGTTTGCCAGGCGCGAGTATGCGACGGTCGCCTGGCTCTCAGCCGTCCAATGGCGGGCCCCGCCGTAGAGGTGGTTTCTAACTATGTCGCTCATCCACCTTGAAAATGTATCGCGTCATTACGGGGCTCAGAGTAAGGCTGGCGATTTTGAAGTAACTGCGCTAGATAAGGTTTCTTTGTCTATTGAAAAAGGTGAGTTTGTTGCGATTATGGGGCAGTCCGGCTCGGGTAAATCTACGCTAATGAATATATTAGGGTGTTTAGATACCCCGTCGAAAGGGGTTTATCGTATTCACGGTCAATCTGTTGCAACGTTAAACCCAGATCAGCTCTCGGCACTTCGTCTTAAAACCTTCGGCTTTGTGTTTCAGCGATATCAACTATTGTCATCATTGAATGCCACTGAAAATGTTGCATTACCGGCCATTTATAGTGGTACTTCTACTGATGAGCGCACCCAAAAAGCCCAGTCTTTATTGGATAAACTTGGACTTTCTTCACGAAAAGGTCACAAGCCTAATGAGCTATCGGGCGGACAGCAACAGCGCGTGTCAGTGGCTCGTGCTTTAATCAATGGCGCAGAAGTTATATTAGCCGATGAGCCTACCGGCGCACTAGACTCTACCAGTGGAGAACAGTTGCTTGCCTTGCTTCGAGAGTTACACGCAGAGGGCGTGACAATCATTCTTATAACCCACGATAACGCCGTTGCAGAGCACGCAGACAGGCAAATACACCTTCTAGATGGAAAGATTGTCGCCGACAGTAAAAAGACGCAAACTGATCACTGTCCCTCTTCTGGCGTTAAAAAGTCACTAACTGATGAGGGGAATACGCGTGCCAATGTAGCGATAAAACCCTATCCGAGTATATCCCTGTTATCCGCACTTTTTATGGCGTTTAGCGCACTTAAAATGAATTGGTTTAGAACCTTGCTGACATTGCTGGGGATTATTATTGGGGTGGCCGCGGTAGTTACGATGATGGCCATAGGCGAAGGGGGAAAGCAGCAAGTACTTGAGCGTATAGAAACGATAGGTACAAACCTTATATCGGTTCGCCCGGGGGGCAAAAATATGCGGGCCTCCGGCGATATAGCCTCATTAACCTTAGACGATGCAAATGCGCTAAAAGGCATTGCAGGCGTTGCGTATGTAGCGCCAGAAAGAAGTGCAAGAGCTACCATTCGCTACAGTGAAAATGATTTCTCGGGACGTATCACTGGCACTACGCCAGACTATTTTCATGTAAAAGATTGGGAAATGGCGCAAGGCGTTTTTTTCACCGAAGAAGATGTTGCAGCTTACGCCCCTGTGGTTGTAATAGGCAATACGGTAGCCGAAACGTTATTTGCAGATAAGTACCGAGCCGTAGGCGAATACATACTTATGAAAAACGCCTTTTACCAAGTGATTGGCGTGTTGAACTCAAAAGGTGCAAGCGCTGGCGGCAACGACATGGATGATGAAGTTCTTATTCCTGTAACAACCGGCCGGTTAAAGGTATTTGGTCGTGACTATCTAAGCAGTATTACCATTAAAGCGCAAAGCACTGAGGTAGCAACCGAAGTAAGGGACGCAGTTCTTGCTTTGTTAACTGCGCGCCACGGTCAAGAAGATGTAATGGTTCGTACCACAGAGTCACTCGTTGAAGCGGTAACTGAAACACAAGACACCCTCACTTGGTTACTGGCTTCAGTCGCAGCCATCTCGTTATTTGTCGGCGGGATAGGAGTAATGAATATCATGTTGGTAAACGTTTCTGAACGAAAACGGGAAATCGGCCTTCGTATCGCTACAGGCGCTAAGCCACGTGATATTTTACGTCAATTTAATATTGAAGCCTGGGTGGTATGCGTCTTAGGTGGCCTATTTGGTATTTTACTGGGCTATATTGTTGTACTTATCGTTTCTTCGCTAAACATTCCTGTCGCCTATACGCTTATGCCACCTGTATTAGCGTTTGTCACATCGTTAGCGGTTGGGCTTGTGTTTGGTTATGCGCCTGCGCAAAAGGCCTCTAGGTTAAACCCTATCGACGCACTGGCAGAGGAGTAGACCATGCGCTTAGTTAAATTAATCTGTTGTGGAATTGTTTTTACGGCCTCTTTGACAGGGTGTGCCTATTCCCCCTCTACTGACTTACCTGTGCCCAATGCCCACGCTTTTAATGACAATAACCCTAACGTAATTACCGAGGCTATTTCCACGACATGGTGGAAAGTGTTCGAAGTGCACGAGCTTGAACCCTTGATGGCAAAGCTTGAAAACCAAAACTTAAATTTATCGCAGGCGCAAAAACGCGTTCAGCGGGCTCAGTATCTATTGGCACAAGCGAATGCTGGCGATCTCCCGACAATGACAGCTCGGTTATCGGGCCGCAGTGCTAGAGACGTAGAGGGAGGGCA
The DNA here is from genome assembly GCF_010500865.1 of Alteromonas profundi. Classification (GTDB taxonomy): domain Bacteria; phylum Pseudomonadota; class Gammaproteobacteria; order Enterobacterales; family Alteromonadaceae; genus Alteromonas; species Alteromonas profundi. The sequence goes on from NZ_JAAAWN010000029.1 coordinate 35,324, forward strand.
TTCAAGCCATTCATCTACCGGTAGCATTGGGGCAACGTATGATGCCGATATTTGGGGAACGCGAGAGGCGCAACAGCGAAGTAGGCAGCTAGGGGTAGATGCTGCTCAATATCAATATGTGGATACCTTACTTGATATACAAGCGCTTTTTATCAATACCCTGATTGAGCAGGTATCCTTAAAAGCGCAGTTAGATATCGCAATACAAAATGTCGAAATAAGCAAAGAACTCCTTAAGTTGGTTCAGATCCGTTTTGAAGAAGGCGATACATCGGGTATTGAAGTATCCCAACAAAGGAATACGCTCATTAACGCAGAAACTGAAGTACTAAGATTAACCAACAGCCTCACCCTCAATGAAAGAGCGCTTGCAGTATTGCTGGGTAACGAAAGTATGCAGCGTCCTTCACACAGTTTATCGCTGGCAGATTTTACCATACCCAGTTTAGTGCCAGCGCTTAGTGCAGATGTATTGCGAAGGCGCCCAGATATTCAGCTTGCTATTGCACAGTTTAAACAAGCTGATTTGACCTTTTATGAAGCGAGTGTTGCAGGCCTGCCCGGCTTAAACCTGAGCGCAGATATAGGGGTGAACGACTTATTCGATTTAGCGAAGGGATGGACAGTGGGCGCTGCAATTAGCGCGGCCGCTACCTTATTTGATGGCGGGCGTTTAGAAGCCGCCGAAAAAGCAGCGCAAACCGATGTTGATCTAGCAATAATGCAGTATCAACAGGGAGTATTAAATGCCATTGAGGCATTGCTAAATAGCCAAACTACCCTAGCGTATCAAAAGCAAAATTACCGCTATGCTTTAGCCTCTCTTGAAAATAATGAACAGCTATATCGCCTTGCCAACATTCGCTATAAAGCGGGAGATACGGACTTTCTTAATTTGCTTAATGCTCAACGCAGCTTTTTTTCCGCGAGACAGTCTGTGATCAATAGTCATCAAGCGGTGCTATCTTCCATCATCGCCACGTACCGAGAATCGGCGGGCGCAAACATAACTAAGTCGTAGTTTGAAGGTAACAGACTTCAAATTACTCATAAGAGGCTTCAAGAGCATTTACATGCAATTGAATAGCGCGTAGCGCGCGGTCTTTCCAATTATTCCACTCAATACGTTTGCTAATTTCGTGTTGATTAAGCGAAATGTAACCGTGGTTTAACGCCCATATTTGCATGGCCAAATCTTGTTTTTGCTCGATTAAAAGGTCTTTTTTGATTAGCGCTGCGGTAAGCTTTGTTAAGGTTATAAAGGCTTTTTTTCCTGCTTCTATTGCTTCGTCTGATGGGGTGTAGTCTTTTAAATTAGACGCAAAGATCAGGTGGTAGTGCGCGGCATTAGATTCGGAAAATGCCAGAATACGTTCACATGCGTTAATCACCCTTTCGGATGCTGTCCCCCCTTGAGCGGCTTTCATCGCTTGTTCTACTAATTCAAACCCTTCGATATAAAGGGCATCTAAGATCCCCTGTTTACCTTTAAAGTGACTGTATATACCAATGGTAGACATACCCGCGCCATCGGCAATAGCCCGCACGCTTAGCGCATTTGTACCGCCTTTTAAAAACAGCGCTGAAGCCGCAGATAATATTTTCTGTCGCGTATCTTTTTTCATTAACACATCATTTACATGTTGCATAATATAACACCGTTATGTAAGGTTGATTATAACGCTGTTATATTAATTGAATGTTTCATTTCCTGCCTGCCCGCAGGGTAAATTTAAGGACACTATATATGAAAACTGAGCATTTAACTTGCGATTATTTAGTTGTGGGATCAGGCGCGGTAGGAATGGCCTTTGCCGATGTATTACTTCACGAAACTGACGCCACTATTGTTATAGTCGATAAATATGCTAAACCCGGCGGGCACTGGAATTTAGCCTATCCATTTGTCACCTTGCACCAGCCTTCCGCGTTCTATGGTGTCTGTTCACGAGAATTAAATCGCGGTGTTATCGATAAATGTGGCTTGAATGAAGGGTTAATGGGCTTAGCATCGGGGCAAGAAGTGAGTGCTTATTTTGATGCCGTTATGAACGAAACCTTTTTACCGAGTGGGCGAGTGCAGTACTTTCCCTTGTGCGAATACAAAGGTAGCAAACAATTTTCATCACTTGTTAACGGAAAAAATTATGAGGTTAGGATTAAGAAAAAAATTGTAGATGCTACCTATTTGAATACCAGTATCCCATTGACACATACTCCTAGCTTTACGCGCGATGATGATGTTGCTTTTACCCCGGTTAATACGGTTACTCAACATATAGCCCATTACGACAATTACGTAGTCATTGGGGGCGGAAAAACAGGTATCGACACCTGCTTATGGCTACTGGAAAATCGCGTGGCGCCGGCTAATATTCATTGGGTAATCTCCCGGGACGCGTGGCTGTTAAACCGTAAAAATACCCAGCCCTTAGATGATTTTTTCTTTAATACCATAGGGGCGCAGGCCAACCAAATGGAGGCCATCGCCGGTTCCCAATCTATTGAAGATATGTTTGATAAGTTAGCCGCAAGCGGTGTGCTGTTACGTATAGATGAATCGGTCCGCCCTAGCATGTTTCATGGTGCAACAGTCAGCGAACGAGAGTTAGAAGCGCTACGTACCTTATCTTCTGTAATAAGACAGGGGCGGGTAAAGCATATTTCCAAAGAAGCGTTAGAGTTTGACGGCGCCTGTTGGAACATGCCAGATAATGCCCTAGTTATAGATTGTTCTGCATCGGCGCTCACTAACCTCACCATTAAGCCTGTATTTAACGGCGAAACTATCACCCCGCAGACAGTACGCGCTTATCAGCCAGTGTTTAGCGCCGCACTTATAGCGCATGTAGAAGCGGCGTATACCGACGAGAAGCAAAAGCAATATTTAACCCAAGTGGTGCCATTACCTAACCGTGATATTGATTGGTTACCGATGACAGCCGCCATGCTAAGAAACATGAAGGTGTGGAGCGAAGATGAGGAATTAAGACGCTGGATACATGACTGCCGCCTTGATGGTTTTTCTCGTATTGTTCATAACGTGGCGAAAGATGACATTGAAAAGTTACAAGTGCTAGGCCGCTTAAAGGGCGCGGCAGCACCGGCGATGCAAAAACTTATGGGTTATATGCATGAGCTTAAAGCGACAGGCCAATTATAATTGAATAGGTAAATACGGATGCAACAGTTTCAGGTAGATAAAACGAATATAGAAGAATACCGAGTGGCGATCTCAGATAAAAACGTGACACCCGAAGGCCATATCGTGTTCGAAGTAGAGCGATTTGCTTTTACGGCGAATAATCTAACTTACTACATGGTGGGCGAAAAGCTTGGGTACTGGGAGTTTTTCCCTGCGATAGGCGCGTCAAAAGAGAGTAATTGGGGCGTGATACCCGTATGGGGGGTAGGGCGTGTAGTTCGTTCTAACAGCGATGACGTACCTATAGGAAGCCGATATTTTGGGTATTTTCCCCCCGCTAGTCATCTTGTGATGAGTGATATATCGCTAAGTAACACTAACCTAATTGACACTAGTAGCCACCGGCAATCTCTCCCTCAAGGGTATAATATTTACCGGCCGTTGCCTACGCTTTCAAATGACGTAAACGCGAGTGAGCAAGCAAAGCAGAAAACGCAAGAAAGTATGCAAATGCTGCTTTGGCCCCTCTATGCAACGTCGTTTTGTTTAGCAGAAGTCGTTGAGGGTATAGATACTATAAAACGGCAACAGGTACTAATACTTAGTGCATCTAGCAAGACAAGTTTAGGTTTGGCTTATGCACTTAAAGAAAGTGATAACCCAGCCATTGGCATAACTTCGCCAAATAGAATTGATACTCTGGAATCTTTGAACATTTATAGTGAGGTTTTAGGCTATGATCGGCTAGACGAAATAGCGCTAAAGCCAACCATAATTATCGACATGTCGGGTAACGCGACAGTAAAGCAAAACCTTAAAAGTATTTTGGGCGATCATCTCACTCGCTATATCAATGTGGGCTTAACCCACTGGCAAGATGCCATCGCAAGTGATGGCGAAGATGAGTTTTTCTTTGCCCCGGCTCATATTCAGCAAAGAATGCGTGACATAGGTGCGGGGGCATACCAAAAACTTAGTGCCGAATTTATATTCAACGCAATGGCGTGGAGTAGCACATGGCTTAAGGTACAGGAGCAAAAAGGTTTAGCTGCTTTAAGTAATGATTTTCCCGTACATTGCCAAGGCGGTATCCCAGCAGATACCGGGATGATTTATACCCTAGTAAATTGTCAGTAAAAGCTCTAACTATAGCGAATAAAGTAATCAGTTACTTTTGGCCACAGATGTTGACACTTTCGAGAGAAGAACCGCATGTGGCCAATTTCTCTTACATCATGGTCCCGCGGCTCTAACTCTTCTACTTCAGCTTTTATGTTGGGGAAAACACTTATCATGTCGTGTACATTGTGAAGGTTAGCAATATCGTCGTCGCTAGCCAGTAACCATTTAGAGGGTAATTGTATATTGTTGTAATAGTGCTGCTGAATATCACTGCCAAAACCTGTTTTCACGTAGCCTTTGCCGTTACACCACTTTTGCCATTGGCGCGCGACTTTTTTAGGCAAAGGTTCACCCATACCTACCCATTGCGACTTAGTATGACCAAAAATAAGGTTGCTAAGGGGAATATAAAAATTCATAAAAAAGTGTGCTTTTAATAAATAGCGCTTACGCATGTTCCGTAAACTTCCCGAAGAGCTTCCAAAGTTACAAAACGCGGTTAGGTCATGTACGTTATACATAAGGCCGAGTAACTGGCCGCCGGCACTATGACCCATTAAAAAATAAGGAACATTAGGAAACTGTGACTTAAGTGTTTCAAGCACAGCAGGCATATCTTGACTACCCCACGAAACGAGCGATGCCTCACAGGTTTTTACGTTTTTACTGCAAGACTCACCTATACCTCGGTTGTCAAAGGTAATAACTGCAAAGCCTTGATGGGTTAAATAAGTAGCGAACGCACTGTAAAATTGACGCTTTATGCCGGTGGCAGGCCCAACCATGATCGCCCCTTTAACAGGTGTCGAGGGAGTATATAGACTGGCGGCTAGTGGGAAATCATCCTTACAAACAATACAAATATCTTTAACCGCAATATTGCTCGGCATAAGTAAAAACCTAAATTCTTCTGGTCTTACCAGTAAAGCGCGCCTCTCAATAAATTGCAATAAAGCCAATATTTATTTTCGTGATTATTGACTATAGCGGAATAGGAAAAGAACGTAGACGAAAGTGAGTGGCGTTAGAAAACGCCGCAGTAAAGCGGCGTTTCAACATTACTGCAATGTCAGTTTTCGGCGCGCTGCAAGCCCCGCTAAAATAAGCGGCAGTACCATGTACATTGCAGGTTCTGACACAGGTATGGTGTTATAAGTAAGGTTGTCATATCGAACGGTGTAACCCGCCTCTTCGTTTTTGGCGTTTAGGATCACCTCGCCAATGTAGGCACTATCCGTGTCAGCCACCCTGGCTAACACATTTCCATTTACCGTATATGTTACAAATCCGTCCATTAGCGACATGCTCAGTGTGTTCCATCCATCTAAGTTAAATACCGTTGCTAATAGATCAAGCCAGCCTCCGTGAACGCTATCCCATACATCAAAGCCACCATTTGCTGCGGATGTTAAGTCTGGCAGTTGAAATTCGAGTATTGGGTAATTTGAAATCGTGTCATTGCTGTCATATAAAACGCCCCAAATTCCCGCGAAACGTGCTTGATCGGTCCAAGCGCTGTCCACGTACATGTCTACCGACAGGAAGTTGGCTTCACCAATGTCCAATTTTATACCTTGGGTATGGTAAAAACCGATTTGAGTTAGACAAGACGATTGCGCGTCTATGGTTAAGACCAATTCACCTCCGGTAACTGCTACGTTATCGGGGGCGCACCTATCGGTCTGCCATGCAGAAAGATCAGGTGAGTCAAACGTATTTGTAACTAGTCCTGCAGAGGCAATGGTAGGCAGCATAAAGCAACCGGTAAGCAATAGATATTTTATTGTATTTTTCATCAGGCTATCCTTTTTATGAGGAGATATGTGGAGTTCTTCTCGCCACAGCCTTCAAAAGCACAAATTAGACCAATAAATAAAAATACTAAAAATCAACCACTTAATTCCTCTTGTTATACTTTAGTGTAAGGTTTTTTGACATTTTATTTACATTTGTTGGGCGTTCCCCGTGTCCGTCTTTTTCATTTAGCTTTACGTTGGTCTGATATTAACGCGGATATCAGAAGGTGTTAGGCCTAACGTTATCTCGTAGCTTTGAAGATGCCCTTATGTCTATTTTGACTCGTATTTTATTGAAACAAATAGTTACTTATCTGTTTTTCGCTTTGAACTACAGGACTCTATAATGCCGCTAAAATTTAGCAAATATATTGGTACTATGATTTATAAATTAAGCGCCCTAATTTCTACCTTCTTATTTTCTTCATTCGTTTCCGCGCAGACGATAGATGTACTCACAGTGGGGACTTTTCATTTCAATTTTCCTAACTTAGATGTAGTCAAAATTGAAAAAGGCGAGCAAATTGATGTAACAGAGGATAAATACCAGCAGCAATTAGATGCCATAGTTACGCAGCTATCGAATTTTAATCCTACTCACGTGGTGGTTGAACACGCCTATGCCAAGCGTGAAGGTCTACAAGAAAGTTATCAGCAATACAAAAGAGGAACATTTTCCCTACCACGCTCAGAGGTCTATCAACTTGGCTTTAGGCTTGCCAATACCAATGACCTTAACCAAATCTATGCGGTGGATGCTTGGGGAAGTAATTATGAAAATGTTGAATTAGCGATAAAAGATGAAGAAAAGACGCGATCGTTCGCAGAATTCTATAAAAATAACCCCGATACACATTTACGCTATACACCTACTAACCCCCTATATAAAAGCGAAGGAATTGCAGCAGAATTACTGGCATTAAATGATCCCCAGCGTATCCAAGATTCATTAGGAAATTACTTGATAGGACACTTTAAGTATGAATTTAAGGAAGGAGACTATTTTGGTGTAGACTTTGAAACGGGTCGTTGGTTTAACCGGAATCTTCGTATTTTTCGAAATATACAGCGTATAGGGGCAAAGCCAGGTGATAGAGTGGTGGTTATATATGGCGCGGGCCATATGAACTTGCTCAATACTTTTTTTGATGCTTCTCCCGAATATCATAGGGTTGAGCTAAGCGATTACTTGTTAGATGCGCCCGAAAGTTAGTATAAAGAGAATTATACTCTGTGTACCCCCTTTAGCGCGACGCTAGCGGGGGGAACTATTAAAAGAGCCGCTACAGGTAGGTCGTTGAAAAAAGGATCTCTCCCATAACCCGTCTCCCAGATATACCTTTGCAGACGGGAGTTGATGATGTAACCCGAACTTGGTTTACTGCATTTCGGTCTTGGTCTCTGCTTATTCCACAGTATTACCAGTTAACTTAGAGGCATTAGGCGCCACTGGCTTAGTGTCTGGATCGGAGGGGCTACCAATAAAATACAAGGCCAAGTAGCCTAAAATAGCCGACACTAATGAACCTGCAAGGATCCCCACTCGCTCATCAAACATTTGGTTAATACCGGTTTCCTGAAAAGCGAGCCCGCCAATAAATAAGCTCATGGTGAAACCTACCCCGCATAGCATTGCACAGCCATAAATATGCTTTAAATTAAGGTCTCTTGGCAGGCTCGCAAGTTTTAGTTTTACCATTAGGTAGCAAAAACCAAATACCCCTACCTGTTTACCTAATACAAGGCCTAAAAAGATACCAAAGGTCACAGGATGAAAAATACCTTCAGGACTAATATTCGAAAAGTTAATCCCCGCATTCACAAAGGCAAAAAGGGGCAAAATGGCAAAGCTAACGGTACCATTGAGGCTGTGTTCTAAATGGGTAACGGGAGAGTAGGTTTGTTGCTTAGGGTCACGCATAGGAATGAATGCGGCCAATACTACCCCCGCCAACGTAGCGTGTACGCCCGATTTGAGCATAGCCACCCACAATAAAAGCCCCACTAGAATATAGGGGGGGAGGTCTACCACATTTCTACGGTTCATTTCCCACAAAACTACCAAGCAGCCGGCTGCTACAAATAGTGCGCCAGCGGTAATATGGTTAGTGTAGAAAAGCGCGATAATAACGATGGCCCCAATGTCGTCAATAATGGCCAAGGTGACTAAAAATACCTTCAAGCTGGCAGGAACCCGACTTCCTAGCAGTGCCAGTACGCCTAGAGCAAAGGCGATATCGGTGGCCGCGGGTATCGCCCAGCCGGCCATAGCGGCAGGGTTGCCCCAGTTAATACCAACATAAATAATAGCGGGTAATATCATACCGCCCACTGCACCGGCGGCGGGTAAGACGATGTCTTTCGGGTTGGCAAGTTCGCCTTCACACACCTCTCTTTTTAACTCTAGTCCCACGTGAAAAAAGAATATTGCCATTAAGCCATCATTTATCCACAGTAATAGGGGCTTATCAATCGCCCATGTACCCGCCGATATTTGCACCGGTAGGCTAACGAATTGTTCGTATAGGGGGTTAAGGGGGGAGTTTGCTATGACAAGCGCGAGAACCGTTGCCACCATAAGTAAGATGCCCGGTGCCGCCTCTCGATTTAAAAAGTCGGATACGACCTCTTGGACTTCCACTAGTACTTCATCTAATGCATCAGGCTTATGCTGTTCTGACATGGTTTCGCACTCCTTTCACCGACCCAAGCGCCATGCAATAACCTAAAAACCTACTTTTTTAGAGGTAAAGATTTATTGGGTTTTACTGTTTATATTACTTTTCGTTAATACGTACCGCCGAGTTCCGATAGATCACTTACGGCTTATCAGTGGGATTTAGCTTTAAATTAGGCTACAATCGCGAGCTTTTCCAGCGTATCCAATTTATTACTCCCTGAGGATTTCTAGATGGCAAAAGTCGCGATAGTCATGGGTTCAACTTCAGACTGGCCTACCATGCAACAGGCCGCAAAAATGCTGAAGTCGTTTGGTGTCGAGTTCGAAGCGAAAGTAGTTTCCGCCCATAGAACCCCCAATTTACTGGTTACCTTTGCGGAGGAAGCGGCTGCGCAAGGTTACAGTGCGATTATCGCCGGCGCTGGTGGGGCTGCCCACTTACCGGGCATGATAGCGGCGCATACTCATTTGCCCGTATTTGGTTGCCCTGTTCAGTCAAAAGCGTTGAGCGGTTTAGATTCGTTATTGTCTATCGTACAAATGCCAAAAGGCGTGGCGGTAGGTACGTTAGCCATAGGTGAAGCGGGCGCAGCCAACGCAGGCTTGTTGGCTGCACAAGTAGTAGCGTTACAGGATGAAGCCGTACGTGATGCTATTATCGCCTTTAGGCAAAAACAGACCGACACTGTATTAGCGTCAAGTAACACCTTGGAGTTAGACGAATGAGTGTGGTGGTTTATGGTTCAGGCCAACTCGCACAAATGATGTATTTAGCGGGGGCGCCATTGGGCATTGACGTTCAGGCGGTAGACGTTAACACAGATACTGTTGTACACCCTGTAAGCAAAACCCCCTTAGACACTAGCTTATCGCAAGCGCTGGAAAGTGCCGATGCGCTTACCGTTGAGTTTGAGCACGTGCCTGAACGATTACTCGACGAAGCTGCGAAAACGGGCAAACTTATGCCCGATATTGCCAGTATTCTTGTGGGTGCCGATAGGGTGCGTGAGAAAAAGCTTTTACAATCAATGGGCGTGGCCAACTGTATGCACCGCATTGTTACCCAGCTAGATGACCTTGATGCATGTATTACTGAGCTAGGTAGCAGACTTATTCTAAAAGCCAGCCGCGATGGTTACGACGGTTACGGTCAGTGGCGTCTTACCGATGAAAGTGAGCTTCCTAGCCTAAAGAAAAGTTTGGCCAGCTTGAACCTTGAAGTCGTGCCTTTAGTGGTAGAAAAAATGGTCGACTTTGACCGGGAGCTATCGTTAATAGGTGTGCGCAATAAACAAGGCGAAATTCGCACTTACCCCCTTGCTGAAAACCTCCACCATCAAGGCCAATTGCATGTTTCAGTTGCCCCCGCCACAGAGGTAAATGAAGCACTTCAAACACAGGCTCACGACATTTTCGTTACGCTAGCAGAAGGCATGGATTACGTGGGCGTGCTCGCGGTAGAGTTATTTCAGTGCGGTGATAAGTTATTGGTCAATGAACTTGCGCCACGGGTCCACAATTCCGGGCACTGGACACAATCGGGCTCGGTGACCAGTCAATTTGAAAACCATTTACGCGCGGTATGCGGCTTACCCTTAGGTGACACAAGTGCTATTGGGCCAAGCGCAATGGTAAACATTATTGGGTGTGGTAGCTTTTCACGAGAGCTACTAAGCATTGATGGCAGCCACCTTCATTGGTATGGCAAATCGGTGCGCGAAAAACGTAAAATGGGGCACATCAACGTTACGGCTCCAAGCTACAATGCATTGGGCGAAAAGCTTACCGCTTTAAGCCAGTTTCTTCCGTTAGAATACTTTCCGAAACTAACCGAAGAAGCCAACCGATTAAAAGGTTGACAAACACCCCCTTCGCTATAGAATACGCGTCCGCTGTTAACGCAGCGGACTCCTAGTGTGCCGACTTAGCTCAGTTGGTAGAGCAACTGACTTGTAATCAGTAGGTCGCCAGTTCGATTCCGGCAGTCGGCACCATTTTCCTTTTTTATTGCTGTTTCCTCCCGTACACTAACTTCCATCTATTATTGGGAGTTTCCACATGCCTAAATTTCAATTTCTATCACAATGGCTAGCTGCAACATTGATTGGGTTTACTTTATTAGGGTGTACCCCGCAATCAACCCCCGACATTACTGTCAGCGATGGCTATGTACGAGCCACTTTTCCTATGGCCAAAACAGCCGCAGTGTACTTTACTATACACAATGCCAGCGGCGTGGATGTTAGGTTAGCTCGTGTAAGCGTGGATAGCGCCGTGGCCAGTGATGCGCAAATGCATACGAGTGAAATGCAAAATGACATGATGCAAATGCGCCAAATAAAAGAGGGTATTACAATTAATGCACATGATATCGTTGAATTTATGCCTGGCGGCTACCATGTCATGTTAATAGGCTTGGCTAATGGCTTAGAGGCAGGTGAAGACGTTGAGCTTACCCTCCACCTTGAACAGCATGAGCCCATAGTGCTTATACTGCCAGTGAAATCTTCAAAGGGCGAGGGCAACCATCATCACTAGTTATGTATGCTAAAGGCAGTAATCGATTAATCCTATGAGGTTAATTGTGAGAAAGAATAAACTAACCTCGCCGTAGTAGAGTATTATTAATAAAGTTAATTTGTTTTCTTTTTACCTGATGAATATGCAGTTGAACAGAATGTGAGACAAAGGAGTGATAAATGAAAAATATTGATATTGGTATTTCAGAACACGATCGTGGTGCGGTGGCAGAAGGCCTTAAAAAAATACTGGCTGACTCTTATACGCTTTACCTTCAAACCCACAATTTTCACTGGAATGTGGAAGGACCTCAGTTTCGCGAATTACACCTGATGTTCGAAGAGCACTATACGGAACTTGCCGAAGCGGTAGATGAGATTGCTGAACGTATTCGTACGTTAGGCGTTGCTGCCCCGGGTACTTATAAGGCATTTGCTGAACTTAGTGCTATCGATGAGGTGGAAGGGGTACCAGAAGCGCACGAAATGGTGGCATTACTAACCCACGGGCATGAGCAAGTGGTGAAAACGTGCCGTGACTCGCTAAAACTAGCACAAGATGCAGATGATGAATCATCCGCTGCACTTATTGGCGATCGCATGCGTGTGCATGAAAAAACAGCGTGGATGCTGCGAGCAATGCTTCCTCGCTAACTGCTACGCTAAGGCGTGCATCTTTACAGGCAGCCCAGATCACGTCAAGCGAGTGACATTTAACTGATATGGGAAAGACGCGAGATGACACGTACAGCAACTAAACTACTTACATTATGTAGTCTAACGCTGGCTGGGCTCTACCAGCCAGTGTTATCGCAAGAAAATGATAGTCTATTTACCACAACCACACTCGCAGAAGGCTTGGCCCATCCTTGGGGCATGGCATTTATGCCCAATGGCGATATGCTCGTCACCGAACGCCCCGGCGGCATACGTATTCTCTCTGCGGATGGAGTTTTATCTGACCGTTTAGCCAACGTTCCAGAGGTTGTCGCTAATAACCAAGGCGGTATGCTAGATATCGCAGTAGACCCAGATTTTGCTTCAAATAACACCCTGTATTTTTGCTTCAGTCAACCCGGTGACGGAGGGAGCAGTAGTAGCGTAGCTAAAGCAACACTTACCGATAACGCACTAGCGGATGTAGAGGTTATTTTTACTGCCTCGCCGCTAATAGACAACGGTTTCCATTTTGGCTGTCGTCTAGCCTTTGATCAAAATGAAGCCCTGTTTGTAACCTTGGGCGACCGCTACAAATATATGAAAGAAGCGCAAAACCCTGGAAACCACTTCGGCACCATAGTGCGCATTAATAAAGATGGCAGTGTTCCTGAAGATAACCCCTTTACTGACGGTACCGCACCTGAAGTATATAGTTATGGGCACCGTAACGTTCAGGGCATTACTATGCATCCTGAAACTGGTGCCATGTGGGCAATGGAACACGGGCCAAAAGGGGGAGATGAAGTCAATATTCTTAAAAAAGGGGCAAACTATGGTTGGCCTACTATTACTTATGGTATTGATTACAGTGGTGAGGTTATTAGTGACAAAACCCATATGAAAGACATGGAACAACCTTGGCTTTACTGGGATCCTTCAATAGCGCCAAGTGGCATGACATTCTACTACGGCGACATGTTTCCCCAATGGCAAGGCGACCTGTTAGTCGGCTCACTAAAGTTTACTCATTTAAGACGAATTGAAGTGGCAGACGACGCGCCAGGTAATCAGCATGAATATCTGCGCGACAGTAGCGCACGCATACGCGATGTGGAAGTAGGGCCTAAGGGAGCTATTTATGTGCTTACCGATGCGCCCGAAGGGAAAGTATTAAAGCTTACCCCAGCCCAGTAACAAAGGGCATAAAAAACGCATAACAGCGAGGCTGTTTAATGTTATGTACTGCGCTTTTTAAGGTAAATAAGCGCAGTACATAAAGAGGAAGCCTTGGCATATGCACTTTTTCTACCTTAATGTTCGCTATAAAACTTCTCTTGTACGACGTAAATAAACTCACGCTTTTTTTGCTGTCAGCGCTATCTTGCCTGTAAGTATGTCTTTAAACATTACCCAATCACCAAGTAAGCTATACAAGGGATGGCGGAAAGTCGCTGGTCGGTTTTTTTCAAAAAAGAAGTGGCCTATCCAGGCAAAGCCATAACCTACGACAGGAATAAACCATAGTAATGCCCAGCTTCCTGTTACTATGCTAGCGAGGATAACTGCAAGTACTAGCCATGAGCCCACAAAGTGAAGCTGGCGGCAACGTAGGTTCGCGTGTTCGCTTAGGTAGTAGGGGTAAAATTCGGCAAACGAATCAAAATGAGTTTGTGTTTGTGCGTCTATATTCATGCTCTTCTCCATCGTTGAGTATTTTAATTTAACATTAATTTCACAAGTATGCTTTAGAACCGAGCAGGTATCTAACAAAGAGGTTGTTTTTTCTAAATAGCTACCCCATATTCTTGTTCTAAAAATTTAACCGTAAAGGGCTAAACGTTATGGATAATCTCGTTGCAAATCATTCGGCAACTATCGTTGATATTACTGTAGAGAACTTTCAACAAATTATCGTACAAGCATCGCAGGAGAAGATTGTCCTTATCGGATTCTGGGCGCAATGGTGCGATCAGTGCAAAGATCTTATGCCAATTTTGGAAAAATTGGCTGCGGAACACGCCCAACACCTAATACTGGCTAAAGTTGATTGTGAAGCGCAGCAAGAAGTTGCGGCCCAGTTTGGTATTCGTAGTCTACCGACTGTCATGGTTGTGCAAAATGGACAGCCTGTTGATGGCTTTGCCGGAGTGCAGCCAGAAGCGCAAATTCGTGAGATATTAGCTAAGTATTTACCTAATCCTGAGTCAGAGCATTTAGCGGCGGCGGGCAAGGCCATTCAACAAGGCGACTACGCAGCAGCGCTACCAGAAGCGAAACAGGCTTTAGCGATAAACGCTGACAATATCGACGCTAAATATATGTTGATTGATTGCTACATAGAGACAGGCTCTATGGCGCAAGCGAAAGCGTTATTGTCAGAAATAAAGCTGGTAGACCAAGATGCACGCTACCAAACACTGGCAGGGAAAATTGAATTGGCAGAACAAGCGGCTGACACACCAGAAATTCGTCAGTTGCAAGCGGCAATAGAAGCCAACCCTGACGACTTACAACTAAAGGTTGATTTAGCCGTACAACTGCAGCAAGCAAATAAAAGTGATGAAGCGCTGCCTTTATTATACAGCGTACTAAAACAAGAACTTAGTTTTGGCGATGCGCGTAAGATTATGCTCGATATGATTGGCGCACTCGCAGATGGTGACCCCCTTAAATCTCAATACCGCCGAAAAGTGTATGGGCTACTTTATTAAACCCGCACTCAGTGGCAAAAATAAGCAATAACGCATAAGGTAAGGGCGAATTTTTTGCGCCCTTACCCTTGTCTATACCTCGTAGTGCCTAGCCCTTATCGCCTATTTCTTTTATAGGTGAGAAGCCGTGCTGGTGCAGATAGTTTAAACCTTCAAAGTAGTGGGTAAAGTAGGCCCTTTCGTAACCCCGTAGGGCAAAACTATGATCTTTCGCGGGGTGTGTGTGCTCTAGCTGCGCACGTTTAACCATGCCACTATCTAGCACGTAAGCCGAACACCGTAACCCGTTTGAAATATTTACTTTAATCGCTTCGGTTAAGCATTGCTGGCACTCAGATGTAGATAAAACCCACCTTCGACCATCCATCAGGGCTGCCCATGGTTTATCCTTAAACCGAAGCGTAAGCTCGTGCATCTCTTCAACAAACATGTGTGCTGTTTTTAAATTCCATGCACCTGTTGCAAACACTTCTAACACGTTCCCTGAAATATCCAAGGTGTAGTTTCCATAATGAGGAAAGCGCATAGCGTAAACTTCCTTACTTACCAAACCCACGAATTTGCACACCGTTTAATTATGTATAGCAGAGAAAGGGGAAAAGTCGCGAATTTATAAGGGAAATTGTTATTTACACTCAGCGACGGGAAATATTAGGCTGTCTATTTAGCTAACTTTCGGCCTTTGCTACTGTAACAATGTAAAATCAATGCCCCTACGAGGACTGTCATGGCATACCAGCACTTATATCAAGGTTTTCTACAAGCTACTGCGCCTAAGCAGCATTATGCCTGTCACAGCCACTATTTTTGGCCTGATTGCACGCGCCAGGCTATGTGTGAGTATTGGGATGACAGCGCTAAATACGTAGATGAGAAGTGGTCGTATTTCTTTGCCACATTGGTGCCTGAGTTACAGCAGCGTATTAGTGATACGCTTAACACTGGGCATCCACAGCAAATTGTGTTTGCCTCTAACACCCACGAATTACTGTACCGCGTAATGAGTACGCTAAGGGAAAAAGAACCCTTTACAGTAGTAACTACCGACTCTGAGTTCCACAGCTTTCAGCGCCAAGTTAGCCGCTTACATGAAGATAAACGAGTAAATCTTGTGGTTGTGGCCAGTGAACCCTTTGCTACTTTTAATCAGCGTTTTACTCAAGCAATAAAAGAACACAGCCCAGATTTGGTGTTCTTTAGCCAAGTGTTCTTTAATTCAGGCTTTGTAGTAGATGACCTCAGCAGTATAGTTGAGAGCGTTACCAACGATGATACGCGTATTGTTATTGATGGTTATCATGGGTTTATGGCTAAGTCTACCGATTTGTCCTCTATCGCCCATCGTGTGTTCTATTTAGCTGGCGCCTATAAATACGCCCAAGGTGGAGAAGGCGCGTGCTTTATGCATGTCCCTCCTAACTGTCGGTTACGGCCAGCCTATACAGGGTGGTTTGCCGAATTTGGTGCGCTCGATAAACCTCGCGCGCAGCAGGTTCAATACAGTCAAGACGGAATGCGCTTCGCGGGTGCTACTATGGACTTTACGGCGCTTTATCGCCTAAGAGCAGTATTGCGGCTGTTTGAACAAGAGCAATTAACAGTAAGTAAAATCAATCGTTACGTTATGGCGTTGCAAGCCGATTTTCTACACAAACTCGACCAATGCGAACACCCGCTGTTAAACAGCGACGCCTTAGTGGTAGAAAAACCAAGTGTTAGAGGGCATTTTCTGGCGTTTACGCTACCTGATGTGCAACAAACCCAGCGGATCGCCAATGAATTAAAGCAGCAAGGGCTTTTAACCGACCATCGGGGTAATAAACTTAGGTTCGGGTTTGGGCTGTACCATACCTGTGAGAGTATCGACCTTTCAGCCATCGCGATGATGGCAAAAACGGATAGGACCGCGTAGATGATGGAATGGTTATGGCCAGCGTTAGCGTTAGTACTTATTATTGAGGGAGTAGGGCCGCTGTTGTTTCCCCGCCGCTGGCGGGCGTATTTATTCCACCTAAGTCAGCAACCAAGCAATTCCCTACGACGCATGGGCGGAATTTTGGTTGTAATTGGCGTTATCGCTTTTTACTATGCGAGCTGAATTAAACTTTAGTAGAGCAAGTATTGTGTAATTAAAACAGCGTATTACAAACTATATTCAACTTAAGGTTGGTTGGCCAAATGGTCAGATCTGCTTGATTGACGTATTTTTGTGCGAAAAACAGATGATCATCTGCGCATAATTTTGTAGAATCCCCGCCTAATTTTCTTACACATATGATTCATGGCAAAGAACGTTGTGGTACTCGGCACTCAATGGGGTGACGAGGGTAAAGGCAAGGTCGTAGACCTACTCACTGATCGCGCAAAATACGTGGTTCGCTATCAAGGCGGGCACAATGCGGGTCACACTCTTGTAATTGACGGCGAAAAAACCGTACTGCACTTAATTCCTTCAGGCATTCTTCGTGACAATGTTACCTGTATTATTGGTAATGGTGTTGTATTAAGCCCTGACGCATTAATGACAGAGATTACCATGCTTGAAAAGCGTGGGGTTCCCGTGCGTGAGCGTTTAAAAATTAGTGAAGCTTGTCCGCTTATTCTTCCCTATCACATTGCACTTGATGTAGCACGTGAGAAAGCGCGTGGCGATAAAGCCATTGGCACTACAGGCCGCGGAATCGGTCCGGCTTACGAAGATAAAGTGGCGCGCCGCGGCTTACGTGTAGGCGACTTATTCCATGCAGAAGATTTTGCAGCCAAGCTAAAGGAAGTATTGGATGTACATAACTTCACCCTAACTCAATATTATGGTGAAGAAGCGGTGGACTTTGACGAAACGTTGAAAGGCGCAATGGAAGTGGCTGATATTCTTAAAGCCATGGTTGTCGATGTGACCGACGAACTGGATAAAGCCGATAAAGCGGGTATCCCTATCATGTTTGAAGGTGCCCAAGGTACCTTACTAGATATCGACCACGGTACATACCCTTATGTTACATCGTCAAATACTACCGTAGGTGGCGTTGCCACAGGTGCAGGTTTTGGCCCGCTAAAATTAGATTACGTGTTAGGTATTGTAAAAGCATACACGACTCGCGTAGGTTCAGGCCCATTCCCGACAGAACTCGGTTGCGATGTTGGTCAACATCTTGGTGTTAAAGGTCACGAGTTTGGTGCTACTACAGGGCGTAAACGTCGTACCGGTTGGTTTGACGCGGTTGCGATGAAACGCGCAGTGCAGATTAACTCTATTACCGGTTTTTGCTTAACCAAGCTTGACGTACTTGATGGCTTAGATAGCTTACAGATTTGTGTGGGCTATAAAGATGCTGAAGGTAATGTTAAAGATGTGCCTCCTATGGCAGCTGATGGTTATGACAAGATAACGCCGGTTTATGAAGAAATGCCAGGTTGGAGTGACAATACCTTTGGTGTCACTTCATTTGATGCGCTACCACAGGCGGCTAAAGATTATATTCAGCGTCTTGAGCATCTAACAGGCGTACCTGTAGATATTGTTTCTACCGGCCCTGATCGCAACGAAACTATAATTATGCGTCATCCTTACGACGCATAAGTTAAACGTAATAATGAAAAGCCGGCCTCTTAAAAAGCGCCGGCTTTTTTGTTTGCCCAGCGAAGCTGGCAAACCCGTCAGGTTGGAAGAAACCTGAATCACCCTGACTGAGGGGAAGATAATCCGAATGGCAAGGGCGTTGTTGGCTAACGGCAGGGTCTGAAGGA
>NZ_JAAAWN010000003.1 GCF_010500865.1 Alteromonas profundi
ACCATAAGCTGACGCACTATCTTCGGCGCAATACTCTTCCCACAGTAACAGCTTAGTCATGCCTTTGCGCTTCAACTCTTGCTGCATAAGCATGAAGTCAGGCAGCCGTTTTTGGCGCTGAACTGGCTCAGTGTTATACAACTGAGCTTCGAGCGTTTTATCGTTAAGCGCTTCGGGCAACGGCCACGATAAATCACTGGATTTAAAGCGCGAGAGTATTTCACTCACGGTTGAAGGGCCGAGACTCAAACATTGGCCGATGTCTCGATGGCTTAATCCTACTTCGAATTTGAGACGCAGGACGTCTTTAATCTTTCTCATATCGGTTCTCTTTCTCGCCATGGCAACTCGTTCCTTCAATCAAGTGATGAAGTTGAGCTTACCAATTGATTTAGTGAGAAAAAGAAGAAGATTTCGGGATTCCGATCAGTGATTTCGGAAAAACGTCATTTTTGATCGGATAACTCCGAAATAAGCGATCGGATTAGACCGAAATCGCTGATCGGTTTGAACCGAAATGGATGATCGGAATGGGCCGGAACATGCACCCAATAGCTTATTACTGAGATTTCATAGTAATACTCGTTCCCATTCAAAAAACATTCCCAGTGTTTTCATGGGAAAGATAGAATGTCCGCTATACGTACAGACCGTGTGAAAACTCATATTTATGGTTGCTGTTTTTAAATTGAATAATACAGAAATTCTAAGTCCACTATAGTTTTTGAATGAGTGTTTCCACAACTCTCATGTCTTCATTGCAGATATGAGACCGCTAACGCCCATGATATTCATCATTCTTTTGAAGTTGTATGCCAAGACCTGCAAACTTACCTCTGTTTTTACATGTTTTAATGTTCTTGTCAGTAGTTGTTGCGTTCCTGCCCATTGCTTTATTGTGCCAAAGGGATGCTCGACGGTTCGATGCCTCAATATCATTGCGTTTGGCATGTTTTTATAAGCTTGTGCCACGCGTTCAACATGCTCCTCATCATCGAGTCTTCGGATCCGTCTTCCTGCTGGTGATGTTGTGCACCGCGATTTCATAGTACAACCTTTGCAGGTCATGACCGACATGTAAGCGCGTAGCGGTTTTCCTTTGTCAGTTGAAACAAAGCTAAACGGGATATCTTTGCCAGCAGGACATTCATAGACGTCTTTTTCTTTGTTATAGACAAAGTCTTCTTTGGTAAACAGTCCTTTTTTTCGATTAGCCGAAGTACGGATCTTCGGAACAATTGCAGTAACGCCTGCCTGATGAACAGTCTTAAAGCTCGTGCTATCGTCATAACCTCTATCAGCAAGAATGGTAATGTCTTGTTTACCTAACGCTTGTTGCACATGCTGGCTCATCGGGACAAGCTGGTGTCTGTCACTTGGGTTATTAGTCACGTAATGGGCAAGTATCAAGTGATGTTTGGTGTCGACAGCCGCTTGAATATTATAGCCAACTAATACGCCTTTATGCTTTAGTGCCATTCGCCTGCTGTCGGGGTCGGTATAGGAGATTTGTTTGTCGGGTAAGGTTTCCAATTCTTGCTGTATTGTTTTCTCGCTTACCAGACGCGCTTGCAGTTTAGCGAGCTTGCCTTTCAATTTTTCTGCGTCTTCAGTGCGGGACTGGCGGTCTGCTCTATCGAGCTCCATAAGATAATTGGCAATATCTTTTTCGGTTGTTTCGATACACGTCTTTATCAAACCACGTGAGTAGTTCTTAGCGATATTGTTAACCGCTTTGAACTTAGTGCCGTCAATAGCCACGATGGCATCCGTAAACATATTGAGTTCACGGCATATCAACACAAAGCGCTTACAGACTTGTTGTATCGCGTTGCCGTTGTCACGTCTGAAATCAGCAATCGTTTTAAAATCTGGGGTAAGACGCTCAACCAGCCACATCAACTCGACATTACGCTGCGTTTCTTTTTCTAAACGTCTGCTTGATTGAATGCGATTAAGATAACCATAAAGGTAAATCTTGAGCATGGTTGCCGGAGAATAGCTTGGCCTACCTGTTTTGGCTGGTTGGCAACGTGCAAAACCCAAGTCAGATAAATCTAATGAATTGATAAACATATCGACTGCACGAATCGGATTATCTTCATGGATGTAGTCATCTAAAACTTCGGGGAACAGCGTGCTTTGTGTTCGGCTTTGGCCTTCGATAAATCTCGACATGTGATTGAAACATATCAATTTTTTGATAGTTTTATTGTACCAATTCAGATATCAATTGAGGACCGATACTTAAGACCGATTGATCATATAAAAAGTCTGCTTAGACCAAAAGGTGATCAATAGTTTTCACACAGCCTGCGTACAAACCAGCCATTCAGACACAAAGTATCAATCACTGCTCCTGGCTATCGAGGCCATCTTACGTGACGTGCAACCAGACTCCATTGAGCACGCTTGCGTAAAGAAGCCATATCAAATGGGTGGGTTAATTTACATTTCTGCCAAACACGCGATGACATCGTCAAACGACAGTGGCTCCTCGGCGATCCCTTGCTCACCGATGACAACTAATGCCAACAGCGCGGCGGCCTCATCATCGCGAGCCGTTTTTTCATTAGATTGCTGACTATCAACACGTTTCTGCATGGCCACTTAAAACCGTTCGCTATCGGAGAAAGGAGGTCACCAGTATAGCAGCCATCGGGATGCGTTGTGTATATTTCAGATGGTGGTGGTTGACGTAGCATGCCCAACACGTCACCGTGTTTGAACGCTTACCCGTTGATGTCATCTAGCCTAGCGGTGCAAAATGCCTGTTCCTAGCCCCACACCGTGCCGAAGTGGCGAACGACATGGCACGGACGGTAAGCAAGGCCCCCCTGTCGACAATCCAAACAACGAAAAAAGGCCCGTGCCGACCATAATCCGACCCAACATCCCAAAAGCCGGAGCAAACAAGTCACGAGCAGGCCGAGTAAGGCAACCTCAACGTATTCACCATAATCTCGGATTATGCGCCATGGGCGAGGTTTTCACCTTGAGTGGCGAAATCGGCACGAAAGGCGCGTTTTGGATGGTTTTGAGTAGACTTTAAAGGCCAGCACGCAGCGGTAGGGTGTGGCCGGGTTAATGCCCCAACTCACTGCATCCGATTTCACATAACCCCTTGATTTATCAACCAATTTCAGATTTCTCGCCAAATCCTGCCAAGCAGTTTTTTGGCCATTTCGGTGACAAAGTGAGCAAACGAACAGCCAAAATCAATGACTTAGCCAATTTGGGGTTGCAAATTTTTTTAGAATGCCTATTCTCTTATTTGAGAACAATTCAACGGCTTTTTTGGTGAGAGATACGGCAAAAAAAACTCATTACTCCATCGCTATTCACTTCTTACATCACTTCCCTGGCTTCCTTCGCAACTTGCTTGCGGCCATTAAATTGAAATCAATAAAGCGCTGTAGACCAATTTTAAAAATATGGGCTGATTGGCGAGAAATTTGTAGGCCATTCAATACCAAGCTAAGACTATCTTGTCTTTTCCTTTCAATCGAAACCATTTCAATAGCCGTTCATAAATTGAAGATAGCTCAGCACCATAATCCTCAGAAGTTAGCGTTCAAAAATGAGCTAACATCTAACTTTATTATCGTCTTCTGCTCCTTGGGAGCAAAACTTACCATCGAATTGGATACTCTTTCACATCAACGCTGATTGGACTCCATAAAACAGACTAAATATCCGCACTAAACTTGCAACCTGATGGCTAGATCTCTTTAAAAAAGGTATTCTATTGTAATTTTTTGGCACTTTCGCTTCGTCACTTGTGCCAGTACAAATTTTCTAATTACCCAAGAGGTAACGTGATGATAAAAAGGAGAAAATGTGTCACGGCTTACTGACTTAATTGCCCAAGCTAAAGCTAAAGACCCCCAGATGGGAGCTGACCTAGAGAGGGAGTTTAAAGCTTTATCTTCTCGTCGCTCATTCGGTTTGAACTTTGAGCGTCACCGTCCAGAAACAGTTGAGCTGCCTAATCGCCAAGTGCGGAAAGGGGATAAAGTTCGTGTTCTTCCGCCCAGAGGCGAGACAAAGAAAGGCGATCAGCGCCTGTGGCAAGTTAAAACTATCCGCCAAGAATCTGGACAGTGGATCGCTGCTCTAGTTGAGCTTTCTGCTTCCGAACCTGAAAATCTAGACGTACCTATTGAAGACTTGGTGGTTGTCGCTGAATTTAGAGACAAGATTTATCCCGGCCTGATAAGCACTGGAAAAGTAGAACGTGGAGGCGACAAGCCTTTTCACTCTGTAATAAACGGAGAGAACTTTCATGCGTTAAAGGCACTTACTTATACGCATAGAGGAAAAATTGACGCTATTTACATTGATCCTCCATATAACACTGGAGCTAAAGATTGGAAATATAATAACGATTATGTAGAAAGTGAAGATTTATATCGTCACTCAAAATGGCTAGCCTTTCTAGAAAGAAGGTTGATAATAGCTAAAACATTGCTCAATCCCAAAAATTCAGTATTGATTGCAACCATCGATGAAAAAGAGAATGCTCGCTTACTTTTGCTTCTTGAGCAGGTGTTTCCTGAAGCTAGAATTCAATCGTTGTCAGTTTTGATAAATCCTCAAGGAATAACTTCTGGAACAGGAGAGTTTTCACGTGTTCATGAATATACACATTGCTTAACTTTTGGAGAAGCCAAGCTAACGCCTTGGACTCGCTCAATGATTGAGAATGAAAAAGAAGCTAACGATGTTTCCGAAGATAAAACTGTTCGTTGGGCAGATTTTGCAAGATACGGTGGTAACGCCAGTAGAAAAAATAGCCCTGGAGCGTTCTACCCAATTTACGTAGATATAAAAGAAGAGGTAATTCACAGCGTAGGAAGAGCTCTAGATTGGGATGAAAACCCCAGTGATTTTGTTCCACCAGAGGGCACGAGAGCTGTTTGGCCACCCAAAAGGCCTGATGGTCAAGATGGTCGATGGCGTGCGATTGCTGACACTTGCAGTGAGCTAAATGAGCAAGGATTTATCAAAGTTGGTAAATACAATAAAAAGAGTGGCCGTTACTCTTTTAAATATCTTCAATCTGGCACATTAGATAAAATTCAAAGCGGCGAAGTGAAAATTACCGGTTACGATGAAAAAGGTAGTGCAATTGTTGAATATATCCAAGGAGCTAAAACAGCTACACCTAAAACAATTTGGACTTTGCCTTCTCATGACGCATCACGCTATGGTTCGAACCTCTTAAGACAACTATTACCCGGTAGAGTATTCCCGTTTCCTAAGTCACTTTATAATGTAGAGGATATATTGAGATTCTTTGTTAAAGAAAACAAAGAGGCAAAGGTTCTAGATTTTTTCTCCGGCTCAGGTACAACTGTTCATGCAATATTGCGATTGAACAAGCAAGACGGTGGTAATAGGTCGTGTATAGCAATAACTAACAATGAAGTAGCTGCTGAAGAACAAACAAACCTGCTTAAGCAAGGTTATAGACAAGGAGATGATGAGTGGGAGTCTCTAGGTATTTGTGATTACATAACAAAACCAAGGATCGAAGCTGCAATTCTCGGAAAAACACCCTCAGGTGAAAATATTAAGGGTGATTATAAATTCACTGATGAATTTCCTATGGCCGATGGCTTCAAAGAAAATGCAGAGTTCTTTACTTTAACTTATGAATCACCAATAGCTGTAAATCATAATCTTGCTTTTGGTCGAATAGCGCCTTTGCTGTGGCTGAAAGCTGGAAGCATAGGAAAAAGAATTGATGCAATCCCATCAGTGGGTTGGGAAGTAGTACACGCTTATGGTGTTCTTATCGATCTTGATAAAGCTAGCGAGTTCACAACAAAAATCAAAAGTACCCTCACCTGTAAACTTGCCTACATAGTGACTAACGATGATAGGCGTTTTCAAGCTGTCGCACGCACTCTTCCTGATGGGGTTGAACCTGTTCGCCTTTATGAGTCTTATCTAAACAATTTTCAGTTTGCAAATGGAGAATAAGAAGTGAAATTTACATTAAAGGATTACCAAACTGAAGCCGTTGCTGACGTAATTAAAAACTTACACAAAGCTAAAAAACGCTGGCATGAAGATACTGATACTCAGGCGTTTTCGCTCACAGCGACAACAGGCGCAGGTAAAACAGTTATGGCTGCTGCTGTGTTTGAGGCGCTGTTTTATGGTGAAGACGACTTTGATTTTGAGCCAGACCCGACAGCTACTGTCATATGGTTTAGCGATGATCCTTCATTAAATGAACAAACACGTTTTAGGTTATTAGAAGCGTCAGACAAGCTAAACTTTAGTGATTTGGTGGTAGTAGAAAATACGTTCAGTTTTGAACGCTTTGAGCCTGGCAAAATTTACTTTTTAAACACCCAAAAATTAAGCAAGAACAGCTTGCTTGTTCGTGGATACGATCCGGATGCAGAAGAAGCAAAAACTGGACAGGGAAATCTACTTTCTCAAGCAAAGCCAGATTTACGCTCCCACACTATTTGGGAAGTACTAAAAAACACCATCGAAGATTCTCAATTAACTCTTTACCTTGTACTCGATGAAGCTCACCGAGGAATGGGGGCTACTGCATCTGATGCTAGTAAGAAGTCAACTGTTGTTAAACGCCTTATTAACGGGGCTGGCTCAGTACCTGCAATTCCAATTGTATGGGGAATTTCTGCGACAGTGGAGCGCTTCACCCAAGCCATGCAGGTAGCTCAAGGTCGAACTTTGCTTCCAAACGTAGAAGTTGACTCTAAGCGAGTACAGGATTCTGGCTTGCTAAAAGATACTATTGTACTTGATATACCGGATGAAACAGGACAATTTGATACTGTGCTACTTCGAAGAGGTGCCGACAAATTACGCGAATCAACAGAAGCTTGGCAAACATACTGTGAAGCTGAAGGGTTAAAGGCTGTCGTTCCTCTCATGGTTCTACAGGTGCCAAACAAGCCAAATTTAAACGATCTTGGCAATGCACTTGATACGCTGTTTGAGCATTGGCCTGAATTAAAAAGTAGTAATATAGCTCATGTATTTGGTGAACGAACTAATTTAAAACTGGGTAATCACACAGTCTTTTATACAGAACCTCAGCGAGTACAAGACGAGCAGGAAATAAAGATATTGCTTGCGAAAGATGCTATCTCCACTGGTTGGGATTGCCCAAGAGCAGAAGTCATGGTTTCTTTCAGACCAGCCAAGGATAAAACCCATATTACACAGCTTCTTGGAAGAATGGTTCGCACACCGTTGGCTAGGCGAATTCCAGGTAATGAGCGCCTGAATGCTGTTCATTGCTTACTCCCATTCTATGATAAAAATAACGTAAAGGCCGTTGCTGACAGCCTAATGCATGGCGGAGGGTCAGATTCCGAGCCAACCATGCATGGTCGTAGAGTACTAATTAATCCAGTTAATCTTGAGCCAAATCCATCAATAAAAGATGATGTGTGGAACTCTTTTACAAATCTACCTTCACAATTATTGCCTCAACGTGTTGCAAAGCCTGTTAAACGTCTCACTGCTTTAGCGCACGAACTTGCTCAAGATAACCTGCTACCTGACGCCGGTAAAAAAGCGCATTCTGAAATGCATAAGGTACTTGATGCCGCTTTTGTGCGTTTTAAGGATGAGATATCAACTGCACGTAAAGAAGTCCTTACTGTAGAAGGTGTCAGCTTACGATCTAATTTATGCGATAAGAAAATGTCTTTTGATCAATTTGTAGAACAAGCTGATTTTGCCGTTATTGAAGATGCATTTAAAAGGGCAGCTAGATTTCTAAGCCCAGATTTGTCTCGTACATACGCTGAACATCTCGCCGATAACAATGAAGATGCCTATGACCGAGAAGAAGCGCTACTAGATTCCCATACAGATATAGCGGCATTAGGTCTTGTTCATGAAGTTACCGAGAACCTGAATAAAGAAGCCGATGACTTAACGGTAAAATGGTTAGATAAATATCGAGTAGAAATAAGAAATCTCAGCGATGAACGCCAGGACGTGTATCGACAAATAAAAGAAATGAGTAAAGAGCCTCAAGATAATGATATTCTAAAACCTAGAGCTTGGATGCTGCCTACAACAGCCCTAGAGGTTGATGGAAGCGAAACACCTTTGCCCACCTACTCAAGCCACCTGATGAGTGACGATAAGGGTTTATTCCCCGTTGAATTAAACCAATGGGAACTGAAAGTGCTTGAAACTGAGATGTCTCGCCCTGGTTTTGAATCTTGGTATAGAAATCCTGATAGAGCTAGCCAAGACAGTTTGGCCATCGCATTTATGGAGGCAGACGAATACAAACTGCTGCGCCCTGACTTCATATTCTTTGTGCGAAAGCCTGATGGAAGTATTGGTGTAGATATCGTAGATCCTCACGGCATTCACTTAAGTGACGCATTGCCAAAATTACGTGGATTAGCTAAATATGCTGAAAATCACAAAAGTATATTTAGACGCATTGAATCTATTGCGGATCCAACTAACAAAGGCCAATTCAGACTGCTAGATTTAACTGTTCCAAAAGTTCGAGAGGCTATATTCACAGCAACAGATGCAAAGTCACTGTTTAATAGTGAGGTTGCTGAAGACTACCAAACAATATAGTCATTTATAACTTACTAAACAATTGCAACTGCAAAGAAGGCGAACCCGAGAGGCTCGCCTTCTTTAGTTAACTATCAATAACAAACTTCATTACTTTGATAACGAAATAAACATAAACCATTGAATTTCATTAATTACATCCGATTGTAAAAAATTGCACTGTAATAAAAAACTACAAATTTTGTTACCAACCAACAGCAACTGTTTATTATCACAGTTTCTGTATAAATATTTAGTGAAAATATTTCGCTTGTTACACTAACTACCAATTTTTACCAAAATAAAAAAAGCGAGCACTTAAGGCTCGCCTTTCAAATCTATGAACAGCTTAGTCAGTCACAATCTTAATTACGGTCACAAACTTAATTAAAATAGTCACAGACTTAATTAACAGCCATCAACCTGTGATCTCGGAATTAAGTGGGTTAACTCGATTCACACCAATCAAACATTTTAAAACCATAATTTGTAATTAAGATGGTTAATTTACTGAAAAACTCATTTACCCATTAAGACCAATTTTAATTAAGTTGGTTAATTTTTCTAATTGCCCCGAAACTGATTAGTGTGCAAACCTAATGCTGCAACGATTTGCTGTTTTTCTGCATCACTTGCATTTGCTAAGTCTGAAACTAATTGAGCGATTGGCGACGACTTGGATTTTGCTTCCTTTTTTTTCTCTAACACTTTCTTTAGTCTATATAGTTTACACAGTTTTATAGTTTCACAACCTTTAGAGCTTAATCCTTCGTAAATGGCTCCATCATGAATTTCTATATGCTCGCTATAACAATCAAAATAAGGATGAACAATTGTAAGATTAATGCCAGATCTAGGATAAATTTTGATTTCTTTATGTAAAACAGGTTGGTTACTTTTATTAGTGTTACATCCGGGGCAAGAGAGCGCTAAATTTTTGGGATGAAATGTAAATTTTTCATATTTACTCTTGGGTACAATATGTTCGATATCGACCTCTTTTATATCGAAGCCGAGTTCTCTTTTACAATAACAGCACGAGTTTGTTTGTTTGGGACGAAGATCTTCTTTCAATGCAGATTTTATGTCATCAAAGCAAGATTTATCCCAGTCACTATGGTTCTTGAATGAATCCTTGATAACTTTTTTCTCTGCTGTACTGAAGCAATAAGGAGAAATAATTTTATCTGCCATAAATTAACCCAACTCAATTAACTTTTGGATAACATCAAACAATGGGTCAATGGATTTTAAATTCGGTTTAATCTCTTTTATTTTCTGACTAAGCTGAATATAACGTGGATTTCCTTTCTTACCTTCCGCTAATAGCTCAAGTAGCTCAGTAACA
This sequence comes from Alteromonas profundi, assembly GCF_010500865.1. GTDB lineage: Bacteria > Pseudomonadota > Gammaproteobacteria > Enterobacterales > Alteromonadaceae > Alteromonas > Alteromonas profundi. The sequence continues at coordinate 9,932 of NZ_JAAAWN010000003.1, forward strand.
ATCGCATTAAGGTAATAGTTTCTGGTCGATGGCAAGTCGAAGATATTTAGCAAAATGTCCTCTGCTGACATGCCGTTCGTATCACCTTTATAATACTCAACATCAATATGATTCCCTTTTGATGTCTTAAAGTGAACGACACTAGACCTGTGGTTTGGTAAATCTGAAATCAGGAAATGCGAATGTGTGGCTATGATTACGTGACAGCCACAAACCGACTTCAATAACCTGTCTAATAGTTCTATATATCTATATTGCCAAGATGGGTGAAGACTAATTTCAGGCTCATCAATCAAGATAAGGCAATCATTTTCCAAGTTTGGAACCAAACCTATCAAAGTTGATAGAATACTAGCTTCGCCAGAACTTGCATCCGTATAGTCAAACTCCCCCCCTCCTTTTTTGTACAATTTGACTCGCATATTCTTCATTAGATCTAATTTTCTTAGATCATCAAAAAGTTCATACCTATATAATTCTGATGAAGAAATTACTTGACCTTTTCTTCCAATATTTTCTGATGAAAAATTTATTACAAAACTAAATTTTCTCCCTCCGCCTAAATAGTTATTCTCGATAGCATAAGTATATGCATTTGCAAGCTCACTCCAGTATTCGTCATCAAATCCTAGAAATTTATTGTAAGTACCCTGCCTAATTCCACTTCTTAATTCGCTTCTCTTACGAATAAAGGACTTTAATTCTGCCCCACTCAACTCTCCAACTAATTCGTTAAACTCCTTAGGTATTGATAAACGATATTCCAGTTTAATTACTGGCTCGTACTTCAAGTAATCAAAAATTTCATTGTACTGATGATATAAATCGTGATTGTTCGATTTAGCCATTAATGAAGAAATGGCTCTATCCATTAGTGCTCTACTTGAAGACCCGCCAACTCTACCTCTTGGTCCTAAATAGCAATAGTAGTCTTCAAGATTACTCTCTTTATCAAACCGACTGAAGTTATACTCCTGTGGAAACTTGTCCGATAAACTAGTCGTAATTGCAATCAATTTAGATGGTTCATCACCACTACCATTCTCATTAAATAGACCATAACGATCTTTACCCTTTTTCCTGAATTCAGTGGCAATACCACGCAGAAATCTACTTTTACCTGTCCCGTTATTACCAATGACCACGGTAAAATAGTTGTCATTGCTTTCATTGTTGTCAGTAAGCCTAACCCAAGATGTTTGAATTTTTGGTTCGTCCAATTTGAACTTTTTTAACCTAAACGACATCCGATTCCCCATCAAAATTTTGTTATTAAATATAACAAGTTAGATAGGATTCGTGAACTATTAAGACAATTAATGCAAAAACTCAGGATTACCTCCATGCTTTTAGTATTGTTTTAAATCGTTTTTAACTACCATGAGTTATGGCTATCTATAAGGGCATACTCATGAATACAATCGTGAAAGACTGGCAAATAGTTTCTGTTTTTGACAAAGGCGACCTCGTTGGAGATGTGCTCTGGGGAATTTGTGTTGATGATTCGACCCATCGATTCTCTAAAGGAGATTACGTTTGTACATCTCGGATCGTAAAAACAAATGAGCAGTTAATTAAAACCGCTAGCGGCAGTATCTATCAAACTCTAGGTGAAGGCACTAGATGTCAGATTTTATTAAAAGACTTTGAGTTGCTCCGGCATGGCTTTAGCCCACAACAAATTGAAGACTTGAAGAATTGAATCAAGCTCATCCCAATCAACTGCATTAAATTCGAAAGGCGATTGTTCAAGTACATCTGCTACTTACCTAAGTATCGCAAAGCTCGCGGGATCGGTGAAGGTAGGTGCTGTTCCAACCAACACTTATCATGCTTATACAACCATATATAAGAAGCACCACAATTCGCTCTTACTTCTTTTTGCCTACATTGAGGATGACACTGACAAAACGCGTCTATTTCTTGTCTGCACTGCTGCCTTTTCTTGTTCAATCGGATAGCTTTTCGCAATGTTACCAACTCGCTGAATTTACCCAATATCAGCTCAACTGCACCTTGTGAAATACCGTGTTCCCTAGCAATTACTTCTGTTGGGATACCAACCATCAGCTTGCGCCAAATATCTCGCTCATCTACAGAAAATATCTTTGAGGGGCGCTTATCCACTGCAATCTGGTTGTTAGCTGCAACTTTTTTAATGTAAGCAATACTTTTGCCTGTTTGTGCTGCGATTTTTCTCATGCTACCACCATCTTTTAGGTATTTGATGATGAGTGAGTTATCAATGAGTGAGGAAGGACTCTGAACTTGCTCTTTGGGCGTTTTAGGCTCTTTCGCAGGTTGAGCCTCCATCGCAGTTTTAAATCTTTCCCACGAGCCAAATAAGCAGTGAATAAGAAAGTAGTATTTCAGTGGATGGTACTGGTTATGCGGCTGATAAAATAGATTCGCAGGATAGCTACCGCGCCTTAAGCCGCACGCTAATCGTTTAAAATGGGCACAATTTGAAAGCTTTCCTAACTCTTCAATCATCAGTGGCACCAGCAATCGCTTTCTAGTATTGCCACAGGCCGTCACCATGCCCATTTCCAATAATCGGTTCTTAAGCACGCGCACTAAGTCACTTTTTGCATAAAAAATCGGCTCATCTATAAACGTCATTGCGATACAAGTAGAAAGGTTGAACTCACTTATACTGGCATCAACAATCTCACTAGTCTCTGGTTGCGCAGCAAAGGAACGTATACGTTTTTCTGAGTGAAGCTTTAGGCCATGCAGAGGGCAGCAAGTCACACCTGCCAGTTGATGAATTACATGCCAATACGCAAATCCATGCTGTGCTTCATCATACGTCACACAGGCAGGGCACGATTTAAGGACAGGTTCTGTTAACAAGCGGTTTGCTACCATGCCATAACGGGAGTGCATATAGGCAGTATTACCACTGAGTAAATCAGTTTGAAGTTGCTGGTACTGGGCTTGGGTTTGAAAAGGTCGGTAGTAGTTAATCCCGGTCATGAACTGAACGATCCATTGTTCATCCACACAAGAGCTTTGTGCCAGTTTTGCGATATAGGAAGGAAATTCGGTGCTGGCTAATTCGGTTTTTATCTGAAGAGCTTTTAACGATTGGTTGCGAAAGCTCGGATAACCAGAGTAACTATGCGCACGCGCTACCCAGCTAAAAACCGTTTCACCTTTAATTGGTGTGGGGTAATAAACTGGATAGCTCATAGTTGATTAGCTCATCAAATTCGGGATATTTTCAATCTCACCAAATAACATCCTTATCATCAGCAAGTGACATATCGGTAACGTGAATTTGTCCTTGTATGCTAAATACGACACGAATAATTCTCGGAATTTTCGGTTTCCCTGATAACCGTCAAGTATCAGAAGACGCTCATATAGCTCAGGTGCAAAGTAGTTATCCAACGCTCGTTGTGCCTCAGCAATTATTAGGGTGTCCTTGCGTGAAGAAACGTTTGTGAACGTATCTAATCCAATATAGTCCCGATAGGCGCGTTGCAGTCGCTGCAAGTTCAAGTTTGGAAACTCATGTTTGAGCAGCCTTGCGGATGTCCTTAATACCCAATCGATATCATCATCCATGTAACCATCAAGGTTATCGTAGCCCATATCGCACTTAGGACAGTTGCTACCATGCGGTAAACCAATACTATTGAGATAGCGCCCAGAATCATGACATCTATCACAAGCGATAAACAACGGTGTCTGATGCTTAACGCAATAACTCATACCAGCTAATTGATGCTCAATGTGATAGTAAGTTTCACCAATAGTGTCCATATCCTCCTTAACGCACTCCGAGCAATGCCGCCAATGGGCAGCATACTTAACGCGATTGATATTGTTAACAAACAACGGCTTATCGCCAGATTGTTTTAACAGTGTTGCTGGTAAGAATGGAGCGTAATACTGATAAAGAGTGTGTCTTCCTAAAAACGTTTCATAGTCGATGCTAGGCGAAAATGCATCGTAAACATCTCGATATAGGGGCCTCAATACATAATGTGGCACCACCGTCTTATAATCACTTGAGATGGGGTTGGTCGCGTTATCCCATCGCCTAATACCTGAATATTGATGATGTCTAACCATCAAGCTGATGACATGCTCACCCTCAAACGGATATGCATTGATTTGTGGTTTGCGTACTACACTGCTCATGATTTCACTTCACCCAGCTTGGCAGCAATTTCCTGCCGACTTAATCCTGATAAATTTCTAAAATCATCTGCTGGTATCAACGTACTTTTAGCCGATGGCATATCAATCACTACGCCTTCATCACTCATACCCGGTGGATTAGGTACATCACTGTCAATACAATACTTTTCAACAACGTCCGCTGTACTCATATCTTCACCCGCTTTTGCAGGGTTAAGTAGCTTGATATGCGGTTTAATCAAATCCTCAAATGTGCTTACTTCACCTTCCCTCAACGCATGAAGTGCGTCCGCCAACAGGTAAAATTGATCGGCATAGACATCACGAATAAGATCTACTGAAATAGTTTCTAATCCAGAGTAAATCGCTTCTTCATAGCAAAGCTTTATCAGACGAATGAATAGTGCGGGAATACCGCAACTATAGAAATTTAACGCTGAGGTTATCTCATCAGTGAACGTGAACGGATTCCGCAGCAAGTGAGGCTTGTAATAGCACTGCACGTAGTAATTCCAAAACGGATTGGCAATGTGTTTTTTGGTAATAGGATCATACACAGTTGTCTCAATTCCATCACAACGCTCAGATATACCTGATGAAATACGTCTAGAGGTAGACATGGTAGTTTGGAATAAAGGCCACGAGGCATAGGTGCCTGCCACAATCATCGGAATGCCAATGCTATTAAAAAACGCGTCGATAAAATTCAGTGTTGAGCGGTTTTCATCTTTAGCATCATTACTGTCATAGACGCAGCGCTGTATTTCATCAATGAAAACAATGCCAATGTTGTACTTCATTGCCACTTTCTTTGCCTCAATCACAAAAGCTGAATTATTCGCCTTGGAACCTTTCCAAAGCTCGTAATGGCTAGAGCCTAGTAGCTGGTCGATTGCGAAGAAAAAATTGAGGATAAAACCCTTTTTGGTTTTAGTCGCGGGAGCCTCAAACTTGACATAAACAACCTGCTCCTTGCGAAACAGATTACCTTTATATTCATTGTGTTCGATAACCTGTGGCAGTAAGCTCAAACACTTATCTATCGTCTTGGTTTTGCCCCCACCACTAATGCCGATATGCGAGATACACGTTGATAAATTAATCGCGTTTGGCATTTCATAGTCTTTACCTTTCCCAACTTCACTTTGCATGATGTTGTAATCGATAGTGAAAGGTCTTCTATGTAAATACCCCACCATAATTGCTTTAACGATGTGCCGATAAATTTTAAACGTCTTAGGCGATGGCACAAAGGTAAGTGGAATTAATTCAATCATTAACTCCCTATCAAAGTCATTCATCTGAGTAACGCTTGCATCAACGTCATGATTGACCAAAATCGCCTGAGTGAACGCTTCCAAACTCTTTGCAGGTCGAATCGCTTCAATTAGCGGGTTGTTGTTATAGGCGGTGATGTTGTGAGGAATATATTCCGCTTTTACAGCCACTGATTGTGTTTCTAGAATTTGCATGTTTTTACCTTATTTCTAATTAATCTTGTCTCCTTCATGGTTAATTTTTCCTATTGATTTTGCCCTGATGTGGGATACATCTGCTGCATTTGGCGCATCATTGAAGACTGCAACGTCTCCATCGATACTGTTTCTTCTTTGGATTTTGACTCACCTACCATCAACGTGCTAATCATGGAGGCAGTCTGTCTATCCATATTCGCCTTGGTAATTTCCTTCAACGCTTTAACCGTAGATTGCGATGATTTGGCGTTCGGTCTTGTTAAACCTTTAAGCGCATCCAACGCTTCTTTGGTGATCCGTTGCGTATTGTTCTTCTGTATGAAGCGGGCTTGCCTTAGTTCGCGTTGTTGTTCAACTAGATCCGATTTCTTCTGAGATTGTTTATGTGACACATCGAACCAAGTAACACCTTCAAACGTATCGTCCTGCTCGGTGTTGAGTGTTGCTTCATAAACAACGCCATCATGCTTGTACCAAATTTTGTCAGTAGAGCCATCAAAGTAACGGATGTCTAATTTCTTCACTGGGCGTTTTGGGTTTGCATTAAGCCAGCCTTGTCGTGCCGCATGTTCGCAGTGGTAGTAAACGTTGCGGTACTTAATCCCTTTTGCGGTAGTTGCTGCACGACTCCGAGGTAGTAGCTTGAACATGACATCTTCTTTTTTCATAGTCATGCCTCGTCCATTATTCATGTAATGACGCAGCCCAAAGTTCCACCTAGCTCTGGAGGTTGCACGCACACCTTCAACTTCCATTGCCTTACTAGATACTCTCGGTTTTGGCACAAAGTTGTTTCTAATAATGGTGTTAATGATCAGCAGTTGAACAAACTTGTCGTAGTCATACACTGCGAGGTTCGAAGCGTGCGTATCGCCTTTTTCGGGTATGCGTTCAACCAGTCCCGGCATGAATTGGATGATGTCGTTTTTGGTATGCTGAAACTCACCTTCCACAGTACCTTTGGTGTAACCAGCATAAATTTGCAAATAGTTGATACAGTCAATGCCCATTTTCTCATCAAGCAACTGCATCATGTTTTTCTTGGGATATTCCACACCATTATCAATGGCAAGTTCCGTACACAGCAGGTTACAGGGCCAATCTTTATGCGTGATATCGACACCAAACTGTTTGCAGAATTCCACTTTATCTGTGAAAGCATTGTAAAGTGCCTGCATGACTCCGCGCCAGTTGGGGCCACCAATCCCAACGTGAAAGCCTACCGTCATCCCTGAGTCCACATCCATCACACGGTATACAGTGGGTCTGCCAGATGATAAGCGCTCTTTTTTGTTGTACGGGTAGATAAGATAAACATCTTCAATCGTGGCATCTACCTCATAACGAAATCCGGGACCCGGCACATCTGAACGGGCACGTTTTAGCTTAGCCCGGTATTCAGATAGATACCGCTTATCACCTTTTTGCTGCCACTTCAGTCGCCCTTCTTTTTCAGCCGCTCTAACAAAGGTATAGTATTGGTCATAGCTAATACACTCATTCTCTTCCAGCGGTTTACGCTCGACTATTTCCTTTCCGTCTTCATCAATGTACTTCTCTTTTTTTGACTGAAAATAGAAGTCATACACCTCATACTGTTTGGTATGAGGCATTCGCTTGAATTTCTTTTTACCTAATCTTTCCAAGTGCTTGAGAATATTGTCTTCGTCTAGCTTGGTGCGCCCACGAAAATAGGTATCTGATGATTTTCTGCCACGCTTAGACATTCCCTCAGTCGGGACAAGCGGTAGCACAAAGTTGCTGCCACATTTTCGATAATCCGGATACATCGCGTTGAAACAGCTACCACGATAAAAGTACTGTGCAAGTAATCTGGATATTTGCGCTGCATTTACGCCACTTTCAGCGCTGATTTCCTTGATAAGTTCAGTACCTCTGTCGGTATACAGGTATTCATAGGTTTTTTCTGAATCCTCAACAATAGGCTTTATCAGGTCATAGTTAAATCGAGCGTTATCCCGCCTTTTTAGTTTGATTTCTAGCTGCTCATTTGGAGACTTGCTACGCGGTACGTAAAGGCCGTTGTCATATTCAATCCCACGGATTTCATATTGGTAATGCGACAACATATCGGCTAACTTTTGTGCATCCATTGTTAGTGGTTTGCTTTGAAGGCGTGAGCGTCTTTTTTGTAAGGGTTTGTCCACTCTCGGTTTGCGTTTAACCACCGATTTATTCAAATCGTAATAAGCGACCTTATCGCGGGTTGCATGGACTATACGCAGGTGTAGTGAGCCAGTTGGCGTGATGATTTCTGTATGTTTACGGAACATGATTAAGCGACCTCCAATAAAGGAACTGGCTTAAACACATTAATTTTTATATCTAAATCAATCGGTAATTGATGAGACCATACGCCCCACTGGAACAGGCCGAAGCCATCGTCGTAACTGAGTCCCAAATGATGACTGACACGCTGAATAACCTCTTGTAACGGTGTTTCAAAGTACAGGCTTGCCATCTCAACAAACGCCATAAAAAATGGCTGTTGATGGTGCTTAATCTCGTGAATGTATTTCAAGCACCCCTTGGACCACTTTAAATTGTATGCACAGTTAACGCTGACGTTGTGGTCAGTTTCTAAAACAAACTGTATCCGTTTCTCTTCATAGTATCGTCTTTCCAGCTCAAGCTTTTGCAAAGTACGCGTAACCGATACAGGGTGCTTGATTTCTCTATCCAGCGAATCCAGCGTTTTATATGTTCTGGCGACCTTTTTTGTTGCGAGGTTGTTGTCGGCTAAATCCGTCTCTAGACAATAGAAGTCAGTACTGAGCACATAGGCTTCGCCTTCTTCATCGCACGGATACTTTATACCCATATCGATTGCGATACGAACACATAGCTCCAAGTCCCACAATGGATATTGCTCAAAGTAATTAACGGTTTCAGGCAAGGAATCTCTTATGATGCCTAAGCGTCTTTCACCATCGCTCAAGAAATGGTGATTGCGTTTGCTCTTAGCACCTTTGTACAAATGTCTTCTTGTCCCCTTAGGACCGCTCCACACTTTGATTAGAGGCTCGTATTGCTTCTTGTCTAACGCATCATGCCATTTATCCAGCGTTTTAAGGGCCTTATTAAATTTTAAAAGCATTCATTCCGCCTTACCCACGTACATCTGCTAGCTTGGGAAATATAAATTTGGCGAATGAAATAACTTAGAGTTGGAAGTTTGATGTTTATCATTTTGTCTACTCAAATTCGTTTAAACACGAATGTGATCGTAGATCTCAATTTTGATCAATTCAACTTGCAAATATGCATAACACACTGAAAAGTAAGGAATTAATATTTATAAAAATAAATATTATAATTTTCTATTAATTATTTAGACCCCATAAACAACTGAAAAAACATAAAATATTTTGTGATATTTTTTGAGTATACAAATATGCATATTTCTCGTAGTTATCGATTAAAGATCAAATATTGATTAAATAAATACATTTCGTATCACGATCTACTCATGCCGAGTATCATAGTGGCGCATTTAACCTGAAAAACTTCAAGATGAGACCCACGCATTAGATATGTTTTCATATCCATATTTATCTACCATAAGTAATCAAGCAAAAAGCTAAGGTGGCTTATGAACACTACGTTAAAAGATTGGAACATTGTTGCTGTTATGTATGATAAGCAGTTAGTCGGAGCCTGTATAAACGGATCTGCTTGCAAGAACCTACCAGCATTGGATCGTAGATCCGACCGTTCATATGGATACAGCGGATTTACGATCCTTAAATTATGCTACTGGAAAGAAGCCATATCGACCAATTTCCTTGTTCTTAGAAAAGTGGTAGTAAGTCATTTTTGGTTTCAAATCTTCATCTGGCTCTTGGTTCTCAAACACGATTATTTGCTTATCTTTAAACGAATCACATAGATCAATGTAGAAAGCAAAAATCATATCTTTTTGTAGTTGAACCTCATCATCATTCTCGTCATTGTCACCAGCTCGATAAGTGGTCAAAGGAGAATCTAGAATTACAAATTTTGGATGGCGTTCAAACTTAGACAAGTATTCCATTAAGCCTAGTGAAAAAGCTGCATACGAAATTGCTCGGTATCCTTTACCAAAATGGGACCTTGGCTTGCCACCAATTACTAAATCCCTACTTTTCATATCAAAAGACACGTCTTCATTTCCGGGGAATGACCAACGCTGTAAGATTGCACTAATGTTCTTACACAAGGCTGTTAATTCGGCACTAAAATCAGGAAAGACGTATTTTTCAGTTCTGTCTTCAAGCTGGACACGCAATTCACCAATTTCTTTTAACAAGCTTTCACGAGAATCCACTATGGCTCTTTGTTTCAAAAATTCATTCTTTTTACTATTTAATAGCCGAATAGCTACGTTATAGTCCTTAAGCTTCGAAGATATATTCCCTTCGATGATTTCTGATAGCTCTTTAACTGCTGCTTCTTTTTGAACTACCTCTTTTGCAAGCATTTGATACTCTTGCTTTAGATCCTCAATTGAATCAGTTAACCCTTTAACTTGAAATTTATTTTTATTAATTTCCGCCTCAGTGCTTTGCACTAATTGCTTTAGCTCTTTTACACCTTTTTCTTGTTCAAACTCTTGTCCGCAAGTAGGGCAATTCGCCATCTCGTATAGCTCAACAAAAGAAGCGGCTTCAGCTCCTGCCTCTAACCTTTCCAAATCTGAGTTATATTTATCAATTAAAAGGCTAAACCTCCCCTGTAGTAGAAGGTTTTCTTTTTCTGTTTCACGTAATTTACTTAGCTCCCCTCTGAATTTGTTTCTTTTATAATCAAGTTCACTATTGGCTTCAACCAGTGCGGTTAGTTCGTCTTGCGCCTTAGATAAAGATTCCTCTAACTCATTCAGTTCTGAGTCTAGCTTTTCTGTTGTAGACTTTACTTCTTCATGGTTAGAAAATTTCTTGGCAACATATTCCTCCAAAGCTTTGACACGCGATTCTACAGCTCCTTCTGTATCTTGTTGTTGCTTCAATTCTTTAACCACTGAATCATCTGCACCAGTGAGTAAAGTTTTAAGTAGTGATGTTTCTTGAGTATACTCTCGCTGGCCTTCTCCTAGAGGTGAAGATTCGGTAATTATCCGTCCTTCATCGACCAAAAATAATTTACTCAGTACGCGTAATGTCAAAGAAGAGGTTTTTAAACTCTGTACACCGTTTACTAATACTTTGTCGTTTAAGCCCAATTTTCCGAGTATATGTGCCGATAGATTATTTTTTCCTTTGTGGCTTGGATTTAAAACAATTGTTTCTGATTCTCTACCATCTGGCTCAAGTTCAATTAGAGTAACTTTAGGTTTGGTAGCCGATATCTCCCTTCGAAGAATAAAGCTTTCATTTTCGTCAACTTGAATTTCTGTTTCAACGGTATTGTAGCCTTTAGCTTCGTCAATATTTTTTGGAGGCTCTTCACCACCAAAAATATACTGAAAACACTTTATGACATACGACTTACCAGTATCAGATGCACCAGCAACAACATTGAGTCCTTTATCGAAGCAAAGTTCAGCCTTCGGTTTACCTTTTCCTATTACGGATATTCTTTTGATAATCATACCGAACTCGATACTCCTTTTCTTAACTCCATTATTGGTATCTGGATAATCCGATTGTAATGCTCAGACAACCAACTTAATCGTTCCCAAATTTTGATGAAATAGCTTGAATTTAAGCAGCTAACAAAGCTATTTGTATTTTCATTCGCACAAAAAGATTTTCCATTTTCATCATAGTGAACATCAATTAGCCCTTTTTTAATAAAAAACAAAAGCGACTGAGGTAGCAGCTCTCTCCGTTGTGCAATTTCTGCCAAATGATTTGGGACAGCAGGATGAAGGTTTGATGGCCCATTAAATTCGCTTGAATACAATAGCGCGTAATCTAATAAGACCAATTCATCTATGTCGAATTTCTCCCCTTCCATACTCGACAGTATCAGTGCGGCTCTAGTTGCCAATTCAACATCACTATTAAATATCTGAGGGACTTTAAGTTTTACTTGTTCCATTTTAAAGATCCTTTATTCACCAATTGGTGGCAAGCGCCTTTCTTATCACGATTACTCATGTATAGATTTAATGGATGCGATGAAAATGAAACTAGTGTTACGTGATTCGAGATAACCAAATATTTATCCCAGCCATTGTTGTGAACCATCAGAACGAGGCTAGAAATGGCTTCATAACAATCTTCGAGCAAATTTTCGTATGTATCAGGAGGCATTGAGTCTCTGGAAAACTTTTCTAAGCTTTCTGCTGAATAGAAGTTTTTACGCGCACTTTTTAGTTCCGTCAAAAACTCAGGAAAGGCTTCTAAATCATCAACAGAACTCACCTGAGATTCTATAGATTCTATTGCTTTTAGTAACTCTGCAATATATTTCAATTCATTGCTTTGAATATCATTTGGAGGTGTTGCAGGGGCTGGTCGATCAAACTCTAATGCTCCAAATCTTCTTATGTAATAAGGAGTATGATTTTTATGTAATTCGATAAGCTTCAACTGTGGAATTTGATCAAATATTGTAAAATCAATATCATGCTCAACAAACTTAAGAAAATCGCCTTCTAAGCTTACACTCTTTTTCTTGGTGATTTTGTCTTTGCACTTTTTATCCCAACCAGAAATGAGTTCTGCTTTCAGCTTATTTGAATCTTTAAGGGCATTAAGGCTAACGCCATTTAAGCCACTCTTAGCAACAAAGTAATATTTTGCAGGCATAGAAAAATGCCCTTGATGTGAGTGGTAGCAAAGCTTTCCAATTTCTAAAAGAACATCTGTCAAATTCAATGGTGAGCTGTAATATTTACACTGAAAGTTTTCCCAACTTCCATCTGGAGTGTAAGCAATAACATCACGCCCCATATCGCCAGCTCCCCCAACCCGATTGACTCGCAAATACTTTTTTTTCCAATACGTTGCTAGTTCGCAAGTAAATTCTTCCCAATCGCCTTCGTCCATATGCTGTAACCGCTTTAATGGCGATATGACTTCGCCAGCTAAAGCGGATACTGCCGACAAGGGAGCATTTGCACTTTTTGGGGAGGGGATCTCGTTTTCTAGTTCCATCTATATATGAATCGTCCAAATTTAAATTTATTATTTTGCTCGTTATCTTCCTATATTTTACTTAAAAAATATACCGTTAAAGCAAGCATTAAATTTGCATTGATGTTATCTAGCAGCAGGGGTCGATTACTCGTAAGCGCGTTCAAGTTTATGGTTGGTTACGTGGGTATAAATCATCCTAGTCGAGATGTCGGCATGACCTAAATATTCTTAGATTTGGCAAATCTCGGCTCTGCCCTCAAGCATGTGAGTGGTTGCACAATGACGAATTTCGAATAGAAACGACCTATCTCTGGATCATAGTGTCGTGCCTACATATAAATTAGTACGAACTACAATCCTTCCTAACTGTTATTCTTCTTCCGCCTTAAGCTTTTTATAAATAAACAGATCATCTTCTATTTTAAAAATAACTAAGATTAAAAGCTTTAAGTAAAGTAAATAGGAATTTTCATGTAGATGAATTTCTGTTGGATTTGCCTGTGTGCCATGTAAATAGCTATTTCTTAAGTCGTGCCCGTTTGTAAACTCACTTTTGTTTAAATAGTAATTGAAGTAATTTTGCTCAGGTATTGCGAAAAGTGAACTTCCAAAAAACACTATTCCATCATTACTCATATGCATAACCTCGTCTTGAATATCGGCTGGATAATGATGTAACGAGGCGACCTCATTTTCAAAAACATCTCTTAAAATTAAAATTCGGTTCCAATTTGTAACTTGAACGCAATTATTTTCATCTACAGATATATAATTGTTATCTATTAAATAATTTAAATGCTCATGCTGATGTTCTTCATAATTTCCGAAATTGATTTCTTCTTCATTCACCAATAAATCAACAAAGTTTCTATATTGCTTGTCTTTGAACGGGTCAACATAAGTCAACAGAGTTTGATCCGAAAATAGCAGATAAGTTAGAAAATTAACTCCTTGGTCACCCTTATTGATATATATGTACTTATTGCTATTTAAGCTTGGAATGTCTTTGATGGCCGTAGGGCCAGATGACATTTGTAGAAGTTCAAAATCAATATGTCCATTTTCTACAAATAATTTGTATTGCTTCAATATCGACTCGAACTCAGGTGCGATTGTTCTTATTTTCTCTAAAGCAGAAGCATTTTGAGTAGGAATTGTAAAATTGGCGTTACTAGGTAAGTCAAATAATTCCGGTAGAGTATTAGTGAAAACTGTTTTTAGAATATCTTCTAATGAATACCCAAGCCCTTTTAGTACGTTGGAATATGTGTAAATTTGGCCCATAGATGCCATTTCTAATTGTGTGAACGCTACACCAAAAACGTATTCAGTTTTTGATCTAACACCTAAAGTTCTTTCTAAAACTCCAAGCTGATTTTCTTTGCTGGTTAGAGCTACAATATTCTGTTCATCCACGTACTCAAAAAGTGTCTCGAAGTTTCTGTACAGAATATTTGGGTGATTATTTTCTTTAATGTAATCTAAGCTAAATTCATAATGGACTGTACCCTGTTCAATCCAAGCATGTTTAATTTTAGAAGCATTTTCGGGATAACTGATAGCTACCCCGTATTTAAATGATGAACTAGAACCACTATCGAAAAACTCTTTAACAGACTGTTGGTATTTTCTCTTAGCTGCTAATTTAGTTTTATCTGAGATTCGGAAGTCACTATGTTTTTTAGCATTTTGTATTATTGGCAGGTAGTTAGTATTGCAATGCTCTGAGTCGATGTACGAAACAATTATGCTTTCTTTATCTTGAATAGTTAAACAACTAGGTAGGTACAACTTCGTTTTATTAAAACTATTTTCGACTTCATATATAGAAAGCAGGATCTCTGCACTTTGCTGGTCACTTTTTAAAAACTCACAGAGAACAAGCTTATATTTATCCACCAAATTTTTATGGCTCAACAAGTGCCTCACTTGATGGGGGGAGTTATTTAAAACTTCTTCTATTTGAGAAGGCGATATCTTTTTATATTGTTGATAGTTATTTATTAATAACCAGAAACTATCATAGTAACCGTAATCTATATTTTCAAAATATGACTGAAAGTTACTATCATCAATATTTGTTATGAATTTCCTAATTAAATTTTTAAACGTATTAACTTTTTCTTTGTAAGCAACAATATCTGTATCTGACCAACTTTTAAGGTATATGCCGTTTTCGAAAAACAGCGATATATTGTACAGTTCAAGTATATCGTTTATATCGTCTAAATCGTTTGCTATTTCGCTATTCAATAACAGCTCTGCTTTTGATAAGTAATGACCACTCGACATGTCGTGTATCGAGTGAAATACAACCCTATCTCTATCTGGCTTGTTCATAACAAACATTAACCTTGTAATTTCGTATCATTATCCCTTTACTAAGGTATCGATTTTATACTTTTATTACAAATACTTATTAGCATGTATCTCTTTGATAGATGTCTTGTATTCTTTAAAGTTTGGTTGCTGATATCTATGGATTAAAACAACCCGCTACCACCTTCAGCAGAAGTGTGAGTAGCTCCATAAACTTCAGACAACTTTTTAGGGCTAGCATGAGTACAAAGTTATGTGGTGAGAATACTGTCATGGCCTAGCATTTCTTGGATGGGACGAAGATCTTCGACATTATCTAACATCGTGATCGCGTTGTTGTGACGGTATAAATGGCACGCGCCAGTACGGCCAAATCCTGCTAGTTTCACATACTGTGCCTTTCCAGATCCGATGAAAGCAAACATTGGGCGAATCTTACCAATGTAGAAAGCTAACCACTCTCATCTTCGCAAACTAATTGGCACCAAACGTGCTTTTTTACTTCTGCCGTGAACTCGAACCAACTACATTGAAGTAAAGAATAATATATCTAATAGTCAAAACAAAAAAGGTGAGCAAAATGCTCACCTTTTGAAAGTTGTGTTAACCAACTTAAATAAGTTAACCATCTTAATTAAAGCGTTAACCCACTTAATTACATGATCACACAACCAACCTACTCCTCAACATAGCTCTCAATGCTAGGGCAAGAACAGATAAGGTTACGGTCGCCGTAAACGTCATCAATACGGTTAACCGTTGGCCAGAACTTGTTTCTGTGCACTTCTGGCGCTGGGTACGCCGCTAGCATGCGGTCGTAGCTGCGGTTCCAATCGCTATCACAGATGTCAGCTAGTGTGTGTGGTGCATTGTGTAACGGGTTGTCTGTGGCATCCCACTCGCCGCTTTCTACTTTGGCCACTTCTTCACGAATGCTAATCATGGCACTAATAAAGCGGTCTAGCTCGTACTTGGCTTCCGACTCGGTTGGCTCAATCATAAGCGTGCCCGCTACTGGGAAGCTCATGGTTGGCGCATGGAAGCCGTAGTCGTTAAGGCGTTTCGCAATATCTAGCTCGGTAACGCCGCTTGCTTCTTTAAGCGGGCGAAGGTCAATAATACATTCGTGTGCTACGCGGCCGTTGTTGCCTTTATAAAGCACAGGGAAGTGCCCTTCTAGCTGCTTAGCTACATAGTTGGCATTTAGAATTGCTACTTCAGTTGCTTTGCGTAAACCAGCGCTGCCCATCATTTTAATGTACATGTAGCTAATAGGAAGAATAGACGCACTGCCCCATGGCGCGGCTGAAACGGCGCCGCAATCTTTGCCAGCGGTTTCAATATTCACCACAGTATGGTTTGGTAAGAATGGCGCTAGGTGCGATTTAACACCAATGGGGCCCATACCTGGGCCGCCGCCACCATGTGGAATACAGAAGGTTTTGTGTAAGTTAAGGTGCGATACGTCTGAACCAATGAAGCCCGGTGATGTAATGCCCACCTGCGCGTTCATGTTAGCGCCGTCCATGTAAACCTGGCCGCCGTGATCGTGAATAATGTCGCAAATTTCGCGTATTGTTTCTTCGTATACACCGTGGGTAGACGGGTACGTGATCATGGCGCACGATAGGTTCTCACCCACTTCTTCAGCCTTCTTGCGAAGGTCGTCAAGGTCTATGTTACCGTTGGCGTCACAGGCTACCACTACCACTTTTAAGCTAACCATTTGCGCAGAGGCAGGGTTAGTACCATGTGCCGAGCTTGGAATAAGGCACACGTTTCTGTGGCCTTCGCCGCGGCTTTCATGGTAACGCTGAATGGCCAATAGGCCGGCGTATTCACCTTGTGCACCTGAGTTCGGCTGCATTGAAAGGTTGTCGTAACCTGTTACGTTAATGAGCCATTCTGCCAGCTCGGCAATCATTTCTTGATAGCCTTGTGCTTGGTTTAGTGGTGCAAATGGATGAAGCTGGCCGAATTCAGCCCAAGTTACCGGTATCATCTCAGCCGTTGCGTTTAGCTTCATGGTGCACGAACCCAATGAAATCATCGAGTGGTTAAGCGCCAAGTCTTTGTTTTCTAAGCTCTTAATATAGCGAAGCATCTCTGTTTCAGAGTGGTACTTGTTGAACACTTCATGAGTTAAAATGTCGCTGGTGCGAACTAGCGTATCAGGAATAGACTTAACGCCTTGTGTGGTTACTTCAGCGTCTAAATCTTCAACCGTTAGGCCGTGCTCTTCACCTAGAAGCACATCGAATAGTGCGTGAATATCTTCACGGGTGGTGGTTTCATCTAACGCCACACCTACCGCGCCTTCAAGGTCGGCACGTAAGTTTAAGCCCTGTTCGTAGGCCTTGTTTAGTACCGCTTCTTTATCGTCAACCATAATGGTTAAGGTGTCGAAGTAGGTGCTATGTTTAAGTGCTAACCCTTTTTGGGTTAACCCTGTAGCCAAAATGTCGGCGAAGCGGTGAATGCGCTCAGCAATAGTTTTTAAGCCTTGCGGGCCGTGGTAAACGGCATAGAAGCTTGCCATGTTGGCAAGTAATACCTGCGCAGTACAAATGTTCGAGTTGGCTTTTTCACGGCGAATGTGTTGTTCACGGGTTTGTAGCGCCATGCGAAGTGCTGGGCGTCCGCGGGTGTCTTTACTTACCCCAATAATACGCCCTGGTAGTGAACGCTTGTAGCTGTCGCGTGTTGCAAAGAATGCCGCGTGGGGGCCGCCGTACCCCATAGGTACACCAAAGCGCTGCGCACTGCCTAGTGCCACATCAGCACCTAGCTCGCCTGGCGATTTAAGCATAACTAAGCTCATTAGGTCTGCCGCTACCGCCACTATGCCTTTCTTCGCTTGTACCGCAGCAATAATGTCGCTGATGTCTTTCACTTCCCCAGTAGATGAGGGGTACTGTAGCAACGCACCGAACAAGTCGTGCTCGGCCGCTTCTTCTGCTGGGCCGGTAACAATTTCAAAACCAAACATTTCAGCGCGGGTTGCTACAACATCAAGGGTTTGCGGGTGAACATCGTTAGCCACAAAGAAGATATTGGCTTTTTTGTTTTTCGATACTCGTTTGGCAAGGCCCATAGCTTCGGCCGCTGCTGTACCTTCATCTAGCAGTGATGCTGATGCTAGCTCTAGGCCAGTTAAGTCGATAGTTACCTGTTGGAAGTTAAGGATAGCTTCCAAACGGCCTTGGGCAATTTCTGGTTGATAAGGAGTGTACGCGGTATACCAACCTGGGTTTTCTAGCACGTTGCGAAGAATAACGTTTGGTACGTGGGTATCGTAGTAACCCATACCAATGAAAGAACGATTGATTTTGTTCTTTTGCGCAACGGCTTTAAGGTCATTTAATGCTTCAACTTCTGTCGCCCCTTCACCACATTTTAATGGCTCTGGTAGCGCAATACCTGCCGGTACGGTTTGCTCAATTAAATCATCTAATGAGCTTGCACCTACTGCAGACAGCATTTCTTCAATTTCACCTTTACCCGGGCCAATATGGCGACGAATAAATGTATCTTTTTGCTCTAGCTGAGCCAATGTTAAAGAGGTATTCGACATAACGTTGATAAGCACTCGTATTTTTTTGCCGCAAGGGCATCGTTAAATCTTAAAGTTAAAAAGGGGCACTAATACGTAGGCCCCTTTTCACTATGAAACTATCTTACAGCGATACGAATTAGTCTTCGTCGATGCTGTTTTCATAACCTTCTGCGTCAAGTAAACCTTCTACTTCTTCTGCGTCGTCGGCCTTAATTTTAAATAACCAACCGTCGCCAAAAGGGTCTGAGTTTACAAGTTCTGGAGAGTCTTCTAGTTCTTCGTTTACCGCTACAATTTCACCTGAAATTGGCGCATAAACGTCAGAGGCAGCTTTAACCGACTCAGCAACACAAATATCGTCACCTGTGCTAACTGCATCGCCTACATCTGGCAGCTCAACAAAAACCATATCGCCAAGCAAACCTTGTGCATGCTCAGAAATACCTACGGTAAATACACCGTCTCCTTCAGGGCGAACCCATTCGTGGGTAGCGGCGTAGCGTAAATCAGTTGGGATATTGCTCATAATCGTTCCTGTTAGTCTCTGTTAACTTGGGCCTGATAGCCTATAAAACACTTTTTCCATTGCGAACAAAGGAGGGCTTAACCACTTTTACTGTAACCCACTTTTTGCGCATTTCCACTTCCACGGTATCACCTACATCGCGAGGTACACGTGCCATCGCAATTGAGTGGCCTAATGTTGGTGAAAAGGTACCTGAGGTGATAACCCCTTCGCCGTTAGCCGTTTTTACTTTTAAGCCGTGGCGTAATACGCCTTTCTCCGTCATCACTAACCCAACTAACTTGTCGGTGCCAGCTTCGCGCTGGGCTTCTAATGCTTTGCGGCCAACAAAATTACGTTCTGCTGGTTCCCAAGAAATTGTCCAGCCCATATTGGCCGCTAAAGGAGATACGGTTTCATCCATATCTTGGCCATACAAGTTCATGCCCGCTTCTAAGCGAAGCGTATCTCGTGCACCTAGGCCACAGGGTGTTACGCCTGCGTCTAATAGGCTTTGCCAGAAGCTTTCCGCTTGTGCTGTTGGCACCATAATTTCATAGCCTGCTTCACCGGTATAGCCCGTAGTGGCAATGAACAAGTCTTCTGCTTGTACGCCAAAAAATGGCTTCATGCCGGAAACCGCTTCTTTTTGTGCTGCACTAAAAAGGGTGGCCGCTTTCTCTTTTGCATTAGGGCCTTGAACCGCAATCATGGCAAACTCTGAACGTTCTGTAATAGTAACGTCAAAGCCTTCGGCGCAGCCGTTTAGCCAATCCATGTCTTTCTCACGGGTAGCTGAGTTCACTACTAAGCGGTAATTGGTTTCGTCGAAGTGATACACGATAAGATCATCAACCACGCCGCCTTCTTCATTTAGCATACCGCTATAAAGCGCTTTGCCTTTATCTTTTAACTTGGCAACATCATTGGCTAATAAATATTGTAAGTAGGCTTTAGCTTGTGGGCCTTTAATATCAACAATAGTCATGTGCGATACGTCGAACATGCCTGCGTCTTGGCGCACTGCGTGATGCTCTTCAATTTGAGAGCCATAATTGATAGGCATTTCCCAGCCGAAGAAATCGACCATTTTGGCACCTGCTTCCAGGTGTTTAGCGTGTAGGGCGGTGGTACTAGTCATTCCACTTTTCTCTGTTATAAAGATAGAAAACGCCAATGAGTATAGTAAGCGAGCCCACAGGTAACAAATTGGAATTTCTTATCAATACATTTAAGATTATAATGTATGCGCTTAACTACATTAGGAATGCAAATCTACATGAAGCAGCTTTCTTTAGATAATTTACGCACCTTCGTTAGCGTTATCGAACTGGGTGGCTATGCAAAAGCGGGCGACTTTTTGGGCCGTTCTCAGCCAGCTATTAGCTTACAAATAAAGAAGTTAGAGTCGCAGCTAGATAGAAAGTTGTTTACTAAAGTAGGCCAGCGTCATTTGCCTAGCGCCGACGGTAATTGGTTATACCCTAAAGCGAAAGAGCTGCTCGAACTTAACGATAATATTTTTAAAAGCCTCACCCCTGCCCCATTAAGTGGCCGCTTGCGTTTAGGTATTCCTAATGAATTTGCCTCTACCCTGCTTCCTGGCTTAATTGGTGAGTTTTCAAAACGCTATCCGGATGTTTCACTTGAAGTTACCTCTGCGCTTAGTCGAGATTTGTTGCATCCCGGTCAGCGCGACCATTTTGATCTTATTTTGGCATTGGTAAATCCTGAACAACAAACCGAAGGGGAAGTAGTGCTTGAAGATGATGTGGTATGGGTTGGCGACAGTGCTCACCCTTTAGTTGGCAGCAGTATTCCTTTGGTGTTGGCTCCCGATGGCTGCATGTACCGAAGCCGCGTTATCGACCAGCTGAAACAGCAAACTTTTGCTTGGAAAATTACCTATACCAATGCCGATTTGGGCGGGCTAACGGCGGCTATTCAGCAAGGTTTAGGCGTAACTGCACTGGCGCGTTCTAGTTTGCCTCGTAGCCTAACACTATTAAATCACCCGCACCTGCCTAAATTAGGTAAGGTAAATATCTGCTTGTTTAACCAAGATACGCAACACCCCATAATAAGCAAAACGCTGGCGGAGTTTTTTGTTTCTCGTTTAAAATCAAGCTAAGGCGTAGCGCACAAAAAGGCAAAAAGATGCGATTATCTCTTTGCCTCTTTACGCTTTTCACCGCTTTACCCAGCTACTACACCTTTAAAGGAATAAGCTTACCTAATGGCTTAGCTAAACTCTCTGGTGGCTCGGTAAAATAGCGCGGGCCGCTTTCACGCATATATAAACAGTCTTCTAGGCGTACGCCAAATTTACCTGGAATATACAATCCCGGTTCATTAGAAAAGCACATGCCTTTGTTAAGTGGCGTCGTTTCGCCGCGTACAAAGTTTACGCTTTCATGCCCTTCCATACCTATTCCGTGCCCAGTGCGGTGACTTAACCCCGGTAGCGCATAGTCTTTGTCAAAACCTTTAGCCACATAATAGGCACGCACTGCATCGTCTACTTGGCCAGCCGGCGCCCCCACTTTAGCGGCGGCAAACGCTACGTTTTGGCCTTCTCGCACTGTGGCCCATACATCTTGTACCTGCTGCGATGGCTGTCCAAATACGAATGTTCGGCTTATATCACTTTGGTAACCGTGCACGCTACAACCACTATCTAGCAGCACTACCGATCCTTGTTTTATAGTTTGCTTAGCATTCGTGCCGTGGGGATAGGCACTTGCGTCATTAAATAACGCTAAACACCAGGTGCCACTGCCGCCTAATTTTCGTTGCGCCGCATTCATTAAGCCTTTTACATCAGCTTGGCTCATGCCTTCTTTAAGCTGGCTGAACACATACTCATAGGCGCGCAGCGTTACTTCATTTGCTTTATGCATTAGGGTTAATTCGGCGGCGGTTTTGTACATTCTACAGCCTAGGGTTACAGGCTCAGCGGGCACAATGTTCATATTGGGCAATGCGTTTGCGATCCCCGTAACCACAAAGTAGCGTACGCTACTTTCAAAACCAATGTTACCGCTTGTTATACCGCGAGATTTTAATATTGCCGATACTACCTCAAACGGGCTTTCGTGCTCTTGCCATACCCGCACATCGTCGCCCACTTTTAAACTTTCAAGTACACTGGGCTTTTCAAAAAAAGGGGTTACAACCGCTACATCCCCTTTGCTGGGGAATAATAAGCGCCGTTAACCGCTCGCTACGCCACCATTGTATACCCGAAAAATAGTCCATGGCTGCGCCTGGTTCAATGAGCATAGCCGCCATACCATGCTGCTTCATTAGCGCTTGGGCTTTTTCTATTCGTGCTTGTCGCTCTTGTACACTAATAGCAGAAACGTTTAATGTAATAGCACTTAGCCCGTCAAGGCTAGAGTCTTCTGCCTGTTTGCTGTTGCTGCCCGCCGCTAAGGCTGCCAAAGGAGAAAGCGCTAAACCTGCGCCGGTTATCTTTAAAAATTCGCGTTTATTCATGGTTATTCTCTGTCGAATTATGGCGTGCTACGCCTTTATTTATTTTATTTTCGCTATTGGCTAAGCCGTTTTATACGCTTAAATTGTTAGGCCCACATCACCATAGTAGCGGCTACACCTATAAGTATAAGGCCTACTATCTCACGGGTCGTCACTTTATCGTTTAACCAAAAATGGGCGAGTACTAAGGTAAGCAATACCTCTATTTGCCCTAGGGTTTTAACGTAGGCCACATGCTGAAGCGCCATTGCGGTAAACCAACACACCGACCCCAAACAACTTACCGTACTAATTAACACTACGGTGCGAATATGACGCATAAGCTGTTTAAAAATAATTGGTTTTACTAATGCAATATAAAGGCTAAGCCCAGTGGCCTGAATGCCAAGCACCCATAGCAATACCCATGCGGCACTTTGGGTAAGAGGAAGCGTTAACGTATGAGAAGCTTCGCGCACAAATAAAGACGTTAATGCAAAGCACCCGCCACTGGCTAAGCCAATAGCCAAGGTTTTAGGGTTTATGCGGGCGGTTTTCCCCGTTTGTAGGGTTTTACCAATACTTAAAATAAATACGGCTACGCCGCCAAGTACGATGCCAAGCCACCCCACTACCGACAAATAACTGCCAAAAAACAAAGTGCCTAATATGCCCGCAACCAACGCTTCACTTTTCGCCAACCCGGCGCCTATTGCGAAGTTGCGTTGTTTAAACAGCGTTACCATAAACGAGGTTGCGGCAATTTGTAGCACAGCAGCCAGTACCACCAGCGTTATAAAACGCAGCGGGAATGATGGCAGTGTAAGGCTGTGGTCTCCCATAGCCGTGTGGCTATTGCTAATAAACAAAGAATGAATAAGCAGATAGGCCAGTGCAATCGGAGGGGCAAATAAAAACCGAGACAGGGTTACCCCTAGCGTATCTACATGGGCGCTTAATCTACTTTGTAGTGCATTGCGCCCTGTTTGCAAAAACACCGCGCCTAAGGTGAATAGCACCCAACTCAACATACTCTCCTTTTTTGCAATGCACGGTTATGTTAGAAACTATAAATAGCCCGCTACAGGCCCATTGCATGGGCCACAAACGCTTGCTTTACAGTAGTTACTTTGTCGGTGGCGGCTAAACCTATACCGCGAACAAACTTTTTAACTGGGTCGTTGCCATCAAACAAAAACTTAAATCCGTCCATAGCGGCTATCATTTTCATGGCTTCTGTTTTTCGTGCGCGCTCATAAGGGCGTAAATAGCGATGTTGAGCAATGTCTTTGTTTTGCTCTAAAAGCTGCGAAAGATTATCGGCTAAGTGCAGCGCGTCCTGCATTCCTAGGTTTGCGCCCTGCCCTGCCAGTGGGTGAATGGTATGTGCGGCATCACCAACTAAAACCACGCCGTCTTTTGCCCATTCTCGTGCATAGCGCATGGTCAACGGAAACGCATACCGACGTGTTTCTAAACTTATCGTACCCAATTTCATATCGCTTGCCACGGCAAGTGCATGGCAAAAGTCTTCATCATTTAACTGTTGTAAAGCGCTGGCTTCGTCGGGCGTTTGCGACCATACAATTGAGCAAACGTCTGGCTCTGCCATTGGCAATAACGCTAGCGGGCCGCTAGGGGTAAAGGCTTGGCGCGCTACATTGTCATGGGGAAGCTGGGTCTTTATATTGGCAACAATCGCGGTATGTTCATAATCGCGAAACGTAATAGGCAAGTTTGCTTGTTGGCGCACTTTAGACTGCGCACCATCGGCGCCTACTAACAACTTGCACGATAAAGCATCGTTATTTTCAAGCATCAGCATACTTTGCTGCGGGCCCAATAAAAGGCGCTCAATTTTACTGCTTACAACGGTTACATTTGCTTGTTGCATAACACTTTGTGCCAACGCATTTACCAAGGCAGCGTTCTCAGCAATAACACCAAGCGACTCGCTGCCCATATCATCGCAATTAAAGTGAATGTCGCCAAAGCTGTCTTTATCCCATACATGCATAGCAACGTACGGGTTTACTCTTTCGTTATTAATAAAGCGCCATACACCTAACGATTTTAGCGCATCAATATTCGCCTGATTAATAGCGCTAACCCGTGGGCTTGGCTTATCGCTTAATGGCACAAATAGGTCAGACTTATCCACCACAGCTATAGTACAGGGCGCATCTTTTAACGCTGACGCAAGAGTAAGGCCTACTATCCCGCCGCCCACAATTGCGATATCAACTTGTTGCATAAAGGCTTTCTCGCTTTTTTATTAATTACATCTTGCGTTTAAATCAACGGCTCGTTAAGTACAGATAGGGTTATTTTCAACCTAACTAGGCAGTAAGCTTTTTAGCCACGTGGCTTTATCCCGTCGCATTTACCCAGCAGCGTTAGCGGTTTTACTTGCAAAACCCGTAGTTTGTTTAACAAAGGCGCGCTTAACGTTCGGCACTATATTAAGCGCTAATAACCCGCAATTGCGTGCTAACACCAAGGGAAAATGACTATTTGAAAACGTACGTACTAAGGTATCCGTTAACGCTATTGTATTCTTTCTATCAGCATCACGCAGCTTGCCGTATTCCCGTAATATAGAATAGTTTCCTGGGTCGGCACTGCCTTTGAGTTGATTAACCACGGTAACAATATCGCGTAGTGCTAGGTTAAACCCCTGCCCCGCAATAGGGTGCAAAGTTTGCGCGGCGTTCCCTACTACGAGTGTTCGATGGGCGTACACACTGTCGGTGTAGCTTAATGACAATGGATAACTTACTACATCGCTCACTGAAGTAATAACACCTTGCCGATAGCCAAAGCTTTGCTGCAGTTGCGCCATAAACTCATCTTGTGGCAGCGCCAACAACGATTGTGCGGTTTTTGGTGTAACCGTCCAAACCACTGAGAAGCCATTACCTTTCGCTTTTTTACCAGCGATATCACTATCGAAGGGTAAAAACGCTAAGGGGCCATTAGGGGTAAAACGTTCGTATGCGCGGTTATTGTGCGGCTTTTGTGTATGTACATTGGCCACTATAGCTACTTGCTCATAGCTTTCTTTTTGCCGGTAAATACCTACCTGCTCGGCTAAGGGAGAATGACCACCATCGGCTAATATAATCAGTTTGGTTCGCCATAAATCGCCAGTATCTAACCTTACGTCTACATGATCCGCGGTTCTGTGTATTTCAGTAACACAGGCAGGTGCAATGTGGGTCACTTTGTCGTTAGCTGTTTGCGCTTCCACCTGCTGGGTAAGTGCCGCTAGCGACACAACTTGCCCAAAAGAGTCTAAATTAAACGTGGCACAATCAAGCAAGGTCATTCCAAGCCAGCCTTTATCACTTACTTCAATATGTTCAATTTTACCTGGGTTTTGCTCCGCCAGTGTTTGAAGCGGCACCCCCATAGCTGTAAGTTCATTTACGGTACGCTTCGCCAGTGCAATTACCCGCTTGTCTTCTCGCGGATTAACCCCTTGTTGATTGGTTTGCGCTTGTGCATCTACTAGCACCACCGACAGTGAGGTAAGTTCGATTAAGCCTTTTGCCAATACCGAGCCTACAATCCCGCCCCCCACTATCAGTACGTCTGCTTGTTTCACTACCTATGCGCCTTTCATTAATGCTTCAATGTCGTCAATTGTTTTTGGTACATCAGAGGTTAATACCTCAACGCCGGTGGCGGTAATTACCACGTTATCTTCGATACGTACGCCTATGCCTTTGTATTTGTCTTCTACATTATGGTGAGAAGCAATGTAAATGCCGGGCTCTATCGTGAGAGCCATGCCGGGTTTAAGCGGCCGATCTTCACCATTAATTTTGTAGTCACCTACATCATGTACGTCTAACCCAAGAAAATGTCCCACACCGTGCATATAAAAATCGCGCCAGGTCTGTTGTGCTAAATTATCTGCCAGGGTACCCGATAGTATTCCTAACGATACTAACCCTTCGGTTATCACTTCTGCACTTTGCATCATAGCGTCGTTTAACGTGCTGCCCGGCCCTAAGGTGGTCAATACGCTTTCTTGCGCTTTAAGTACTAGCGCATAAATTTCTCGCTGAGCCTCAGTGAACGTGCCATTTGCGGGAAATGTACGGGTAATATCTGCGGCATAGCCTTGGTATTCACACCCAGCATCCACCAAAATTAAGTCGCCATCTTTAACTTGGGCGCTGTTTTCTGTGTAGTGCAAAATGCAGGCATTTTCGCCACTTCCTACAATAGTACTGTAGGCGGGAGAGCGTGCGCCCTCCATTGCAAAGGCATGATGTAATTCGGCTTCAATGTGGTATTCAAAACAACCGGGGTTAGCAAATTGCATGGCGCGTTTATGCGCGTGGGCTGAAATTTCCCCGGCGGCTTTCATTACGGCCACTTCGCAGGCCGACTTAAATACGCGCATTTCGTGCAGTATAGGTCGCACGTCTTGAATGGCATGGGGTGCAAGAGATGCTTTAGGCGCTTGGCGAAGCGCATCGAGCGCCCCTGTTAGCAGGCTATCCTGCGCGTTGTTCTCCCCCAATGCAAAATACACGTTGTCGTGATTTTGCAGGGTTTCCATTAAGGCTTCCTCAAGTTCTGATAACTCAAATGCCTCATCTAAACTAAATTGGGCTAGCGCTGCTTCCGCACCTAAACGTCTGCCTTGCCATATCTCCGCTTGCTCGTCTTTCGCTTGTACCACCATGGCGCGGTAACTCGCGCCATAACGGGGGTGGTTCGATAATATTAGCCACGCATCAGGTTCATTAAACCCTGTTAAATACCAAAAATCGCTATTTTGTCGAAACAGGTATTCGGTATCTCGGCTTCTCGTTACCATTGAAGCGGCGGGAATAAGACATACACTGTTTTCTAGGCATTGAGCCAGTAGCCTGTCTTGGCGAGCAATAAACTCCTGCGCACTAATCATTTCGTCGGCCTTTTATATTAGTGAATTGACGGGTTTTCTTGTTGGTCGTCAAGTAACGACTGTCCCAGTTCGCTAAAGCATAAGATCGCTGAAATTTTCACATATTCCATAACCTCAAAAAGGGCTTTTTCAGACTCTTCGTCAGCATCCATAGGCTCTTCCATACGCGCTATGTCGGCAAAGTCTTCTAACGCTTCTTTCACATCAACTGAGCACTGCATTAAGTCTTGTTGATGCAAACCAAACCCTAACATAAACCCTTGTACCCAGTTTATTAGCGCCATTCCACGGTCGTTAATAGGGGTTTGGTCATCTGGCACCAATAATTGCAAGGCAAATTCTGGTTCTAATAACTGTTGGCTAACTTGATTAAATAAGTTGGTTAGCAAAAACGTAGTGGCGTCATTAAAATTATCGCCTTGGTTAATGGTTTCACTCAGTATCGTTAGCCACTTCTGATCGGTTAACGACATACCGCCACACAACATGCCGACCAAGATGCCATGAACTTCAGCGCCATCAACAATAATACCTTGTTGCGATAATTTGTTGCTTACGCTGTCATAATCGAGCTGTTTTTCCACAAATAGAGTTCCTTTTAAGGTGATACCTCATACTAGCAAATTCATGCTTTAAAGCCTACTTTTCGCGAATTGTTCAATCACTATCCGAACAGCCAGTATCACGTAGGTTTATGCTGGCAACCTGAAGTCAATTGCTCTATGATCGGACTTAAGGAATACGGATTTTCCTTTGCAACAGTATGATCATTGAGCTTCCATCATATGCGTGTATAATTGCTGACCAACTGGTCAAGATTAGGAATACCCTTCTCTTAGCAATGTTAATTCACTACGCAAAAGTATAGTAGCCGGTTCGGTGATCCACTTCACGAATTAGCGCGTTTGATATACCCTGTTGCGTTACACAATAACAATGTCTCCTGGGATGTTCGCCAGTTCACTCTTGTCCCTGGCCGATGCTTTAAACCTAGGAAGTTGAAACGATAGCTATTGCGCAAGCTCGGCTCGTATCGAGAAGCCTACGGCTATTGTGATTCTTCCGCCCTGAACTTTTCGGTTCACGGGCGAACGATGAACAGCGGCATTCTGGGAGACGCCCTCTTTCGACGGAAGTAGAAATGGCAATAATAAATTTTGGCTCTATCAATATCGACCACGTTTATCAGGTCGACCACTTCGTGCAACCTGGCGAAACCATTGCGTCTACCCACTATAACCAACTGTTAGGTGGTAAAGGTGCAAATCAGTCTATTGCGCTTGCCCAAGCAGGTGCAGACGTTCGCCACGTAGGTAGCATTCACGAAAACGACGCAACGTTTAAGCAAGCGCTAATTAAAAAAGGCGTGGACTGCCGTGGTGTTCACTGCTCTGAAACTCCCTCAGGGCATGCAATTATTCAAGTTACCCCAAGTGGCGAAAATGCCATTGTGTTATTTGGTGGCGCGAATCAAACCATCACCCCAAAAACGGTTGCAAAGGCCTTGGACGATGCATCTTCATCCGATTGGGTACTTACGCAAAACGAAACCAGCAGCATTGACGAAGTACTTCGACAAGCAAAAGAAAAGCAGTTAAAGGTAGCCTTTAACCCTGCGCCTATGAGCGACTCGGTACACAGACTTCCTCTTGACTGTATCGATTTGCTTATTGTGAATGAAACTGAAGCCGCTGCACTAACTAAAAAAGACACCCTTGATGAGATTGTGGCTGAATTTAAACAGCACTGGTCCAACTGCGAGGTTATCATTACGCTAGGCAAAGCCGGGGTTATGATGCTCAAAGGCGAGGAATGTATAGAAGTTAGCGCATTTAGTGTTGATGCGGTTGATACTACTGCTGCAGGTGATACCTTTATTGGCTACTTCTTGTCAGCTTATAGCAGTCATACCGATGCTAAGCGGGCATTAACACGCGGCTGTGCGGCTTCTGCAATTGCCGTTACCCGCGAAGGTGCCGCGCAAAGTATTCCATCTCAAAAAGAAGTGGATCGTTTTTTGGCGAAAAACAGCAAATAGCACGACGCAAAGAGTACGAGTGAAATGACACACAAAATTATTTTAGATACAGATCCGGGCATCGATGATGCAATGGCAATATTTTTCGCCTTTCAGTCTCCTGATATTGAAGTATTAGGGCTTACCACTGTGTTTGGCAACGTGCCTGTTAGCATGTCTGCGCAAAATGCGCTTACGCTGTGCGAAATGGCGGGTAAAGATATTCCAGTTACTAAAGGGGTAGGTAGACCTTGGGTAGGTGCAGAATCTACGTATGCCCATTTTGTTCACGGTGACTATGGTTTTGGCCACATTAAGCCAGAGCCGCCTAAAGGTGAGCTTGACCCACGTAGCTCTGCGCAATTCATTGTTGATATGGCGCGTAAATACCCAGGTGAAATTACCCTAGTAGCAATTGGCCCGCTTGGCAACTTAGCCTTAGCTCTGCGTCTTGAACCCGAGCTACCTAAGCTTGTGAAGGGCGTGAGCATAATGGGTGGCGCGGCGTTTGTTCGTGGTAACGTAACCCCAGTAGCAGAAGCAAATATTTGGAATGATGCCTTTGCGGCAGAAATTGTATTTGCAGCCGATTGGAACCTAACGATGTTTGGCCTCGATGTTACCAACGATGTGCCTTTTGCCCCTTCTTTTGTTGATGTATTAGCAGAAAAGAATGCCAAGCTCGGTGGTTTTGTTCAGGAAACGGCACAGTTCTACATGGATTTCTACTCGCAGAACCGCGAAGACAGAGTCTGTTTCTTCCATGATGCGTTTCCGATTGCGCATCTAACTCACCCTGAGTTATTTGAACTGACTGAAGGCCATGTACGTGTGGGTACAGGGCCCTTAGACCGCGGGCAAACTGTGGTGGCGCCAATGGGAACTACACCTAGCCCATTATGGAATGAAGCCAATACCATTAACGTTGCTACCAAAGTTGACCACGCAAAACTGGAACAACTGTTTATAAACACCTACGCTCTATAAACACTTAAGAGCGGTGTTTTGCACCGCTCTTAGCTTTATCGTTAGCAGTAGGACAAACCCTAGATGAAATCAGCGCCGCTCCCCAATGATGAAAAGCAACGACTTGAAGCGTTATTTGGGTATGATGTACTTGATACTGAAGCTGAAAAATTATTTGATGACTTAACCCAGCTTGCTTCGCAAATTTGCGACACGCCTATCGCACTAGTTAGTTTAATTGATACTGATCGTCAATGGTTTAAGTCTCGTGTTGGCATAGATGCTGAACAAACCTCCCGTAATATTGCTTTTTGCGCTCATGCTATTTTGCAGCAAGAAGTCTTTGAAGTTCCCAATGCCTTAAAAGACGAACGTTTCGCAGACAACCCACTGGTGACCGGCAGCCCCAATATTCGTTTCTATGCAGCCGCACCTTTACTCACTCCTTCTGGCCAAGCTATTGGCACAGTTTGCGCTATTGGCGATAAGCCCAAAAAATTAACCGACCAGCAGCGAGAAGCACTCCAAACACTGAGTAATTCGGTAATGGCCCACTTAGAGCTAAAGCGAAAGAATAACGCCCTTGCTCGCACTAGTAAGTATAAATCTGACTTTTTATCTTATATAAGCCACGAAATACGTACACCTCTAAACGCCATAAATACCTTCAGTAAGCTACTGGTGGAAGACGCCAAAAAAGAAGAGCTAACCAAGGCGTTTACCGAACCACTAGGACACATAAAAACCAGTGGTGAACGTTTGCTTGAAATTGTCGATTCTGTGCTAGATATCAATACTATTGAAGCGGGAAAAATGAAAGTGGTAACCCGCTCTGTGGACAGTGAAGATTTTTTCGCGCATTTGTTCGCACTTTCAAATATTCGCGCAGAAGATAGCGGTGTTCTCTTTCACGCCACAGTAGATAAGTCAGTACCAGAAAAGCTAGAACTTGATGATACAAAAGTGTCGCAAATTGCCCTTAATCTAATATCCAACGCCATTAAATTTACCTGCCCTGACAAGACGGTTTCAGTAAAAGTAAAATACAGACAAAAGCACCTTGTTTTAAGCGTAAAAGATGAAGGTATAGGCATAAGCGAAGACGAGCAATATAAGCTATTTTCGCCCTTTGAACGCATGGACAACGCCACTACATTTAAAGGAACCGGCTTAGGGCTTAACATCACTAAACAGTTGGTTGAGCTGTTACATGGCAATATAAAAGTGAATAGCCAGTTGAATGCAGGTACCCATGTGGTGGTTCAAATACCAGTGCAGATACCCCGGAGCAAAAAACCTTGGCATGCTAATTCAACCTCCCCTAATGCCTCTCAACTAAAACCAAATGAGAATGAAACTAGCACCACGGCCATGGTTACTACTAAGGCCAATATTTTAGTGGTTGAAGATCATTATATTAACCAAGTTATTATTAAAAAGGTTCTCGAAAGGCTAAATTTAACCGTTATTATCGCGGGCACAGGGGAAGACGGTATAGACTATATAAACGCCCATGAGGTAGATTTAGTGTTAATGGATTTAAACTTACCGGGTATAGATGGCAAAGAGGCTACCAAGCGCATAAAGACGTTATACCCACACTTGCCCGTGGTGGCACTTACCGCCGATGCAATTGCGGTTAAAGCGTCGTTAGTAGACGATGGCTTTGATGATGCACTAAACAAACCCATTGACAGGCAAGTGCTTGTACACACACTTAATAAATATTTAACCCGCTAAAATAAGATACCCTTTAAACATGGTTAGCAGCACACTACGCCAAACACTTCGAAAAGAGCTACGGCTTAAACGCCAATCACTAAGCCCAACCGAGCAGCAAAAGGCCGCCCAGCAGGTGTATAACCAGCTTCAACTATTACCGCAAATAACACAGGCAAGCCATGTCGCCTGCTACCTCCCCAACGATGGTGAGGTAAGCCTTACCCCGTTTATTGACTTCTGTTGGCAAGCTGCAGCCACAGAGGCGCACCCTACGCTTTCTCTCCCCGTATTACACCCTGTATGTAAAGGGCACTTGTTGTTTTTGCAATACCACGCTAAAACGCAGATGAATAACAATACGTTTGGCATACCTGAACCGGTATTGCGTTGCCCCGATGTCATACCCACGCGCCAACACCACGTTATTCTTATGCCATTAGTGGGCTTTGATAGCCAAGGAAATCGCCTTGGCATGGGCGGCGGCTTTTATGACAGAACATTAGCGTCTATTCACGATTACCGCGTGCGTCCTTTACTTGTAGGTATTGCGCACGATTGCCAACAGGTTGCTAGTCTACCAATCCAGCGCTGGGACGTGCCTTTAGACGCTATAGTTACCCCTACTCGCGTTTTGCCTTTCACCTCGCAATTTAAATAACACTTTGTGCCATGCAACCTTAGGTGCAATCGGTGCTTTTTTGTTAGACTGAGGTAATCTTGATAGGAGAGAACCCATGGATCAAAACGCAAAAAAACAAGCCGTAGCGAAAGCCGCTATTCAATACGTTGAAAACGACAGCATTGTAGGGGTTGGAACTGGCTCTACGGTAAACTTTTTCATTGAAGAACTCGGCAAAATTAAAGATAAAATTGAAGGCGCAGTCTCAAGCTCTGAAGCCTCAACTAAGCAACTTAAAGCCTTAGGCATTGAGGTGTTCGAACTTAACGAAGTGAGCAACCTTTCGGTTTATATCGACGGGGCCGACGAAGTCACTGAACACAAACATATGATTAAAGGCGGCGGTGCGGCCCTTACCCGTGAGAAAATAGTGGCCGGCGCTGCAAAAACCTTTGTGTGTATTGTAGATGAAAGCAAACGCGTTCCGGTACTTGGGCGCTTCCCCCTACCTGTTGAAGTGATCCCCATGGCCCGTTCATTTGTTGCCCGGGAATTAGTAAAGCTTGGTGGCGATCCAGAATATCGTCAAGGCGTAGTGACTGACAATAAAAACGTTATCTTAGATGTTCATAATCTTGAGATACTAAACCCCCGCGAACTTGAGCAAACCATCAATAATATTCCAGGAGTCGTGACGAACGGCATTTTCGCATTACGTGGCGCCGATATCGTGCTATCAGCAACCGAAACAGGTGTTGATACCTTTAAATAATAGCTTTCAAGTTACGGTGATTTCTGTTAGATTTCCGTTTAGACGTCTAGATGGCCTTTAAGATAATTAAGGCCGGTGCTAGACGGGTGTAGTCTCTTCGTTTCAAACGGGCTTCAACCTTTGATTCGATAGGGTAGCCCACGTTAGATATTATATATAGCGGGGCAGTGGCAGGGAGAAGGGCCGAAGCAAACGCTTCATCGCATAGATGTGGTGGTAAAGTGCCCAAGGAAAACGGTGACCATGTGTTGGTGAATACCGTTTGCCCCTGCGACTGTTGCCAACTTAGCGTACTTAAAAAGTTTACTACAGCGAGAGATAGCAAATCCATGAGTAAAGTTTCACTTGAGAAGGATAAGATCCGTATTTTACTGTTAGAGGGTGTTCACCAAAGCGCTCTAGAAACCTTAAAAAATAACGGTTATACAAACATAGAATATCTCAAAACATCGCTTCCCGAAGATGAGCTAATTGAGAAAATCAAAGATGCCCATTTTGTTGGACTTCGTTCTCGTACCCAGATTACTGAAAAAGTAGTGGATGCGGCTAAGAAACTTGTTGCTGTAGGTTGCTTTTGTATTGGTACCAACCAGGTAGATTTGGCCGCTTGTCAGCGCCGTGGTATCCCCGTATTTAACGCCCCCTTCTCTAATACACGCTCGGTGGCAGAATTAGTGCTTGGACAAATTATATTATTGCTTCGCCAAGTGCCAAGTAAAAACGCCAAAGCACATCGCGGCGAATGGGAAAAAACGGCTAACGGCTCTTATGAAGCTCGCGGTAAAACACTGGGCATTATAGGCTACGGGCACATCGGTACTCAGCTTAGTATCTTAGCTGAACATTTAGGTATGCGCGTTCAGTTTTTTGATATTGAAGATAAACTGGTACTGGGCAACTCAACACAAGTTAAGTCTTTAGAAACCTTACTTAACAACGCCGATGTAGTGTCGCTACACGTACCTGAAACAGCGCAAACACAAAATATGTTTGGCCGTGAACAAATTGCTCAAATGAAAAAAGGCAGTGTATTGATCAACGCCTCAAGGGGCACCGTGGTTGATATTGATGCGCTTGCTGACGCACTAGAAAGTGGTCATTTAAACGGCGCGGCTATTGATGTGTTCCCGGTAGAGCCAAAATCAAACAAAGAAGAATTTCAATCGCCTTTACGCAAGTTCGATAATGTAATTTTGACGCCTCACGTAGGTGGAAGCACGCAAGAAGCGCAGGCCAACATTGGTATCGAGGTTGCCGGCAAGCTTGCGAAGTACAGTGATAATGGTTCAACGCTATCTGCGGTTAACTTCCCTGAAGTATCGCTACCAGAGCATATTAGTCGCTCTCGCCTACTGCATATCCATAAAAACCAGCCTGGTGTATTAACGCAAATTAACCAAGCATTTGCCGAAAAAGGCATAAACATTGAAGCGCAGTATCTTCAGACCAGCGCTGATATTGGTTACGTAGTGGTAGACGTGCAACAAGACAGAGCGTACGACGCCTTGGCACAGTTGCAACAAATTGACGGTACAATTAAAACCCGTATCTTGCACTAATGGTGCGGTAAGTAGGTTTTCATTAGCCACAAAAAAACGCTGCCTCGGCAGCGTTTTTTTTATTACTTATCACACAATATTATGCGTTTAGAAGAAGTTGTATACCAAGCTTACTGCAGTTTCAGTATCTAGCTTTTCTACACCGTCAGACACATTGCTGTTGTGGTCGAGTTTAAACGACAAACGCATAGACAGGTTGCCGCTAATCGTGGCGGTAAGTGCAGATTCTGCACGGGATTTAGTATTGTCAGAACCCACTTCGGTACTTACCGTTTGCGTGAATTTAGCCGTATCTGAAATTTTCCATGAATAGGCACTAGACGCACGAACAATCATGCTGTTTTGCTCTTCACCCTCTTGGGTTTCAGCAAATGAATAACCAGGACCGATTGAGTATTCTAAAGTATGACGTTGGTTCTCTAGTACCTTTTGGTTCCAACCAGCAGCAACGGTGGCTTGGTATTCAAAGTTACTTAGCTTGTCATCTTCATATGATGCGAAACCGAAAAGACGATTGTCTGGGTTTTCTAATTTATAGTTACCCTGGGCTGACGCGAAGAACTTTTGCGCCGAGGTGTATTCTTCCTCAATACCGTCGTTTTCTACGGTTTCCTCTTTATACAAACCTTCAATGGCGTAGTCGTTACTCCACATTGCAAGCTCTTGATGCGCCGTGATACCAGCACTAATAGATGTGGTTTCGGTATTACCGGTAGTAGCGATAAAACCAAGCTCACCTTCCATAGTAAAAGGTTTAACGTCGTCTTGTGCTAGCGCACTTGAAGAAGCAGATAGTATAACAAGTGATGCAAGAAGGTGTTTTTTCATTAGCAATCCTAATAATGGTCATTCCTTTTCCATGCGCCGATTACAGCACTCGCATGGCTCTAAATTTCTGAGCGCAATACTACCTACCTCACTCTTTCAGTCAATAAAGCTTATCTATTATTTAAACAATAACCCATATTCTTGGTGTAAATAGCCGTTACACTCTAGCTTTTTGAAAAGTACCGACCAATTTCGACTTAGCATGGCAAGTTAAAAGAACTGATATACTAGGGCGACAGTTGTTTCCGTACTAAGGGGCTCAGCGTTCTCGGTAGAGTCACTTTCATGACTTAAAATAAACGATAACTTCATAGCCAAAGAGCCGAAAACATTCGCCGATAGTGAGGTTTCAGAACGCGATTTAGTATTCTCTGCGCCCGACTCAGTACTTACAAACTGACGTAACTTTGCGCCTGATGCCCAGTTATATTTATATTCAGCCGACGCGCGCACTATAACACCATTATTCACCGCGCCAGTGATGTCGTCTTCAGCTTCTACAAACGAGTAGCCCGGCCCAATGCTGTAACGAAACTCACTTTCTTCGTCTCGCCACACGCGCTGCGACCAACCTGCGGCTAATGAAGCACGATGGTCATAACCGTTAAAATTATCGTTTTCGTAGTCGCCATACATAAATACCCGGCGATTGGGCATATTTAACTTATAGTCGAATTGGGCACTACCATAGAAACGCTGAGCGGTAACTTCTCTCTCGCCACTATCTACTGTGCTTTCTTTGTACAGCATTTCAGCAAAATAGAGGCTACTCCAATTTTCGGTTTCATGATCGGCATTAATGCCTGCTTTGAGGCTAGCTGCAGAGGTATTACCGGTATTCACCAGTACACCAAGTTCACCGTCGAGGTTAAATCGCGGGATCTCGTCATCAACACTTTGCGTAAAGTCAGCGTGATACAAGGTTTGGATAAGGTCGCGGTCGGTGGCTTTAGCACCGCACGCCGCGCACAACAGTGCACTGCACAACGCCATACGCGTTAAAAGAGTAAGCATAGTACTATTCAGGTTTATAGTTTATTTTATTTTACGTTTGTAGGTTTCCCCACCAACATTCTAATACGCCAATCCCTGGAAAGAACCACTATACTGCTTAGTGAATAAGTTGCGACACCTTCGCAGTTTCCTTTTCAGCAAAAGTAATAGCATTCGCGATAGCGTCCATGTCTGCATTTACACTATTGGGTATTTCCTTACAGAAAAGTTCAATTTCGTTATTATATTTTTTGTCATGCCGCAGTTCTGTAATGCGCGAAGCGAGAGCTAAAAGGCCAACGTCCACATCGATTAATTGTTTTTTCTTATCGTCTACATTCATTACAGGATAATAAATGACTAGCGGCAATTTCCAATTAGACAATATGGTACCGCTACAGTAAGAAAAGGTAAAACCAAAATGTTCCCGCTGTCTTTCATGGGTTGGCATTGAACTCTCTTTGTCTCGGTAGACCAGATACTCCTGTGGCGAGCACTTGGCCACCACCAACTCACTTAAATTTAATAATATACCCATAACAAAAAAGCGCCCACTGCCGCGCAGTTGTAAATGGCGCGCCAACGATTTAGCCACCATCCCACAGTAAACAGATTTGTACCAGTGCTCATCTAACGCTACTAACTCACTGTTGAAACAACTAAAAGCACTATTTGTGGTTTCGGCTACTACCAGGTTATATAAAGCTTCACCGCCAATAATATTCACGGCTTTTTCAATAGACTCTACTTCTGAAGGAAAACGAAATAGCGAACTGTTTGCAAGTCTTAGCACTTTAGCGGTAAGTGAAGGATCGATACAAATTAACCGAGCAATATCTGCTGCATTTGAACGAGGATCGTCAATAAGTTTGCGAAGACGCAAACAAATATCAGGCATAGAAAATGATTTAGCCGCAAAGGCCACGTACTTATTTAACGACAACATGTAACTCTTTATTCCTTTTTGAATATACCACGGGCAAGCCTCGCTTAGTCCTTAGCGTTAGCTTTCTTCTCATCAGGTGTTTCAAACATACCTAATTGCTGACTATCCGCCGTAGTATTACTACTTTCAATTTCAAGACGGCGCTGCCTAATAAGCGCAGCACGTTTACGTCGCTGGCATGCTACGTTTATTTTTCGGCGTGTTGCGTCGTCTACTTTTAACCAATACAAACGTTCTTCACGGCTTCTAAAGCAGCCTTTGCAATAGCCCTTTGGGCCAGATTCACATACACCAATGCAGGGGCTAGGAATATCAAAAAATTCTAGCTGTTGCCCCTGTCGATAGTGATCTGCCATTGTACCCTAATGTCAAATATGGAACGCTGATAGCACAATTAAACCTTATAGCGCCTGTTACTGCCAGAAAATATAGACAGAAACTGCTTTTTATATGCTGTAACCATAGGTGAATATCTTCATACTTGCCAAACGCTATCGCTAGTCTACTAGTGTATAGTCGATGGTGGATACCACCCTAACCTTTTTAATGTGTGGGTGATGAGTGTCACGGCTACTAATTGAAAAGCGTCCTTGGTTGGCACGTTT
This sequence comes from Alteromonas profundi, assembly GCF_010500865.1. Classification (GTDB taxonomy): domain Bacteria; phylum Pseudomonadota; class Gammaproteobacteria; order Enterobacterales; family Alteromonadaceae; genus Alteromonas; species Alteromonas profundi. The sequence goes on from NZ_JAAAWN010000003.1 coordinate 48,452, forward strand.
AATTTTGCCCAATGTGCTTTGCGAGTCTTTCGCAAACTTTAGTGCCACTTCCCGTGCATTTAACGTAGCCTCTTCAATCATTTCTGGTTTTACTTCATTTAAGCGGGTAAATACATAGTCGGGTTGAGCTTGATAACGTTGATCTGAAAGTACGATACCCTGCTTAACCAAACTACCAATTTTTTGCATAATTTCACGTACTTTTTCTACATTATCAGAGTATACGGTAATTGTTTGAGTGGCAGTATATCGGTATTTCGCTCGTTCAGAGCCGCCATACTGTTGGGCTAGCTTATCGGTAATTTGTGGCTTACCGATGGTTACATTATCTGAGGAAATACCCTTGCTGGTTAGAAACTCCACCACCGCAGTACTATTGTCTTGAATATCATCGTATAAACTAACCAAATCGTTGCCCGCGTCGACAAACTGAATAGGCCAGATAACTTGGTCGGCAAGATATTCTCGTTCTGATAAGCCCTTTACCGTTACTACCCTATCCCACGTTTTCATGTCGCTTAACGCTTGGCTAATTTGAAAGCCAAATAAAGCGAGGCCAGCGATAATACCGGTGGCGAGTATGGCGGAAGCTAGTGTTTTCATGGTTTTTCCCTAAAGCGAAAGCATCATTAATAAACGTACTGTACTGATACGATCACACTCTAAATGATAAGAAGGCGTTAGGTATAGCCATTTAACGATGAAATATGCGTGAATAATGGCAAAAAAAAGGCCACTCAATTGAGTGGCCTAAAAGTGCCCCTTAAGAGGGCAACGCTTGGGTAGACGGGAGAGTTAACCTTTGCGTTTTAGCAAGTAGTAAAAGACCGGTGTAAGAATTAAACCAAAGAAGGTCACACCTATCATGCCGGAGAATACGGCAACCCCCATGGCTTGACGCATTTCTGCACCCGCACCGGTTGAGAGAACCATTGGCAATACCCCCATAATAAAGGCAATAGAGGTCATCAAAATAGGGCGTAAACGCAAGCGACTGGCTTCTTTAATCGCCGACAGAGCATCCATACCACTGTCTTGTAGCTCTTTGGCAAATTCCACAATAAGAATGGCGTTTTTGGTGGCAAGACCAACTAATACAATCAGCCCTATTTGGGTAAAGATATTGTTGTCACCGCCATAAATTTGCACACCAATAAGAGCACTTAACAGGGTCATAGGCACAATGAGAATAATAGCCAATGGCAAGCGTAGGCTTTCATACTGCGCCGCTAACACCAAGAACACCAACAGCACCACCAACGGGAAAACAAAGGCTGAGGCATTACCCGCCAGTATTTGCTGGTAGGTTAGTTCGGTCCATTCGTAGGTCATACCCAGTGGTAGGGTTTCTGCCAAAATTTCTTCAATGGCCGCTTTGGCTTGATCAGAAGAATAGCCCGCTGCTGGTGCGCCATTCACTTCCGCCGTCACGTACCCGTTGTAGTGCATAACACGGTCTGGGCCGGCACTGTGCTCAACATTTAAAAATGAGCCTAAGGGGATCATCTCGCCTTGTGAATTACGCACTTTAAATTGCGTAATATCGCCAATTTCCTGTCGATATTGCGCATCGGCCTGCACGTTCACCTGGTATGTTCTGCCAAACAGATTGAAGTCGTTAACATACAGCGAACCTAGGTACGCCTGCATAGTAGTAAACAAGGTGTCTATGTTTACTCCTTGGCTTACCGCTTTTTCGCGGTCTACGTCTACATCAAGCTGAGGCACCGCCACGGTAAAGCTGGTGAACGACCCAGTTAAGGCTGGGTGGGCCCACGCTTTGCCAATCACTTCCTGAGTGACCCGCTCTAGTTCTTGAAAGCCAAGATTGGCTCTGTCTTCAATTTGCAGTCTAAAGCCGCCAATAGTCCCAAGCCCCATCACTGGCGGAGGCGGAAATATAGCCACGTAAGCCCCTTTGATTGCGCCAAATTGCTGATTTAACTTTGCTGCAATGGCCCCTGCTGATAACTCGGGTGACTGGCGTTCATTAAAGGGTTTAAGTGGTGTAAACAAAATACCTGAGCTTGGACTGTTAGTGAAACCGTTGATATTAAGCCCGGGAAACGCCACGGCGTCAGACACACCTGGGTGCGCTATGGCAATCCGTGACATTTCACGAATGACCTCTTCGGTTCTGTCTAAGCTTGCCGCATTAGGTAACTGTGCAAACGCCACCAAATATTGCTTGTCTTGCCCTGGCACATAACCGGTGGGCGTAGACGCAAATTGGTTATAGGTAAGCGCAATTAAACCTGCATACAACACCAATACAATACCGCTTTTACGAATTAACCCACCCACAGCGCCGGTGTATTTTTTTGAGCCTCGCTCGAATACGCGGTTAAACGGGGCAAACACGAAACGGCCAAACACTTTGTCCATGCCACGGGTTAACCAATCATTGGCTTTACCATGAGGCTTAAGCAATAGCGCAGACAGTGCCGGGCTAAGGGTTAACGAGTTAATCGCAGATATGACGGTGGATATAGTGATAGTAAGGGCAAACTGCTTATAGAATTGCCCGGTTAAGCCACTCATAAATGCAGTAGGAATAAATACCGCGGCAAGCACTAAGGTTGTGGCAATAATAGGGCCAGTCACCTCTTTCATGGCTTGCACGGTGGCATTAAAAGGAGACTTACCCTCTGCAATGTTCCGTTCTACGTTTTCCACCACCACAATAGCGTCATCTACCACAATACCTATTGCCAACACCAAACCAAACAATGATAAAGCGTTAAGTGAAAAGCCCATAAGCTGCATGAACGCAAAGGTTCCCACTAATGAAATAGGCACTGCAACAAGAGGAATGATAGACGCACGCCAGGTTTGTAAAAACAGCACTACCACTAATACAACCAGCAATACGGCTTCCAGCAAGGTGTCGACTACGGCTTTGATAGAGCCTCGAACAAACACCGTGGGGTCGTAAACGATGTCGTATTCCAAACCATCAGGAAATGTTTGCGATAGCTCGGCCATACGGGTACGAACATCGTCTGAAATTTGAATAGCATTTGAACCCGGCGCTTGAAATATAGGCACAGCCGCAGCCGGTTTGTTATTTAATAGTGAACGCAGCGAATAGTTGTCTGCCCCTAATTCCACACGGGCCACGTCCTTAAGACGGGTTATTTCGCCGTTTCCGCCCGTTTTGACAATAATATTTTCAAATTCGGTTTCATCTTTTAAACGCCCGCGAACGTTAATCAGTAACTGAAATTCGCTTTTGCCCGTAGGCTGAGAGCCTAAACTTCCTGCGGCCGCCTGCTGGTTTTGATCGGCAATAGCCGCGGCTACATCGCCAGGATTTAGTTGTAATGCAGCCAACTTGTTAGGGTCTAGCCACACGCGCATGCTAAATTCCCCAGCGCCGAATAGACGCACTTGCCCCACCCCATTGATACGGGCAAGCTCGTCTTTTACAAACTGATCAGCATAGTTAGACAAATACAGCATGTCGTAACGGTTATCTGGCGAGGTTAAATGCACCACCATGGTTAAATCTGGCGATGATTTTTCAGTGACAACACCTAAGCGCTGTACCTCTTCAGGCAAGCGGGGCGTGGCGCGGTTCACACGGTTTTGAACGAGCGTAGTGGCATCATCAGGATCGGTGCCGATAGCAAAGGTGATGGTAAGCGTCATAGTGCCATCGCTGGTTGCCTGCGACGACATATACAACATATCTTCCACACCGTTAATCTCTTGCTCTAACGGCGTTGCAACGGTAGCTGCGATAACCTCAGGGTTGGCACCAGGGTAACTTGCCGTCACAACAACGGTGGGCGGTACCACTTCAGGGTATTCTGTAATGGGCAATTGCCACACAGCAATGGCCCCGCCGATAAAAATAAGCAACGACAGTACACCCGCAAATATCGGGCGGCTAATGAAGAATTGCGAAATGTTCATTACTTAAGACCTGCCGTAACCGTAGGCGCTGAAACCGAACCACCTGCTAATACGTCATCAAACTGTGTCATATTTTGGGAAAACTGAGTGGCACCATCTACACGAGACTGCCAGTTAGACAAATTAGCCAAGGCGTCTTCATCACCCATAGACACTTCGTTTGCTGCCACTACCGCACCGGGGCGAACACGCTGTAAACCGTCAACTACAATGGTATCGTTAGCGTTTAAACCACGTTTAATAATACGCATACTACCCACCTTATCGCCTAAGGTTACTGCGCGGTATTCCACTTTGTTTTCTTCATTTACCACAAGAACAAACTTATTATTTAAATCTGTACCTATGGCTTTTTCTTTTATGAGAATAGTTTCTTCATTGGTATCGCCGGCTAACTTTAAGTGAGCGAACAATCCTGGAATTAAACGCCCTTCGGCGTTGTTAAACACCGCTCGTACACGAAGCGTACCTGTGCTGCTATTCACTTGGTTATCGATAAAATCGATTTGTCCCCAGTGGTTGTAGTCAGACTCGTTCGCTAAGCGCATAGCCACAGGTTGCTCACTAACCGCCGTTGACGTGTCATTTTTTACCGACAAATAATTAAGGTAGGTTTGTTCATCGATATCAAAATACGCGTATAAGCTGTCTGTTGATACTATACGGGTAAGTTCGGTTTGCCCTGCGCTAACAAAGTTACCTTCGGTAATATTCGCGCGCGAAATACGCCCTGAAATAGGCGCTTCAACACGGGCAAAACTACGATTTAACCGCGCAACATCTAGTTCAGCTTGGGTTTGATTTAAGCTCGCTAAGGCCTGATTCTTTTCCGCTAAACGGGCGTCTAGCACTTCTTCTGAAACCGCGTGGGTTTTACGAAGTTTAAACGCACGATTATAGTTTTGCTCGGCAAGTTGAACACGGCTTTTCGCTTCTTCAAGTTGTGCTGTTAAACGAGCAACTTCTGCTTTAAAGGTTCGGTTATCAATAAGAAACAAGGTTTGCCCCTGCTTAACATATTCGCCTTCATCAAAGGCTACAAGATCGATATAACCAGAAACGCGCGGGCGTAATGCAACAATTTGCGGCGACTCTAAACGGCCAGTGAAGTTATCCCATTCGGTCAAACGTTGAGATAATACCGTAGCCACATCTACAGGTACGCCAGTATTCGCCTGCATTGACTGACTAGGATCCTGCTCATCAACACCGCATGCAGCGACGAGTGCAGTAAGAATTACCAGTGCCATTAAACGGGTAAAAGTTTTCATTGCAAGATACTCTTAAAATTGATTTAAAGTTTGATGGCGCGCATTATGCCCACCTCAAAACAATAAAAATAATTATCTTTTCATATGCAACACATCACATGATGTTATATATTAAGAAGCAGATTAATTATCCATGTTTTGAACAACCGACGGTTTATGGCAATCACGCTTTACAATGCGGCAACCCGAAACCATCGCTGTTAGCAATACAGATGATTATGCTGCTAATAGAGAGGGAGATGGGCGCAAGCGCGAAGTAAACCTTCTACCGCATGGACGCGGTAGAAGAGCCTCTATTGATGGGTTTACGGCGTGTTTACGAAGCAATTTCGCCTAACGGCCTCACCGATTGTCCGTAAAGCCAACAAGTAGGAGACGAAGATGCGTCCACATGATTTGAATTTGCTTATGATATTCGATGCCATCATGACAGAGGGCGCAATTACACGTGCCGCAGATAGACTGTCAATGACCCAGCCAGCGGTATCTAATGCCCTATCGCGCATGCGTACTGCTTGGAACGACGAGCTTTTTGTGAAAGATGGTCGCGGAATTCAACCCACCTCCTTTGCTAAAAACCTATGGAGCCAAATTCAAGGGCCATTAGGTGAGCTTGAAGTAGCGGTGAACCCTACCGAATTTAATCCTGCTACCGCAAAGCGCACGTTTAGAATTGCCGCGAATGACAGCATCGTTTCTATGGTTTGGGGGCCGCTACGTAAAGTAATAGAAAGCGAAGCACCGGGTATCAACATACATGCTATCCCTAATTACGACATGACCACGGATAAAATTTTAAAGGATGCCGAAGCCGAACTTACCTTTTCAAAGTACCAAGAGCCCGGAACTGTTATTCGGGCAGAGCACGTACTTGATGCGAAATGGGTTGTAGTGATGCGCCCTAACCACCCATTAGCGAAACAGCGGCTCAGCTTAGACAACTTTCTTGCTGCCGATCATCTCTTGGTTTCGGTTACCGGCGATGTAACAGGCCCTACCGACCAAGCGTTGGCAAACTTAGGCCTTAAACGGCGTGTAGCCATGTCTGTTAATCAGTTTCACAATGCCATTGCTCTATTAAAAGAAACAGACTTAATTGCAGTAGCGCCCTCACTTGTAATGGAAAAAGAGATATTTTCCGGTGAACTTGCCGTGTTTGAAACACCCGTGGAAATTGTTACCTCACCCTTATCAGTTATGTGGCACAAGCGCCAAGACCAAGATGCCGGGTTGCAGTGGTTGCGGGGCTTAGTGGTGAAGTTTATTCGTGAACGGGTACAACGCCACGATATGCTGCTATCTCAGTGTTGCAGAAAAGCCTACTGCCCAGATACAGTTAAACGCTTAATAGCCCAAAGAACGATAGAGGCGAGTGAATTTACCCCGGCTAATATACAATCAGAAAAACCGCTACGCGAGCACGAAGGCGAAGCGAAAATAACGGCGTAGCAGTAAGCACAATCATCACACTTATCGATTCGCTTCTAAGCCTATATTCTGAAAATAAAAAAAGGCCTGCTTATATAAGCAGGCCTTTTTGGACAAATTAACCTACACGGCTAACTTATTTCTTTTTCTTCGCCTTTGGATTTGGCATGTCGGTAATGCTACCTTCAAATATTTCTGAAGCAAGACCAATAGACTCATTAAGCGTTGGGTGAGCATGGATAGTTAATGCCACATCTTCTGCATCAGCACCCATTTCAATAGCTAAACCAATTTCACCGAGCATTTCGCCAGCGTTGGTTCCAACCATTGCACCACCAATAACGCGGCCAGTGTCTTTATCAAAGATCATCTTAGTCATACCGTTAGTTGCATCAGATGCAATAGCACGGCCAGAGGCTGCCCAAGGGAAAGTTGCAGTTTCGTAGCTTACGCCTTGCTCTTTCGCTTCTTTCTCGGTTAAACCAACCCAAGCGACTTCTGGCTCAGTATAGGCAACAGAAGGAATAGCGCGTGGGTCGAAGTAGTGTTTCTGTCCGGCAATAACTTCCGCCGCAACGTGACCTTCATGCACCGCTTTGTGCGCAAGCATAGGTTGACCTACCAAATCGCCAATAGCGAAGATGTGATCAACGTTAGTACGCATTTGCTTATCAACGTTAATGAAACCACGCTCATCTACGTTTACGCCAGCTTTATCTGCGCCAATAACTTTGCCGTTAGGCTTACGACCTACAGCAACCAATACTTTGTCGTAACGCACTGGCTCAGAAGGTGCTTTTTTACCTTCGAAGGTAACATACAAGCCGTCGTCTTTTGCTTCAACCGCCGTTACCTTGGTTTCAAGCATGATGTTAAACTTGTCTTTGTAGTCTTTCATGAATACTTTCATGATGTCTTTGTCAGCAGCTGGAATAAGCTGATCTAAGAATTCAACTACGTCAATTTTTGAACCTAATGCTTCGTAAACTGTACCCATTTCTAGACCGATGATACCACCGCCTAGTACTAGCATTTTTTCTGGAATGTCTTTCATTTCCAGTGCGCCAGTTGAGTCGATTACACGCTCATCTTCTGGGATAAACGGAAGGCTTACCGGCTCAGAGCCAGCAGCAATAATGGCCTTCTCAAAAGTAATAGTAGTAACGTCGTCACCATTTTTTACTTCAAGCGTGTTGCTGCCAGTAAATTTACCGTAACCTTTTACATGCTTGGTTTTACGCATTTTAGACATGCCGCCAAGACCATTGGTTAGTTGCTTAACCACACTGTCTTTGTATTCACGAATTTTGTCTAAGTCGATGGTAGGCTCGCCAAACGATACACCGTGGCTTGCAAGGTGCTTCGCTTCTTTCATTACCTTAGCAACGTGAAGAAGGGCTTTAGAAGGAATACAGCCAACGTTTAGACAAACGCCACCTAGGGTGTCACGAGAATCTACGATTACTGCCTCAATACCTAAATCAGCTGCACGGAAAGCTGCTGAATAACCGCCAGGGCCACCGCCCAGTACCACCAATTGCGTTTTTATTTCGCTCATTGTGAACCTCAATCCTGTTCTTGTAGGGTTATGCTATTACTTATGCGCAATAGCATAACCTAAATGCCGCTAAATGGGCCGATAAAATCGTCGAAAATGTTACTGATATTGTAAACTTTTTCGACCTTTTACTTAAAGTATGATTCTGCGTAAGTCAGTTAGGTTTGCCGCAACCTCTGTAGAGAATCTTGCACCTACTGCACCATCGATAACACGGTGGTCATATGACAGGCTCAGTGGCACCATCAAGCGGGGCTCAAATTCCTTACCATTCCACTTAGGCTTCATCTCAGACTTAGACACACCTAATATGGCGACTTCTGGCGCATTTACAATAGGCGTAAACGCTGTACCGCCAATACCGCCAAGGCTAGAAATAGTGAATGTACCACCTTGCATATCAGCTGCTTTAAGCTTGCCTTCACGGGCTTTCTTAGACGTGTCGATTAGCTCTTGTGATAACTGTTCAATACCTTTCTTATTCACGTCACGAATAACAGGAACAACAAGGCCGCCTGGGGTTTCCACCGCAATACCAATGTTGATAAATTTCTTAATGATTAAGCTTTCGCCATCATCAGACAGTGACGAGTTAAATACTTCGTATTTTTCTAACGCTTTGGCAACGGCTTTCATAATGAAAACGAGCGGCGTGATCTTAAGACCAGACTTAACTTTCGCGTGGTAAGCGTTTTGCTCTTTACGGAAAGCTTCAACGTCAGTGATATCGGCTTCGTCAAATTGAGTAACGTGGGGGATAGTTGCCCAGTTACGGTGTAAGAACGGACCTGATATCTTCTGAATACGCGAGAGTTTTTGCTCTTCCACTTCGCCAAACTTGCTGTGATCAACAGGTTTTACCGGCACAATTTGCAACACATTGTCGCCTGCCGGCGCACTTGCACCACTGCTCTTAGGTTTAGCGAGTTCTGCTTTCACATAAGCCTGAACATCTTCTTTAAGAATGCGGTTCTTCGGACCTGAGCCGTTTACAAGGGTAAGGTCTACACCGAACTCTCTGGCAATACGACGTACCGACGGTGATGCATGAGCTTTGCCGCCGTTTGACGGTGTTGACGCTGCTGCAGGCGCTGGCGCAGGCTTCTTAGCCGCAGGCGCTTGCTCTTTTTTCTGTTCTGCTGGCTTTTCAGCTGCTGGAGCAGATTCTGCCTTAGCTGGCGCAGACGTTTCGCCACCACTGGTTTCTAATTTAACAACCAATGTACCTTGTTTAACTTTATCACCGGTTTTAATGAAAACTTCTTTCACCGTACCGGCGTGCGTTGAAGGTACATCCATAGTGGCTTTGTCAGTCTCTAGGGTAATAAGGCCATCTTCTTTCTCTACCTTATCGCCTTTTGAAACCAATACATCGATAACGTCAACTTCATCTTCGCTACCAATATCAGGCACTTCAACTTCAATCTCTTCGCTTGCACTTGCGCTTGAAGACGCCGCACTATCGCTAGATGACGTCGTCGCTGGCTCTGCGTCTGACTCTGTTGTAGATGCTGAATCAGATTCAGCCGCGCTGCCTGCATCGCCAGTTTCTAGTTTAATAACCAGCGTGCCTTCTTTCACCTTATCGCCAGTTTCGATGAAGACTTCTTTCACCGTACCAGCGTGCGTTGAAGGTACATCCATAGTGGCTTTATCAGTTTCTAGCGTAATCAAACCATCTTCTTTCTCGATGGTGTCACCTACTGAAACAAGAACGTCGATAACATCCACTTCCTCGTCGCTACCGATATCAGGCACCTTAACTTCGATGACTTCGCTGCTAGTTGATGACGCTGGCGCAGCGTCTGATTTACTTTCTTCTTTAGGTGCTTCTTCTTGTGCTGGCGCGTCTTCTTTAGGCGCTTCTTCTTGCGCTTCTTCAGCTGACTCGTCAGAAGACGCATCGTCGCCCCCGGCTTTCTTCATTTCACCGATAACATCGCCTTCTTTAATCTTGTCGCCTACAGCAACAGACAAGCTAACGATTTCACCTTCAAATGGCGCCGGGATGTCCATAGACGCTTTGTCACTTTCTACAGTAACAACGCCTTCTTCAGCCTCAATGGTGTCGCCTACGGCAACACATAGCTCGATAACTTCAACTTCGTCACCGCCTACATCGGGTACGATAATCTTTTGAATATCTGACATATGTAAAATACCTTTTTTGGCTACGCGTAAAGTGGATTAAGTTTTTCAGCGTTAATATCAAAACGCTTAATCGCTTCTGCTACCACTTTCTTCTCAACATCACCGCGTTGAGCAAGCTCATAAAGTGATGCAACCACAATGTATGACGCATTAACTTCAAAGTGCGTACGCAAGTTTTCACGGCTGTCGCTGCGTCCAAATCCGTCTGTACCTAGGCAACGGTATTCAGTGTCGATAAACGCACGTACTTGATCTGAGTAGTTCTTAACATAGTCAGTGGCAGAAATAGCAGGGCCTGCATCTTTCGTAATAACCTGACCAATGTAAGGCACTTTTTGTTCTGCTTCTGGGTTAAGCATGTTGTAACGTGCAACGTCTTGACCTTCGCGCGCTAACTCATTAAACGAAGTTACTGAGTACACGTCTGAAGAAACGTTGTAGTCGTCACATAGAATCTTCGCTGCTTTACGTACTTCATTTAAGATAGTACCTGAGCCCATTAGCTGAACGTTAAGCTTAGATTTGCCGCTTTCAATACGTTCTAGCTTATAAATACCTTTAATGATTTGCTCAGCAACATCATCACCTTCTGGCATTGCAGGGTGCTGGTAGTTCTCGTTCATCAGTGTTAGGTAATAGAACACGTTCTCGTTGTTACCGTACATACGACGTAGACCGTCTTGTACGATAACAGCCACTTCGTAACCGTATGTTGGATCGTACGTAATACAGTTAGGAATTAGGTTAGCTTGAACGTGTGAATGTCCGTCTTGGTGCTGCAGACCTTCACCGTTAAGTGTCGTTCTACCTGCTGTTGCACCTAATAGGAAACCACGTGCTTGGCTATCGCCCGCTGCCCATGCAAGGTCACCAACACGTTGGAACCCAAACATTGAGTAGTAAATGTAGAACGGAATAGTGGTGGCATTACACGTTGAGTAAGACGTACCTGACGCTACCCACGATGCCATTGCACCTAGCTCGTTAATTCCTTCTTGTAGTACCTGACCTTTCTTATCTTCACGATAGTAAGCTACTTGGTCTGCATCTTGCGGTACATATTTTTGGCCTTCGTTGGCGTAAATACCTACCTGACGGAACAAGCCTTCCATACCGAAGGTACGGGCTTCATCAGGAATAATTGGCACAATACGCTTACCAATCTTCTTATCTTTCAACAACGCGTTAAGCACACGTACAAATGTCATAGTAGATGACACTTGGCGATCGCCTGAACCTTTAAGTACGGCATCAAACGCGCTTAGCTCTGGAACTTCTAGTTGTTCATCTGCCTGCTGTCTACGAGAAGGAAGGTAACCCCCTAATGCTTCACGACGTGCTTTAAGGTACTTAAGCTCTTCACTGTCTTCAGGGAACTTGTAGTAAGGCAGTTCTTCAATTTTTTCGTCAGCAACAGGGATATTGAAACGGTCACGGAATTTCTTAATTGATTCCACGTCCATTTTCTTCACGTTGTGCGCAACGTTTTGTGCTTCACCCGACGCACCTAAACCAAACCCTTTAACGGTTTTTGCTAAGATAACGGTTGGACGACCTTTGGTGTCCATCGCTTTTTGGTATGCCGCGAATACTTTAACCGGATCGTGACCACCACGGTTAAGGCGCCAAATATCTTCATCTGACATGTTAGCAACAAGGGCGGCGGTTTCTGGGTACTTATTAAAGAAGTTTTCCCGCGTATACTTACCGCCTTTGGCTTTACAGTTTTGGTATTCACCGTCTACTGTTTCGCCCATAAGCTGAATAAGCTTGCCTGATTTATCACGAGCAAGGAGCTCATCCCAGTAGCTACCCCAAATAACTTTAACCACTTCCCAGCCTGCGCCACGGAATGTGCCTTCAAGTTCTTGAATGATTTTACCGTTACCACGTACAGGGCCGTCGAGGCGCTGCAGGTTACAGTTAATTACAAAAGTCAGGTTATCTAAGCCTTCCCGTGAAGCAAGACCAATTGCACCCAAGCTTTCTGGCTCATCACACTCACCGTCGCCCATGTAGCAGTATACACGTTGCTCAGAACAGTCTTTAATACCGCGGTTAGTAAGGTACTTAAGGAAGCGAGCGGTATAAATGGCTTGAAGTGGACCTAGGCCCATAGATACCGTAGGGAACTGCCAGTAATCTTTCATCAAGTGAGGGTGCGGGTATGAAGACAGACCGTCACCTGCACATTCTTGACGGAAGTTGTTTAGCTGTTCTTCGGTAAGGTTACCCTCGATGAACGAGCGGGCATAAATACCTGGTGAAATATGGCCTTGGGCAAAAATAAAGTCGCCGCCATTTTTATCAGTGGGTGCTTTGAAGAAGTGGTTAAAGCCCACATCGTAAAGCATTGCCGATGACGCGAAACTACCAATATGACCACCAAGTTCAAGGTCTTTTTTAGACGCACGCAATACAATCATCAAAGCATTCCAGCGAATTGCTGCACGAATACGAGCTTCAATGGTAAGGTCGCCCGGCATTTTCGGCTCTTGTGCTGCTGGTATTGTATTGATGTATGCGGTAGTGGCATCGTACGGTAGATGCGCTCCGCTGCGACGAGCCTTATCAATAAGTTTCTCGAGTAAATAATGGGCGCGTTCTACACCTTCCTCTTCAAACACAGACTCGAGGGCGTCGAGCCACTCTTTGGTTTCTTGAGGATCCACATCTTGGTGCATCATATCAGTCATGGTGCCATCCTATTTTTGCTTATATAGAAAATCCTCCCTTAGCATTGCTTGTAATCTTACAAGCGCTAAAAGAAAGAAAACTAATTTACGTTGTACTCACAGTGACCCAATCTGGCTCACCTGCTTTTGCATTGGCACAGGTAAAAACCTGACCGGCCGCTGCGAATGAATAACCGCCAGATTAAATCTGACGGTTAAATCTCTAACCGACGCAACGCACGCTGTACACGAGTGTCACGTTGATTAATGGTTAGTAGCGTTTTTTCTATAAACGCTAAATGGGTATTACATGCCTGGCGTGCAGCCTCAGGGTCGCGTGAGGCTATTGCTTCTACAATTTCACGACGTTGCTTTGCGATATCTTCTACCGCCTCTGGGTTCACTGCCAGCATGTCAAAATTTCGTTCAATATTATCCACCAGCATACTTTGCATGGTGCTCATTACGTGTAGCAGCACCATGTTGTGTGATGCTCGCGCCATAATGATATAAAACTTGCCCAATGCTTCTGCTTGCGCCCGTTTACTCTCCTGTGGATTAGGAGAAGGAAGCTCGTTTAATGCCCGCTTTAACGCGTCATAGTCTTCCGGTTGCCCACGTAACGCGGCATAGTATGCTGCCATACCTTCAAGTGCGTGACGAAACTCAAGTAAATCAAATTGGGTTTCAGGACGCTTACTTATCATCGCCATTAGCGGGTCTGTCATTGCCGAATTCAAATCGCGACTGACAAAAGTACCACCGCCTTGTTTGCGCTCTACCAGCCCACGTGCTTGTAAATTACCTATTGCTTCTCGCAACGAAGGGCGTGAAACATCGAACTGCAAAGCGAGTTCTCGCTCTGGAGGCAGCTTTTGTCCTGCCAGTAAGGTGCCATCTAAAATCATGGACTCTAACTGCTCGGTTATAACGTCGGCCAATTTTTTTCGCTGCTGACGCATGCGTAATTCACGTCCTTAAATCTTCAAAGTGCGGTAACTAATACGTAAAGGTATATAAAAAAGGGCTTGCCAGTTAAATTGGTAATACCATTTTACCTATACAGTTTAAGCCATGTTGAAAGTCAGGTAAATACTCTCAAGCATAGCAAAGTTATACAGGCTTGCATGATGTTAAGCTTTATTGTTGAATTTGTTGCAAAAAGTGAATGATTTCACACTGGTCTGATGAGGGGAATTAAGTTTACTTAACGAAAGAAACACCTGATCTATAAGTAAAAAAATTATAGACCAAGTGTAGATGCTTAAAAAGTTGTTAATAAAAACCTTACGCTAAGGTGCCTAAAAGCGTTAGAAATGATGTTACCACGACAAGAAAAATGACATTTCTTTTAGCTAATTTTACCAGTACGCTGGGCTCTACACCTGCGTTTTCTGCTTGTTTTTTATGCTCTTCAGGAGAAAGCATTTCGGCGTTAGCTGAAACTGTCGTAAGAAAATCGTAAGCTGCTACATCAAGGGCGAACGCGCCTTTAAGCCACTGGGGTAAAGCTCGGGAGAAGTGCCCCATCATTAACATACCAAAGGCGGTAATTCTCACGGGAATAAAATCGAGTGCGAACATAAGTCGCGCAGCATTCTCAGCTTGAGGGTGTTGCGTAGCGCAAAACGCGTCGGTGGCACTGCGGCTTAAACAGTAAAACAACGCTCCTGGGGCGCCAAAAGCAATAAACCAGAGTATTACTGCGGCATAGTGCTGGTAGTTTAGCCACGTAAGATGCTGACCAAAACTTTGCCCTTCGCCAAGCGCTGTACCATCACTTTTGGGTACACTATTGCAGTGGCCTAGTTGATCGGTATACATACTACAGGCTTGCAGGTCTCCTCGCTCTGCTGCGTTTAAGAATCGCTTATAGATGCTACGAAGTGTGGGACAACCAATACACACAAATAACACTAAACTTTGCTCAATAAACGTAAAAAAGGCGCCTAATAAATAGTATTCAATAAGGCCAAGAATCAACGCAGGGGCGATTAACAATAGGTACAACGTAATTGAAGACCCATCGCTTTTTAACCAATCTTTTGATGCTGCCCACTCACGATACTGGGCTGCGTAGTATTCAATATGCCACTGCGGCGATTTACCCACCACGCGCTCTAAACTTAATACCAGCAACAAACTCATTAAAATCATATTCACTTTCCTTGCCTATAAGAAACGGAGATTTAGCCGCCGCATCTTATAAATTAGTGGTTAAGCATTAATTGCCGTTCTGTATCGTGCCCAATCAAACGCCACGCCCGGATCGGACTTTCTTCCAGGCGCAATATCATTATGACCTACAATACGCCCTAAAGAGATCCGAGGATAGCGTTGGCGTATAAAACGGGTAACATCGGTAAGAGCCTGATATTGTTCCTGTGTATAGGCCAAATCGTCTGTACCCTCTAACTCTATACCGATAGAAAAATCGTTACATCTATGTCTACCTTGAAAAGTGGAAACCCCTGCATGCCAAGCCCGTTGATTAAATGGAACAAATTGCTCTACTTCACCGCTACGGTAAATAACACAATGGGCTGACACCCTGATATGGGCAATATGCTGATAAAATGGATGGGCGTTAGGGTCTAATTTACCGGTGAAAAACTTACGGATATCACTGCTACCAAATTGTTTTGGCGGTAACGAGATGTTGTGAATAACCAGCAAATCAATATCGCTTTCGTCGGGTCTAGCATCAAAATGCGGGCAATCAATTTGTTTCGCTTTTTCGTATAACACCATGGTTATTGATTTTTCTATGATTTGTCTTCATTTATACTAGTGTGACACTGGTTAGATTGCGGCACAAGGCAAGGCAGAAACCAAAATAGCCGCCTTACGGTGATTAATTCCAACAAACTCAAGCAAGGCGAGCAAAAATAAAAATGGATAAAGGTGACGTACATACCGGTTCAGCCGGAAAGTGGATGGTGGTACTAGCATGGGTCTGTGGTTTGTCGCTGCTGGTGTTTGTATTCTCTGATTTATTAGAAAAACAGGTAAACCCTAATAGCGAACCGCAATCTAAACGAATAGGCTCGCAAACGGAAGTACGGCTAAAGCAAAACCGACAAGGGCACTATGTAACCAGTGGCTTCATTAACGGCGAAGAAGTCGTGTTTCTGGTAGACACAGGTGCCACCGATGTGGCTGTACCGGCCCACTTAGCAACACGGCTAAACCTAACCCCTGGTCGTCAAGGCATGGCAAGTACCGCAAATGGCCTTGTACGGGTAGCCGAATCGCGTATTAACACGTTACGTATTGGCGACATCGTCATCAATAATGTAAAAGCTAACCTTAACCCCGGTATGCAAGATGACCATATTCTGCTTGGAATGAGTGTTTTAAAACAATTAGAGTTTACTCAGCGCGGAGAATGGTTAATATTGCGTACCCTTTAAATAAAGACTGCGATAAAGATGACATCACCGGACATTCAGGCCATTCGCGAACAGGTTTCGCAGGCGCTTATTGAAGATTTAGGTGGCGAATTAAACGCCACAAACGATATTACCGCTAACCTTATCGATGAAGACGCGAGCGCCAAGGCGACAATTCTCACCCGTGAAGCGTGTGTGGTGTGTGGTGTTGCTTGGGTAAATCAGGCGTTTGCGATAATTGACCCTTCGGTATCGCTTACCTGGCACGTACAAGATGGGCAGCACTGCAAAGCGGATACATTATTGGTGAGCTTATCGGGTTCCGCCCGGGCCATTTTAACTGCCGAACGTACAGCATTAAACTTCCTTCAAACCCTTTCAGGTACGGCTACCACAACTGCGTTTTACGCCAACTTATTAGCGGGCAGTGAAACTAAAATTCTGGATACCCGGAAAACACTACCGGGGCTAAGGTTGGCACAAAAGTATGCCGTACGCTGCGGCGGCGGGCAAAATCATCGTATTGGCTTATTCGATGCCTTTTTAATTAAAGAAAACCATATTTTCTCCTGTGGTGGCATTAATAAAGCCATTACCCGTGCTAAAGCAATGATGCCGGGCACGCCGGTTGAAGTAGAAGTAGAAAACATGGATGAGCTTACGTTAGCACTTGATGCAGGCGCTGACATTATCATGTTAGATAATTTTACCAACGAACAGATCCAACAGGCAGTAGCCATAACAAACAAGCGCAGTAAACTTGAAGTGTCAGGAAATATTACCGATGAGCGACTTGCTTCGTTAGCGGGATTAGGGGTGGACTACATCTCTTCTGGCGCGCTCACCAAGCATGTGCACGCCATTGATTTATCACTTCGAATAAGTATGAATGATAATAACTAGTCTACTTTATTGAGGGATACCCCATCCCTCACCTTCTGTGTTATCCCCCTCGACAAAGCATATTTATGGGCCTAAAAGCTCAATAGGGTTTGTATAAGTATACGAAAGTTCAATGGCTTGCGTATACCTAGCCATATCTAATAGGGTCATGCTCGAAAAACAAGACACCGGTATAATTTCTGATACTTGTCAGTTTGCGATTGCATTCTATACTGATAACCAAGTACCGGGGCCGTTCACCGACGACTCAGGTATAAACGTTAACTTGAACACGACTTTAATTTTGCGTGATATACACGTCCCGGAGAAAACAATGAAAAACATGAACACTAAGAACCAACAAGGTTTTACCCTAATCGAATTAATGATTGTTGTTGCAATCATCGGTATTCTTGCGGCAATCGCACTACCTGCGTACCAAAACTACACAGAAAAAGCTAAGTTTACTGAAGTGACCAATGCAACAGCAGCGGCAAAAACAGCGGTAGAAATTTGTGCACAAACCACAGGAGCGTTGACTTCATGTGACGGTGGCGCAAGTGGTGTACCCGCAGATATTGACAACTCAAGCGATACCAGCTTAGTGGGCCTAAAAACTGTTGACGGCGTTATTACTGCCACGGCATCAGGCGACTCAGGCATTACTGATGGTACAAATGCCGCCACATATAAACTAACACCAACCCTTGCTAATGGCCGTGTTACATGGGCTACTGCTTGTACCCCAACTACACTTTGCTAAACGAACACCCAATTTGAACCAAAGCCCAGTTTTCACTGGGCTTTGTTGTCTCTACACTAGGTGTATGCAATTTACGGAGTAGCGCAGTAATGGCGAAGGCAGCAACCACATTTACTTGGCAAGGAAAAGATCGCCAAGGAAATAGCAGAAAAGGGGAAATTTCCGCAGTAACCCTCGCTGAAGCGAAAAACCTACTTCGTCGGCAGGGAATATCGGCCAATAAAGTTAAAAAACTAAGCACACCTCTGTTTGGCCGTGGGGGCCAAAAAATTGTCGCTGCCGACATTTCAGTCATGTCACGCCAAATTGCCACCATGTTAGCGGCCGGCGTTACCCTTATACAATCGCTAGATATGATAGCGCAAGGCCATGCTAAGGCCACAATGCGTAAATTACTTCATGAAATAACCGACGAAGTTAAGTCTGGGAACCCACTATCAAGCGCCTTAAGAAAACACCCCGATTATTTTGACGATCTCTATTGCGATTTAGTTTACACAGGCGAACAATCCGGAGCGCTTGAAACTATCTACGATAGGATCGCCACTTACAAAGAAAAAGCCGAAGCCCTAAAGTCGAAAATAAAAAAGGCCATGTTCTACCCGATTGCCGTGGTGGTAGTGGCCTTTATTGTTACCACTATTTTGTTGGTGTTTGTGGTTCCTCAGTTTGAAGAAATATTCAGTAGCTTTGGCGCTGAACTTCCCGCCTTTACACAATTTGTATTGGCAATCTCTCGGTTTGTTCAAGACTTTGGCGTGTTTATCGCCATAGGCGCCACCGCTGCGGCTATGTTATTTATTCGAGCACATAAGAAAAGCCAGAAGCTTCGGGACAACGTTGATAAGAATATTTTAAAAACCCCGGTAGTAGGTGAAATTCTAAAAAAAGCCAGTATTGCTCGCTTTACGCGCACACTGGCTACCACCTTTGCTGCGGGGGTGCCTCTTATTGGCGCGCTGGAATCGGCGGCGGGAGCCTCTGGCAATGCAGTATATCGAGATGCCATATTATTTATGCGCAAAGAGGTAGCAGGCGGTATGCCCATGCATGTAGCCATGCGTGCAACAAACGTATTTCCGGATATGGTGACGCAAATGATAGCCATTGGTGAAGAGTCTGGCGCGGTGGATGAAATGCTAAGTAAAATAGCCACCATTTACGAAGCCGAAGTAGACGATATGGTAGACGGGCTTACTAGCCTATTAGAGCCTATGATCATGGCGGTTCTCGGGGTGGTAATCGGTGGGCTCATTGTTGCTATGTACCTCCCTATATTTCAGATGGGTAATGTGGTGTAACACACCAAAGCTTTTGTAAACTACGGGCTGATAAAATACAGTTGCACGCGCTAGCGTGATTTTGACATCATAAATAAAAAATAAAGAGACTCTTATCCTATGGAAGCGGTTATTTCAGTAAGCCAGCTTTACCCTTCTTTTTTCTATTGCCTCGTTTTCATTATTAGTTTGATGATTGGAAGCTTTTTAAATGTGGTTATTCATCGTCTTCCTATTATGATGGAAAATAGCTGGAAGGAGGAATACGCCAGCTATTTTAATAAAGAGCATAGCCCTGCCCAAACAACGCCGTACAACTTAATAAAACCTGATAGCACCTGCCCACAATGTGGCCATCGTATACGTGCGTGGGAAAATATTCCTGTGTTTAGCTACCTTTTTCTCAAAGGCAAATGCGCAAATTGCAAAGCGCCCATCTCTATTCGATACCCCCTTGTTGAGCTTTTTACCGCCATAGTGAGCACCTTTGTCGCCGTATTCTATGGCCCTACGCCCGCGGCATTATGGGCCATAGTGTTTACCTACCTATTAGTGGCGTTGTTATTCATTGATTTAGACAAAATGTTGTTACCTGACCAACTTACCTTGCCTTTGTTATGGTTAGGTTTATTACTAAGTACCCAAAGTATCTTTGTTGATATGCAGTCTTCCATTATTGGTGCCGCCGCCGGGTATATGACCCTATGGAGCGTATACTGGCTATTTAAGTTGCTTACCGGCAAGGACGGTATGGGTTATGGCGATTTCAAGCTATTGGCGGCGCTTGGAGCCTTTACTGGGTGGCAGGGCTTACCTATTATCATATTACTGTCTTCGGTCGTAGGTGCTCTTGCAGGCCTGGCTATTATGGTAGTTCAAAATAAAGGCAAGTCATTAGCTATTCCCTTTGGCCCCTATCTTGCCGTTGCAGGTTGGATTACCTTACTGTACAAAGATAGCATTACAGACACCTATATTAGTTGGATAATGGGATAATGAGTAATGCAATTGTAGTAGGGTTAACGGGGGGCATTGGCAGTGGCAAGAGCGCTGCTACCGACGCATTTGCGCAGTTAGGCATTGATATTATAGATGCCGATCAAGTGGCAAGAGATGTAGTAGCAAAAGGAAGTGAGGGGTTAACCCAAATTGCCGCTCATTTTGGCAGCAATATCTTATTAGCATCCGGCGAACTTGATAGAGCCGCGCTGCGAGAGCACGTCTTTCAGCATGAAGATGAAAAACAGTGGTTGAATAACCTACTCCACCCTATGATACGCGCTCGAATGCTTGCATTAATTGCCTCGTCTACGAGTGGTTATTGTATTTTGTCCGTCCCCCTTTTAGTGGAAAACAATATGACGGCGATGTGTAAGCGCGTTATTGTTGTCGACTGCCCTGAAAGTACGCAAATGGCACGGGCGATGACAAGAGATGGCAGTTCGAAACAAACCATTGCTAATATCATGGCATCGCAGGCAAGCAGGGAAACGCGGTTAGCTGCGGCCGACGATGTGCTACATAATACCGGTTCACTTGAGAATCTACACAAGCAAGTTAGCGCATTACATCAACACTACCTTGAAATCTTCTGTTTAAACGAGTAAAAAAGCTACAACCGCAACTTTTTTGCTGTTTATTTGTCCAAATCTTTAAATCAACGCCTATGTAGACTTGGCTTACATCTATACATGCATTAGGCTTTACCGCTAAGTAATTGTGTTTTAAAGGATATCCATGAGCGAAGCTGTATTCGAATTTCCGTTGAAGGAAAAAGTGCGTAACTATCTGCGCGTTGAGCAGCTTCTTGGGCAGTTAAAAGCGACCTCGAAACATGACGACACTCATTTACAGCTGGTGTTTTTCGAGCAGTTGTTTGAGCTATTAGATTTAATTGAGCGGTTAGATTTACGCTCAGATATGAACAAAGACCTCGATGCCCATGAGAAAAATTTAGTTTATTGGTCACAGCATCCTAAAATTGATAGCACAGCACTGGATCAAGCGCTAAAAACCATTCTTTCACTTAAACGTAAGCTAAAAACCGAACGTCGGTTTGGGAGCGAGTTAAAAGAAGACAAGTTACTGAGCAGTATTCGTCAGCGCTTTGCCATTCCAGGAGGCGCGTGCAGCTTCGATCTACCTAACCTACACTTTTGGGTACAGCAACCGGCGGCTACACGCCAAGCTGAAATCGCCGCATGGTTAGATACCCTTGCGGTTCTTGATGACACCCTAGCCGTTAGCTTGTCGTTTATACGTGAGCGCGGACAGTTTAAAACCACTACTGCGGAGAATGGCTTTTATCAGGGTGTGGCCGAAGATAAGAATGAACTTATACGTATTCGCTGTCGAATAGATGAAGGTTACTACCCTACCCTAAGTGGAAATAAATATCGCTATGCTTTGCGCTTTCTATGGTTTGCACCTAGCGAAAATCAAGCGTCGTCAGTGGAAACAGATATACAGTTTATGCTGGCAGCCTGTTAAACTAGCTTACAGCTAACGTTTACTAGGAGCACGCGATGGAAGTAACCTGTCCTATTTATTCAAAACTCGTGCCATGGAATGACCAGAGTACTTATCGTCCCTTTTGCAGCAAAAAGTGCCAACTTATCGATTTAGGTGAGTGGGCCAGTGAAGAGCGCACAATAGCCGCCAAGCCAGCAGAAGATGACACCCCAAAGGATATTGACATAGAAGAGATTGAAGCCATGTTAGCGCAGCAATCTGACGACTTCTTTAAACATTAAAGGATGACAATGATTAACAGCATTGCAGTAGTTGGCGGCACTCACGGTAACGAAATGAGTGGAATACAACTTATACAAAATTGGGAGTCACAAGGCACCCCTGAACGCTTCAGCAATTTAGACATTACCCTTTATAAGGCGAACCCAGCCGCTATTGCTGCTAACGTAAGGTTTATAGAAGAAGACTTAAACCGCCAATTTATCTTATCTAACCTTAGCGCTGAAACTTCATCGCAAGAGCATGAACTGGCTAAGGCAATCAATGAGCAATTAGGCCCAAAAGGTAATTCGTCTACCGATTTAGTCATCGATATTCATAACACCACAAGTGCTATGGGCGCCACCTTAATTATCTTAGCCGTAGATGAGTTTCATACGCAGCTTGCGCGCTATGTAAAACACCACATGCCAGAAGCGAACATTCTGGTAGAAGACGAAAAACCGTACCTTGATCATGGCTATTTGTGTACCACCGGCAAGCGCGGTGTAATGATTGAGGTAGGTAGCCAGCCTCAGGGCGTTTTACGTGAAGATGTCTATCTACTGACTCAAACCATGGCGGAAGTACTGCTCGACTTTTGTATGGCTTATAACGCCAATGAACTCGGCGAGTACAGTGAGTGCGAGGCCTTTCGATTAGGCGAGAACGTATCGTTTCCCCTAAACGACGCGGGAGAGCGTACAGCCATGATACATCATGGGCTACAAGATGCTGATTTTGCCCCCTTACTGCCAGGTATGCCTATGTTTCGAACCTTCGACGGTAAAGATATAAATTGGCAGGGAGACAAGGAAACATACCCTCACTTTATCAACGAGGCTGCATACCATAAATTAGACGTGGCCTTTGCCACTGCCGATAGGGTTATGCTGTAACCACGCCAGTTACACGTTAAATGCAGAAATAAAAAAACGGTCATCAAAGACCGTTTTTTTGTGTGTAAATAACGGCTACCCGTTGGTTTACGTGCTTTTCAGTGCACTAATAATAGCGCGATTTGCCGCCGGAAAGTCTTCTGCGTTAAGGGTACTTACGGCTTGCCATTTAAAGCGCTGACCTTCTTTACCATGAGGCTCGCCTTCAAAGGCTATTACCCTATGTACATCAAGCTTAACGTGCTTATCACCGTAATCATGCTCAATAATCGTTAGCGGTTGGCATGTAAGAACCTTAATACCTACTTCCTCTGCTAATTCGCGGGTAAGCGCGTCGCTAACGGTTTCCCCTGCTTCTACTTTGCCACCGGGAAATTCCCACTTTCCGCCCTGGTGAGCATCGTTTGCGCGCAAAGTAATAAACACGTTATCGCCGCGGGCAATCACGCCTACGGCGACATGTACCAAGGTCATTAGCTTAACTTACCGTGGCACTGCTTATACTTTTTACCCGAACCACAAGGGCAAGGGTCGTTGCGGCCTACTTTTGGCCCGTTACGCATTTCGGTGCGTACCTTGTCGCTTTTTTCTTCTGGCGCAGCAGAGGTGTCTTCATGCTCGTAGTTTTTAGGTACGTTATCCGCTTGACGACGTTGTTCTTCCACTTTCTGAACATCTTCTTCAGCCTGAACTTTAACCCGCGACAATATCGTGATCACCTCTACCTTTAAGGCTTCTAGCATCTCTGAGAATAGGGCAAACGACTCACGCTTATATTCTTGCTTAGGGTTTTTCTGTGCGTAACCACGTAAGTGAATCCCCTGACGCAAGTGATCCATAGCAGCCAAATGTTCTTTCCAATGGCTGTCTAGATTTTGTAGCATTACCGCTTTCTCGAACTGACGTAGCACTTCCGAGCCCACAACCGCTTCTTTCGCTTTGTAAGCATCAACCACTTCACCGTGAATACGCTCACGCAGCTTTTCTTCGTATAACTTATCGTCGTTTTCTAACCACGTTTTTATCGGTAGATCAACGGCAAAATCGGCTTTCAAACGCTCTTCAAGCCCATTCACATCCCACATATCTTCAAGAGATTGTGGTGGCACATACTCATCTACCACCCGGGTAATGACGTCTTCACGAATAGCAGCAATGGTTTCACTGATATCCCCTTCATCTAACAATTCATTACGCTGTTCGTAGATAACTTTACGTTGGTCGTTCGCCACATCGTCATACTCAAGCAACTGCTTACGAATATCAAAGTTGCGACCTTCTACTTTACGTTGCGCGTTTTCGATAGCGCGGGTAACCCAAGGGTGCTCTATAGCTTCACCGCGCTCCATACCCAGACGCTTCATCATATTGCCCATCTTTTCAGAGGCAAATATACGCATAAGTGCATCGTCTAGCGATAGATAGAAGCGGCTTGAACCTGGGTCGCCCTGACGACCAGAGCGCCCACGTAACTGGTTATCGATACGGCGAGATTCATGACGCTCGGTACCAATGATGTGTAAACCACCTGCCTCTAATACTTCATCGTGACGCTTTTGCCATTCGGCCTTAACCTTATCAATCTGCGCCTGAGTAGGGTTTTCAATTTTCTCTAATTCTGCTTGCCAGTTACCCCCAAGCACAATATCTGTACCACGCCCGGCCATGTTTGTTGCAATGGTAACCGCGCTAGGCTTACCTGCCTGCGCTACGATATCTGCTTCGTGTTCATGGAATTTTGCGTTTAACACCTTATGAGGGATTTTCGCTTTTTTAAGAATACGAGAAATAAGTTCAGAATTCTCGATAGAGACTGTACCCACCAAGGTAGGCTGACCACGCTTAACGCAATCTTTAATATCTTCAACGATGGCTTCGTACTTTTCTTCTGCCGTTAGATAAATAAGATCGGCTTTATCCTTACGTTGCATCGGCTTATTAGTAGGAATAACCACGGTTTCTAAACCATAAATATGCTGAAACTCGAATGCTTCTGTATCAGCAGTACCCGTCATACCTGAAAGTTTATTGTACAAACGGAAATAGTTTTGGAACGTAATAGACGCAAGGGTTTGGTTTTCGTTTTGAATACGTACGCCTTCTTTTGCTTCCACCGCTTGGTGTAGGCCTTCAGACCAGCGACGTCCTTCCATTGTTCGGCCGGTATGCTCATCAACAATAACCACTTGGTCGTCTTTAATAATGTAGTCTACGTCTTTCGTAAACAGCTTATGCGCGCGTAGTGCTGCATTAATATGATGCAATAACGATATGTTACCGGCGGCGAATAACGATTCACCTTCAGGTAAAATGCCTTCTTGTTGAAGAATTTCCTCTACGTGTAACTGTCCACGCTCGGTAAGGTGAATTTGCTTGGCTTTAAGGTCAATAGTGAAATCACCGTCGCCCTCTTGCCCTTCTTCGTCTTCTTTTTCTTGCTGAACCAGCTTAGGAATGACTTCATTAATGCGACGATACAGTTCTGAACTGTCTTCGGCTTGCCCTGAAATAATCAGTGGCGTACGGGCCTCATCAATTAAGATAGAGTCTACTTCATCGACAACCGCAAAATTAAGTTCGCGTTGCACCCGATCTTGCGGGCTAAATGCCATGTTATCTCTAAGGTAATCAAAACCAAATTCGTTATTAGTACCATAGGTGATATCAGCTTGATAGGCTTCGCGCTTTTGTTCTGAGGATAGCCCGGGAATATTACACCCAACGCGCATGCCAAGAAATGAAAACAACTGGCTGCTCCACTGAGCATCTCGGCTAGCAAGGTAATCGTTCACGGTAATTACGTGAACCCCTTTGCCTGAAAGCGCATTTAAGTAGGTAGGCAAGGTAGCTGTAAGGGTTTTACCTTCACCGGTACGCATTTCTGAAATTTTACCTTCGTGAAGCACTTGGCCACCCAGCATTTGCACGTCGAAGTGACGCATGCCGTATACTCGCTTACTGGCTTCTCGAACCGTCGCAAACGCTTCGTTTAACAGGCTATCTAAGCTCTCACCTTTCTCAATACGAGACTTAAATTCTTCGGTTTTGGCCTTTAACGCCTCATCAGAAAGCTTTTCGTATTCTGCTTCCAGTGCATTGATGGCATCTACGTTTTTGCGTAATTTTTTTAATAGACGGTCATTTCGGCTACCGAATACTTTTCTAAGGATGCTTGAGAACATTAGCTTTTTTATTCCACTACTTGTCGAGACGCCGCACAGTAAGCACAGCTGATTTTAAACTTTATAGCAATACTTTAAGGGTATTACCGAGCGATTTCTAGCGCGTAAGCGGATTGCTTACTTACCTGGCTGCTACCTTCGTTTATTTTTTATACACAAAAGGTAGAGGATCGATTTGCTTACCGTTTCTTATTACTTCGTAGTGAACATGAACACCAGTGGAACGCCCTGTATTTCCCATCTGAGCAATGGGTTGACCTTTAGTCACCACATCGCCCACTGAAACAGTGAGGGTATCGTTATGCCCGTAACGGGAAATGTACCCGTCACCGTGATCAATTTCTACTAAATGGCCATAGCCATAACGTTCGCCAGCCCAGGTAACAATACCTGCTGCAGTGGCCACTACGTTATCTCCCGCCTTACCAGCAAAGTCTAAACCTTTGTGCATTGCAGGTTCACCAGTAAAGGGGTCGGCGCGCATACCATAATAAGAAGACAACCATCCCGACTCAATCGGACGACCAGATAATTGGCTCTGTTCGTGGATATGGTGTCCCCGCACCAAACTTTCAAGCATGGAAAGTTGTTGAGATTTTACATCGAGAGATTGCTGTAGCTCAGCAATCTCACTGAGTAAGGGGTCACCGTGGAGGTTATCCGGTATCGATACGGGTACAAAAGCGTCCAGGTCAGTCGCTGTCATACCTAATTCTATTGCTATTTGCTTACCCTTCTCGTCAAGCAGCGTGGCTTGCGCTGAAAGTTCAGCGACGCGAGAAAGTAAGGCGTGTAATTTATTGGTGGTCTGTTGTTTGAGTGCTTCGACTTCTTGCTTAGTCTCATTCACTTCTGATTGCGCAAGGCGTACTCGGGCAATATCTTCAGACACAGATTCTGTGGAACGGCTAGACACAAGCATAAAAATAGAAGATAGCACAGTGGCACTGACAAGAGTACGCACGCTGATGCTATGGCGATATCGCTTATTTTTGCCTGTTAGAGTTATTGTTAGCTTCATACCACGAATAAGGATGTTGGTAACGAACGCACACAGCTAAATCACTATAAACACCCACAACCAAAAAGGAAGCTAGGCAATGAAAACTGGCGGAACGTCTTTTTTATGTAATTATAAGGCTACTGTACCACTATTTAGACTAAATGCTAACTGTAAAAAAGCCGCCCTTTTGGCGGCTTCATACAATTGGTTACGCTAACACGGGTTGCGCGTAGCGAATAGGTGCATTTTCCTGAGAATCGTAAGTAACGTATTCCCAACAATCTTTCTGTTCTAGCACAGCGTTTAACAGCTTGTTGTTCAAGCCATGGCCAGTTTTATACGCACGCAGTTCACCAATAAGGCTGTGACCGCCCAGGTATAAATCACCAATCGCATCAAGGATTTTATGCTTGAGGAATTCGTCATCATAACGAAGTCCTTCAGGGTTAAGCACGCGGAATTCATCTAACGCAACCGCATTTTCCATGCTGCCACCTAACGCTAGGTTGTTCGCGTTCATGTATTCTAAATCGCGCATAAAACCAAAGGTTCTGGCTCGGCTTACTTCGTTAACATACGAGCATGAATCGAAGTCCATAGTCATATGCTGGCGCGTTTGACTGATTACAGGGTGGTCGAAATCAATTTTGAAATCGACACGGAAGCCATCGTAAGGCACAAGTTCGGCCCACTTATCACCATCTTCAACGCGAACCGGCTTTTTAATACGGATAAAGCGTTTAGGCGTGTTTAGCTCTTCAATTCCTGCAGATTGTAGCAAAAATACGAATGGGCTGGCACTACCATCCATAATAGGCAGCTCGTTGCTATCAACCTCAACAATAAGATTGTCGATGCCTAATCCAGCTAACGCAGAAGCTAAATGCTCAACGGTTTGAATTGTCACACCGTCTTCATTATTTAAACACGTACACAGCATGGTATTACCCACAGCGTTTGCACGCGATGGAATATCAACATGAGGTTCAAGGTCTACACGCCGAAACACAATTCCCGTGTTCGCAGGCGCAGGCCGGAGAGTCATTGTGACCTTTTCCCCTTTATGAAGCCCAATTCCAGTTTCTTGTACTGGGTGCTTGATTGTACGTTGTCTAATCATCTGCTTTAGCTTTCACCTGTCAAAAAAAGCGGTGGCGAATTATAGTGAGTTATCACTTACTTGTCAAAAAGTATGCAGCCTGCGCCTAAAAAAGCACAGAAATAGTCCACCTTCGCTATACATTTTTACACTGAAACGATAGCAAATTCATAATCTTTGCAATCATTTACAGTGCACAGCCCCTTCCATTGTCTTACGACAACAAAATTCACCAAATGTTCATATTTTCATCAAAAATATGAATTAATCCGCTTGCTTGCGTAAAAATGCAGGTATATCTAAGTACTCAAGATCGTTATCCGGCTGGGCATTGTCTTCAGCTTTCAACGCTTGATTTCCTTCGGTTCCACCCACCGCTGGACGCTGCTCAGACGAAGAACTGCTACCATACTCTTTCGCTGGAGTCGTTAATCGTGAACTTTCGGTGTTAACCAAAGAGATATCAGGCTTACGTTCAGCACCAATACCTGTCGCCACTACAGTAACCCGCAGCTCTTCCGTCATTTCCATGTCGATGACCGTACCTACTACCACAGTTGCGTTTTCAGATGCGAACGCTTTTACGGCATTACCTACCGTTTCAAACTCATCGATAGCAAAATCAGGACCCGCGGTAATGTTCACCAAAATGCCCCGGGCACCTGACAAATCAATATCTTCTAGTAGTGGGCTGGCAATGGCTGACTCTGCCGCCTCTTCAGCTCTATCTGGGCCGCTTGCAGCACCGCTACCCATCATAGCTTTACCCATTTCAGACATCACTGTACGTACGTCCGCGAAATCCACGTTAATTAGACCAGGGCGTGTAATAAGTTCTGCGATACCCTGCACCGCGCCACGCAATACATCGTTTGCCGCACTAAACGCTTGCAACAGCGGCGTTCCTGGACCCATTACTTTTAATAGCTTTTCGTTAGGAATAGTAATGAGTGAGTCCACATTATTTGCTAACTCAACAATGCCTTGTTCCGCGAATGTGGTACGCTTTTTACCCTCAAATGGGAAAGGCTTAGTCACCACAGCCACTGTCAAAATACCCATTTCACGGGCAATCTTAGCCACTTCTGGTGCAGCACCTGTACCTGTACCGCCACCCATGCCTGCGGTGATAAATACCATGTCGGCTCCATCAAGCGCCTGGCGGATGGTTTCTCTGTCTTCTTGTGCAGCATCGCGTCCGATATTCGGATCGGCGCCAGCGCCTAGCCCTTTGGTAACACTAGAGCCAATTTGTAAGGTAACATCGGCACTTGAACTACGTAGTACCTGTGCATCGGTATTTACCGCAATAAACTCTACGCCTTCAATACTTTGTGACACCATGTGTTCAACGGCATTACCACCACCGCCACCAACACCGATGACTTTTATTACGGCTTCTTCGCCGTGACTATCCATTAATTCAAACATACTTACTCTCCGGTTGTACGTCTTCAAACACTACACTAAAACACGCTATTTTGGCTTTCTGCTTCCTGCTCACCGAAGTGTTTTAGCCGCAGCGCCCCCAAAAAATTTAAAATTCGCCTTTAAACCAGCTTTGCACGCGGTGAAATAAGCTTTCACCGGTTTTTTGCTTACTGGACTTCTTATTATCTGCTTGCATCTTGCCGTACTGCAAAAGCCCTACGACTGTTGCAAATCCGGCATCATCAACATACTCGGATAACCCTTTCATGTTGATGGGGCTGCCCACTCGCACGGGCATTTGGAAAATTTCCTCGGCAAACTCAACTGCGCCTTCCATTTTGGCGGTGCCACCGGTAAGTACTAACCCCGCGGCAATTTGCTCTTCCAAACCACTGGCACGTATTTCATCGTGTACCAGTTCAAAAAGTTCTTGATAACGAGGCTCAATAACCTCGGCTAACGTATGGCGCGACATGACACGGGCAGGACGCCCGCCTACACTTGGCACCTCAATACTGTCTTCCATACTCACCATATCTTTTAATGCACAAGCGTAATTAACTTTAATCTCTTCTGCATTACTAATAGGGGTACGAAATATCTTCGCGATGTCGCTGGTAATTTGATTACCGGCCACAGGAATAACTGCGGTGTGGCGGATAGCGCCATCGGTATAAATCACCATATCCATAGTGCCGCCACCGATATCAACCACGCATACACCCAGTTCACGTTCATCATCGGTAAGCACAGCGTAACTTGAGGCAAGCGCCGAGAAGATAAGTTGATCTGCATTTAGTTCGCAGCGCTCAACACACTTCACCATGTTTTTTGCCATATCATCGGCACACGTAATAATATGTGCGTCAGCTTCCATCCGCACGCCTGACATGCCAATAGGGTTTTTTATCCCCTCTTGAACGTCGATAGTAAACTCTTGCGGTAACACATGAAGTAAGCGTCGTTCTGCGGCAATAGGCACACTGCGCGCAGCATGAATTACATTGTCTACATCTTCTTGCGTTACTTCTTGGTTGTTAATAGGCACCATACCATTTTCGTTCTGGCATTTAACGTGGCGCCCCGATATAGACATAAATACAGAGGATACACGGCAATCTGCCATCAACTCCATTTCGTTTACAGCGCGTTGCACTGATTTTACAACCAAATTTAAATCGTTAACGCCGCCTTTATCCATACCTTTAGCGGCATGCGTGCCCACACCAACGATGCTGATTTGATCATCATCTAGCAATTCACCCACCACGGCCTTTACTTGGCTGGTGCCGATATCTAAGCCTACAATCAAATTGCGTTCAGCAGGTTTTGACATGGTTTCCTTAACTCTCTTTATTTTCCGTGTTGCTGGCGGGATCTACCCAGCCTACGGCAACACCAGTGTCATAGCGAAGGTCGACATACTTTACCGCCTTCTCTTGTTGCGCCAGTAACGGATACACATCGATAAATCGCTGTAATCGGTCGATAAACTCCTGACGCCCTAAATTCAATTCTATGCCGCTTTGTAGCTGAACATGCCACGCAAACCGTTCACTTAAGGATAATTCTTTGATATCCATATTCGTGGTTGCTAACAAGGCGTGCATTGCATT
Organism: Alteromonas profundi; assembly: GCF_010500865.1. GTDB lineage: Bacteria > Pseudomonadota > Gammaproteobacteria > Enterobacterales > Alteromonadaceae > Alteromonas > Alteromonas profundi. Next base: position 79,730 of record NZ_JAAAWN010000003.1, read on the forward strand.
AAAGCCTTCTAGCGCGGTCTTTTCGCTGCCCCCTGGGCCATACAAACGCGGTAACGCGAGTGTTTTCCCTTCGGCACTAAAGGTTTCACCGTAGGGGTTAAGCAATAGGTCTTCATTCCACCTAGCCACAGGTTGTTGTTCAACCAAATAAATCTTCAACGTATTCGGCCATTTTTTACGTACCGAGGCCCGATACACCCATGGCTGCGCTTCAACTAACTGAAAAACATCGTTAACATCAAGGGCAAAAAAGCTGCCCGGCTGCGCCTTACGAATAAGTCGTTCTAACTTAGCTATATCAATATGCTGGTAGTCACCTGAAAAATCAATGACTTGCACCGGCATTTGTTGTTCATCCTGTAAATACTGGTTGGCTTTAATAGCACCAAACACCAATGACGCTAACACTACAAGTAGGAAAGATACACCACCTATTAGGGCTGTGCGGCTTTTCGCTGGCTTGTTTACTGTATTAACGTCTTTTGACACCGCGCTACTCCTCACCTACAGGGGTATCATCTAAGGAAACAGGGTGGTCTAAACTGGTGGCCAAAATAGCCATCACCAACTCGTCAAACGAGAGACCAGCCACTTTGGCTGCTTTAGGCACCAAACTCTTTTCCGTCATACCGGGCACCGTGTTAGCTTCGAGCAAATAAAACTGCCCATCGCTATTTTGCATTACGTCAATACGCCCCCATCCTGACCCTGAAATACCGTCAAAAGCTCGGGTTGATAATAATGCCAACGCTTGCTCTTGCTGATCAGTAAGACCACTAGGACAAAAATACTCAGTAGTATCGTCTTGGTACTTTGCAGCGTAATCGTAGAATGTATGCGGGGTAGACATCCGGATAGACGGAAGTGCTTGGCCTTGAATAACTGACACAGTAAATTCAGGACCATCTATGTATTGCTCTAGCAGAACTTGATTGTCATACTTAAATGCGTTCTGCACAGCAATATCGAGTTGTTTCGCGCTTGTCACTCTCGCCATGCCAATACTCGACCCTTCTCGGGCCGGTTTTACCATGACCTCATTCCCCAATTTATCCATTATAGCGCTGGACTTACCAGCTTCAAAGTGCCTTTTGTCGGCAATTTCATATTTTGCTGTTGGTAGCCCAAGGCTTTGCCACACTTGCTTTGTATGTATTTTATCCATAGCCAAAGCGGAGCCCAATACGCGACTCCCCGTATAGGGAATGTTAAGTAGCTGTAAGGCGCCTTGCATTGAACCATCTTCTCCCCCTCTTCCATGCAGCATAATGAGTACACGGTCGATTTTTTCGCTCAGCAAATCGGTAAGAGGTCGCGTGGCTGGGTCAAAAGGTATAGCATCTACCCCTTGACGTAACAGGGCATTGAGAACCGTTGTGCCAGATTTAAGTGACACCTCTCGCTCAGCCGAATCGCCGCCGAACATCACCGCCACTTTGCCGAAGGTGTCGGGCGAATATGTAGTTTTTGCTTTAAACGTATTCACTTATCACCCACCTTAAGTAAGGTCGCTGGTTCCATATTAGTGTCGGCAAGTAGCTTGGCAATTTGACCAATGTTCCCCGCCCCTTGAGTCATCACAATATCGCCATCTTGTAAAATATTGGCAAGAATACCTGGAAGCGCCGCTTTATCGCCTACGTAAACCGGCTCAATTTGCCCCCGTTGACGTATAGACCGACACAAAGATTTACTGTCTACGCCTTCAATTGGCTGTTCGCTTGCTGCATATACATCAAGCAGCAGCAAAGTATCAACACTGGATAACACATCAACAAAATCTTCATACAGGTCTCGGGTTCGCGTGTAGCGGTGGGGTTGATAGACCATAACTAAGCGCTTATCAGGCCAGTTTGCCCGGGCCGCCGCTATGGTGGCCCTTACTTCGGTAGGGTGGTGTCCATAGTCATCGACCAAACACACCTCACCACAAGAAGTTGAAAAGCTACCTAGCTGTTCAAACCTGCGGCCGATACCGCCAAAGCTAGCCAGTGCTTTTACAATAGCAGCATCTTCAATACCTTCATCGGTGGCAACGGCAATAGCTGCCAACGCGTTTAATACATTGTGATTACCGGTAAGATTCAAGGTAATATCAAGCGGAGCAAGATGCGGCCTGATAACTGTAAAATTCGCTTTGCCAAAGGACAAAGTGATATTTTCTGCACGATAATCGTTATTCTGCTCAAACCCATAGGTAATGATGTTACGCCCTATACGCGGTCGAATTTCCTGAATATTAGTGTCGTCGCCGCAAACAATGGCCTGCCCATAAAAGGGCAGATTGGACAGAAAATCAACGAAGGTGTCTTTTACTTTTGAAAAATCCCCTCCGTAGGTATCCATATGATCAGCTTCAATATTTGTTACAACCGAGACCATGGGCTGTAGGTGTAAAAATGACGCATCACTTTCATCGGCTTCAGCAATAAGATAACGACTTGTACCCAGCCTGGCATTTGTACCAGCACTATTGAGCAACCCCCCTATAACGAAGGTTGGGTCATACTCTGCCTGAGCAAAAATAGTCGCAATTAGGCTGGTAGTGGTCGTTTTGCCATGGGTTCCGGCCACCGCAATGCCATGCCTAAAACGCATGAGCTCGGCTAACATTTCTGCCCGACGGATAATCGGTATACGTTGTTCACGGGCGGTAATAATTTCTGGGTTGGCCTCGTTTATCGCGCTCGATACTACGATAACGTCCATGCCTTCAACATTTTCTGCACGATGGCCAATTTTCACCGTTGCACCTAGGCTGGATAGCCGTTCAGTCATGGCGCCTTGTTGAATGTCAGACCCTGAAATCTGATAGCCTTCGTTAAGCAATACTTCAGCAATACCGCCCATACCAGCACCGCCGATGCCGATAAAAAATATGTTACTGACCCGACGCATTTGCGGGCTCTCAAATGGAGTTTTAAAAACCATTACTCCCCTTCTCCTACCACTGTTTTACAGTGGTTAACGACTTTTTCAGTGGCCTGGTGACCTGCGTACTTACGCGCAATCTCACCCATTTCAACGCAATCGGATGGGTGGGTTACCCAATGTTTAATTGCCGGCCCTAAATTGTTTGTGAGTTGTGATTGCGCAATCATGACCGCAGCATTGTGCTTAACCAGTGATTGTGCATTCTTCGTTTGGTGATCATCAACCGCATGAGGCAGGGGGACAAAAATGGCGGCGCGTCCCGCAGCGGCAACTTCGGCTACGGTTAACGCACCCGCACGGCATACCACAAAGTCGGCCCATGTATAGGCCTGTGCCATATCGTCGATAAAGTCGCTTACCTCAGCATCAACGCCTACTTCCCGATAAGCCCCTTGTACTGCTTGGCTATTCCCCTTTCCACATTGATGACGAATTTGAATGTCCATTAAACCTGACACCGCCTGGGGTACCGTATCGTTTAGTACTTTCGCGCCTAAGCTGCCGCCTACCACTAACATACGTAATGTTCGCTTAGCAATGTCTGAGGTCGGGGGGACAGCCCAGATCTCATCTCGAACAGGATTTCCCACTGTGTGAAGCTTACTGCTCGGTATTGAAAATTGATCCTTAGCATCCTCGAAGCCCAGCAACACCAAGTTAGCGATACGCGCCAACAGTTTATTGGTCATGCCTGCCGCAGCGTTTTGTTCGTGGATAACCAGCTTTATACCGAGAGATTTTGCCGCAACCCCGCCGGGGCCGCTGGCATAGCCACCAAATCCAATGACTAAATCTGGGTTAATACGTTTGATAATGCGTCGTGCTGAAAATAAGCTTTTAACCAGCGCCACTACACCTGTGATTTTGGCTTTAATGCCTTTGCCGCGTATGCCACGTACGGGGATAAAGTGAATGGGGATACCGTGCTTAGGCACAACCTCAGCTTCCATTCGCTCTGCTGTACCAAGCCATTCTATATGCCAACCAATATGTGTGAGGGCATGGGCTACTGCTAACCCTGGAAAAACGTGGCCACCGGTGCCGCCGGCCATAATAAGGCATCGCTTAGTCATTATCAGCCTCCTTGGCAACACGCGCGAGTATAGCTTTTATTCCTGCTTTACCGTCGCTATCAGAGGTATTTGATGCTTCATCTTGGTTACGGTTACGCGCAGACTCCTCATCATCCGCTATACGCTTGGTAGATGCTTTTGGTTTAGTGGATGCTGACGCTTTTTTTGTCTTGTTATGATCACTACGCCCTATCGCCTGCACTCCATCGACTCTTAATTCGAAATCGATGCGTAGCAAAATGGCTACCGCCACTGACATAACAATAAGTGACGAACCGCCATAACTCACCAGCGGCAGTGTGAGCCCTTTTGTGGGCAATATGCCCGCGCTAGCACCAATATTCACTGCAGTTTGAAAGCTAAACCAAATGCCTATGCTATAAGCCAAATAGCCCTCAAAAGGGCGCGAGTGTTCAAGGGCCCGATTGCCTATTTTAAGTGCTTTGATGACCATACATAAGATAAGACCAAGTACGCTTAGCACGCCTACAAAGCCTAATTCTTCGGCTAATATCGCCATTACAAAATCGGTATGTGCTTCAGGAAGGAACTCTAGTTTTTGTAAGCTGTTACCGAGCCCCTGCCCAAACCAATTACCTCGTCCGTAAGCCATTAGCGACTGGGTTAACTGATAACCGGCACCAAAAGGATCGGCCCAAGGGTCGAGGAAGGACGTCACCCGTTTAAGGCGGTACTCTTCAAATACAATTAACGCAACTACAGCCATGAGCCCAGCGAAAACCAGTGCAAAGAATTGCCACAGACGAGCGCCCGCTAAGAAAAGTAAACCTATGGTAGTGGCAAACATAACAACTACCGTTCCCAAGTCGGGTTGAATAAGTAGCAACATAGCTAGCATGAAAAAGACCGCCAATGGCTTGATAAAGCCTTTTAAGTTCTCGGTAACTTCTTCATAGCGACGTACCAAATAACCGGCCAAATAAGTGAAGAAAAACAACTTAGCGGGTTCGGCAGCTTGAATTGTAATAGGGCCGATAGCAAGCCAACGCGTACTGCCATTCACTGAGCGCCCCACTATGAGCACGGCTATTAACAGCCCCAAGGCTACAAGCAGTAAATAAGGATTAAAGGTACGCCAAAATTGCATGGGTAGCTGTAATACGCCCATCGCCGCAACCATCGCCAATATAATGTAAATACCGTGGCGGATAGCAAAATAAAAGGGGTTATCGTGTAACCTATCGGCCACTGGCATAGAGGCAGACGTAACAATGATAATGCCGATGCTCATCAGCGCAATAGCCACCAGAATAAGTAAGGTGTCATAAGGCGCTTGAGGGCGTTGCTCATCGTGGCGTGCTGCAAATAACGCACTTAAACTGGTAGCAGTGCTATTCATGATGCCCTCCGCCGGGTAATAGCTTCGGCAAATACCTGAGCACGATGAATATAGTTATCGAACATATCGATACTTGCGCACGCGGGCGATAGTAGCACTACATCATTGGGTTTAGCGGCACAATACGCTGCGCTCACTGCCTCATCCATGGTGGCTACAACGCGCGTATTGGCAAATAAAGGGACAAACTTATCGGCATCTTTACCTAGTGCAAATACCTGCGATACGGTTTCTTTCATGGCCGCTTTCAGCGGCGAAAGATCTGCCCCTTTCGCATCGCCGCCAGCAATTAACAAAATATTCCCACCCGTGGTTGGCGCTAACCCTTCTAATGCGGCTATGGTGGCGCCGACATTCGTGGCTTTAGAATCATCTATCCAACGCACACCATTGACTTGAGCTATTTCGATACACCGATGAGGGGCAGAAATAAAGGTGCTTACTTGGCGAGCAAGATAGGCAATATCAATATCAACCAACGTTTTTAAGCTGTAACAAAGCGCAAGCGCTGCCATCACGTTTAGCACGTTGTGCATGCCTGCCAAGGTTATATCATCGGTATTGAGTAAGGCGTCGCCATTTAGGGTAATAACCCCTTCGCTAACGCCAAACCCTTGTTCGGTTTCAGATAAGCCATAGTCTATAGTGGCTTCAACAGGGCTATTGGGCTGGCAATATTTTTCACCTCGCCCCACTACTGCGTAACGGCAATGCTGAAAAATTCGCTGCTTTGCAGCGATGTATTGCGTAAGGCTACCATGTCTATCAAGGTGATCTTCAGTGATATTGAGAATACAGGCCCCGTGCAATTGTAAGCTTGAGGTGGTTTCTAGTTGAAAACTCGACAGCTCAAGCACAATAACATCGTACTGATTTGCTAAAGTAGCTAAAACGGGCAACCCCACGTTACCTGCGGCTACTGCGTTTAAGCCACAGGCGTTTAACAAGTGCTCAGTAAGTTTAGTAACAGTAGTTTTGCCATTTGAGCCAGTAATACCAATGACAGGGGTACGGTTTAGCCGTGCAAATAACTCGACATCGCCAATTACTTCTATACCTTCACGCTTCGCCTGTTGCACCTGCTCAATATTGGGTGAAAGGCCCGGGCTTAATACCAGGGTATCGACCCCTTTAAAGTAATCGGGGGTGAGTTTGCCGTGAGCGATCTCTACTTCATACCCTATAGCATCAAGTTCAGGGGCAAGTGATACGTTTTCTCGCGTATCAAAGGCTTTCACTTTCGCTCCCTGTTCTAATAAGAAACGCACACATGCCTGCCCGGTAAGACCTAGGCCGGCAACGATGTAAGTATGTGTGCGAACGTTGTAACTCATGGGTCGATTAACTCGTTATCTAAGTTTAAGGGTGGCAAGGCCAACCAATACTAAAATGATAGAAATGATCCAAAAGCGCACGATAACCCGTGGCTCTGGCCAGCCCTTTAGCTCGTAATGATGGTGAATAGGTGCCATACGGAATATGCGCTGACCGCGTAACTTGTACGACCCCACCTGCAATATCACCGAAACCGTTTCCATTACAAACACTCCCCCCATAATAATAAGTACAATTTCCTGTCTTACTAATACGGCTAATACACCTAAGGTTCCCCCTAAGGCCAATGAACCTACATCCCCCATAAAAACCTGTGCCGGATAGGTGTTAAACCATAAGAAACCTAACCCTGCGCCCACCATGGCGGTACACACAATAACCAGTTCGCTGGTAAGAGGAATATGGGGAATGTTGAGGTAGCTTGCGAAATTCGCATTGCCAGTAACATAGGCAAAAATAGCAAAGGCCCCGGCCACTAATATGGTAGGCACAATGGCTAAGCCATCTAAGCCATCTGTTAGGTTTACCGCGTTGCTGGTGCCCACAATGGCAAAATAGGTAATTAAGATAAAGAAAATACCCAGTTGAGGGAAAACCTCTTTAAAAAACGGTACCAGCAACGAGGTTTCTGCACTTAACGATGCACTACTATAGAGATAAAACGCGACCCCTATTGCAACGACAGATTGCCAAAAATACTTCCACCGTGCGATCAGCCCCTTCGAGTCTTTGCGAATAACTTTGCGATAGTCATCCACAAAGCCAATAATTCCATACGCAATAACCACGGTGAGGGTAACCAGTACATAGCGATTTGATAGGTCTGCCCACAGCAATATACTAATAATGATAGCGGCAAGTATGAGCAGGCCCCCCATAGTGGGCGTACCCGATTTTGAAAGATGGCTTTGCGGGCCATCATCTCGTACCGTCTGCCCTATCTGCATGCGCTGTAGATAGCGGATCATTTTGGGGCCAATGAAAATTGCGATAAGCAACGCCGTAAGTGTGCTTAAAATAGCCCGTAAGGTTAGGTATGAAAATACGTTAAACCCTGAATCAAATTGTGTAAGCCAGTCGGCTAGCCAAATTAACATGCAATGCGCTCCCGACGGCTATTGAACTTTCCCAAAGAAGAGGCCTCTATCGCCTCTACCACGCGTTCCATGTGCGAACTGCGCGAACCTTTAACTAAGATTGAAACCTGTTGCTGCGCAGGGAATGCTTCACCCTCGATTGCGCGTACAAGGGTTTCTACATGTTTGAAATGTCCACCTTTGCCGGCAAACGCCTCACTGGCAGCGCCACTTAACTCGCCCATGGTATACATGTAATCAATTGATTTTTGCTTTGCGTAGTTACCCACCTGCTGATGGTAATGATAAGACTGCTCACCTAGTTCTTTCATATCACCCAATATCAAGATGGTAATACCTGAGAAGCTATTTAAGGTATCGATTGCGGCGGTTACCGAGGCCACATTCGCGTTGTAAGAGTCATCGAGTAAACGCACATTATTTGTCAGTGGCTTCACGGTTAACCGGCCACTCACTTGTTGCATACTCAATAAGCCTTCGCGAACATTGTCTAATGATGCTCCAACCTGCACGGTCAACGCTGCGGCAACCAATGCATTTCCAACATTATGAAGGCCTGGAATAGTAAGCTTTACAGCTTGCTTCTCTTGGGGTGTGCAAAGCACAAATTCAGCGCAACCTTGATCATCAATAGTGATATTTTCGGCATGGTAGTCAGCGTTATTTTTTTGCTCGGGTGAAAAGGTCAGCGTAGACGTATCTTTTAGCTCGCTTAACCAAAGTTCGGCAAACGGGCTGTCGATATTAACGATGGCAGTCCCCGTCTCTCCCAGCCCCTCAAATATTTCGCACTTCGCACGGGCCACGCCTTGCACACTGCCAAACCCTTCAAGGTGAGAGGCTGCAGCATTTACAATTGTGGCAACATCTGGTTTTACCAAATGCGTTGTATAAGCGATTTCACCTGCGTGATTAGCGCCTAATTCCAGCACCGCATACTCATGATGCGACGCTAATCGCAGTAGCGTAAGCGGCACGCCGATATCGTTATTAAAGTTGCCTTTTGTGGCCAGTACAGCGCCTTTACAGGCTAAAATAGCGGCGCACATCTCTTTCACTGTGGTTTTTCCGCTACTGCCGGTAATGGCAATTGTTTTAGGCGCAACATGACGCTTTACGGCCGCACCAAGACGCCCTAACGCTATCTTGGTATCTGGTACTGCAATCACCGGCACCTTAGCGTCAACATTTTCGCTGGCTATAATGGCGCTGGCCCCAGCTGCTACTGCTTGTTCAATGAAATCATGGCCATTAAAGTTGTTGCCTTTAAGCGCTAAATACACCGCACCCGCTTCTATTGCGCGCGTATCGGTGCTTACCGAATTTACGCTAACATCCTGCCCTATTAGTTCGCCGTCTATCTGACTGGCTATCCAAGACAGCGTTGTTGTTATCATTTGCTGTACTCCTGCTGTAGTCGCGCCACTACTACCCGTTCGTTATACTCTATTTGTTGTGTTCCGATGATTTGATAATCTTCGTGGCCTTTGCCCGCTACAATAATGATGTCGCTGTCATTGGCATTATCTAAGCAATAGCGTATTGCTTTCTCGCGGTCAGGTTCTGACACCGCTATGCGAGGGTTATCTAGCCCTGCTATTACATCATCTGCGATACTTTGAGGCGTTTCACTGCGGCTATTGTCTGTGGTGATTACCACAACATCAGCGCCCCGCTCAGCCGCCTTACCCATTAACGGTCGCTTGCCTTTATCGCGATCGCCGCCGCAGCCAAATACACACCATACTTTGCCTTTAGCGTGCACTCGCGCACTCAACAACACCTTTTCTAACGCATCAGGCGTATGGGCGTAGTCAACTACCACGTTGGCTGCACCTGTGAACGTGAATACTTCCATTCGACCTGGGACAGGTTGAATGTCATTAACACATTTCACTACGGCGTCGAAGGCTTCATTCTGCGTAAGCAAGCAGGCCACCGCGCTAAGCACATTGAAGATATTAAACTGTCCAAAAAGGGGCAGAGATATCGGCGCATCTCCCCACGACGTGGACAGCGTAAAATTACACCCCGCGTCATGGTAGGAAACATTTGTGGCGAAACAATGGCGATCCTGTGGTGGTTTATGAAGTGGGTTGCTGTTATCTACACCTACCCAAACAACCTCTAAATGATTTTGTGCCTCTTTTGCCCACTGCTTGCTTTGCTCATCACAGGCATTCAATACCACGGTGGATAATCCCGGTTGTGTAAGCAGTTTACGCTTCGCTTCTGCGTAGGCCTCCATGGTGCCGTGATAATCTAAGTGATCGCGACTTAGGTTGGTAAATACTGCTATATCAGTATTTACTTTTGACAGACGCCCTTGCACTAAGGCATGAGAACTTGCTTCAAACGCAGTATGTCGAACGTCACTAAGCACAAAGTTTGCCAACAAGGACTGAATACGAATTGGATCTGGGGTTGTATTCGCCGCTGGTGTAGTTAACCATTGTGTTTCACTGCCCTCATACACGCTGCTACCTAGTGTCCCGATACTTGCGCTACGTGTTCCTAACGCATCCTTTAGCTGCGTAAGCATTTGAACTGTAGAGGTTTTTCCATTAGTCCCTGTTACAGCCACCGTGGTCATCTTAGTGGCAGGTTCATTGTAAAAAGCCGCAGCCAACGCAGATAACATTTGCGGTAGTTGATAAAAAGAGATAATCACAGAATGGTCGCGCATTTCCATGTGACCATGGGAATGACTGTCGTCGGTTTGCGCCAATATAACCCGCGCGCCCAAGCTAATAGCTTGAGGGATAAAGTCGCGTCCGTCCCGCGCATGGCCTTTTAATGCAGCAAACGCTAATCGGGTATTCACTTCGCGGCTATCTAAGGTTAGTCCGTCAACACGAATATCTGGGGCATCAATACCGAAAGTTTTCAGCAACGGTTGAATGCTTTGGGCAAAGGCACTAGCTACCACTTTGGCCTCCTCTTAACCAAGAACTTGAGGTTACCTGTTTGTCATCTGGGGCAACATTTAACATGTGAAGTGCACCGCCCATAATAGAAGAAAATACGGGGGCTGCGGTGTCGCCAGCATGATACAAGTCACCGCCGGGTTCGTTAATTAATACAATGGTAACCAAGCGCGGATCAGATACCGGTGCAATACCTGCGAAAATGTTCACATACTCTTCACCATAGCCACCTGCCACAGCTTTTCTACTGGTTCCGGTTTTACCTGCTACGCGATAACCGGGAATGGCCGCTTTTTTAGCGGTACCTCCTCGCTGTGTAACACTTTCCATCATTTGTACTATTGCCTTTGCATTTTCTTCACTAACCACACGCTCAGACTGCGGCTGCCAGCCAGTTTGCTTAGGCGATTTGATTATATTAAGCGGCTGCTTAATACCACCATTGGCAATAGTGGCATACAGGCGACCTAGCTGTGCGGTAGTAACTGAAATACCATAGCCAAACGACAAGGTCGCCAATTCAAACTCGGACCAACGGCTACGCTCATGGAAAATACCGCTGCTTTCGCCAGCCATATTCAAACCTGTATCAGACATCAACCCCATGTTGTAATAGGTGTCGAGTAAGAATGGCTTAGGCACCGAAAGGGCCAATTTAGACGTCCCCATGTTGCTTGAATGCTGGATGATTTCCTCTAGCGTTAATTCGCCATAGTTGCGAGCGTCTTTCACTAAGCTACCGCCTAAGCGCATCCAACCTGGGTTGGTATCCACCGTGTCTTCTGGCTCTACTTCACCAAACTCTAACGCAGTAAGTACGGCCATAGGTTTAAGCGCTGAACCCGGTTCAAACGCGTCTGTGATAACCCGATTTCTCATGCGATGAGCAGAGATATCACTTCGATCATTAGGGTTAAATGAGGGGGCATTGACCATTGCCAACACATCGCCGGTTTTCACATCAATTACAATGGCCGAGGCGGAACTTGACTGGTAATAAATCATCGCCTCTTTTATTTCTTTATAGGCTAGGGCTTGAATGCGCTGGTCGATAGTTAATTGCAGGTTACCGGCTTCCTCTCCCGAGGTAGTTTCAAGTATCTCAACCTGACGCCCTTTGGCATCGCGACGTATTTTTCGAGAGCCAGGCGTACCAGTAAGCCACTCATCATACATTCGCTCTAACCCTTCTACCCCGGTATCATCTACATCGGTCATACCGATTAGTTGGGCCGATACTTCACCCGTTGGGTAATAACGGCGGCTTTCACGGCGTAAATAAATACCGGGAATATCAAGTTTATCAACATACTCTGCCATGGCAGGTGAAACTTGGCGCTGTAGATAAACGAAGCGGCGTTTAGGATTGCCCATCTTCTGTTTTAAACTTTCTACGTCTTGGCCTAGCACATCCGCTAAGGCCTGCCAGCGGCGAGGCTCAAGAAATCCGTCATTTTCATGGATCACTTTAGGGTCGGCATAAATTGCTCGTACCGGCACACTCACGGCAAGTTCTACACCGTTTCTATCGGTTACCAAGCCCCGATAAGTGGGCATATTTCGGGTGCGTAGCGTACGGCTATCGCCTTGCTGTATTAGCTCGTCTGGCTCAATAACCTGAATGTAGGCAGCTCTTGCTGCCAGTACAGCAAACACTGAAACAACCACCAACAACACAACCACGAAACGCCAATGCACAAGGCTAGGGGCGACGTTTTGCTTCGCTCCTTTAACCTTTTTATTGCGTTTCACGGCTGATGTACTCATTTTATTTTCACCACCACTTCGTCGTCTGCCGTAGGCCGATACATGTCTAACTGCTTTTCAACCATGGTTTCAATACGGTTGTGCTCGGTAAGCGCGCGCTGTTCTAGAACAAGATTGCGCCACTCAACATCAAGCTTATCTTTTTCTTCCATTAAGTTTTCTAGAGCGATAACTTGTTGGCGATTGTGATGACTACCAAGAATAACTGCCATAGCGCTGGCGATAACCGCTAAATACAACAAAACCCGCAACTTGTTGCGGGTCAAATCGGAGACGATTATCAGGAGTAATCTGAAGTTCGTATTCGCCTTACCTGGCGCAGTTGTAGTCATAACTTTTCGGCTACCCTGAGTACAGAACTGCGCGAACGAACATTATTTTCTATTTCCAGTTGCGAGGGTTTTATTGCCTTACCCAGCGCTTTTAATACTTTATCTTGATCTATCTCTGCTTGCGTAATAGGCAGATTATGGGGCACCACTTTGCCGCGACTTTGTTCTTTAATGAAGCGTTTAACAAGGCGATCTTCTAACGAATGGAACGAGATAACCGCCAGCCGTCCTTGCTGAGCCAGCACTTCTGTAGCCGCTTTTAATCCCACACGAAGTTGTTCGAGCTCTGCATTAATATAAATGCGAATTCCCTGAAAAGCGCGGGTTGCAGGGTGCTTAAACTTATCTTTAACCGGTACAGCTTCATCAATAATTTTAGCCAGTTGAGCGGTGCGGGTAATGGGCGTTTCAACACGGGTATTAACAATGGCATGGGCAATACGCTTGCCAAACTTTTCTTCGCCAAACTCTTTAATCACCTGGGTGATATCTTGTTCTTCCGCTTTGGCTAACCAATCGGCGGCGCTTTCTCCTTTAGACGTGTCCATACGCATGTCTAATGGCCCGTCACGTAAAAAGCTAAAGCCTCTTTCAGCATCATCGAGTTGTGGCGAGGACACACCTAAGTCCATTAATACGCCATCAATATTACCCGCTAAACCTAAATCGGTTAGCTCTGTGGCCATGTCGCCAAAGGGAGCATGAATAATAGAAAAACGTTCATCGTTAGCGAATCGTTTGGCTGCCTCAATTGCCTGAGGATCACGGTCAAAGGCAATTAAACGCCCGTTTTCGCCTAAGCTCTCAAGAATGCGTGCAGAATGGCCGCCACGACCAAAGGTGGCGTCTACGTAAATACCATCAGGTTTAATCGCAAGGGCCTCTATGCACTCTTCAAGCAGCACAGAAACGTGTTTGAATTGTTGGGTGTCGCTCATAAGGAGAAGTCCTGTAAACGTTCGGTGAGTTCAAATTCGCCTTTGCGTTCGGTGTCTATGTCGTCTTCTATCTGTTGTGCCCAAACATCGGCATCCCAAATTTCAAACTTATTAAGCTGACCAACCAACATGACTTCTTTTGATAACTTAGCGTGATGACGTAACGGTGTAGGAATTAGAATGCGTCCGCTCTTATCCATTTCACCTTCGGCAGCGTGTCCTAGCAACAAGCGCTGCATACGGCGCTCGGCGGGGATCATACTGGATAACTTAATTAACTTAAGTTCAATTTCTTCCCATTCGGGAAGTGGGTAAAGCAACAAACAGCTTTGTTGGTTATCAACCGTGCAGACCAGTTGTCCGTTACAATCATCCAGCAGCGACTGACGATAACGCGTAGGTATCGCAAGTCTGCCTTTTGTGTCCAGATTGATCGCATTAGCGCCGCGGAACATTCCCCTAGCCTTTTATATTTTGCTCTTAGATTTCTTGTTTTTTGAGTACTGAACTGCAAAACGATGATAAGTCGATCCACTATTTGCCACTTTTACCCACTAGTTGACAGTTTAGGTATCATTGATCCCCACTGTCAAGGGAAAAAGTAGAGTTAAAGTGAGGTGAGCTCTGGGCTAGAACTGTTTGTATATACAGCGTTTTTTCAAAGTAGCTGATAAGGCGTGAAAAAAAGACGGGGAATTTACCGCTAGGAGAAAATCTAGCGAAATAAAAAGTCTAAAATAATGTGGAATAAAAAAGCCCCTAGCTGAACTAGGGGCTTTTTTGTCTTAATGCGGCGGGTTCGTTCCCCGCCCATTCAATTATGCTTCGCTAGCGGCTTCTTCTTCCACTTTTGCAACAGAAAGTTGCATATTGCGAATTGGGTTTTCAGTACTATTTGACAGTTCAACAAGACGGTTCAACTGACCTACAGACATCATTACCGCATACATAGCACCTAAGAAGCCAGATTTGTGTAGCTCTAGTACTTTCTCTTCCGGAAGTTCTAGTAGCTTCTTCTCGTTAATGCTAAGCATACCAGTAACATTACGTTGCTGGCCACTTTGGTAGGTTAGACGAATTTGAATTGGGTCAAGCAAGTCAAGATCAACAACCTCTTTAACGAAACGCTGTGTCGCCATTTCGCTATTTGCAAGGTCAGATAGAAACTTCTGACGGTTATCTAGGAACTCAGATGGTTCGCCCGCTTCAGTAAATAGCGGCTGTCCTTCTTCACTAATAAGGTCGCTATTCTCATCAATGTACACGCCTAGCTTGTCGCCATCTGGACGCACATCGAAAGGGTAACGAAGAATGTTCATAGGAACGTGAGGCCCCTGCCAGCTTTCACCGGTAAGGAATAAGTTCTGGTTTTGCTCCATACCCAGCATAGCCACAACGTGGTGACGCTTAGACTGAGGGTCTTCGATGAAGACTAGAGGCATAGTTGCTGCCAACTGGGCAAATTCGCGAATGGTCGCTGCTGCAAGGTGCGTATTTTTCGCAAATGCAAAAGAGTTGCTTACCGCGACTTTAAGGTCTTTGTGTTTTTCTTTATCTAGCGGTACAAAATTAATAGCCATATTTCTTTCTCATACTTGTCTGCTGTGGCCCCGTTTAAAAAAACTGAAAAGTGAGGGTAACCACAAAAATTACGTAGGCCGCGCGGATGAACTTATCGTCACCCTTCTTCGGCGAGGCGCTTGGGAGTATCCCGCATTCACGAGGTGAAGTCACGCGCCATCACAATAACAAGTTTTAAATTTTTATTGCAATGTAAACTTAAAGTAAATTGCATCAAGCGGCGAAAAAACAAGCAATATCACTAAAAACGGTGGTTCACCGCACAAACGCGATAAAAATTCTTCTCTTCAAACGTCAGCCATTGTGGCCTTCTCGGTTTTCACTTAGTCTTTTAACCCCCGCTGCTATTTGGGCATTTTAGGGGATCAAAAAAAAACCAAAACGCAGAACCTTTAATAACGACGGATTCGTGCTACTTACACAACAACAATAAGGAACACCACATGACAAGGCGATTTCCTCTTAATGTTTGCGCATTAACCATTGCTGCGCTTTTCACTTCCACGGCGGTATTCGCAAAGACCTACACCGCCTCGGAGCAGGCGAACAGGATTGCACAAGAAACAATTATCGTTGACGGCCACATTGATGTGCCTTATCGCGTAAAAAATCGGTGGGTAGATGTCACTAAGGCCACAGAAGATGGCGACTTCGATTACCCCCGGGCGGTAAAAGGCGGCCTGAATGCCCCTTTCATGTCAATTTATGTACCCGCCAGTTTAGACAATTCTCCTGAATCAACGCAATTAGCCCACCAGCTTATTGATTCAGTAGAAGCGATTGTGGCCCGCGCACCCGATAAGTTTGCAATTGCCAAAAGCCCCAGTGATGTGAAAGCACAATTTGAAGCTGGGCTAATTTCACTTCCAATGGGAATGGAAAATGGCTCTCCCATTCAAGGGAGCCTTGATAACTTAAAGGCATTTTACCAGCGCGGGATTCGATACATTACCTTGGCCCATAGCCAAGCAAACCATATTTCTGATTCCTCTTACGATTTACGTAGAAAATGGAAAGGTTTAAGCCCCTTTGGCAAGCAATTAGTTACTGAAATGAACAATATTGGCATTATGTTGGACATCTCTCATGTTTCGGATGATGCTTTTTATCAAGTTGTTGAAATCACAAAGGTTCCAGTAATCGCTTCGCACTCTTCACTACGTAAATTTACCCCGGGGTTTGAGCGTAATATGAACGACGACATGATAAAGGCCCTAGGTGAAAATGGGGGTGTTATTATGATTAACTTTGGCTCAAGCTTTGTTGATAAAGCGGCAGGACAATGGCGCAAGGGACTAACCGCTGCACGTAAAGCCCTTATTGCAGAAGAAGGCGAAGACAGCCCTAATTTGGAAAATTTTGAAGCGACGTATCGTGAAAAAGTTCCTTACCCCTACTCTACATTAGATCAGGTACTTGATCACATTGACCACGTAGTAGAGCTGATTGGTATTGAACACGTGGGCATTGGGTCGGATTACGACGGTGTAGGCGACTCGCTTCCTATTGGCCTTAAAGATGTAGCTAGCTTCCCGAATCTTGTACAGGGCCTATTAGACAGAGGCTATAGCCGCCAAGATATTGAAAAAATACTCAGCGGTAATTTATTACGCGTGTGGCAACAGGTTGAAGATTACGCAGCTAAGCACAGCGCTTAGTCAACGGGCGTTTTCCCCTTGGCTAGTTGCGAAATTTCTAAGGGCAGCGGTTAAATAGCAGCGCGTGTTGTCTGCTATTTTTAGCTCCCTTAGATTGTTACGCAGCTATGGCATGTAAGCTCACTGGCAAGACACTATGCCTTGCCAGTAACTAAAGGTCTGCGGGCCAGCAGATAATAGGTTGAAGGTAAAATAAACAAGGTAAGTATTAACGCACTAACCATGCCTCCTACCATAGGCGCCGCAATGCGCTGCATGATTTCACCGCCAGTGCCCGTTGCAAACAACACCGGTAATAACCCAGCTATAATTGACACTGATGTCATCATTACGGGCCTTACCCGTCTTACTGCCCCCTCTACAACACTCGCTTTTAACCCGCACTCGGTAATTGCAGGGCCTTGTTGCAAATAGGCCTTATTCGTTTGGTTTAGATACACCAACATAATTACACCGGTTTCCACAGCCACGCCTGCCAGCGCAATAAACCCCACCGCTACGGCTACCGAAAATTGAAAGTTCATCACCCAAAGTAGCCATATTCCCCCCACTAGCGATAGCGGTAACGTAGCCAAGATAAGTACCACGTCCTTTGCACGTCGAAAGCTTAACGCTAATAACAATATGATAATAACCAAGGTTAACGGCACCACAATTTTCATTCGCTGTTGGGCACGCTCTAGGTATTCAAACTGTCCCGCCCAGCTAAGTGAATAGCCGGCTGGAATGTCGAGATGTTGATTTAAGTGCGTTTTAGCATTTGCTACATAGCCGGCCAGATCACTATTGTTGATATCAATGAGTACCCACCCTGTTAGTCGGGCGTTCTCACTTTTAATGCCGGCGGGCCCAGCTTCAATGCGAATATCGGCTACCGAAGACAGTGGAATATGCCTGCCTGAAGGGGTTATTAGGGGAATGGTGCGTATGGCCTCAGGGCTATCTCGATAAGTTTCATCAAAGCGCACACTTATTGCGTAGCGTTCGCGGCCTTCATTTGACTCGGCTATCGACTTTCCGCCCACCGCAATAGCTATAACCTCTTGAACATCTGCAATATTAAGGTTGTAACGCGCTGCTTTTTGCCTATCTATATCGATAGTAAGATAACGCCCTCCGGCTACTCTTTCTGCGTATGCAGACGCGGTATTAGGCAGTTGCATAAGCAATGCTTCTATCTTTGCACTTAATTGCTCTATACCGTCAAGACTGGGCCCTGCTACCTTAATACCTACCGGCGTTTTAATACCTGTGGCAAGCATATCGATACGGGTTTTAATCGGCATGACCCAGGCATTAGTAATACCCGGAAACTGAATTTGCTGATTCAGCGTCTCTTTCAGCTTTTTTGTGGTCATCCCAGCTCGCCACTGGGATTTAGGCTTTAGCTGAATAAAGGTTTCTATCATCGTTAACGGCGCGGGATCAGTTGCAGTGTCCGCCCGGCCAATCTTCCCAAATACTCTAGCTACCTCCGGAACACTAGCAATTAACTTATCGGTTTGCTGTAAAAGCTGCCGTGCTTTACCTATAGAAAGGCTGGGGTAGGTAGTAGGCATATACATTAAATCGCCTTCATCCAACGTGGGCATAAACTCGCTGCCCGTATGCGCCAAAGGCCACCACGTGGAGATAATAGCTAGGAGGGCTGCAAGTAGTGCGCTGCGGGGGTAGTTGAGCACCGCTTTTAGGGCTGGCCTGTAAACGCGAATAAGCACATTATTAATCGGGTTTTGTGATTCGGTGCGAATTTTCCCTCGAACCAAATAGCCTGCAAGTATAGGAACTAGAGTTATAGCGAGAAGTGCCGCCGCTCCCATGGCATAGGTTTTAGTAAACGCAAGCGGAGCAAATAGACGCCCCTCTTGCGCCTGTAAAGCAAAAACAGGAATGAAGGAGACCGTAATGATAAGTAGCGAGAAAAACAGCGCCGGCCCTACTTCACACGTTGAGCGCATCACTAAGGCCCAGCGTTGTTGTGCCGTTAACGCCGTACTGTTTTCTTTTTCGAGGTGCTTATGTAAGTTCTCTACCACCACGATTGCACCATCTACCATGGCCCCTATGGCAATGGCAATGCCACCAAGCGACATGATATTCGCGTTTAGTCCTTGCATTCTCATCGCTATAAAAGCAATTAGAATACCTATAGGCAAGCTAATAATTGCCACTAACGCTGAGCGAACATGAAGTAAAAAAACCAAGCAAACCAAACCCACAACAAGCAATTCTTCAACGACTTTTTGCCACAAGGTATTTACTGCGTTTGAGATTAACTGTGAGCGATCGTAAACGGGAACAACGGTTACCCCTCTGGTAAACTGGCCTCTAGCTGGGCTAATTTTTGTTTCACTTTATCTATGGTAGTTTTAGCGTTTTCAGCGTAACGCATAACAACGATACCGCCTACCACTTCCCCCTTACCGTTAAGCTCTGCAATTCCCCTTCGCATCTGCGGCGTTTCTATTACAGTTGCGATATCGCCTATGGTGAGTGCGCTGCCTTGACTGTATACCCCTAAGGGGAGTTGGCGAATGTCTTCAACACCTTTTAAATAGCCGGTGGCGGTAACCATATACTCTGCTTCGGCCAACTCAATAACAGACGCGCCTACCTCCTGGTTTCCTCGTGTAATCGCTCGTTTTACATGGGCGATTGGAATTTGGTATGCGCGTAATTTGTCGGCAGATAATTGCACTTGATACTGCTTAACCATACCGCCTAAACTTGCCACTTCAGCAACCCCATCAACCGTTTGTAATTCATACTTTAAGAACCAATCTTGTAAGGCCCGTAAATCTGCCAAATCGTGGGTTCCTTTAGTATCGGTAAGCGCATACAAGTAGACCCAGCCTACGCCCGTGGCATCAGGCCCTAACGCGGGTTGCACTCCTTGCGGCAGCTCACTGGACACTTGGTTTACGTATTCTAACACTCGGCTTCGGGCCCAGTAGAGATCGGTATCATCGTCGAATATAACGTAGACATAAGAATCACCGAAAAATGAAAAACCTCGTACTGTTGTCGCCCCAGGTACCGACATTAACGCTGTGGTTAACGGGTAGGTTACTTGGTCTTCCACGACTTGAGGAGACTGCCCGGGGTAACTGGTTTTCACTATTACCTGAATATCGGACAAATCAGGAATAGCATCAAGCGGGGTGAAACGCACTGATAATACACCGCCCACAGTAAATAACAGCGCGATAAGTAGCACTATAGGCCGATTATGAACCGACCATCTAATTATTGCTTCAATCATGAGATGCCCCTTTCATATTATGATGCTCGTGCGTCATAGACTTTGCAGGCGGGTGGCTACTACTGTTATCAGCAGAAGGCTTCATGTCAGCGTGAGGGTCTGGGGAAGACATACGGGAAAACGCGGCACGTTTTGAAGATTCTGAGTCAATGAGAAACTGCGCTGACGTAACTACCTCATCCCCAGGCGCAATTCCATCAAGTATGGCCACATGGTTTTCATCCCGAGGGCCCATCGTCACTGGTATAGAGCGATATTGATCAGAACCCACACGCACCACAACTCTTTCTTCTCCCTGCGTTCGAATAACGGCTTCACGGGGTATTTTTACAAAGGATTTTGCTTTATCCATAGCAGTGTGAATGATCACTTCACCTAACATATCAGGCCGTAATACTCCTTGGTCATTTGCCAAAGTAAGACGCGCCATTAAAGTGCCCGTTTTAGGGTGTAACCTTGGATAAATAAACTCGATGTTCGCGTGCCACTTTTTACCGGGTACTGCGTCAAAAGACACGCTAACATGCTGGCCTACCGCAACCTTATTCATATAGGCCTCAAACACATCAACAATGACCCACACGGTATCTAAGGGGGCGATACTAATAACTTGCATGCCGGGCTCAATAAAATACCCCTCTCGCACATTGAGGTTTTCAACTACGCCGCTACGGGGAGCGTAAAAAGTAACTGACTGAGCAACCTCGTTCGTTTTTGCTAACTTTTCAATAAGCGCATCGCTTAGCTGAAGACTGGCAAGTCTTTCCCTTGCTCCTTTAATAAGCTGGCTATTACCGCGCTTCAAAGCAATCAGATAATCTTCTTGGGCGCTGACCAACTGCGGCGAATATAGGGTATAAATAGGGTCACCTTTATTTACCTATTGTCCGTTGTCTTTTACATATAAGGTGTCTATCCAACCTTCAACACGTGGATGCAAGTGCACTAACTTGTCCTCGTTAAAGGCGGCACGTCCGATGGTGCGAAGCACAGGGTTTAGCTGCCCAAGTATAGCCGGTGCAGTTTTAACCCCCATGTTCTGTTGAACCTGAGGGGCAATAGAAACACTACTGCTATCGCCTGGGGCATCTGAGTTTTGGGCGTACACGGGCACCAAATCCATCCCCATTGGAGATTTTCCCGGTTTATCACGCCGATAGCTGTCATCCATGGGCGCAACCCAATATAAAGGTTTATTCTCATTGCTGGCACCTGCAGGCAAAGCGTTCCCAGTATTACCCTTACTGCCTTCAAACGTGGTTAACTGCCACCCCAAGAAGCCACCCACCAGTAGACTTAACATTACAATAATAACGGTTTTCAATTTAGCTGCCTCGTTGGTAATTAGCGTGAAGAGAGAGTGCGGGTTGGTAGTAGTATTTAACGCGTTGTAAACTGGTAGCCAGCTGCAATTCAATATCAAGCATGGCCAATTTCGCATCGATAATTGCCATACGCACCTGCAATGCGTTTGACATATTATTTTGAGCGCCTTGGGCGAAGCTGCGAAGTGTAGTTGCCTGAGCGTATTCTGCTTGGGTTAATAGCCTTTCTTTTAGTAAATGGTAGCGCTGACTGGCAAAGGTAAGCCGAGTGCGGTATTGCTGAGCTTGGGAGGATAACCGCGAGATCACCAATCGCCTGTCGGTGGCCACAGCGCTTAAACGGTTTGTTTTGCTGGAAATTTGGGCACTATTGCGCGTAGAAGAAAAAGAAGGCAAATCGACCTGTACACCAAAGGAAATGAAATCGCTTCTGTGTTGGTTTAATACATCGTGCTGCCGATAGCCATAACTCGCTTGCAGCGCCCACTGTGGTTTTTCGCTTTCTTGCGCAATCGCTAACTGTGTATGCGCATATTGTTCGTCAAATTCATAGGCTAGCGCCTCAGGATGAAAGTGCATGAGAGAGAATATATCAATGGGGTTAATTTTTTCTACATAGTCTCTCGCCTGCTGCACTACCGACAGAGAGGTTGATTGTGGCCAATTCATAGTACTTAGGTCGACACCGCTAAGCCATTCCGTGAGCACACTTTTTGCTACCTCCATATCTTCAACTGCGCGATATTGGGCCTCTTGTAACATCACCTTATCAAGCTCAAGGGCGACGATGTCCTGTTGCTGCGTGTTCACATCACCCGTGGTATAGGCTGCGTTCATAGCTTCAATTAACTGACTTACTACCTCTTCTTTATCCTTTAGTAAGGCTGCCTTTTTCTGGGCATAATATCCCTGGTACCAGGCTATTGAGACTTGCTGACTAACCCAGAGTTTGCGCCCGCTGCGTTTAATCTGCTCCTTACCGGCCTGGGCTTTAGCACCCTCTGCTTTTAATTGGGCCGTATTGCCTCGTGGTAAGGTTTGTTTAATGCCAATTTGTAGCTGGGTCATTGGCTCTTGTTGCAATGAAAAGTTGTCTACAGGCAAATTCTGTACACTGGTGGATAAGGTTGGCGTATCCCACGTATCAAATGCCACTGCGTCACTATGAAAAGCCTTTTCCCGCAAGCGGCTTGCGGATAACACAGGATCGTTCTCAAGCGCGTGTTTTTGCGCTTGAGATAACGACAATGTACTGGCCGCTACCTTTGGGGTAAGAAGCTCGGTAGTTAGCAACACACTAAGAAAAATAACCATACACGCCTTAGTTAATGCCCGGCGCGCTTGGGCTAGAAAACACAAAGAGAACAACATAAAACACCTTCACTTACACGCTAATAAGCGCCTAAACTATAAGTAAATACTTACCTACAGACGGATTTACCCTATGAAAGTGTTGTTTTAGGTGGTCGATATTGGAAGAAGATAGTCGTACTAGGAATACCTAGGCTTAGGTGGGCAACAACGCCGGCGGTAGTTGCAAAGGTTATAGAAGAACGAGACTCAATAAGTGCGATACTCACTGTGCATAAGCCCTCTGGGCACTGACAATCAGTACCACAGCAATCGCTAGCTTCGCTGCTATCTAGCGCAGACATTATCCCATGATGATTGGGTTTATCGGCAGATATTAACGAAGAAGTGACGGCAGCATGTTTTGCACTCAGGGCTGTTTTTCCGCTCAAGGCATTGTCGGCGCTCAAGGCTGTATGACAAGGCGCTGAGGAAGACAACGATAAGACAGCGGCGTGATGGCTTGGGTTTGATTCGCCCTCTTTCCCCTCGTATTGTTTACTGCCGTTTAACGAAGGTTTTAAAGGCATAGCATGAAGCGGCGGCGCAATTTGCCCCACCAACATCGTAAACACCACTACCAGCAATACGCTGGTATAGTGAATGCTACTGCCTACAAAATGCATGTGTCGATAATACTCGCTTGTTATTTATAACGTCTGGGCTGTGACAAAAGCACACATCAATAACCCATAAATTAATGGAGAAAGTAAGCCGTGTTGCTACTCGCTAAAACTGCTGTAGATAACTCTTCAACATCATTGCCATGGTATCAAACAGTGGGTTTGCTTTAGGAACCGCACACAACTCTGTTTCATCCACCATTTTAGCATTAAATTTCATTTGGTGAAGCAGGGGTGTATTTACCACTAAATCAGCATGGCATAGCTCATATGAACCGTCGATGACGAAAAAGGTATTTGGCCCCTTGCTATGTTCCATCAAGGATTCTACCCCATGAATGGGGGTGGTACTATCCGCTTGGGAGTGGGCGGCAAACAAAGGAATATCTATTTGTTTGCTATCTTCCAATTGCTGACGAATTTGTTCAATAACATCCATCAACTCTAAGCCCGCAAATCCAGCTACGTGGGGGTACTTATATGGGTTTGGGCCGTGCGTAACATAACTTCCATCAATCACTTTAGCGACCCATTTTATTCCCCAAATACGTGACATGCTTTCTGCATTTTCTGATAAGGCTAAAGCGCCAGAAAAAAGCATAATCCCATCAATGTTACTGCCTTCATCAAGGTAATGTTCTACCGCTAATGCGCCACCAGTGGAAAAGCCGCCTACAACTAAGGTGTCACCCATTGTATCGGCAAGCGCAACAATCTCATCGACATGTGCTTGCCAACGCTCGGCTAAATCGCCATCGGTCATATCATCGCTTGCATCTCTTAGCCCATGGCCCGGTAGTAGCGGAACCAGCACATCGAAACCTTGATGGTATAGAATATTGGCTATTTCACGCATAAAAAAAGGTGAATCGCTTAAACCGTGAATAAGTACTGCTACTTTTTCACTAGGCTCATCATGGCCAAGTATAAAAGGGGCATTGCCCTCACTGCGTAACACAGGTGAACACACGCTTCTGCGGTTTAAACGGGTTTCTTTACACGGCGTAAGTACACCCCATTCATCCTTGTACAGCTTAGAAAAATCCGCATACGCAGATTGCTGTGATACACGAGACACAGAGCCTTGATCAGTATTTTGAGGGGCTGCTTGGCTTAGCATCGGCATTGCGACACATAGCGCTAGTAAAACAACCTTATAGAGGAAAAACTTATGACCCACCGTCACTCTCCTGAACATAACTGCATGTGAGGAACTACCAGCACAACTAAAAAAGGCCATGATAACACGGCCTTAATTTGTACTTAACGACATTGCACCTATATCTTCAAATTCGCTGCAATGCTATATTTTTTAACCTGCAAAATAGGCTTCTAGCTCATCAGAGCCACCAATTAACTTACCACCGATAAATACCTGAGGTACGGTTTCTCTTCCGGTCATTGCCGTTAAACTGGTTAAGCTAACACCTTTGCCAAGCACCACTTCTTCAAAGTCGTAACCTTTTTCTGTAAGTAGCGCTTTTGCGTTTGCACAGAATGGACAATTAGGTTTAGTGAACATAGACACAGGTGCTTTTGTTTCTTCATCCGGCGCGATATAGCTTAACATAGTGTCTGCGTCTGATACTTCAAAAGGGTCGCCAGGTACGTCAGGCTCGATAAACATTTTATCCACCACGCCATCTTTCACTAGCATAGAGTAACGCCAACTACGCTTGCCAAACCCAAGTTCAGCTTTGTCTACTAGCATGCCCATACCGTCAGTAAATTCGCCATTGCCATCAGGTAATAACGTGATATTTTGTGCTTCCTGATCGGCGCCCCATGCATTCATTACAAACGTATCATTTACCGATAGACAGACAATTTCGTCAACGCCATGCTTTTTAAACACGTTCGCCAATGCATTGTATCTTGGTAGATGAGTAGAAGAGCAAGTAGGTGTAAACGCACCCGGCAGTGAAAACACCACTACGGTGCGGTTATTAAAAATTTCGTCGCTACGTTTAGTAACCCAAGTTTCACCTTCTCTTACTTGAAATGAAACACTAGGTACACGTTGCCCCTCTTTACTGGTAAAACGACTGTCTGACATATTGTCCTCTTCTCTAGATAAATACTCTGGCTAAGGATAGTGAAGTCTGGCGCAAAATAATAGTGTTACTGTGTTTACCCTGCGTCGGGGCCGATATCTACTTCTTCGCCTCCCCCTTTACATACCGTTATTTGCGATTGCACGGCGGCCTCTCACCGCAACCCAGAAGTTCTATACTTTAGTCTAAGATTGCATACCCTATACCTTATTCGTGAGACTACTTTTTAAGTAACATGGTAGGTGTATGGCACAAGGTAACAAACACCATCTAAGCAGCACGAATAACTAGACAGTCACAAAAAGTGTGGGTGTCCAGCTTTCTTTTTGTTGTCTGTGTCGCTTTTGTGCCTAACGATATGTAAATAAGGTTAAACGCTATTTCATGAAGCATCGCTACTTTGCATGGTTTCCAATTCTTTTTGCTGGGCTATTGTACTTAGCTAGCGTGGCTGTGAAAGCCGATGACGGCGCGGCACCCTTTTCGCTTATTCACGAACATATTAAAAATCAAGCCTACAACGAAGCAGAGCAACTTTCGCTGCTTGTAATAGAAAAAGCTCGCCAAGGCGAAACCTATTCGCCGGGACAGTTTTTGCAGTTAGGCATATGGCTTCAAAAGGCTGGACAATATCGCATCTCACAAAAAGTCTTAGCCTTAGCCCTTGAGAAATATACACGGCGGGGCGCTTTGGAAGAAATGGCGCGTACCCTAATGCATTTAGGTATAAGCGCGCGTAACTTAGCGAACTATGAGGCCGCAACAGATTACTTTAATCGCGCCCTTACTATTGCCACTATGTACGAAAATTCGGCATTTGAGGCGCAGCTTCATATGCAGCTAGGCATTGCTCAAAAAGAACAGGGTCATGTAGAAACTGCCCTTCAAACGTTAAAGAAAGCCCTCACTTTGTTTCGTGACGAACAAAGCTTGTCCGATATAGGCGTAAGCTTAGCGACCATAGGTGATATCTATGTATCGATTGAACAGCTTAGCGAGGCAAAAGACTACTACGATGACGCTTATACTATGGCGAGCACAGCCGGCAATAGACGTTTAGCGGCTATTGTTACGATGAAACAAGGGGCGCTGCTATTACGACAAGGGCATACTGCGGATGCCATAAAGTCCTTAAAAGACGCTATCCATTATTTTGAGCATGATAACGATAAATTTATGTCTACCCAAGCGGGTGTATGGTTAGGCGAAGCGTACGTAAAAATGGGAAATACGCAACAGGGGTTAGGATTACTGCAACAGGGCCTTCGCTTTGCGCAAAGCAGTAAGCACTACCCATTGATCAATCTAGCGCGACTTGCGCTTGCTAATGCTATGTTGGCAATAAAAAACTTCGATCAGGCGCTGCAGTTTGCGCAGGAAGGCGCCGAAACCGCCCAGCAGATCCACAACGTAAGAAGCCAGTTAGATTTTCTAACACTACAAGTTAATGCTTATGCGGCGAAAGGTAATTTTAAGCAAGCGTTAGACTTACAGTCGCTGGTCCAAACGATAAAAGAGCAAATTTTACAAACCGAAAACCAAGCCATCATTAGTCGCCTTCAGGCAGGTATAGAAGTTGAGCGGCAAGCGCAATCTATTCAGATGTTGAAGCAAACCAAAGCTATTGAGCTAGCCCAAGCTGAGCAAGAAAATCTTCGAAATACGCTAGGCTGGAGTCTGCTTTTGGCGTCTTTATTAAGTGCCTTTTTAGTGTGGAGCCGACTAAAACAACGTGAGCAAAATATTGCGCTGCAACGAGAAGTAAAACAACGTACGGTGCAACTAGAAAATAAAAACAATGAATTGCAGCACGCTTACAAAGCGCTTGAGCAAGTAAGTCTTCGAGATTCACTCACAGGGCTGTACAACCGTCACTATTTGGAATCTCAATTACCTGGCGAAGTTAAACGTAGTCAATTCGCCCTCAATAAACAAAAAGGTCATCCAACGCCTAATCAAGATTTACTATGTTTTCTTATTGATATCGACCATTTCAAGCGTATCAATGATGCTTACGGGCACTTGGCGGGCGATAAAGTATTGGTGAAATTTGCCCAAATTTTGCGTGAGGTTTTTCGCCAGAGCGACTTGATTATTCGTTGGGGCGGTGAAGAATTCGTAGTGATATGTAAGCAATCTAGCCGCAATGAACTACCGGAAATTGCAGAGCGTTGCCGTATAGCAATAAGCCAGCATTCCTTTGACGTAGATAGCGACGAGCCAATAAAAGTCACCTGCAGCATAGGGTTTAGTGTGCTCCCACCCGATCACCACATTTCTTTTGATGACAATTGGAAACAAACGTTTTCGGTGGTGGATTATTGTTTATATGCCAGTAAGTTAAGCGGTCGCAATGGTTGGGTAGGTGTGCTATCAGCGTCTACAAAACCTGCTCAAATATCCTCAGATATGCCCCTTGATAGGAAGTTTAAATTCACCCACTCTCATATTGCTACTTCATTTAACAATGTCGCCAGTATTGTGTGGCCATCTGAAGAATAGGAGATCTAAATTATGTACCGCAGCAGTTGTAGTTGCCAGGAAGTTCAGATAAAGGTTTCAGGGTGTTGCGAACAGGCATTAGACCTTGAGACCTTATCGTGTAACGACGACCAATCGCTTACTCTTACCACTCACCGCCGTAATATTTCAATCGATTGCGCTGCACATGCGTTGGGGGAAATTCAGCTTCACCCTAACCAAACACAGGTGTTTTGCAACCTATGCTCCACGCAACTTTTTACTCAAAATGCGGGCGGCGAAGTAGAATTAACAGTGAAGTATTACGGCCACGATGTACTCAGTGAACACCATGGGCAGTTTAACCTGCCCTAGCGCAAGATTTAGACGTTATTTTTTAAGTCTTCTAAATTGTACTTATCCAGCAACGAATACAACGTGGGGCGCGTAATACCTAGCAACTCGGCCGTTTTAGACATATTTTTATCCGATTGCTGATAAGCACGGCGTATCGCTTTACTCTCAGCAATTTCCCGTACTTCTCGCAAATTTAAGGTTTCCGGTTCGCTTTCGCCGTCAACGGGCATCAACCCTAAATCATCAGGCTGTATTACGGTGCCTTCTGCCATAATAACGGCAGACTTCAGTTTATTTTGCATTTCGCGAATATTACCCGGCCACTTGTGCCCTAGCATTGCTCGGATAGCGGCGTCTGAAAAGCTTTTCGCTTTAGCATTAAACTCGTCACGATAAATATTCAAAAAGGTACGGGCGAGTAAAATAATATCTTGATCTCGTTCACGTAGCGGCGGTATTAAAATAGGTATTTCCCCTACCCTATAGTATAAATCTTCCCTGAAACTTTCGTTTGCTACCATCGCGGGAAGGTCGCGGTGGGTCGCACAGATAACCCGAATATCTACGGGTATCTCATTGCGCCCGCCTACACGTTCTATAACACGCTCTTGAAGAAAACGAAGCATCTTGGCTTGAAGGCCAATAGGCATATCACCAATCTCGTCTAAAAATAGGGTGCCGCCTTGCGCGGTTTCTATTTTACCTAACGTGGTTTTATTAGCGCCGGTAAACGCGCCCTTCTCGTAGCCAAACAACTCACTTTCTAACAAATTCTCGGGGATAGATGCACAGTTAATAGCAACAAAGGGTTTATCTTTACGCGGGCTATGTTCGTGAATACTGCGCGCAAACACTTCTTTTCCCGTCCCACTTTCGCCCAGCAATAAGGTACTTATATCCGTTGCCGCTATTTTTTCCGCTTTCTTGACAACCTGTTGAATTGCCTCACTATTTCCAACAATCCGGCTCATGCCGGTTCTGGTTTTGGCGAGTATACTGTTTTCATGTTCCAACTCGGCCAGATTAAGTGCGCGGTTCACCAAAAGTTTGATGGTGTCTGAATCAATTGGTTTTTGATAAAAGTCGTAAGCGCCGAAATTCACTGCTTTTAGCGCGTTTTCTTTTTCGTTATTGCCCGTTACTACTATTACTTTGGTACGTGGCGCTAACGCAATAATATCTTGCAGTATTCTTAAACCTTCAGATGCATTAGCAGGATCGGGGGGTAAGCCAAGATCGAGTGTCACTACCTTAGGCTCATGGCGACGTAATTGTGCAATTGCAGAGTCGTAGTTGTCAGCAAAGACCACGTTGAAATCGGTGAGACTCCACTTTAACTGCTTTTGAATTCCTAAATCGTCGTCCACCACTAAAATGGTATCTGTCATTCTTCTTATCCTGTTTTACTTCATTTGTTGTGTGCCAACGCTAAATCAATCACATTATCGCTAACCTAATTCACCGGAAATGCGAGGGTAAAACATGACCCCTTGCCTGGCTCACTTTGCACGTTAAGTTTTCCGCCTATCGAGTCCATATAGGTTTTCGCATCATACGCGCCGATCCCCATACCCGCATTCCCTTTCGTGGTATCAAAAGGTTTAAATAATCGATTATCTACGAAGTCGGTATCCATTCCACATCCCGAATCTTCAATAAGTACCAATTGTTGATTATGCTGTGCATCAAGCGTTAATACTATATCAATACGGCCACCTTCTTCGGTAGCTTGTTGCGCATTACTGATTAAATGATAAAGCACATTCGACACCTTTTC
Organism: Alteromonas profundi; assembly: GCF_010500865.1. GTDB lineage: Bacteria > Pseudomonadota > Gammaproteobacteria > Enterobacterales > Alteromonadaceae > Alteromonas > Alteromonas profundi. Next base: position 109,940 of record NZ_JAAAWN010000003.1, read on the forward strand.
CTTGTCAACTTTCACTTCACTCTCTTGAACAACGTGAATGGTTGGAAGGGGGCGAATGCCTGCACAGCGGTTATCAACAACCTCTTTTGCTATCTGTGACAACTTACATTGAGTGTGCGTGCCCTGATTGTCTATCTTCTTCTCAGTAAGTTGCTTTAACATCTTGTCCATACGAGCTTTGGTATGGGTTAGGGTTTCAAAGGTATCATCGATAAACTCAGGGTTATGCTTGTGTTGTGCTGCATTCGCCAAGATCAAATCCACTTGTGCCAATACATTTTTTAAGTCGTGCACAACAAATGCCGACATACGATTAAAAGCAGCAAATTGCGCATTTTCCGCTACCGCTTCGGCCGCTTCATGATGAAACACAAATACACTTACCTGCTCGGTTATTGCAGTAAGGTAATCGCGCACCTCCCAGTTAAGGTGTACTTTTTCTTTCTCCCCAGCGGCAAGTAATGCAAAGCCCCATAACGCATCATGCTTATACAAAGGTAAGTAAAATTGATAACCCCACTGCTTCACAGCTTCTCTGTTTAGGTTTAAGCCTTTGTAGTTAAATGGCTTTACCATATATTCATTAATATCAATAAACCAAGCATGCGATTTTGTATAGTCGGTAAGAGCACGCAGAATTTCTGGCTCATTGTTATTGTCATCCTCTTGCGCTAGTGGCTGTATTTCGGCCATAAGCTCAAGGTCGTTTTGACTGCACTTATACAATTTACCACTATCGTACTTTATTGCTTTTAGAATACCCTGTAACGCACATTCATAAACGGAAGATTGGGAGTCCATTGAGTTTGATAACGTTTTTGTTAGCTTCACCCACTCTACGCGATAGTCGAATTGATTAGCAAAAAAATGTTTGGTGATGAATACCTTACACTTCGTTCTAAAGGAGTTCGATAAGAAAACCGTCGCAAGAAGGGCTAGCGACATGGCCACAAGGATAATTTGCACCATCGCCCCCCAACTGCCACCTAGATAATTAATGGCGTAACCTATGATGGCCATAATGAAAAGGTATGCCCCTGCTACAAGCAACAGTGAACTATGCAGCACCACATCGCGAGAGATAAAGATATCTACCCCCCAATGGCTTATTCGGCGAATTGAAACAATAAGGAAAGGGATAAGTAAAAAGTATATATAACCTCTCGCCGCTATATAGCCTACTTCAACCTGATTCACCATGGTGGCGTTGGCATAGGTAACAAATTCAAATAGGTGAGTGGCGCCTAGGTACAAAACTAACGGTTTATAAGCCCATTGATCGTTATCAGCTTGGCGATACAGCACTTCCAATAGAATAAGGACTTCAAGGGATAACACTATAAGCGCTAAGTAGCGCCATGATGCATCTATCCATATGATATTAGGCACGACCAACGCCAGGGCGGCGGGTAACAAGATGGCCAAAGTAGCGGGTCTGATCAAAACCTGCCGTAAGCTAGTAAAGTTATCTTGCAAACACCCGGCGAGAAATAATAGCCACGCTAATTGCTTTAACACATCTACAGTGAGTAACCATGACAAGCTAATCGGCCCAAACAGGGCCGATATCATGCTGGTAGACCAAAACACAGTAGTTGCCGTAGCGAGCACTAACAAATGCTTAGCGAGCCCCGGCTTCCTTACCGTAAAAAGTAATAATAGTAACGCAAAGTGCGCCAAGCTGTTTAGGCCATAGCCTATGTCTGAAATCATCCCTTCTCCGCAGCTTATAAATTATTATTAGGGATACACCCGCTTCGCCTTGTTGTATTGGTTTTTCACCTACTATCGCTTTTGTACCACTAATGAGCCTATGGAGTAACCGGCCCCAAATGAACACAATATACCTATATCACCTGATGTTAGGTCTTGATGATACAAACCAAAAGCGATTACCGAGCCCGCCGACGCGGTATTGGCGTATTCATCTAGCACAATAGGCGCTTCTTCTTTCGTCGCCTCTCTTCCTAAAAGTCTTTTGCAAATTAAAGTGTTCATATTGATATTGGCTTGATGTAACCACCAACGCTTAACATCTGCTGGGGTAAGATTATGCCTTTCAAGATGAGCAGCAATATGGTCAGCCGCCATCGGGCACACTTCTTTAAAAACTTTTCTACCGGCTTGGTGAAAAAGTTTATCCGGCCCATAGGGATCAACGTCTTCCGCGCGAGACACATAGCCAAAATTCGAGCGAATATTGCTGGAGTATTTGGTTACCGCTTTGGTGCTAAGCACATCATAAATATGATCGCTGGTGGCAGTTTCTGCATGCTCTAATACGGTTGCAGTGCCCACATCCCCGAAGATGAAGTGACTATCTCGGTCGGTATAGTTAATTTGTGGCGAAACTAACTCGGGGTTTATAACTAATACACACTTGGCGCTTCCCGCAGCAAGCATTTCATAGGCACGGTGCATACCAAATGTAGCAGCAGAACATGCCACCAACATATCAAAGCCAAACCCTTCTATGCCTAAGGCTTCTTGCACTTCGATAGCTATAGCAGGGTAGGCGCGTTGTGTATACGCGCATGAAACGATAACGGCGTCGATATCTTGTGCAGTTTTGTTCGCCGCGACCAAGGCTTTTTTTGCTGCCTCAAGGGCTATTTCAGCTTGATGAGAAAGCATATCGTCACCACGCGGCGCTATCTGCGGCTTCATACGTGTAATATCTAAAGCCCCTTCTTTTTGATAGATATACCGGCTTTTAATACCCGACGCTTTTTCAATAAACTCTGCACTTGAGTGCGGCATCGCAGTAAGTACACCTGCCTCAATTTTATCTGCATTTTCGTTATTATAGTTATCTGCATAGGCGTTATAACTGTTAACCAACTCTTCATTGGTAATACTTTCTTCAGGATGCCAAACACCCACGCCGCTAATTACAATCTGTTGAGCCATACTCTTCTCTTCATTCTTGTCTTCATTTGGTATCAAGTACATTGTCAAATAACGCGAGGTGACCGGCAATGTCCCCGTAACTCGCTCCCGCCGTTATCCGTAGTGTCCCTACCGACGATATAAGCGAAGTGCGCTATTATTAATGCGTGTCCTTAATAAGTAGCTTACCGCAAACCCAATCTTCTGTAACTAAAATGCCTTTTATTGCGTCATTTTACTCAACGCTATGGTGTGTACTTCTCTTACGAACGCCAAAACCTATTCACCCCACACGGTACTAACACGCGGAAAAAACATGCAAACAACATTTAATTTACAAAATGTAAGCATAAAAACCATAAATTGGTTGACAAATTGGCAAGCCACTAATACCGTTTAACCTATGAATTGGCAATAACAAAGCACTTGTCGTGCAAAAAGTGCTGAGTGAGTTTAAGTAACCGACATGCATTTAAAGCATGTTCAACACGTATTTGAGGATAAAGATATGTCAAAACCAACCATCGGTTTCATTGGTCTGGGCTTAATGGGCGGCAACATGGTCGAAAACCTGCAGAAGAAAGGTTACGACGTTACTGTCATGGACTTAAACGCAGATGCCGTTAAAGCGTGTGTCGATCGCGGCGCAAAGTCGGCATCTACTGCACAAGAATTAGCATCAAACGTTGATATCGTTATGTTGTGCCTTACCACGTCCGCTATCGTGGAATCGGTGATGTATGCTGACGACGGCATCATGGCTGGCATTAAAGAAGGTGCTGTGGTCATCGACTTTGGTACCTCTATCCCTTCTTCAACCCGTAAAATTGGTGAAGATTTAGCGAAAAAAGGCGTGGGTATGATTGATGCGCCACTTGGCAGAACCCCCGCCCACGCGAAAGACGGCCTACTTAACATTATGGCCGCAGGCGACAAAGACACATTTGAAAAAGTAAAAGGGGTACTTGAAGACCAAGGTGAAAATGTATTCCACCTAGGCGCATTGGGCGCAGGACATACTACCAAGCTTATAAATAACTTTATGGGTATGACCACAGTGTGTGCAATGTCGCAAGCTTTCGCGGTGGCTGACCGCGCAGGTGTCGACCGTCAACAACTGTTCGACATTATGTCTACCGGCCCCTCTAGTTCGCCATTTATGCAATTTTGTAAAAACTATGCAGTAGACAATGTAAGTGATCTCGGCTTTTCCATTGCCAATGCTAACAAAGATTTGGGTTACTTTTTGAAGATGGTGGAAGATCTTGGTACCGAGTCTAAAATTGCAGAAGGGTCGTCGGCAAACTTACAAGCGGCATTTGATGCCGGTATGGGTAACGGCAACGTTCCTGAGATTTTCGATTACTTTCTTAAACTAAACAAATAGTAACAACAATCATGATGATATGAGTATCCTAAGACGCAAGTAACGCCTGGCCCTGCTCATATCATCTACGCCCTATTTTTTATTGTTTACGACACCTGCTTGTCTTGAGGAGAATGGGTCACAATTGTGCCATTCACCCGCTTCGACAAACTGGCTGTTCAATTGGTACCAACACCACCATAACTAAAAAATAGCCGAAAGGTAAACAACGACATAGAGAAGTGATATCGTGAAAATACAAGGTTTACGTTGGTGGGTGATTGCCTTAATTGCCCTAGCGACCATTATTAATTACATCGACCGTCAGGCACTTAGTGTGCTTTGGCCAGCAATTGTCGAAGACTTATTTCCTGATAAAAGTGCATTAGAACGTAAACAGATTTACGCCAACATTTCCATTGTCTTTGTGTTCTCGTATGCCTTCGGTCAGGCCATTTTCGGTAAAATTTTTGACTGGCTAGGTACGCGCGTAGGTTTTGTCCTTTCTATCGGTGTATGGTCTCTTGCCACTATCGCCCATGCTTTTGCTCAAGGCGTATTAAGCTTTAGCATTTTTAGAGGGATACTCGGTATAGCTGAAGCAGGTAACTGGCCGGGTGCCACTAAGGGCAATGCAGAATGGTTCCCCACAAAAGAGCGGGCTTTAGCGCAAGGTTTGTTTAATTCAGGGGCGGCTATCGGCGGAATTATTGCCTTCCCTATAATTGCTTATCTTACTCTTCATTTCAGTTGGCAGATGGTTTTCGTAATAGTCGGTGCCATCGGTCTACTTTGGTTGGTGCCGTGGGTTATATTGGTAAAGGCTCCGCCGAGTATGCACTCATGGATAACAGATGCAGAACGTGAATATATACTTACCGGCCAACGTCGGGTAACTGAAAACGAGGTAGATGAAGAAGAAGAATATACCCCTTCTACTACCGAAATTTTATCTCACAAACAAAGCTGGGGGGTGATTATCGCCTCAGCAGCTATCGATCCTATTTGGTGGTTATTTGTGTTCTGGATCCCAATCTATCTTAATGAAGTGTACGGTATGAACGTCACCGATATTGGTATCTATGGATGGGTACCGTACGTGGGCGCAATGTTTGGAGCTTGGTTCGGAGGGCTTTTGGCGCAAAATAGATTAAAAGCCGGTTGGAATGCCGATAAAACCCGTAAGTTAGTTATTACACTTGGGTGCTTGATAATGCTACCTGCGCTTATTGCAATGTCTAATCCAGGCGGCCCTACTATCGCGGTACTTATTATGGCTGTCATCTTGTTTGGCTTTCAAACGGCCATTGGTAACGTGCAAACCCTACCCAGTGATTTATTTGGCAAAAAAGCGGTGGGCACCTTATCAGGTTTTTCTGGCATGGCGGCAAAACTTGGTGCAGTAGGCTTAACCTCCTTAGTGCCTTATTTAACCGCAGGGGGCAATTACACCCCAGCCTTCGTAATCGGCGCGTCTTTGGCAATTATTGCAGTCTTAGCAATTTGGATTTTAATCCCCAAAGTGGAACCGCTAAAAAAGAAAGCATAAAACGATGTTAATGAATTGGCTCTCCTGTAGAGCCAATTTTTTTGCTTAAGTGTTAATAACTCCCGCCCTCATTTTTGCATTCTATCCTCTTTTCGATAATGCATTTCTCCTCCTTAGTGCAATACCACTGCGTTTAAAACTCGTGTAACTGCGCCACACAGGCCAAATGGCTTACCAAACATTACTAAACCAAGTACCAAACCATCTCATTGGTAATAACAAGAAAGTTAACTTAATTGTTTTTCTTAATATTTTATTAAGCTTAATGTTAAGAAAAAAACGTGAATATAGTGGAAAATGTAAAAATTTTGTGTTCTTATTATCCAGAAGCAGAAGATTTGGTAAAATAAAAACCTAATATTGGTAATAAGATAAAACCATTAAGGTTATACCCAAATATCTAAAACGGTAAAACCTGGAGAGAAACGCCATCATGAAGATTAAAGCATTTGCACTATGCGCCATTGCTGCCGCCATGTCAGGATGTAACGTGGATTCGGACAATAACCCCAATACACTTGGCTCAATAACGTTGTCGGGCACCCCAACATCAGGGCAAACCCTTAGTGCCTCAGTGAGCGATCCTGACGGTATTTCAGGGGCGGTTCAATATTACTGGTATGCAGATAACGAGGTAGTTGAAGACGCGCATTCGTCAACCTTTACCCTTACCAATGAACAAATTGGTTCAGCAATTACTGTGCAAGGCTCATATACAGATGATGGTGGTATTAACGAATCTCACATTAGTGACGCTACAGCGAGTGTATCTGCGATTTCTTATGATGCTACGGTAACCATTAGCGGCGAGGCTACCATTGGCTCGACACTAACGGCGACGGTGGCCGATCAAAACGGTATCGAAAACGCTACGATTATCTATACGTGGTTCGCCGATGACGAAGTAATAGAAGATGAAGTGTTATCTACCTTAACCCTTGGCGATGCGCAATTCGGAAAAGTGATTACCGTACAGGCGACCTTTGAAGATGACCGCGGATTTAGTGAGTCCCCTATTTCAGCGGCAACCGACCCAGTAGCACGTACCAATACGGAAGGCACTATTATTATTGAGGGTACGCCCACAGTAGGAAATACTCTCACTACTACCATTGAAGATGAAGATGGCGCCAGTGGCAGTGCAACTTACCAATGGTTTGCCGATGACCAAGTTATTACTGGTGCTACGCAAAGCAGCTTCACTGTAGATGCGTCCTTAATTGGTCAAGTGCTTACCGTTCAAGCTACCTATACTGATGACTATGGTTTTTCTGAAGAAATCATGTCGGAACCTACTATTGCAGTTACCGCGGTAGCAGTGAATGAAGCCGGTAGTATTATCATTAATGGAAGCGCTCCTTACCTTGCAAGTGCACCTCTCACCGCTGAAATTACCGATAATAACGGTGTTGATACGAACAGCCTGGTTTATACCTGGTATGCCGACGGTGAAGCGATTAATGGTGTAACGGGTAATACGCTTACCCCAAGCGACTATGCCGGCGCAATTATTTCAGTGAGCGCAGACTATACTGACCAAGACAATTTTGCAGAGTCGGTTTCAGCGTCACTAGATACGATTATTTACAGCCAAGTCGTCAGTGATGCTTCTGGTTTAATGAATGCAGTAAACGGCGCGCTTGCAGATGGCGACGTGGTAGGCCTTACCACAAATATATATGCCGATCTTGATGCCATTATGTTGACCAGTGCTGTCACACTTGCGGCGGTTGAAGGTAATGACCCAGTTATTACCGGAGAAGCCTGTATTAATGTTGCAAGTACAGTAGACGGTGCGGTTATTCGAGGCCTCACATTCCAAGATATAGACACTAAAGCCGGCTCTTACTGCGAATCAGAAGAATCAGCGATTATCTATTCAGAAGGCGATAATTTTGTATTTACACAAAATACGATGGATGGCGATCAAGAAGTACTGAACCAAGAAACCTATCACTGGCTTATGGTAAAAGGCGCTGGGGCAGTTATCGAGCGTAATACCTTTACTAACCGAAACAATGCATTAAAAGGCTCAGTAATTAAGTTGTCTTCGTCTGGTTCAGACCATGTTATTCAGTACAACTTATTTGCCAACGCCGATAACCCTAACTTCGACGACTCAAGCTTACTGCTATTGAACTTAGGTAGCACCACCGGCGCTGATGCTGCCGAGGACGCTAATTTTGTTGTTCAGTACAATCGTTTTGATAGTTTTGCCAGCGGACGCCGCTTAATGCGTGTGCAAACCTCTGGTGCCACGATAAAGGGCAATACTATTGTTAACCCTAATGGGGGTATTTCATTGGAAGACGGTGGTTTCAATACCGTGGCGGATAATATCATCATTCGCACCAGTGATATCGCAAGCTCTGATGATAGACCAAGTGGTGTTCTTCTTACGCCACTAGGCCATACCGTAACCAATAATTATATTGCCGGTATTCGTTCTGGCAATAAGGAAGCGGGCGGCATTGTATTTACCGCAAACCCTTTTTCACAAGCTGATGGCGGTGTACCGAATGCAGGCAACCAGGCTGTGCTAGATGGTGCTGGTGACCTTTCATTGACAGTAACTAACAATACCGTACTCAACTCATTACAGCCTATTGTGTTTAGTACTGAGATTGGCAGCAACGCCCCCGTTGGCGACTGTGATGAACTTACCGCAGACAACGCTCCTGTTCTGTACGCCTTAACAAAGAACTTCTTCAATATTGCCTTTGACGCTAATGTGATAGCCAATGGCTTTAACGATGATGCAAGTAAACAAGGCCTGTACTTCGACTCAGAAGCACTAAGCAGCGACCACGCCTTTGAATATGACTGTGACCTTATCGACCATGAAAACTCGCTCTTCTCTAATAGCTTTGGCTTTATGGATAGCTATGCCTCTGGCGATGTAGAAGACGAGTTTTGGGTAGACATTCGTAATCTTAATGGCAACGGCGAGTTCGATTCTGATGGCGCGATAGACCAAGATCCTGCGGCAAACGGTAAAGAAGTGCCTGAGTTCATTACCGCTGAAAACGGACTCGTAGAAACCGATCCTAGCGGCGCTCAAGCGGTTGCAGGGGCGAAAGGCCTTTACTACATCGAAGCCTCAGATGTAGGTGCTGGTTCTACCTGGGTCGCTTCAAACGAATAAACGCTTTAAACAAACCCTACACACAAAAGACACAAGGGCAAGTGATTGCCCTTTGTGCAACACTAAACACAACGGAGATATTGGAATGTCGTTGAGAGAAAAACAACTACACACGCCAAAAACGGAACTGTCGGTAACCCCTCAGTTTGCCTTACGTCCTACTGCAAAGTGGGTTAAAACCGCCATTATCGCAGGCCTTGCAAGTACGAGTGCATTCACGCTACAAGCCCAAGAAGCACAAGTGGGTGATGAAACAGAAGCCGATGTTGAGGTAATAGATGTTGTAGGTACACGCCGTACTATTCAAGATCAAATTTCTATTAAGCGTGAATCTACGACGGTAGTTGATGGGTTATCCGCTTCAGACATTGGTGATCTGCCAGCGCTTTCCATTGGTGAAGCGCTAGAGTCGATTACCGGAGCAGCGTCTCACCGTGAAAATGGGGGCGCCACTGAAATTACCATTCGTGGTTTAGGTCCGTTTTTAAGTGCAACACACATTAATGGCCGTGAAGCAACTAATGGTAGTGGTGACCGTTCAGTAAACTTCTCTCAATTTCCCTCTGAGCTAGTAAAGAAGGTCGCGATTTATAAAACGCAAGACGCGTCTATGATTGAAGGTGGCGTAGCTGGGGTTATTGCCCTTGAAACAGTACAACCCCTTGATTACGGCAAGCAACGCTTCCAAGCTGAGTTAAAAGGCAACTACAACCCAGATCAAACCAATGTGGACAACTCACTTGAAAATGACTTGGGCTACCGCGGGACGGTAAGTTATGTGGACCAATTCGAATTTGATAATGGTTCAGCGCTCGGTATCTCTATAGGTGCGCAGCGTCAAGATATTACCCAACCCGAAGCTGAATATCGTAGTTCAAGCCCAACAGGCTCTTCGTTATGGGCGTGTTTAAACGATCCGACTAACACCAATGAAGGCTTTTTTCGTAGCAGTGCAGGCGATTGCGAAGACCAAGTAAATGGTAGCAGTAACCAAGGCTACGATACCACTATCGACCCCGCTACAGGTGAAGCAGCAAGCGGCGACTCACCTTATGCGTGGACTGGCAGTAGCCGTAGCTACCGTCAAAATGAAACCTCTGATGAGCGTGATGCGTTTTTCCTTGCTGCACAGTATCAGCCTAACGAAAGCTGGGACATCAATATTGATGGCCAGTACTCTAAGCGTGTCCAGCGAGAATCCCGTCACGATCTTATTTTCCTTCAAAAACGTGCGATTCCTGGTTTGACGGGCCCAACGCTTGTCACTAATAGCGTAGGCGGCATTTTGCACTGGGAAGGACAAGATAGAATTGAAACATCTGGTGAGCAATTTTCTCGTGAAGAGATTTATAAAGGTATCGGTATAAACGTTGAGCACTATGCTACCGACTTATTAACCCTTAACTTTGATGTCGCTTACTCAAATACAGAACGTGAAGAGTTCCAAATCTCAAACCGTGCGCGTACTGCAGATCGTATCCCCTTTTCGTGGGATATGGGGGACAACATTCCTCACTTCTCTATCTCTGATTTCGATGTAACAGACATCAGCAACTTTACTGATAGCCTACGTACTCGTCTTGATCACGAAAATACCCGTGAAAACGAAGTTGTCTCTGCCAAATTCGATTTCCAATATATGTTAAGCAGTGATGTATTTACCAGCATTGAAGGGGGTCTAAGGGCGTCAGAGCTGACCTTCGTGCAATATGGTGGTAGTCAAGGAAACGGTTCACGTACTGAGTACACGTTAGATACCTCTAACACCGCTGCGCTAGATGTATTAGAGGCTTGCCAAATTGATTTCCCTGAAAGTGACTTTTTATCCACCGTTTCTGACGGTGATATTATCACTAACGTAGGCGCCGATGGCAGCATCAATAGCTCAGGTACAGGATCGTCTTGGGCGACCTACGATAATATCTGTTTCTCGCAAGCTGTTGCGGCGTCTAATGGGGGTGAATTCGCCTACCCAGAACTTGAATATGAAAATGCCGGAACTATCGATGTAACGGAAAAAACCTACGCTGCATATTTGATGGCCAACTACGACACCGAAATGTGGGGCAAATTCATCCGTGGTAATTTTGGTGTACGTATTGTGGACACTGAAGTTACATCAATCGGCTTTAGAAGCTCGTTTGAAGTTGTTACCGATGAACTGAATGCGGTAAGCCTAGTGCCTGGCGATGAATTAGAGCGAATAGTGGGTGGCGGTGGTTACACTGAGGTGCTACCAAGTGTGAACTTTGTAATGGACTATAGCGACGATATTCTTCTGCGTGCCGGGATTTATCGCGGTATGTCTCGTGTAGACCCTAAAAACCTTGGCTATAGCCGTACTTTCCAAACTGACGATGAGCTTGCACCTACTTCACTGGCCGATCTTTTAGTTGGCGTAAATGGTTCAGGGAATCCAAATACCCAGCCACTTATGTCGTGGAACTATGATGCTGCTATTGAGTGGTATCCTAATGAGGACTCTATTTTTGCGTTTGGTGTGTACTTCAAACGTTTCACGGGTGGATTCCAACAGCGTACTGAAATAGAAACATTTGAAATTGAAGGCGATAGCTATGATCTTCCAATTACAAATTCGGTAACAACAGACGATGCAAGCAACCTGTTCGGTATCGAAACCTCTATTGCATATCGTTGGGATAGCGGTATAGGGGTGAAGATTGGTTATAACTATGCTGATACGGATTATGAGTTTGAAGACAGTAACTACGGCGACACTTACATCACTGATGTAGACGGCAATACCTCACAGCTAACCGCAGGGATCGTTCCTCCGGGCTCTGTACCTGGCTTCTCTGAGCATGTATTTAGTGCACAGGTTTATTATCAGGTAGGCGACCTCGATACTGCGGTTATCTATAAGTACCGTAGCGACTACTTCCAGCCATACACCAGTAACGGTACCCGTCTTCGTTTTGTAGACGATGTAGGTGTTTGGGAAGCCCGTGCATCTTACAAGTTTAACGACCACGTTAGACTTAAGGTTTCTGCTATTAACCTATTCAGCGCACCTAAGTCACAAGATTACTATGTGAAAGGCAACCTAGGTGAAGTGAATGATTATGGCCCACGCTTGTTTGCCGGTGTAACGGTAAAATACTAAGCTAGTAGATACACTAAGCATTAAAAAAGCCCCGTCACTTTACAGTGACGGGGCTTTTTTTATCATTTGTTTTATAACGCGGGTATTACAGTTGGGTAATTTGCCATACGCTAACAGTGCCGCTTACTTCGTTTCCAACCAGTAGCAACGGAACGCCCGTTGCGCTGTCTTCTGCGCTGACAAACACTAAACTTTCAGGTGCTAAATCGCCAATAACATCATCTGCCGTGGCCCCTTCCGTGAGATCTCTGTTTATCACGTATTCAGCAAACTGTACGTCATACGGGTTGGTTACATCATAAACAAAGATGCCACCCATCCGCTCTGTACCTACGAACGCATAGGTTCTATCGCCAACCACACCAACGGTAAGGGCTTCTGGTTCTGGCCCCTTATTTTCAGAACGAGAATCTCCTTCGTTTTCGTCATCGCCGTTGTTAAATTGTGCACCGTGTACCGACGCAGTAATGCGCTCAAAGTCATCGCCAGAATCATAAACTACAAGGCCATTTTGGTCCCAAATGGTAAAGGAGCGGGTACCATATGCATAAGCCGCATCATATTCGCCATTGCCATCAGAATCTCCCATTGCGCTTGTTACTCGCAAATCGTCTGCTTCAGCATTGGTTTGTAACATCGCTAACTCTGAGTTGGCTTGTGCAGTGAGATCTTCTACCTTCACTTCATCGGTATAGGCTAAACACCCATCATCTTCATCAAAAGAAAGCCCACCATCGCTTAAGCAAGTAGCTTCATCATCGGCGGAGAAAAAGTACTCGCGCGCGTCTCCCTCATTCGCGGTAACCAGGAAGGTGGCACCTTTCCACGAAAAGTTTGCAATGGTATCTGGTTGGTAAACACCATATAGACCATCGTATTGACCAAAGCTCACGCTACTATCTTCTTGGATATCAATATTAAGCCCGGCCCATGACTTCGTCCCTAAGCCCAGCACTTCAACACTCAGATCTTCTAAATTAATTACCGCCAACCCATTATTTTCCTGCAAGCTAACATAGGCTGTATCGTTGGTAGTGGTAATATATTCGGGCTCTAAGTCTTGTGCTACTGTGGTGGCAATAGCGACACCCTTTATGGTTCGTCCGCTTGGGTTAGGGAACATCATGCCTTGTGCAATTAACTCATCCTGCATATCGTTAAAGGCGCTAAAAGACACCATAGTACCCGACTCTTCTGGCTCGCCATTGGCCAGAATATTAATGACCGAAACCGATCCCTCTGGGTCGACGGTGTAGTCGCTGGATGGCTCACCTTCGTTCGCTACCAGTACCTTACCGCCATCTGGCGTAAAGGTAACCATGTCTGGCAACGCGCCTACCTCAACGGCATCAATATAAGTAGGTGCGGCACTGTCTAACCCGTTGTAAAACAACACATAGCCATTGTCGGTTTTGTCACTGGCAGGAACAGCTACCGCCATCAGGTCGCCACTTACCGCAATACTTGTCAAACTTCCTAAAGTAGCGCCATCAACTTCTGTAGGAAGGCTAATTTGCGTTACCGTCAAGTTTGCGTTATTGATAGGATCTGACATAGCTGCAGTAGGCAATGTGTCTGCACTTATGGTTATTGCTGCAATACTATTGGCCGCGCTATTGGTGGCGTAAATCGTTTGCGTATCTGCATGATACTGAATAATCTCAGCAGCAGTTTGGTTCCCTAAAAAAGCGCGTGCAACCACATCAAGTGAAACGCCAATAGACGCATCGGTACCATCGGCACCGTCTGTTCCCGCCTCTCCTTGCTCACCTTGCGGCCCTTGGGTACCCGTTTCACCTTGCTCACCATCATCGCCATCAAGACCACAGCCAGTTAGTACTGAGGAAATGAATAATGCTAACAACCCATATTTGAATTTATTTTGCGCGGCCATTTATTGTTCCTTGTTTTACTTGTAGGTCTGCTCATTCCTGCATAACGTCACCTAAACATACAAACGTAGCGTTACAACTGCGCTTACGCGTTGGCGTTAAGCTCAATTAGCGACTGGCGAGATAGCGAAAAGTAGCAGTGTTGTATGACTTTTTTGTATAGTTTAAAGCCAGTGTATGACACTACTATTAATATAGCAAAGTGGACAATAAACAAAGGAAATTGGCAAACTAGCGTTAAAAAAGCACCAATGAATAACGCGCCGAATGAGAAGCGGAAACCCTTCAATAACCCATAAAAAAGATTTAGCCTTGTTACTGGTGCTCGTTTTTTCGCATTTGTGCGTACTTTTGTATAGAGGCGACATCGTTAAGTTAGAGGTATACTAGCCTTTAGTTAGCATATTATTAAGGAAGAACGTATGAAACTGAGATTTTCAGCCCCAATCGCGGCTGTGATAGCCCTTACACTAACCGCTTGTGCCACTTCACCCACGGGCCGTAATCAGATGCTTCTTTATTCTGATTCACAACTTTCAGAAATGGGCGACCAAGCATTCTCAGGAATGAAAGAAGAGCTTAAAATTTCTAACAAGTCAGTACAAAATAGCTACGTTGAATGTGTAGCAAGGGCCATTACCGCGCAAGTACCCAGCTCTGTGTATAGCGGGCAATGGGAAATTGTCGTATTTGATGATGAGCAGGTTAATGCATTTGCCCTACCCGGAGGCAAGATTGGCGTTTATACAGGCCTACTTAATGTAGCAGAAAATCAACATCAACTCGCCGCTGTTATCGGTCATGAAGTGGGTCATGTGATTGCTGAACACGGCAACGAGCGCATGTCTCAATCAACTATAATCAACGTTGGCACCCAGGCTGTGGGCCAAGTGCTGTCGGCCAACGAAGTTACGCAGTCAGCCCCCATTATGGCGGCCATAGGTTTAGGCGTACAAGTAGGTGTACAATTGCCTTTTAGCCGAACTCATGAGTCGGAAGCCGATTTAATTGGTCTGCAGCTTATGGCTGAATCGGGTTTTGATCCACGCCAATCAGTAAACTTATGGCAAAACATGGATGCAGCTAGCTCTGGCGACCGTCCTCTAGAGCTTCTTTCCACCCACCCCGCGCCACAAACGCGTATTGAGGACTTGCAAGCAAATATGAGCGAGGCCTACGCAACATATCAGACAACCAACTATCGGCCAAATTGCCAATAGAAAAAAGAAAAAAAAACGCCACTTCAATGAAGTGGCGTTTTAGTGTTACCTATTAGAATACAGGTTATTCGCTGTCTTCTTTGTGAAGGTGAACATCCATTTGTGGGAATGGAATTGAAATACCTTCTTTATCAAAACGAAGCTTCACGGCTTCGGTAAAGTCAAACTTCACACCCCAAAAGTCGGCTGACTTAACCCATGGGCGAACAATAAAGTTAACACTGCTGTCTGCCAGCTCAGCTACCGCAACCGTAGGCGCAGGGTCTTTAAGAATACGATCGTCTGCTGCTATCATTTCAAGCAAAATATTTTTTGCTTTAAGCAGGTCAGCATCGTAGCCAATGCCAACAACCATATCTACACGACGAGTGTCTTTCGCTGAGAAGTTAGTAATATTGCCACCGTAAATACCGCCATTAGGAACGATAATTTCTTTGTTATCTGGAGAGGTCATAGTGGTGGTAAAAATACCGATTTTTTTTACCGTACCAGCTGTGCCGCCTGCTTCTACAAAGTCGCCTGACTTAAACGGTTTAAACACTAATAGCATTACGCCAGCAGCAAAGTTTTTAAGCGAGTCTTGAAGTGACAAACCAATCGCTAAGCCAGCAGCACCTAATATTGCCACCAACGATGTTGTATCTACACCGAGTTGGTCTAGAGACGCCACTATAACAAACAGCATTAACACTGCACTAATGATCGCCTCTAAAAAGTCCACCAGCATGGCGTCATATTTCGACTTGGCCATTACTCGGCGGAACACGGACAAGATAATGCCTACCACCAAGCGACCAATAATGTATATTACGATGGCCATTGCGATGTTTATGCCCCATGGGATGGCATAGTCGTTAATATAACGTTCCACGTCGCTCGCAGAAAAAAGCGATAAATTTTCTTCCATAATTATATCCTTGTAAATAAATTGCCTATACTGATCAAAATTAAACTAGCAGTCTTTACAAACTATGGCCAACGGATTTACCTCGAAACTGCTATTTTGCGCCGAAAGTATAATTTGTGCGTAGCAGATAATCACAGTGATTTTATCCTAAAGTTGACTACACTTACTTAACACAGCGGATACCATAAAACACATGAACAAGTTCCAATTCTATGGCACTGGTTAAAATTTTAATCTATTCATACACATTCATGTAGTCGCCCTTACCTTGGGGCAAACAATAAGTAACACAAAGCGATGACACGCAGTTACATACAACGCAAGTGTTCATAGGGAAGTTTAAATAAAAAGGGTTCACATATGATTATTCTTTTGTCGATTTTTTTAGTGGTGGCGGCATTATTTGTTTATGCAATTGGCCAGGATACTGGTGAAAATACTAAGCACGCACGTAAAGAAAACCGAAAGCCCTGTGAAACTGAAACCCAACCGAGCAAAGCTACTCGTTCCGTATCTTTGTCGTCTCGATAGTGGCGTTTTAAATTTCACAGTTTGCAGCTAGCAGGTGTTTTCGACGGGAAAGATTGCAAGTTGTCCATGCTCCCAAGTATCATTATGTCAAAGCAGTCATTAATGATGTAAAACCATGCGCATACCAAGAATTTATTACCCTCACCCTATACCGTTAGAGCGAGAGTTCCAACTTACTGCCGAAGCCGGTCATCACATCGCGACGGTATTAAGGTTGAAAGCCAATCGTCCAGTGGTATTGTTTAATGGTGATGGGAATGAATACAGTGGCCAAATCATCAGTGTACAACGCAAGAATGTAATTGTAGAAGCTGATGCGTGTTTATCGCTATCTAAAGAGTCTCCTTTGCCTATTCATTTAGGGCAAGGAGTTTCTAAGGGCGATAGAATGGATACGGTACTGCAAAAAAGTGTAGAGTTGGGTGTAACCCAAATTACGCCCCTTATCACTGAGCGCTGTGCAGTAAAATTAGACGCTGACAGGTGGGAGAAAAAACACCAGCAGTGGCAAAAAATTATTATAGGCGCTTGTGAACAAAGTGGCCGCAACACGTTACCTATACTAAATGCCCCCACCACCCTTAGCCATTGGCTTGCAGAGTCTACCAGCAGTACCCGTTTAGTGCTGGCTCCAAAAGCGGAACAGCCTCTTGCCCGCCAGCCATACAATAACCAAGGGTTTAGACTACTTATAGGCCCGGAAGGCGGGCTATCTGAAAGCGAAATTCATCAGTCCAATGAAAAAGGATTCACCTCTGTTAGTTTAGGCCCACGAATTCTTCGTACCGAAACAGCGGCAATAAGTAGTATTTCTATCTTACAAGCCCAACACGGCGATTTTTAATCGCCATCACTATATTATAGTCGCAATGGGCTTAGCACATAAAAACAGCTGTGCCATGGGTGTTCATTATTGTTGGTGCACGTAAGGCAAATTCTATTGCGAAACTTGAAGTACCTCGCTTTTATCCCAATATATTGAGAATATACCAAGCGAGGGCTTACGCAGTTGCTAGCTCTTTGTTTTACCAAGATAACTACCTTTGCCACATTAACATCATAAGTGAGAACATACATGCAATACTCCGTCGGCGTGATCATGGACCCCATTGCGGATATCAAACCACATAAAGATACAAGCTTTGCAATGATGCTAGAAGCGCAGCGCCGGGGCGCGACGGTTCTCTACTTTGAGCTAAAAGATCTATATTTGGATAATGGCAAGCCTATGGGTATTGCCAAAGAAATATCAGTAAAAGACCAAGCCACTGATTTCTATACCCTAGAGGCCCCGCAAACCATCTCACTAGGCGACGTAGACGTACTGCTAATGCGTAAAGATCCGCCATTTGACAGTGAGTTTTTGTATGCCACCCAAATTCTTTCGCTTGCTCAGGATGAAGGGGCGCTTGTAGTCAATAATCCGCAGGCACTGCGCGATTACAATGAAAAATTATTTACCTCTTATTTTCCAGAGCATATCCCGAATACTTTAGTGTCGAACAATGCACAGCGTATCCGTGCCTTCCATGCCCAACATAAAGACATTATTTGCAAACCGCTTGACGGAATGGGAGGCGCATCCATATTCCGTGTTAAACCCGATGGCAATAATTTAGGCGTAATAATTGAAACCCTTACCCAACTCGGTAACCGGTTTATGATGGCACAAGAATACCTACCCGAAATAAAAGACGGGGACAAACGAGTACTTATTGTAGACGGTGAAGTGGTTCCCTACTGTTTAGCAAGGTTACCGACCAAAGGAGAAACACGCGGTAATTTAGCGGCTGGGGGAACGGGGCGCCCTCAACCCATATCAGATAGCGATCGCGCGCTCGCTGAGGCTATTGCCCCAACACTTAAAAAACACAATATTTTATTTGTAGGGCTGGATGTAATAGGTCAAAAAATTACTGAAATAAACATAACAAGCCCTACGTGCGTAAGAGAAATAGAAGGACACTACGGAATCAATATAATGGCGATGTTATTCGACGCCATCGAAAAGCGCTTACATGCGCAGTAAGTTAGCGGCAAGTACGAGGTAGAGATGACCGATTTAAAAAGCTTACAGAACCATTTTCTGATTGCCATGCCATCGTTGGAAGACCCTTACTTCTCGCGTTCGCTTACCTATATTTGCGAGCACAATGAGGAAGGTGCTATGGGGATTGTTATTAATCAGCCCTCGACCATGAACGTAAAGCAGTTGTTGGAGCAAACAGACAAAGACTTGACTGTAAGTGATGATAAAGCGGAGCAAATCGTTTTAGCTGGAGGGCCAGTAAGCCAAGAGCGTGGTTTCGTATTACACTCTACTCAGCAAGGATGGGGCTCAAGTCTATCATTAGCGCCGGGCATTATGGTAACGACTTCACGTGATATTTTAACCGCCATTGGAAATGATACAGGCCCCGATGAAGCCCTAATAGCTCTGGGCTATGCGGGCTGGACTGCCGGCCAGCTTGAACAAGAGATGCAGGACAATGCATGGCTTACGATAGAAGCCGATGAAGAAATTTTATTTAATACCCCTATTCACAAAAAATGGCAGGCGGCGGTAAATAAACTCGGCATCGACGTATGGCAATTAGCCCCCGGAGCCGGACATGCCTGACATAGGCAAAAGAACGGTACTCGCGTTTGATTTTGGTACGAAAAGTATTGGCGTAGCCATAGGCCAGGAAGTTACCGGTACTGCAGCACCTTTACCTGCATTGAAAGCCCGTGATGGCATTCCTGAATGGTCTTTAATAGAGAAGCTCTATCAAGAGTGGCAACCTCATATTGTAGTGGTGGGCTTACCACTTAATATGGACGGTACAGAGCAGGAAATGACCCAACGGGCAAAGAAGTTTGCCAACCGCTTACATGGTAGGTTTAAAGTTAAAGTAGAAACCTGTGATGAACGACTTACTACCACTGATGCAAAAGCCATGTTGTTTGAGCTTGGGGGCTTTAAAAAGCTGACAAAAGATAAGATAGACAGTGTTTCTGCTTGTGTCATTTTCACAAGTTGGGCTGAAAACCAGTACCTTGATTAACGTGAATGCAAAAAAGTTAGCCGTTTAGAGGGCGCTGTTGACCGCAGTGCCAGCATGAATCAAAGGCAGGCCCATTATTTTCGTCGCAAGTAGCACACACCCACTCGGTCGCTTCTCGTTTTTCTGCCCCCTTTCTATTAGATACTAGCGCGTCTACCACCCGATGGGCTTTGTCGGCCCAGCCTTCATCCAATAACCACAGTTCCTGTTGCGCCTCTTGCCAAGGCAATTCACCTATCGCTCCACCAGCAAACTCATTTTTCACCATATACGGAATAGCCAGCGCATCAAGCTCACTACGCACCGATTGAACCAAAAAACTATCGTGGGAAGTAAACAGCTTAATCACGTAAATATCCTTTCAACACACCACCCCATAGACACCCACATTCATTGGACGCCCACATTTAAAACTTAAGAGTTCAAGACACCCACAATTTTCAGCAATAAAAAGTGGACAGCCATCTTCTAATCACTACGCAGATACCCTCTTATTCTAAACTGTCTTCTTACGTCCGGCTGGTATCTTAATTAAAGCAATCTTTACCCTTTTAGATTAATCATCCAGATCTATCGACACATTGGAGAGGGTGCCTAAACTGGTTCCATCGTTCGTGTCTAATTTAATCATTAATCGTAAATCATTAGGCGAGTCTGCATGGTGCAGCGCTTGTTCCATATCCACTTTACCGGCACGATACAATTCATACAATGCCATATCGAAGCTCTGCATCCCCATTTCCTTGCCTTTTTTCATGGCTTCTTTGAGGCTACCAATTTCATTTCGTTGAATTAGATCAGTGACGAGTGGCGAGTTCAGTAGTATTTCTATGGCTGCCACCCTCCCCTTTCCATCCGTTGTGGGAACAAGTTGCTGAGCCACAATTGCTCGGATATTAAGGCTTAAGTCAAAGCGCAACTTTTCATGTTGATCTTTAGGCGCTAGATGCATGATCCTCTCTATAGCTTGATTCGCGTTATTAGCGTGCAGTGTAGCCACACATAAATGGCCAGTATCCGCAAACGACATGGCGTATTCCATGGTTTCCATTGAGCGGATTTCACCGATTAAGATAACATCTGGTGCTTGTCGCAAAGAACTCTTTAGTGCTTCATCAAAAGAGTGGGTGTCTATACCAACTTCACGTTGTGTAATCACACAGTTTTTGTGTTCGTGAACAAACTCGATAGGATCTTCTATGGTTAATATATGCCCGTGGGAATGAGTATTGCGATGGCCGATAAGCGCGGCCAAGGAAGTGGATTTACCGGTGCCCGTTCCCCCCACAAACAGCACAAGCCCGCGTTTTGCCATAATAATATTTTTTAATACAGGAGGCAGGCCCAGATCATCAGCGTTAGGGATTTGCGTGACAATGCGGCGTATAACCATTCCGGCTTGATCCCGTTGCCAAAATGCTGAACATCTGAAACGGCCAATACCTTCACGCACTATGGCGAAGTTGCACTCCTTATTGCTGTGAAAGTCATTTTTCTGTTTCGCATTCATGGCGCTTTCCACCAATGCTAACGCGGTTTCCTCGCTGATGGGCTGATCACTTATCCCAGTAAGCTTTCCGTTTATCTTTGCACTAACAGGAAACTCAGCAGTAATAAACAAATCTGAAGCGCCTGCATCTACCATTTTCTTTAAATATGCATCAAGCATCGTGAACGCTCCTAAAAACTGCCTAGCTGCTTTTTATCTACTGCTTTTGCTGCCGCGTCTTGCTGGGTAATTAGCCCCATTGCAACGAGGCGCTGTAAGCACTGATCCATAGTTTGCATACCGTGGGCCTGACCGGTTTGAATAACAGAGTACATTTGCGGCACTTTATCTTCACGAATTAGGTTTCGTATGGCGGGTATACCAACCATAATTTCGTGTGCGGCCACCCGCCCTCCTCCTACTTTTTTAAGCAGTGTTTGCGAGATAACGGCGCGCAACGATTCAGATAGCATTGAGCGAACCATGGATTTTTCTTCTGCAGGAAACACATCAATAATACGATCAATGGTTTTTGGCGCTGAATTAGTATGCAGTGTACCGAAAACCAAATGGCCGGTTTCCGCTGCTGAAATAGCTAAACGTATAGTTTCTAAATCCCGTAATTCTCCCACTAATATAACATCGGGATCTTCGCGCAAAGCCGAGCGCAGCGCGTTATTAAACGAGTGGGTATCTCGATGCACTTCCCGCTGATTCATCAAACTTAGTTTGTTTTCGTGAACGAATTCAATAGGGTCTTCAATTGTAAGAATATGCTCTCGTTTATTCGCATTGATATGATCGACCATCGCAGCCAAGGTAGTACTTTTCCCTGAGCCTGTCGCCCCGGTTACGAGCACTATACCGGTAGGTTGATTTATAATTTGTTTGAAGATTTCCGGAGCGCCTAACTCATCTAAGGTGAGAATTTTACTTGGGATAGTACGCAAAACCGCGGCGGCCCCTCGATTTTGTACAAAAGCGTTAACACGAAAACGGGATAAACCTTTTACTTCGAAAGAGAAATCGGTTTCTAGGTTTTCTTCGTACTGCCTTCGCTGCATGTCATTCATGATTTCATAAATGAGAGCATGCACTTCTTTGTGTTCGAGCGCGGGAACGTTTAGCTTTCGCATTTCGCCGTCTACGCGGATAATTGGAGGTAAGCCTGCTGACAAGTGTAGATCAGACGCGTTATTCTTAACGCTGAAAGCTAAAAGTTCGGTAATATCCACAACCACTCCTTTAAACAAGGTGAATAATGCAAACAATAGCAGAAAGACTGGAATCCGCACGAGCGGAGATAGTTCAAGCAACTGCCAGTGCTCATCGTCCATCAAATTCGGTTAAATTACTAGCCGTGAGTAAAACTAAACCGGTATCCGATATTATGGCTGCGTATGAAGCGGGACAACGAAGCTTTGGTGAAAATTATGTACAAGAAGGGGTAGAAAAGGTACAGCAATTATCTGACTTAACAGATATAGACTGGCACATGATAGGCCCTATTCAATCTAATAAAACGAAAGTGGTAGCAGAACACTTTGACTGGGTGCAGTCGGTTGACCGCGAAAAAATTGCGCGCAGGTTAAACGACCAACGCCCCGCGCATATGGCACCATTAAATGTATGCATACAGCTTAATATTGATGATGAGGCCAGTAAGGCTGGTATTGCCGTAGAACAACTAGACGGGTTAGTAAACTTTATTAATCTCCAACCTCGTCTACAACTACGAGGGATAATGGCAATACCCAAAGCCAACCCTAGCGGAGAACAACAAGCTAAAACACTCTCAACTTTGGCGGAATTATTCGCGCAATACCATACATCACTTAGCAATTTTGATACTCTATCTGTAGGTATGAGCAGTGACATACATCAGGCTATCAAGCATGGCTCAACTATGGTGCGTATTGGTACCGCTATATTTGGCAAGCGCTAGCTAAGAAAACAGCATGTTACACGCTATTTTTAGCTAGCACAGAGCAAGCGACAGGATTACTTTTTGCGTATTAACCTAAGGTAATTACTGGACACCCACTGCTTATTAATTCACCTACATTTATTCAAAAAGGATATACATGCAACAGAAGAAATTGGCATTTATTGGCGCGGGCAACATGAGCCGCAGTATTATTAGTGGTTTAATTCAATCGGGTTATGATAAGTCGCGAATTTTAGCGAGCAACCCCTCAATGCCCAAACTTGAACAGTTAAAAGATGAATTCGGCATTCAGATAACCCAGTCTAATGATGAAGCCTGCCAATTCGCTGACGCAATCGTTCTTGCTGTCAAACCGCAAATAATGGGCAATATGTGTGAAGACCTTAAGAACAACAACGATCTCTCTGGCAAGTTATTTATGAGCATTGCTGCTGGTCTTCCAGTAGCCCGTTTGCAGGAGATGCTCGGTGGTGATTACCCAGTGGTACGTATCATGCCTAATACGCCTAGTCTTTTAGGAAAAGGTATGTCCGGCATGTACGCCGACCACACCGTGTCTGAAGAAGACAGAACGTACGTAGATGATGTTATGAACAGCGTAGGTGAAACCGTATGGGTTGAAGAGGAAGATGGCATTAACGGCGTGATTGCCGCGGCGGGCAGCAGCCCTGCTTACTTCTTCTTATTTTTACAATACATGCAGGAAGAAGCAATCGCCATGGGCTTTGATAAAGCACAATCGCGTCTGATGGTACAACAGGCGATGCTAGGCGCAGCCGAAATGGTTTGTCACAACACAGACCTTGAATTAAGCGAGCTTCGCGCCCAAGTTACATCTAAAGGAGGTACAACTGCTCAGGCCGTTAATACCTTTATCGATGAGGGTTTAAAAGACCTTGTAAGTAAGTCTATGCGCGCAGCAGTAGCCCGCGCTGACGAAATGGCAAAGCAGCTTTAACGTTTGTAGGAAAAAACAACATGAATGCAACGGTTTTTCTAGTTGATACCCTGTTTTCTTTGTACTTGATGGTAGTAATTTTACGCTTGTGGTTACAAGCAGTGCGAGCGGATTTTTATAACCCGTTAAGTCAGTTTGTGGTAAAGGCGACCCACCCCATCGTGGGGCCGTTGCGCAGAGTGATCCCCTCAATAGGCCGGTTTGATACTGCAACGTTTGTGTTGGCTGTGGCGGTGGCGGCACTGAAATTGGTCTCGCTTATCGCTATTTCAGGAGGCAGTTTTAACCCATTGAGCATTTCCATTCTTGCTGTCATAACGGTAGTAAAAGAATTGCTGTCACTTATGTTCTGGGTGTTACTTTTACGCGCGATTTTAAGCTGGGTTTCCCAAGGGCAATCACCGGTTGATTACGTACTATACCAGCTAACAGAACCCTTCTTAGCACCTATCCGGCGAGTTATTCCGCCACTTGGGGGGTTAGATTTATCGGTACTTATTGCAATCATTGCATTACAGTTTCTTCAACTTCTGCTCCAAGATACGTTCAGATTGTATTAGTTACTGACGATGAAAAAAAACTTTGGTGGCTTAATGAAAATCAAATATACCGGTTCTAGGCTGGCGTATATCTGCATCGTTAGCGCTCTGGCGCTTTTTAGCAGCCTTGCCCATGGCGAACAAAAACAACGCTTAGGCGAGTGGGATGTGCATTACATGGTAGTAAATACGCCCTTTTTAACCCCCGAGGTGGCTGCTGACTATGGCATTATGCGTAGTAAGTATAATGCCTTGGTAAACATCTCGGTGCTTGATGCTAAAAGCGGTGAAGCGCAACAAGTTGCAATATCTGGTGAGGCTCGCAACCTAATAGGTAACAATCGTAAACTTACCTTTAAAAAAGTTGCCGAAGCTGACGCTATTTATTACTTGGCCGTTTTGCCGTTTCGCGATCAGGAAACCTATCGCTTTACTATCAATGTTCAGCGCGGCAACATTACGCAAACCTTGAATTTTCAACAAAAAATGTACGTTGACGAATAACATTATTGTTCTGGTTTACTTTACCAAACAGAAATAGTGGTAAATAATCGTTATAACTGGTCGGGCAAGTTTAATTAATATAACTTGCCCGTCTTCATAAAAATATAACGAGAATAACCATGACGCTTGCCTACCCCAACTTACTAGCCCCATTAGATTTGGGCTTTACTACGCTTAAAAATCGCACTTTGATGGGCTCGATGCACCTTGGGCTTGAAGAAGAAAAAGGCGGCTTTAAGAAACTTGCTGCCTTCTATGCTGAACGAGCAAAAGGCGGCGTAGCGCTAATCGTAACTGGGGGGATTAGCCCAAATATCTCCGGCTGGGTAGCTCCCTTTGCGGGCAGAATGAGTAGGAGAAAACACGCGAAAAAACACAAAGTGATCACCGATGCGGTGCATGCTGAAGATGGCAAAATTTGCATGCAAATTCTACATTCAGGGCGTTATGGATACCACCCCCTCGCCGTTTCAGCTTCTCCAGTTAAGTCGCCTATTACACCTTTTAAGCCTCGCGCACTCTCATCTCGTGCCGTAAAAAGTACCATTAGTGATTACATAAAATGTGCAAATTTAGCGCAAGAAGCAGGCTATGATGGTGTGGAAGTCATGGGCTCAGAGGGCTATTTAATTAACCAGTTTTTTTGTCGACGCACTAACCAGCGTGAAGATGAATGGGGAGGTAGTTTAGAGAATAGAGCGCGCTTAGCGGTAGAAATTGTTAAGGGGATACGCGCAAGCGCCGGAAAAGACTTTATCATTATATACCGCCTTTCAATGCTTGATTTAGTGGAAGACGGCGCGCCGTGGGACGAAGTGGTTTACTTAGCAAAGGCGATTGAAAGCGCGGGTGCCACACTAATTAATACGGGTATTGGTTGGCATGAAGCACGGGTTCCCACCATCTCTACGTCAGTTCCAAGAGCCGCGTTTACCTGGATAACCGAGCGAATGAAGCACGAGGTTAGCCTGCCTCTTATCACCACCAATCGTATCAATACTCCCGAAGTCGCAGAGTCGGTTTTGGCAAAAGGCCACGCTGACATGGTGTCTATGGCACGTCCTTTCCTTGCAGACCCTGACTTTGTAGCCAAAGCGATGCGCAATGAGGCAAAGTTTATTAATACCTGTATTGCGTGCAATCAGGCTTGCTTAGACCATGCGTTTGCCCAAAAGCGGGCCAGTTGTTTGGTTAACCCCCAGGCATGCTACGAAACCGAGTTGACGTTCCCTAAAACGAAGCATCAGAAAAAATTAGCGGTAGTAGGTGCTGGGCCTGCAGGCCTCGCGTTTGCCGTGTATGCAGCAAGTAGAGGACACCAAGTACACCTGTTTGATAAAGCAAATGAAATAGGTGGACAATTTAATTACGCCAAGCAAATACCCGGTAAAGAAGAGTTTTATGAAACTCTTAGGTATTATAAAAATCAACTTGAAAAGTATGGCGTGAATCTGAATTTAGGCAGTGAAATAACCGCTGAGGCGCTGATAAAAGGCGGTTTCAAAGACGTTATTTTAGCCACGGGAATAAAGCCCCGCCCCTTAACTATAAAGGGGCACGATCACCCTATGGTGATGTCCTACTTAGATGTTTTACGCGATCACCACCCCGTTGGGGAGCGTGTGGCTATCGTTGGCGCAGGTGGAATTGGCTTTGATGTGGCAGAGTATTTAGTAGAAGATGAAAGCTTAGCGACTGACAGAGATAAGTGGCTAGCCCATTGGGGTATAGACAAAGACTACAAACAGCCAGGCGCATTAACTAATAAAGACATCCACCCTAGTCCGCGCCAAGTCTATTTATTGCAACGTAAAACCAGCAAAGTTGGAAAGAATTTAGGAAAGACTACAGGTTGGATCCATAGACAGTCACTCAAACATCACAATGTACAAATGATAAATGGTGTTCAGTACAACAAAGTAGATGATGAAGGCCTCCACGTAGTGATTAATGGAACCCCCACCTGCTTAGCGGTAGATAATGTTATCGTTTGTGCGGGTCAAGAGCCCTTCAAACCGCTTCACAGCCCACTTGAAGCTGCGGGTTTAAGGGTGCATGTTATCGGGGGCGCAGATGTGGCGGCAGAGTTAGACGCTAAGCGTGCTATTCGTCAAGGCGCTGAGCTAGCGGCCGCCATATAGAATATGTAGCGTTGAAATAAGCTAGGGATGTACGTTTGCAATTAACCACATGGCCCAGCGCTAGCAACATCGAATATGATGTGTTAGCTAGCTGGGTGTGCCATGAAGGAAACTATCGGGAGTAAATAGAATGCGAAAGCATTTATATTTAGTTTGTTTCTATTTACTTAGACGAGCAGGCTTAGACTTTTTTCGTATCGAAAATAAACTTTGCCAAAAGGCAACTTCTAATACTATCGCTACTAACATAAAGACAAGCGCACCTGTAAAAAAACCTTTGGCATAACAAAAGATAGTAGCCACGGCTAAGATTACTAATAGACCTAAACGCCATATTGATTTCATTTTTACATTCTTTTCATAGTTGCTTACTTTCAGTAAACTACAGCACCGTTACCTTTGCAAAACGTAAACCGTAACAATTTGTATATCGCCTCCGATTAGTTTACCTCAGAGGCGATGATATAGCGGCACGCTTTTAGTGCTCCCACTCCTTTTCAAGTACACTCGCTGTGCCCGCTTCCACTTTAACTTCTTTTCTCGACTCGTTTCCTTTACTGTCTACCGCGTAAAATTCGTAAACGGTAATATCAGTGCCGTATTGTTTGCTTTCAATAATACGCTTTGGCTTAAACGAGGCATCATCAGTGGTCAGAGCGTTGACGACTATTTCGGGCAACTGCGCCCAAGTAAGATCTCGCTGTACTTCTACCACTTTCCAACTGTCCTTAACCTGCAGCATATCAAACTCAATTTCACTCCCATCGGTTAATTGGCCTTCCACGTCCAGATAGGTTTTGCCGTGTTTGTACTCTTT
Source organism: Alteromonas profundi (assembly GCF_010500865.1). Lineage (GTDB taxonomy): Bacteria > Pseudomonadota > Gammaproteobacteria > Enterobacterales > Alteromonadaceae > Alteromonas > Alteromonas profundi. Next base: position 138,006 of record NZ_JAAAWN010000003.1, read on the forward strand.
TTCTGCTTCTTTTACCGTAAAGTCTGGCGCTATAGCTTTGATAGCAGATAGCGCGCTTTCAGGTAAACGACTAATATCAAACGCTTCTTTCTCATTTAATGACGAGCCCACCTGGGCTTTTTTACCATGGTTCGCTCTTGGAGGTACACTTTCTCCCACGTCTAGTCGGGTGAATGTCACACGGGCATAATCGCCATTAGCTTTATCTTCTTCCCAGTTGCCTGTACCAAGACAGCCAGGATACCAAAATGCAGGGTCGTCTTTAGTGCTGCATTGGTTGTAGGCACCTGCTTTGAAATAATTCCAGTCTAACGTGTAGCCATAAGGATGGTCATGTGGGTCTAGAGTTCCATTAGCATCTACCGCGTTAGCCAAGTTAATTTGATACTCCACAGTCTCATGCCCCGGAGATTCAAATGTTAGATACATCACATCGCCGTGAACATTGACCACGTAACTAAACTCTTCCCCTAACGCAATGCCTTCTTCACCAGGGTTGTCTGGGGATGTCCATAAATTACCCCAAACCGGATAAGCAATGTCGGTACGATTAGGATCATCTTTTGGCAAGTTACGTTCATAGGTCCAAAAAACTGAGCCTGTTTCGTGACCGGGCCATTTTTTATAATAAATTTTGAGCGGCTCGTTACCCCAACCAAAACCTTTTACTTTTTTTTCCCACTTGGTGGCATGAATTTGCCCCACGACCACCGAGAATGCTGGCGGTTTATCTGGATTTTTAGCTCTTAACGCAACATGGTTAACACTAAGCGTAGCTTCCATTTTACCGCCTACACGAGCAAACCTATTCGCGATAGGGTTACTTGCAACAGTGAAATTATTTTTAGGCGACTTTGTTTTAATTTTGGTATTCCCACCACGCAACATGTGCCTAAGTTCACTGCGCGTGTTGGTAGAGTTTGCTGTAGTAAGCGCCTTGTTTGGCGAGGTGAAAACCATGCCACCGTTCTCATCTAGATAAAAGAAATCAGGGTGGGAAAACGTCTGTAGCTCTTCAACTGAAATATTATCAGCTTTATTGTCGTTATTTTCATCGACCGGAAGCGTTATGTACCACTCGCTTAAATCAAATTTATCTGCTGGCACAGCATTTTCCTGCCCGCTAGCATGAGTAGTAAATAACGCCATTAACGCCACGAACCCGCTGTGTACCCATCGCTGTGAAGAGACACCCATAAAAACCCCTTTATTCTAATTGCTATAACTTTTGGTGACACCAATCCATTGGTAAGCTAAAAATACAACCAACAAACTTACCAAATAAAAAACATTGCAATACCAATTTAACATCACAACATAACAATTACAAAAAAGTTTCATTAATATAACGAAACGACAGGTAAAAATGAGTACAACCAGACAGCCATAGGACGAAAAACGGACTCAAAACTAGACAGCCATAACGCCTTTGATCACGTAAATAAAATGAGTGACAGCGAGTAATAGGTAGATAATTAGACACCCAGTAGGGAGATAACTAGACACCCAGCAAAATCCTAGAACGATAGGAATTGAGATATATTAAGACACGCATTATTGAAATCTATCGGACCACTTCCACTATCCACAAGCGGTACACCAGAGCTACTTTCGGTTTATTTTTCAAAGATATGTTGTGTCAACGGCCGACATGTACATTCATCAACAACGCAGCACTGTATGCAGTCAATTAATTTTTATTCGTAATATATAGAATGAATTTTTGGTTAAGAAAGGTTATGTACTTCTCTTTTTTGTAAGGTTACGGAACATGGGAGACTATAAATTGAATGCTATAAGAGGGCAGCGTTACGCAATACGCTTTTTACGCGCAATAGAAACACTAACATCATTTGCAAAATGGGATTCAATACCTTTACTTAATATTGCCCAATCGCTCATGGCTAACCCGGTACGAAGTAATATGGGTTCACAGTGGGTTGCAATACACCCCGGTTTTCCCAGCATCAGCGCGCGGCCAGATTGGTCGACCAATTCTAAATAATCCTTCAACTGAAATGGTAAACTTTTGCGTGAAGTATCTTTCCTGCCGTTATCAAATTGCATAAGACTACGTGGTTGGCGCCTTTTTTGTGCGCATGCAACCCTCAACTTAATGCTAGTATAGAGTGAGGATTCGGGCCTTAACGCTTTGCCAGCTCGGATCGGGTTAAGATCGACATAAGCCATACAGGCTAATAGCGCGCCTTCATCTAAAAGCGCTTGTGATTTGAATCGCCCCTCCCAAAATCGACCAGTACACTCATCTTCTTTATTTGCCATCCTGGCTATGTACTCGTTAAGTAGCCGCATAAACCAACTTATGTCATACAAACGTTTTCTATAAATAGCAACGCAAGATAATACATGCTCAATTTCAGCCTCGGACATGACGGCCCGCTGTTGTTTATCCATGTACTTTCGTGTAAGTAAGGTGCCCTTTTGAAGCGTGTGCCAGCGCTGCAAGACTTCTTCACCATCCATTCCTATCGCTTTTTCCTTATCCACATGTAGCACAACATGAGTGTGATTGCTCATCACTGCATAGGCGCAAATGTCTATGGCGAATGCCCCTGCCAATTTAAGCAATCGTTTTTCCACCCATTTACGACGGTGTTCATAGCATTTGCCTGTGTAGTGATCCTTACCGCACAAAAATGCTCGTCTGACGCACCTTGAAACGCAATGGTAATAGGGGGTATTAGCCAAACAAATAAGTGATTTACGAGGTCTGGGCATAGGCGTCATTAAATATAATGAAAAGAGGTAATAGTATGTATAAATTTAATAGCGTGTGTAACTGACCGTCAGTATAGCTTATCAGTAAAATGAACCTGGGATACGAATAGGCTCATTCTTATTCACTAACGCTCCTTAGCATCGGGCTTGATGGGGCTTCAATTGCACAAATAGAAAACACGTAGTGAGTGTCTATGCGAAGAGTATCTGTACGAGGTCTAGACGTTTGAGCGCTATGGGAGTCTTATAAGTATGGTAGATGCGCTCTTGGTGGCGCTGCACAGTCGCCTTGCGGTGGGTGTCTTGCAGGCAGTGGGTGTCTTGCAGGCAGTGGGTGTCTTGCTGGCAGTGGGTGTCTCGCAGGCAAAGCGGTACGCGGTGCCTGCGGGTACTTTGCCTTATTAAGCCTCTTGGTTGCGTAAAAACACTAGTTCGGTTGATGTGCTTTGCGCTTCGCTATATTCATACCCATCAACGTCGAATGATTTTAATCCTTCAACATCAGTAACTTGGTTATCCAAAATATACCGAGCCATTAGGCCCCGGGCTTTTTTCGCGAAAAAACTGATTATCTTGTATTGGCCGTTTTTGAAATCTTTAAAGGTGGGTGTCACCACCATGCCATCAAGCTGTTTTTTCTTTACCGCTTTAAAATACTCATTGGACGCGAGATTAATCAATACATTATCGCCTTGCTCGGCCAAAGCTTCGTTCAACGCCTCTGTTATGCGTGTCCCCCAAAATGCGTATAAATCCTTACCTTCTGGGTTAGCTAGCTTGGTTCCCATTTCCAATCGGTATGCTTGCATGAGATCTAACGGCCTGAGTAACCCATATAGCCCTGAGAGAATACGAAGGTGCTGCTGAGCATAATCGATGCTTTTCTCATTTAAGCTATAGGCATCAAGCCCCGTGTATACATCTCCATTAAACGCATACATAGCTTGGCGCGCATTGTCAGCGGTGAAAGGAGTAGAAAACGCAGAAAAGCGATTGGCATTTAATACGGCTAACTTATCGCTGATTTTCATTAACGACGAGAGACCTGCCGGCGACAAGGTTCGGCAAACTTTCATTAATTTTTCTGTTTCGTCAAGTAGTGCCGGTTGCGAGTATGCACTGGTAGGCACTGCCGACTCAAAATCTAAATTTTTTGCGGGGGAAACAACAACTAACATCTCAACTCCTTAATTTGGTACTGGGTCATTATACCACTGCTAACGCGGAAATTCGCAAAACCCAAGAAGAAAGGGTTCTATCGGTGTAACAGACAAATCCGATTAGCCAGTATTTCAGCGTGCTTGGCTGTAAATTATCACACGGGTTTGGTATAACTACGTCCTAAACATGCAAACGCTTCGTTTGTAATTAAGCGACAGCACCCTACATACGCAAAAACGCACCGTTTTACTCAACTTGCCCATCTGGTGAGTTGTCCGAATTTTTAGACTAAATTTAGAGAGAATTATGAGCAATCAGCTAGCTTCGTTACGTGACATTACTACGGTTGTCGCCGATACCGGTGATATCGATGCAATTAAGAAGTATCAACCCGTTGACGCAACTACTAATCCGTCATTGTTATTAAAAGCTGCCAGCCTACCTCAGTACGCTGGATTAATCGATGATGCGGTTGCGTGGGCCAAATTGCAATCCAATGACAGCGAACAGCAACTTACTGACGCAGCGGATCAACTCTCTGTTGCCATAGGCAAAGAAATCTCAGCTACTATACCAGGGCGTATCTCTACCGAAGTAGATGCTCGTTTATCTTTTAACAAAGCCGCGACCATCGAAAAAGCAGAACGCTTAGTTCAATTGTATGAAGATGCGGGTATCGATAAATCTCGCATCCTAATTAAAATCGCCTCAACTTGGGAAGGGATCCAGGCAGCCGAAGAGCTAGAAAAGAAAGGGATCCAGTGTAACTTAACCCTGCTGTTTAGTTTTGCCCAAGCAAGAGCGTGTGCTGAAGCGGGTGTTTACCTTATATCGCCATTTGTAGGGCGCATTCTGGATTGGTATAAGAAATCAACGGGTAAAACTGAATACACAGCAGATGAAGACCCTGGCGTAGTGTCAGTGAGCCGTATATATGATTATTACAAAGCCCATGGCTATAAAACAGTAGTAATGGGTGCTAGCTTTCGCAACATCGGTGAAATTCAAGCGCTTGCCGGCTGCGATCGTCTAACGATAAGCCCTGCATTGCTTGAAGAGTTAGCCAACCAACCTGGGGAGCTGGAGGTTAAATTAAAAGATAATGGCGCTACCAAAACTCCTGGCGACCGTTTAACCGAATCTGAATTCCGTTGGGATATGAATGAAGATCCTATGGCGACCGAAAAACTCGCCGAAGGTATTCGTAATTTTGCCGCAGACCAAGTGAAATTAGAAACCTTATTACGTGAAAAACTAAGCGCGTAACCGACGGGAGAAACAATATAATGAGTGCACTTACATCGTTGCCTGAATGGCAGACACTAACCAACTTAGCCAGCGCAATTAAAAATGCCCACATGCGGGACTGGTTTGCCAGCGATGCAAACCGCGCTGAAAGCATGCAATTAGAAGCATGCGGCCTATTTTTAGATTACTCAAAAAACCGTGTAAACGAAGACGCGCTTTCAGCACTTTTCGATTTAGCCCGTGCGTGTAAGCTAGAAGACGTTAGAGACGCCATGTTTAACGGTGAACAAATCAATAGCACCGAGGGGCGTGCGGTTTTACACACGGCACTTAGAAGCTTTTCTGACCGCCAAATAATGGTTGATGGCAAAGATGTGATGCCGGAAGTGCGTGCAACCTTAAGTAAAATTGAAGCCTTTACGGCGTCAGTTCATAGCGGCGAGCACAAGGGCTATACGGGCAAACCTGTTAAGGATATTGTCGCCATCGGAATTGGGGGGTCTTTCTTAGGCCCTAAAATAATGACGGAAGCGTTAAAGCCCCATACTGTTGATTCCGTTAAGGTACATTTTGTTGCAAATGTCGATGGGTGTCACATTCATGATGTGTTGTCCAAGGTAGATTTTGAAGAAACCTTAGTGGTAATGTCATCAAAGTCATTTTCTACGCAAGAAACGCTGCAAAACACCCTTACCGCAAAAGACTGGTTCCTTAAATCAGGCGGCACGCAAGAAGATATTGCGAAGCACTTTGTTGCAGTATCCTCTAACGTTAAAGCCGCTACTGAATTTGGTATCAGTGAAGACAATATATTTCCGATGTGGGATTGGGTAGGCGGGCGTTATTCCTTATGGTCGGCTATCGGCCTTCCTATTTCTTTAGCGCTAGGCTTTGAAAATTTCAAAGGTTTGCTTGAAGGCGCTTTTGATATGGACACCCACTTCACTTCTGCTCCTCTAGAGCAAAATATGCCAGTTCTACTGGGTCTTTTGGGTGTCTGGTATCGCAATTTTTTCGATGCGCAATCTCATGTCCTGCTGCCTTACTATCATTATTTGCGTGGCCTGCCTGCCTACGTTCAGCAGTTAGATATGGAAAGTAACGGTAAACAAGTAACCCAAGAAGGCGAAGATGTCGACTATCCGACGGGTCCTATTATTTGGGGCAGTGAAGGAACGAACGGTCAGCATAGCTTTCACCAGCTTATCCACCAGGGCTCAGGTGTTATCCCTGCCGATTTCATGTTGCCTCTGCATGTGCCAAATCAAGATGAGACCCATCACGCGATGCTGGCTTCCAATTGTTTCGGACAAACCCAAGCATTAATGCAAGGCAAGACGTTTGATGAATGCTACGCCGATTTAGACGGCAAAGGCCTCAATGATGCTGAACGCAAACGTTTAGCAGCCCATAAAACCATGCCAGGTAACAAACCAAGCAATACTTTCTTGTTTGAAAGTCTAACGCCTAAGACACTTGGCGCGCTGGTTGCAATGTATGAACATAAGGTATTCGTTCAGGGCGTTATCTGGAACCTTAACTCATTCGACCAATGGGGAGTGGAGTTAGGAAAAGAGCTTGGAAATCAAGTTCTTGCAGGCATTCAGGGCGAGGCAAAGGAAGATAATTTCGATGCGTCAACCCAACAATTGATTGCCCGTTTCAGAGCAGCGAATGCACCAAAGTAAGGAAACTTGCGTGAAGTGACACTTCACCTTTGGTGCAAAAAACTGAATGGCCGGCTTTATACCGGCCATTTTTGATCTTAGTTACCTAAATAGCTCTCTCTCGCTGGATGTCCTGAATAAACCTTGCGCTGTCATCTAATTGTCACAAGTTGTTAATAAAAAGTAAACTTACTTGTTTTATTTTACGCGTGGCTGTGATAGAAAATAGACAGAGGGAATTTATACGCTCTGTATTGTTGTAATGGTGTTAAAAGGAGATCCAAGTGGATAAGTCAGATCTATTTGCCATGTTAGACATTGAAGCAAGCCCAGCAAAAACTAAAAGTAAAAAACGCAAGTGGAGAGAAATAGAAGCGCTACAAGATCGCTTCGCACTCGAAAAAGAGCTCGCAGAGCTTGATTGTGGGTTCGAATACGAACTAGAAACACTGGAAAGATAAACAAAAGGCCGCCTGATAACAACAGGCGGCCTTTTTACTTTCTATTAGGTGCATCATACCTGCCAGTGAATGGGTTTCAGGCCATTCTCTGCTAGGTATTCATTCGCTTGACTAAAGTGTTTACAGCCGAAAAACCCACGATAGGCTGAAAGTGGTGATGGGTGCGGTGCGTGTAGAACAAGGTGTTTGCTTCTATCTACCTGCTTTCCCTTCTTTTGTGCGTGGCTTCCCCACAGCATAAAAACCACCTTTTCCTGCTGGTTATTAACGGCATCGATGACTGCATCAGTAAAGGTTTCCCAGCCCCACTTCGCATGGCTGTGGGCTTTGCCCTGCTCCACGGTTAATACGGTATTAAGCAACAACACGCCTTGCTGCGCCCAGCCCGTGAGATTTCCATGAAGAGGTATGGTGAAGTCGGCAATATCTGAGGCCAACTCTTTGTATATATTGATTAACGAGGGCGGTATCTTTATACCCGTCTTAACCGAAAAGCTCAGCCCATGAGCCTGGCCTGGGCCGTGATAAGGATCTTGCCCTAAAATCACCACCTTCACATCGTTTAATGCAGTAAGACTAAACGCGTTAAATACATCTTTAGAAGGCGGGTAAATTACTTTTCCCGCCTCGCGTTCAGACGCTATCTGCTGCCACAACACTTTGAAGTAGGGCTTTTCCTTTTCTGCACCTAAAACTTCACCCCATGAACTCATGCCTTAAGTAAATCCATCATATGTTGCTTTAACGCGTCATATGATGAAGGAAGGTCTACCGCTAAACTATCTTCACCCGCCACATCCGCAAGAGGCTGGGGAAGGCTAATTGGGTTGCCAAGTACATTTTCAACAGTTTCACGGAATTTGGCTGGGTGGGCTGTACCTAAGAATAAGCCGATTTCCCCCTCTTCCAAATCATGGCTCACCGCCCGATATGCTATAGCGGCGTGAGGCTCACTGGTATAGCCTAGCTGAGCGAGTTGGCGCATAGCGAGCTGAGTATACTCTTCATCAATCATTTCGCCTTTTAAGCACGCTTTGTCAATGTAACCTTGTTCAATAAGCGCTTCAATTCGCGGCCAATTATTTGGTTGGCTTACGTCCATTGCGTTGGAAATAGTAGCAACTGTTTTCTTTGGCGCCCATTCACCGGTTTTTAAGTAACGCGGAACAGTGTCGTTTAAGTTGGTTGCAGCAATAAAACGTTTAATGGGTAACCCCATCGCTTTTGCAATCATACCCGCGGTTAAATTGCCGAAGTTACCACTTGGTACAGAGACAACCAATTGATCACGCTTCTCTTTTGGCAGTTGGCTCATCGCCTCAAAGTAGTAACACACCTGAGCTAATAAACGGCTGATATTAATAGAGTTGGCAGAATTAAGGTGTAACCCTTCGCGTACATCTACGTCGTCAAAGGCCGTCTTTACGAGGGCCTGGCAGGCATCAAAATCTGATTCAACGGCCACGGTATGAATATTGTCACCTAAGGTAGTAAACAATTTCTCTTGAAGCGCACTGATCTTGCCTTTAGGGAACAAAATCACTACGTTAATATTGTCTATACCGTGAAACGCATGAGCTACAGCAGCGCCAGTATCACCCGAAGTTGCGGTTAAAATAGTAATGGGCTTGCCTTTACTAATACGCGCTAAAGTTTGCGCCATAAAACGACCGCCGAAGTCTTTAAATGCCAGCGTAGGGCCATGAAATAGCTCTAGGGTATATATATTGTCACTTACTTGCTCTACGGGCGCATCGAACGCAAAAGCGGTTTTAACAATCTCTTCTAGCTCACCATTATTGAGTTCGTCACCAATAAGTGTACGTAACACCTTGATGCTGCGCTCAACAAAAGGAAGCGCTAATAAACCGTCAATATCCTCTAGGGTCGGAATATTTGTGGGAAAGTACAGCCCTTGTTGTTTTCCTAATCCGCGCTTTACCGCTTCGGCAAATGACGCTGTATCCTGTGAATCTTTTAAATTTACCAATTCCACGTGTTGTTACCTTTTTCTCAAAGTGCCGTTATGCGTCGCTGTGTTCAGTTAGTGGAGAAACCACTGTTCCTGATTTTGGGATCTGACACACGTGACTAAAGCCATCTTGGTTTTGAATATAATTATCATTTAAATAGCGCGCGATCCGCGCTGCTTGCTCGCTGCTATTACACACGGCAAAAACTGTTGGCCCTGAGCCTGAAATACCAAAGGCAAGGGCGCCTTCACTTTCGCTAAACGCCCGAGCATCATCGAAGCCGGGCAATAGTGACTTTCGGTAAGGTTCAGCAATAACGTCTTTCATTACCGAGGCAGCCAGATCAAAATTCTCAGTATGCAAGGCATGAACAAACACCCCTAACTGCCTACCGAATGTAAGCGCAGTGGCCATATCCACTTGCTTAGGAAGTATATCCCTCGCTTGCGCGGTTGATACGCTGATCCCAGAGTAACAAATAGCATAGTACCAATTAGGGTTTAGCGGTAGCGATAGGGTCACAGGTTCTTTCGCCCCGGTCATTAGGGTCATGCCGCCTTGATAACAAGGTGCTACATTGTCGTAATGGATACTACCGCTAATTTGCCCTTCCAACTCTCCCATCATATGCAACAGGGTGTCTTCGCTAAAGGGCGCGTCAAAGTAGTCATTTAACGCAGCAAATGCCGCAACGATAGAACTCGCGCTTGATCCTAAACCGCTACCTATAGGTAAGTTTTTATGTAAGGTAAGCGCCACCGGTGAGACCGCTCTACCGGTCAATTCCATTTGCTCGCAAAAGTAGTAATAGCACTTCGTTACAATGTTACTGTCAACGTCCCCAGGCAACTTGTGTGCAAAGGGGCCTTTTACCGTTAGAGAGAAAGCATCGGCAGCACATATATCTACCTCATCGCCCAACCGTGATCCGTTAATAGGCGCAAGTGCTGCGCCTAAAACGTCAAACCCTAAACTAACGTTGCCAATTGATGCTGGCGCGTATGCGCGTAAAGCTTTCTTCATTACTGCCTCTTCCTAAAGCGCCACTTGTTTCCACGGCATGGTACGTAAAATATCTGCAAACACCCCGGCAGCGGTAACCGTACCGCCTGCGCCATAACCACGTATAACATAAGGGATAGGGTTATAATAATCGCTGTTGATAGCAAGCGCATTTTCGCCATCTTTAACCTGCGATAACGGGTTGCTCGCCGGCACTGATTGAATTGTAACTTTACACTTATCACCTTCAATGCTGCCGATATAACGCAATACGTTGCCTTTTGCTTTTGCCTCGTTGACACGTTGCTCGAACGCCGCATCAAGTTCTGGAAGCTTTTCCATAAAGGTATCAATTGAACAATCTTCGGCAAACCCTGCAGGCAATACCGACTCAATTTCAATATCAGAAAGCTCAAGGGACAAATCGGCCTCTCTGGCCATGATGAGTAGTTTACGTGCCACGTCCATGCCACTTAGGTCATCACGAGGATCGGGCTCAGTGAAACCATTCTCCTTGGCTGTCGCTGTCGCTTGAGATAAAGACATACCTTCATCTAGTTTACCGAATACGTATGACAAGCTGCCCGATAAGATCCCTTCAAAACGATGCAATTGGTCGCCGGCACTAAACAATTTTTGTAAATTATCAATGACTGGTAGACCGGCACCTACGGTAGTTTCATATAAGTACTGTCGATTTGTGGTAAGCGCCGTTTTACGTAGCTTACGGTAGTATTCCATTGGCCCCGTATTGGCCTTTTTATTTGGCGTGACTACGTGGAACCCATTTTCCATCATATCCACATATTGTGATGCAATCGCTTCATGGCTAGTACAATCAACGATAACTGGGTTAACCAAACTATTTTCGTTAACGAACTGCTGTAGGCGTTCAATTGAAAGCCCTTCTCCGGCTGATGCTAGCGCAGGTTGCCAATCTTGCGTTAAGTCGATACCTTGGCTATTTAATAGTAATTTGCGACTATTGGCGATACCGTACACCCGTAGCTGAATATTGCGCTTCAATAAGGCGGGTTGCTGCTTGGCAATTTGCCCCAGCAACTCAGTACCTACATTGCCACACCCAACTAAGAATACATCAATGGTGTGGCGGTCAGAGAAAAAATTCTGGTGAATCACCTTTACCGCCTTTTTAGCACGTTTGCTTTCAATCACTGTTGAAATAGAGCGTTCGGAAGACCCTTGCGCGATAGCAACGTTGTTAACACGTGCCTGTGCTAGAGAGTTGAAGAAGCGTGCAGCCAAGCCTTTGGTTTGACGCATGCCATCACCGACTAATGTAACAATAGTAAGATCTTGGCGAACTTCAATGGGGTCAAGCAACTGGTTTTGTAGCTCAAGAGCAAATGCGTCTTCTAGAAGGTTAAGGGCGCGATTCGCATCTTTACTTTGAATACAGAAACTAATTGAATATTCTGAAGAAGATTGGGTTATTAAACTTATTGAAATGTTGGCGTTTGACATCACCTCAAACACCCGGCTTGCCATACCCACCATGCCTTTAAGCCCAGGCCCCGCAACGTTGAACATAGACACGTTATCAAGCTGTGAAATGCCTTTTACCGAGGTCCATTTTTCGCTCTTCTCGTTACTGATAAGTGTACCAGGTGCAGCAGGGTTTAGCGTGTTTCGAATTAAGCACGGGATATGATGCTGTGCAATTGGCCCGATCGTCTTTGGATGTAGTACTTTAGCCCCAAAATACGACAACTCCATCGCTTCTTGATACGTAAGCTTATCAAGTAAGACAGCCCCTTCGACCTGGTTTGGATCAGCATTGTAAACACCGTCCACATCTGTCCATATCTCACAACAACTAGCGTCAATACAGGCGGCTAGGATAGCGGCAGAATAATCAGAACCATTGCGCCCCAAAGTCACTTTTTCACCATTTTCATTGGCGGCTACGAACCCAGGCATAACTAGCAATTCACTGCCATCATTAGGGATATCGCTAAAGCGTGCTTTACTAATAGCCACATCCGCAATGCTATCAAGGTATTCGCCATCAGCTTGAATGTATTTCACTGGGTCGATGATGCGATTAGCAATATTTTTTGCAGAAAGGATCGCGCTAAACAGCGTTACCGAGATATATTCACCGATACTTAAGATACCAGCAGAAACATTGTCTGGCGCCACTCCTAGCAACTTAATACCCTCAAGGTGTTGCTTAAGCACACTTAACTGGCTGCCTATAAATTCTACCACATGGGTGTGAGCAAACCCCGACAACTCTTCGTTCAACGCGTTCGCAATGCCTGTAACAGTATCGGTGAGCTTTTCAAAAAGGGGTTGGAAATCTTCACCTGCGGCTGCTTGCTCACACAAAAGTGAAAGCGCGTTCGTCACCCCTTTAGGGGCAGAGAGTACAACCGCAGCACCGTCGGTTTGGTGGGTGGCCGTGCTAATGTCGGTCACGCGCAAATAGCGCGGTGCGTCGGCAAGTGATGAGCCCCCAAACTTTAAGACTTTCATGTGCTGCTCCTTCTATTTACGCCAAGTCGTGCTTAATAATGTATTACGGTGGCGTGGGTAAAAAAAAGCCCGCTCTTAGTAAGGGCGGGCTTTCGTTGTCTTATGCTTTCCTGCACTAGCCAGCGACCGCCCTATATAAGGTGGTAATCATAATGCCGGTGGTGCGAATGCGTAGAATCTTTTTCATACCGTCAATTTGCCGTATAGACGTCTATCTGTCAACCGCAGTTTTCACCATACTGTATTGCACATACTGCAATAAAGAGAAATTCGCATTTCGCTTTAAGCGATAATCTGGATTATTCATCATCTTCTAGGTGTTCTGCTAGGTAATTTACCAGCAGCCTAACCTTCGGTGCCATATGCCGATTTGAAGGAAATAGCGCCCATACAGTCTCTCGTTCTTCCCTGAAAGCCGATAGTACTTCTAGTAACCGTCCACAGGCCAAATCATTTCGAACATAAAAGCCCGGCAGTTGTACCAACCCAATGCCGGCTAATGCGGCATCGTGCAGTGCATTACCACTATTATACTTGATGCTCCCGCTTACCCTTACATTTGTTCGCGTACCATTTTGGCTAAATCGCCAGTGCGCCTGAGAACCAACCAGGCAATTATGTTCGCTTAGCTGTTGAGGGGTTGCAGGGGCAGGATGCTTCGCAAGGTATGCTTTGCTCGCACAAACGTATAATTGTCGGGTACTTAGTTTTTTAGCAACAAGCGACGAGTCTTCTAGGCGTCCAATTCTGACGGCCAAATCTAGTCCTTGCTCAATAATATCCACTGTATCATTGGTGAACCGACACTCCACCTGAACACCTTGGTATTGTTTAACGAAGCGGTTTATGAGCGGTGCAATGAAGGCTTCTCCGAACGCAACAGGCGCCGTCATTTTTATAAGGCCAGTAGGTACGCGCTGTTTTTCGGTTACATTTAATTCGGCGTTTTGAAGTGCCTCTAACGCAGGCTTACACTGTGCATAATACAACTGACCTGCTTCAGTAAGTGACACATGACGCGTAGTACGGTTAAAAAGTTTAACTCCTAAACCTTTTTCAAGTGTGGCAACCCTTCGGCTTACTTGTGCCACAGAACTATCTAAATAGCTCGCAGCCTTGGTAAAGCTATGAAGGTTTGCCACAGTACAAAACTCAATAATACCTTCCCAGACCATAAAACTGCCCCTTTTAACGACGATGATTAACAAGGTGATTGACTAGCTTTCACCCTAGACACCCATAAAGCTTACATACTAGACACCCATACAAGTTTTAGCTCTTTTGTCCCACGCCCACTCTCCTGGCATGTTGCCGACGTAGCAAATCAAACATTAAATGGGCGCGCTATCATGGACACCCACCCGTCTTGACTCTTTTACTCTGGACACCCACTATTTAAGCCCGTTTAATATGGGTGTCCATAAGTTAACAATTGTGGGTGTCTAAGGATTATGCCCCTTGGACACCCACTATTTGAGCTCGTTTAGTATGGGTGTCTATAAGTTAACAATTGTGGGTGTCTAAGGATTATGCCTTGAATTTTGCTCAGTATTAAAGTTTTTATTTCATATTTGTAATAGAGAATTACCTATTTTGCATTTATCAATGGCTGTCTTGCTCCTATACTCTTTAACCATCTTATGAAGTAATTAACGTGTTGCGTTGTTCACCACGTACCAGATAGTAGGAGCAGGAAATGGCACTAACACTGAAAGACGGTCAAACCCATATAAAATCGAAAGCTGCGGTTGCGTGGGGTCCGGGCGAACCTTTAAAAATGGAAGAGATTGATGTCGAACTTCCAAAAAAAGGCGAAGTACTTGTACGCATCATCGCCACAGGTGTGTGTCACACTGACGCATTTACCCTTTCTGGCGACGATCCAGAGGGCGTTTTCCCTTCTGTACTTGGCCATGAAGGTGGCGGTATTGTTGAAATGGTTGGTGAAGGGGTAACCTCGGTTGAAGTAGGCGATCATGTTATCCCTCTTTACACCGCAGAGTGTGGGGAGTGCAAATTCTGTAAGTCTGGTAAAACCAACCTTTGCCAGGCTGTACGTGAAACTCAAGGTAAAGGCTTAATGCCAGATGGCACAAGCCGTTTCTCAAAAGATGGAGAAACTATTTACCACTACATGGGTTGCAGTACTTTCTCAGAATACACAGTGTTACCGGAAATTTCGCTTGCGAAGGTAAATAAATCAGCGCCGCTTGAAGAAGTGTGTTTGCTTGGGTGTGGCGTAACAACAGGCATGGGCGCGGTGCTAAACACTGCAAAGGTTAAAGAAGGCGATACCGTGGCTATCTTTGGCTTAGGCGGTATAGGTCTGTCGGCTATCATTGGTGCGCGCATGGCTGGCGCAAGTCGTATTATTGGTATCGATATCAACGAAAGTAAGTTTGAACTTGCTAAGCAGCTTGGTGCTACTGATATGGTAAATCCAAAAGAATTCGATAAGCCTATTCAAGACGTTATTGTCGAAATGACGGATGGCGGCGTGGACTACTCATTCGAGTGTATCGGCAACGTTAATGTTATGCGTTCAGCGCTAGAATGTTGTCACAAAGGCTGGGGTGAGTCGGTTATTATCGGTGTGGCTGGTGCAGGGCAAGAAATATCGACCCGTCCTTTCCAACTAGTTACAGGTAGAGTATGGCGTGGTTCTGCATTTGGCGGCGTGAAAGGTCGTTCACAACTACCTGGCATTGTTGAGCAATACCTAAACGGTGAGTTCGGCTTGCAAGAGTTTATCACTCACACTATGGGCTTAGATGAAATCAACGAAGCTTTTGAGCTGATGCATAATGGGGAAAGTATCCGTTCTGTTGTCCATATGGATCGCTAAACTATAAGATACAGTCTCTACGTTTAGGGCGCTGTTAAATACGGCGCCCATTTCTACGTGTGATATATGTTAGCGCTGCAAGTGTTGTCGCACTTAAGCCTACGATTCAGCCACCCTGCGTGGCATTACTTTTCGTCGCATTTATAAGCTAATGGGGTACGCAGCCTCACAGCACATTATAGCCAGCCTAATTCCAACGCTTTTAACACCGCGCGAGTTCTATCTCTTACTCCCATTTTTGCCATAATGGCTGACACTTGATTTTTCACGGTCCCCGAAGATTTGAACATGGCTTCTGAAATTTCTTTATTACTGTAGCCCGCTGCCACCAACCGCAATATTTCTATTTCCTTTGGGCTTAATGTTTCCGGCTGCTCATAGGATTCAAACTCAACGGTCAGCCCTTGTAGCCCCTGCAGTACCTTTTCAGTCACGCTCGGTTGAATAAGTGTATCGCCCTTTAAAACGGTGTTAATGCCACCAATCAGCGTATCTAGCGATACATCTTTTAATAGGTAGCCTTTTGCTCCAGCTTGCATGGCCTGCGTTACTAATTCGTGATCATCGAAGGTGGTAAGCATTATCACTGGCACCGATATTTCTGCCGCAGCCATTTCCTTTAACGCTTGTATACCCGTCACCTTCGGCATTCTGATATCCATTAATATAATATCGATATCTGTGTGCTTTAAAGTAGCTACTACGCTACTGCCATCGTCACATTCATCTACCACCTCAACGGAAGAATCAAGGGCCAGTAACGAGCGAATGCCTTGACGAACAAGCATTTGATCTTCCACCAGCAATACTCGTGTTTTCATACGCTTTCACTCACTTGAATATGAATATAAAAGCCTTTGTCATTAAAGCCACTTTGCATTGAACCTGCTACCGAAGTGACCCTTTCAAGCATACCGGTTAGTCCATTACCGGGCGTAATGGTATCGTTTTTTGATGTGAGTTCTGTGGTTTTTGGTGGGGCTTGAATATCCTGCATTGACAGAATGTAGTTCCCTTCTTGAGCTTTTAGTTCTACGTAAAAATCGTCTGAACGGGTATGGCGTATCACATTAGTAAGCCCTTCTTGAATAGCCCGTAGAAGCACATCTGCCAATTTGACATTTTCAACCCGAAGATCAGGTTGTATACAAAGGTGTAACCGGGGCCGCGTGATACCTTCGAACAAGGCTTCAACAGCCTCTTGAAAGTCGAACGGCGCTTGTTCCCGCATGTCTGTTACTGCTTCTCTAACGTCACTGAGAAGCAGTTTTGCAAGGGCATAACACCGATCGACATGGGTTTTAGCTTCTTGCTGTCCGATGCCCTCACATTTGTGCGAAGCTACTTGTAAATTAATGCTTAATGCCGTTAAGTGATGCCCTAATACATCGTGTATATTGCGCGCTATACGAAGGCGTTCGTCTTGTTTCCCTGCCTGTCGTATAAGCTGTTGCGCGGCGATGAGTTGCCTATTGAGTAAATCTGCACGCTCTCTTGCTTGGCGTTCTTTTATCGCTGTGTTCGACATCATCATGGCGAATAAATTAAATGTCCAAAACAATGTTGCTGTAAGCAGCGCATAATTCTGCTGCCAGTAAATATGGTGTGCTAACCCTAAAGGAATAGCTAAGGGTAAGCTAAGCAACAAACATCGCCGAAAACGAAATACATAAGGTAAAAGCGCCGACCAAATTACTAAAAAAATAGCTAAATAAACATAAGGTAAGACGAAAAAGCTCGCCACTGTCACTAGATACATGGCAGCTAGCACAACACCACCTTTTGAGGTTCTCGCCTGTTGAGGTTTAGTTGCCGCCACAAAGCCCAGTGCAAACATTACAAAGAGTACTAAGGCAGTGCCTGTGCGCCAGTGAGATACTGTGTATTGCATAATAGCGTAATACAAGGCTGACACGGCAACGAAGAACCATGTCACCAGCGCAACTACCCGTTCGAGTTGTTCTTGATTGAATAACTGTTTTATTTTCATGTACCTATTATTAACTTACCCACGCTAAATTGAATAGGCCAAAAGTCACTTTTTATTTTCATGACCTATGGCACTGATTAAAGATTCCTTCCTCTAGCACAATAGCCTCAACATCTACCGTGAGGAATAAGCTATGCAAACCATCCACTCTTCTATTGTGTTTTTTCACATCATCGCTGGAAGTCTTTCACTCCTGCTGTTTTGGATCCCATGCCTGACCAAAAAGGGCGGGCCCGCCCATAGGAAGTATGGTGCCCTGTACTTTAAAGCTATGGCTTTTACCTCGATAAGCGGGGTGGTAAGTTCATGCATTGCGCTAGCTATACCGCTGGTTATCTACCCTGTTATCCCTGAAGACTACGGATCAGTTGCTCACTATGTGGCGGTAGTAAGAGGACGGTATATCTTTTTACTTATGCTGAGTTTATTAGTGTGGAGTAATATCCATCAAGCGCAGCGTGTACTAGAAGTAAAAGCAAACAATAGAGCGCTGAGAAAACCCTTAGATATTGGCCTTCCCATTGCGCTACTTATTGTTGCGGGCATTGCTTTGTATCAGGGTATTAAATTTGAGGTGACTCTCACCCGTATATTTGCCCCTATTGCGCTGTTTAATGCTGTGAGCATTCTACGCTATGCATTCGCGCGTCACATTCATCAGGGCAAATGGTTACTCGAACATATAAGTCATACTATAGCCTCGGGTATTGGCGCATACACCGCGTTTTTTGCTTTCGGTGGGCGTACCCTGTTTAATGGATTGGGCGCATTGCAAATCGTTACTTGGGTTATACCTGGGCTTATCGGCACGTTTTTCACAATATGGTTGACCCGAAAATACCGGGCAAAGATGAAAATACGTTCACAAGCGTAGTACATTACATCTTTTGGGGCGTCTAGGCGCCCCACCTCCATAGCATACTCGCGGTTTCACACTAACTCTAGCTGTTCTTATGTGCATGTTTTTCGCCGCTCTACACCTCAATTTAGCTTATGCACATTAAGACATCCTAGATACAGTAGATAACACGCTGGAATCGTCAACGAACTATCAGGTTAATACCCCTACTATAATTAGCGCAGGCCTCCCCTCTATTGAGCAGCTCGTGTTATTAAAATCCACCGGCACAACGCGGGTGATTGACGACGACAATCTATCTCACCAACACCATGTATCTACCAGTGTAATATGGCAAGCTGCATCCGCAAATAGTATCGTGTCTCATGCAGCAGGCTGTCCGTTTTAAGGCATTACGAGAGCTTGATACGCCTATTGACATATACGTTTTTTCATATATGATTCGTCATATATGTTTTCCCGTATATGTAAAAAGGCTGTCGATGACTACACAAACTTCATGCGCTGTGCTTTCTCCTCTTGCACTGTTTAAATGCTTAGCAGAAGACACCCGTTTAAAAACGCTACTTCTTTTAAGTAAAGGCGACGCGCTATGTGTATGCGACCTCACAACAGCACTAGAGCTCAGCCAACCTAAAATATCTCGTCACTTAGCAGATTTACGTAAATGTGGCTTAGTTGAAGACGAGCGCAAAGGTAAATGGGTCTACTACCGTCTCAATCCAGAACTGCCAGTATGGGTGCACGAAATTATCCATTCCACGGCGCAAAACAACCCCGATTATTTATCTAATGCAGAAGCAAACTTAACGCTGCAGCCAAGCTGCTAATTCGTCCTTCTAACCAATTCAAGCTCAGGAGCTTATTTTTGTGAAAATTCTCTATATATGTACCCACAATCGCTGCCGTAGTATTTTGTGCGAAGCCATCACAAATGGCAGCAACACACCAAATTTAGAAGCACGTAGTGCAGGCAGTTCACCAGTAGGTGAAGTACACCCTTTGTCGCTAAAGTACCTCGAAGAACGCAGTTATTCCACTGAGGGGTTACGTAGCCAATCGTGGGATGAATTCGAAGATTATAAGGCTGATGTGGTGATCACTGTTTGCGATTCCGCGGCGGGCGAAGCTTGCCCTGTATATTTCGGTCAATCTATAAAGGTGCACTGGGGTCTGGCTGATCCGTCCAAATTGACAGGGTCGGAAGACGAAAAAGCCGCCGCCTTTAACAACACCATCGATATTATAGAAGCGCGGGTGAAGGCTTTGACAAGCGTGGCCGAAAAGGATTTAAGTGGCGAAGAATTGAAAACCGCTTTAGCAGAATTAGGAGCCAAGTAATGAGTGATTCACAGGCCCCCTCTGACAACCTTGACATGGCGCAGATGCATCAGCCAAGCATGGCTGATTTTGCTACCCAGTTCTCTTCACACAAGCCGCGTATTTTGCTGCTTTACGGTTCGTTAAGAGAACGTTCTTACAGCCGACTGGTGATCGAAGAATCAGCACGCTTGCTAGAATATTTTGGTGCAGAAGCAAAGATATTCGATCCTCGTGGCCTTCCTTTACCAGACGGCGAAGATGCCAACCATCCAAAAGTGCAAGAACTACGAGAGCTTATGATGTGGTCAGAAGGGCAAATCTGGTGTTCGCCAGAGCGTCATGGAAGCATTACCGGCATTATGAAAAGCATGATTGATTGGGTTCCCTTAAGCTTAGGCGGCGTGCGCCCTACACAAGGAAAAACACTCGCGCTAATGCAGGTATGTGGTGGCTCTCAGTCGTTTAATGCGGTTAATCAAATGCGAATTTTAGGGCGATGGATGCGTATGCTTACCATTCCAAACCAGTCTTCGGTAGCCAAAGCATTTTTAGAATTTGAGGAAGATGGTCGTATGAAGCCGTCGCCTTATTACAATCGAATTGTTGATGTCGTTGAAGAATTGGTGAAGTTCACCTTACTTACGCGCGACAACAAAGTGATGTTGGTAAACCGGTACTCAGAGCGAGTAGAAAGTGCTGAAGAAGTCAGCAAACGTGTTAATCAAAAATCGATTTAAAAACTAAGGAAAACGCAATGGGGTTCTTTGAACGTTATCTATCTGTATGGGTAGGGCTTTGCATTATTGCTGGGGTGGCATTAGGTAGCTTATTTCCCAATGTATTTAGTGCTATCGCCAACCTAGAATACGCCCACGTTAATTTAGTGGTTGCGGTATTAATTTGGCTAATGATCTATCCGATGATGATTCAAATTGACTTTTCATCAATAAAAGATGTCGGTAGAAAGCCAAAAGGATTACTTCTTACATTAGTTATTAACTGGTTAATTAAGCCATTTACCATGGCCTTATTGGGGTGGTTGTTTTTCAAAGGGATCTTCGCTGACTGGGTTGACCCGCAAACCGCTACCGAATATATCGCCGGTATGATTTTACTAGGCGTTGCCCCTTGTACTGCCATGGTGTTTGTATGGAGTCACTTAACCAAAGGAGATGCTAACTACACGCTCGTTCAAGTATCTATTAATGACCTTATCATGGTAATCGCTTTTGCGCCTATCACAGGTTTATTGTTAGGTGTTACAGATATTACCGTCCCTTGGGATACCTTGTTGTTGTCGGTCGTGCTATACGTTGTTCTCCCCCTTGTAGCGGGTGTGGTCACTCGTAAACGGGTAGAAAAGAAAAGTGAAGCCGCGGTAACTGCGCTAATTGAACGTTTTAAGCCCTTTTCTGTCTTTGGCTTACTTGTCACAATCGTCATACTGTTCGCTCTACAGTCACAAACCATATTAGCGAAACCGCAAGATATTGTGTTAATCGCCATTCCTTTGCTGATCCAAACCTATGGTATTTTCGCCATCGCTTATTTTTTCGCTAAAAAGTTAAAACTGCCCCACAATGTCGCAGCGCCGGCGTGCATGATTGGTACCTCAAACTTCTTTGAGCTTGCCGTTGCTGTAGCCATATCACTATTTGGGTTACACAGTGGTGCCGCATTGGCCACAGTTGTAGGTGTATTAGTAGAAGTGCCGGTGATGCTGTCGTTGGTGTGGTTTGCTAACCGCACCCGTCATTGGTTCGGCCCAGCTTAACGCGTCTTCTAAGCAAAAAAGGGCTCTTCAGAGCCCTTTTTTATGCCAACTTTTCTGTTAGCGCAGACAGCTGATAGCATTTAGCCTAGGCATGAGTCTGGTAGCAAGAAGCCATAGCGCTTTAGCGTGTCTACCAGCTGCTCAGTTTGCAAAGGCTTCTTTAAGAAGGCCAAGGCATTTAACTCTTTAACACGTTGTTGTTTTGCCGGTTGTATGTCGCCGGAAATGACAATGACAAAAGCTTCTACCTTTCTCACCTTCATCTCTTCAAGCACACCTATACCATCTAATACTGGCATCGTTAAATCGAGCAGCACCAAATCAATGCGCTGACTAGCGAGAATATTCAACGCATCTAGTCCGTTTGACGCTTCGTAAATAGTACCGGCCAACCCTTCGGGTAAGTTTCGCTTAGCAATTTTCCTTGCTAGCGCAGAGTCATCACAAATGAGGATATCGAAACCCATAATTAGCGCTTAACCATATGATATAGAACACCTAAAAACCGCTTATCACCTCTAGGTTATAGTAAAGATAACGATAAAAAAACCAATTTGCGCTAATTTTAAGATATCAAATAGCAATTCATTCTCTCTTTGTGCTAGTAATACTAGCTTAAAAGAACCAACAACAACGCATGCGAAGTTGACTTCGCGCATGCTTCCAAGGCAGTTTATGCACGATACAGCTTTAGCCAAAAAAGTGGCTTACCAAATATTATCTCAATTTGATAAAAGTTATCGCTGGTTTACCCGCATAACCCGGGGTGCGCAAGAACGGTTTGAACAAGGCAAATGGAAAGAAACTCAAGTTGCCTCAAAACAGCGCATTACTATTTATGAAACAAGCCTTTCTGATACCGTTGCTGAAATTTACCATTTAATTGCAGTACACAGAAAAGATGAAACCTTCTGGCAACAAGTGAAAAGAATTTTTGCTCAGCAGCTAGAAGGACACCCACAATTTGAGCTTGCCGAAACTTTTTATAATTCGGTGATCGGCCGCTTGTTTAAACACCGAAAAATAGACAACAGCTTTATGTTTGTATTGCCAAGTCGGTGTTATTTACCCGGCCCGGATAGGCCTAAAGTAGTAAATAGCTTCGATACCACCACCACAGTGGCGCAGATGTATCATTCTATATTCAAATGCTATCGCTACAATATTCCGTTTGAAAACTACGACAGAGACATAGCAAACCTTGAAACAGCCCTTCGTAAGCGCCTCACTACGACGCAACTTGCTAGCGTACATACGGTAGAAATTCTCAAACCTACCTTTTTTCGCGGCAAAGCAGCGTATTTAATTGGTCGTATATGCATGCCTGAAGAAACCCTACCCTTTGTTATTTCTTTGCAACGAAGTGACAACAGCGAATTATTTGTTGATGCGCTGCTTACTGAACGCAAAGATCTTAGCGTGACCTTTGGGTTTGCCCGCAGTTATTTTATGGCAGACACCCAAAACCCAGCAGAAGTGTCTGCGTTTTTACAAGAACTGCTCCCTAACAAAAAACACTTCGAACTCTACATGTCGTTAGGTCACTACAAACATGGAAAAACCGTTTTCTATAGAAACTTTTTACAACATATGGAAAACACCGACGATAGGTTTGAAGCCGCACCGGGAATACGCGGTTTAGTAATGATGGTGTTTCACCTACCTTCTTATGGCGTGGTGTTTAAAATTATTAAAGATGAATTCGCGGAAAGTAAAAAAATAACCCGCGAACACGTTAAAGACTGCTACCGTTTGGTAAAAATGTCTGATCGTGTAGGTCGCATGGCTGATACTCACGAATACATGAACTTTCGTTTTCCGCTAAATCGTATGCACCCTGCGCTTATTGAAGAATTGAAGGCCACCTGTGCCTCCAGCCTTACCTTTACAGATAACGAACTAATTATTAGTCACCTATACATAGAGCGAAAGATGACGCCACTGAATGTGTATTTGCAACAGGAGACAGATAAAGACAACGTGTACAATGCGTTGAACGAGTTAGGTTTATGTATAAAGCAAATTGCCATGGCCAATATTTTCCCCGGCGATATGCTGCATAAAAACTTTGGGATCACGCGCCATGGTAGAGTGATCTTTTATGATTATGATGAAATTTGTTTAATGCATGAACGCCATTTTCGCGAATTACCTAAATCGGACGACCCCTACGCTATCGACACCTTATCGGTAGGCCCTAATGATGTCTTCCCAGAACAGTTTGAGCATTTCATTGTGGGCAAACGGCCATTAAAAACCATACTGAAACAATTACATGGCGATTTAATGACAGCTGAATACTGGCGTACGGTGCAAACAAAATGCGCGCGGGGAGACATTCAGCATTTTACCCCTTACAGCGCAGATATACGCTTCCCGCGATAGCGCCGCAATAGGTTTAAAGTGATCGTATTTATTATTAATAACAGTATTAATCCTAGTTAAAACCCATTTTAAGAAAAAGAAGCTGTTAAGATGAAAGTGCTATTAGTTGAAGACGATCCAAAAGTTGCCGCTCATATTGAACAAGGGTTGGTGAATGAAGGACATGTATGTATGTCCGCAAATGATGGCGCAACAGGCTTAGAACTAGCGTCGTCAAACACATTGGATGTGATCATCTTGGATATTATGCTACCAATGCTAGATGGATTTACGGTGCTTGAAAGGATACGCGCTAGCAAAAATACCACTCCTGTGCTTCTTTTAAGTGCCAAAAGTGAGGTTGATGATAAGGTTAAGGGCCTGCGAACCGGAGCAAATGATTACCTAACCAAACCCTTCGCATTTGAAGAGCTACTGGCGCGCGTTGAAGGCCTTGGCGGCCGCCCCCACGAAAGTGAAGATAAAACACTCATTAAAGTTGGCGATCTCACCTTAGATTTGGTCAACAGAAAAGTAATGCGTGGAGACACAGAAATTGATTTACAGTCAAAGGAATTTCAATTGTTAGAGTGTCTTTTACGGCACAAAGGTAAAGTGGTGACAAGAAGCATGCTACTTGAACAAGTGTGGAACTATCATTTCGACCCGCAAACCAATGTGATTGATGTGCATATTAGCCGTCTTCGTCAAAAAGTAGATAAGGCCTTCAATATTCCTGTAATTGAAACCGTTCGTGGCACTGGCTACAGAATTTCGGATGCTATTACGTGATAGCGATTGGAGACTTTACCCGAAGTTCTAGCTTTCGGGTAGGAGTACTGCTTACCTCGTTAGCCGTAGCAGCAATTATCTTTATTATTTACTTTTGGCGTCTGGCCAGTAGCGATGTATTTATCCGCGAAGCCAAGGCCGCCGTCGACGCTGAAACCTATGCCCTTTCTCAGCTTTATCAAAATCTCGGACTTCAGTCGGTTGTCAATGCCATAGAGACTAGAGACTTTCCTGATACACAAAGCACTGATAACACCTTTGTTGCACTGCAAAATAGCCAGCAAGACTTAGTAGCCGGAAATGTTGATACATGGCCATTAGCGAGAAGCTCCGATAAAAATAGTAACACGGATAATAGCGGCATTATTGCGCTTAAGCTGCCTTATAGTCTCATGTCTTCTCATGGCAACACTGACACGCCGTCTAAAAACATTCTATATAACGCAATACCCCTTGGCGATCATACCCTTTTCGTGGGCCGCAATATTCAAGATTTATACAGCGCTCAATGGTTAGGGAAAACATTCAGCTGGGTAGTGGTGGCGCTACTTTGTATTCTGGGGGTAATTAGTTTTGCCGTTGCTACCTATGTAGTAAGACGCATCAACAGAATGTCTCAAACCGCTGACAATATAATTTGCACCGGCAACCTAAAGGAGCGCCTTGAAATTGATAGCAATTGGGATGATTTAAGTCGCCTTTCGTTGGTGTTTAATCAGATGCTCGACACCATTGAAACCTCAGTGAACAATATAAAATCAGTCAGCGATAGTATCGCCCATGACTTACGCACACCCTTGGCACGTTTACGCAACACCCTTGAAAAAATTGAAGATGAAACACTACGCAATGAAACCACCCAAGAAGCCGACAACCTATTAAACATGTTTAATAGTCTACTGCGCATTAGTGGGCTAGAAACTACTGGCAAAAAAGAGGGTTTTTGTGAAACAGATTTACGCAGTATTGTGGCCGATGTTATCGATTTATATATGCCCGTAGCCGAAGATAGAAAAATTCAATTGGTGAGCCAATTATCGGCGTACCACACAGTGGCAGACCCAAACTTACTGTTTCAAGCTGTGGCGAATATTTTAGATAACGCGATAAAATACACGCCAGATAAAGGCACCGTAACCGTTCAGCTAACCCACGCATCTTCCAATTTTGTCATTATGGTCAATGATAATGGGTTAGGCGTAAGTGAAGATGATATTTCGCAATTAGAAAGGCGTTTCTTCCGCGCTGATGGAAGCCGCTCAACCCATGGCAACGGCCTTGGCCTTTCGCTGGTTTCAGCCATAGTTAAGCTGCATAAAGGCGCCCTATGGTTTGTTCATGACCCTTTAATGCAAGGGCAAGGGTTAGGCGTGGTGATCACCTTGCCACGGCCAAATGCGGGGTAAAGTCCGCTATACGGGCAGGGTGATTCTTGGGGTTGTAAGCTGTTAAGGTTGTTTTTGCATAAAAATAGTAACTTCAGCCATAACCAGACCAAATTTCCGAATGTAGGAGCGGTTCATCATGGTATGTTCATCGAAGCCCCAAAACCAATCGTCAAATGTTACGCTGTAGGTAGAATCGTCAACAGGTAAGTCCATCGTGTAGTGAAAGTTAAATGCATTCCCGTAGGATGTACCTATCGCACTCCCTTTTATATCGCTCGCCGTGCCGGTAAAGCGTCCATCTGCCTGCTGCGTAATATGCCAAATACGCGTTGAAGGGCCTTCACCTACGCTGTAGTTAAATGACTCATTAAGCGTTAGTTGACTCCCTTCAACTGTCCCCTCTATATCAACAACAAATCGCTGAACGACGTCGCCGGAGCGATTTTGCACAATACCCCAGGCTTTCACATCGCCATCAAAAAATTGCATTATATCGAAGGCTGGGCGTGTTTGTTGGTAGTCATCACCCTCAATCGACACACTGCAACCTGACAGTAAGCTAGCCCCTAATAATACGCCGCCTATCAACGTGCTATGATTGAATTTCATATATACCTCTGCGCCAGTAAAATTATCGCGTGATTAGTGATTTAAAAGGGTCTTTCTGAAATCAGGCTCTGATGTATTTTCACCTAGCCAAATATTAAAAAAGTGTGTAGTAAAGGCGGTATCATCAATCTTGCCTACCTGTTCACCGTTAAAATAAAACACACTAATTTTCTCTTTTGTGGCAATCCCTGTTAGCGTGTCGCCATCATCAACATCAGGAAAAATCTTGGACATTTTTTCCATCCATACGGCTAACCGCTCGGGGTCCTCAATGCCTTGCTTACGTATTTCATCCACCGAGCGTTGGGCTATTTTTCGCCCTTTTAATGCCCGTTGATACCTAAGCTGTAACGCAAAGGGAGGCGTTGCTTGCCATTTACCATTTGGAGCAAACAACGTAGCTTCGTACACATCCCAAAAGTAATAGGTAAACATGCCTTTGCCCACCACCTTTGCATTCGGCACCTCGTCAATAACGTAGCTTAACGACTGCGTCGAAGACTGTTGGGCAAATAGGCTGGGGGATATTATGGCTAACAAAAATACCGTGTACTGAATTAACCGCGTCATTTTGACACTCTCTTTTATAGGCCGACTTAAATTGCCGGCAATTTATATTGTTGAAATTCACAACCTAGTTATACTCTGTTGCAAACCACATTGATCAACTACCGCACTTAGTGACCCATTTGTATTCAGCTATTCCTTCTTTACGCTTGCCATCCCCGCTAATCCCTTTTACACCTAACTGGGACGGGGCCACAAGGGTCGAAATGTTGGTGAAACGCGACGATGCTATTCATCCCATTATTTCCGGCAATAAATGGCGCAAACTAAAATATGCATTACGTAACTTACCCCTTTGCACGCAATCTATTGTTAGCTTTGGGGGGGGACACTCTAATCACTTACATGCCCTTGGCTTTGTGTGTCGGCAACTGAGCACTCCCTTTCATGCAATTGTAAGGGGCAATTACCTGGGCAACGAAACGCCTATGCTGAAAGACCTCGCGTTATGGGGTAGCCATATTCACTATGTCGACAAGAAAACGTATCAACAACGGCATTCAAAAGATTATCTCGCGCAACTGGCTCGAACGTACCCGAAAAGCGTCATTATCCCAGAAGGTGGTAGTCAGGCTGACGCGTTAAAAGGGATTGGCGAAATGGTTGAAGAAGTGGCTGTGCCGTTTGACCGTATTATGGTGCCGGTGGCAAGCGGCGCAACCCTAGCGGGTATTGCGTTAGCCCTTGATAGTACAAAACAGGCGCTAGGTATAGCAGTATTAAAAGGTGAAGGGTACTTGGAATCGTTGGTTACCCAATTTATTCCTTCCTCCCTCAATCACTGGCAAATTGACCATAGGTTTCATTGCGGCGGTTATGCTAAACAATCGGCGGCGCTTGCCACCTTTTGTGATGCGTTTAATCAACAGATGCCCTTTTGTATCGAGCCTGTGTACTCGGGCAAGGTATTTTTCGCCCTCAAGCAGTTATTAGCAGCTAAAGCCTTTCATGAAGGCGAACGTATTGTTATTGTTCATACAGGTGGCTTGCAGGGAGCACGTAGAGCGTAGATTTTTGATCTTCTCCCCTCAAACATCCGTTTAATCTAGTATCATGACTTGCAACTTAATTAAAATTAACCTACGTCACCTATACGCAAGCATGGTATACCCGAGCCGCTAAATTTTCCGCTGATCACGAGAGGGGATGAACATGATTCAAGGTCCAGTTACGTTACCAACTCCACTCGCCACTTTAGTGTCTAAAGCGCTACAGCTATGCGAACTAACCTTATTAAATAATACCGTGTTTTATCCATTTGCTGCGGTTTATGAAAACGGCGATATAGGGTGTTTGTTTGCTGAGGAAATGAAACAGCGTAGTACCGAAACTCAGCTTATAGAACAGTTGCAGTGGCGAATTATTGATGCCACTACACATTCAACGAGCTATAGCATTTTAGTGTATGCCGCCTCGGTTCAAACTGAAAAAAACCGGCCAATGGATGCTATAGCTGTCAATACTGCAACGCCAAACGGCGAAGAGCTATTATTGCTGTACCCTTATTACCGAGTAGGGGGTAAAATTATTGTATCGCCACCTATTAATACCTCACCTGAATAGATTTTCATCTATCCACTTTATAGGTGTTGGTTTTATCACTAATGGCGATTAAAATATCCTGTCCACCTTTGCTGTCTATGCTTGCCAAATCGGTTATGTCTGCTAGCATTCAGCGCAAATTCTATTAGCTTAATTAGGGATTCATTATTATGTCTCGCGTTTTAATTATTGGTGCTGGCGGCGTAGCCTCTGTTACGGTAAAAAAATGTGCGCGCTTACCCGCACACTTCGATGAAATTTACCTTGCCAGTCGTACTGTGTCTAAGTGTGAAGCGCTTCAAAAAGAAGTGGGTGAAGATCGCATTAAAGGTGTATTTGCTCTTGATGCGGATAATGCCAAAGAAGTAGAGGCACTAATTAATGAAGTAAAACCTGATTTGGTAATTAACCTTGCACTGCCATATCAAGATTTACCTATCATGGATGCGTGTTTGGCAACCGGTACGGATTACTTAGATACCGCGAACTACGAACCAAAAGACGAAGCTAAATTTGAATATTCATGGCAGTGGGCGTACCAAGATAAATTTAAAGATGCCGGTGTTATGGCCTTACTTGGTAGCGGCTTCGACCCAGGCGTAACAAACGTATTTACTGCCTATGCAGCGAAGCACTACTTTGATGAGGTGCATTACCTTGATATTGTAGATTGTAACGGCGGTGATCACGGGCAAGCATTTGCCACAAACTTCAATCCAGAAATAAATATCCGCGAAATAACCCAACGTGGGCGTTTTTGGGAAAATGGCGAATGGAAAGAAACCGATCCCCTGAGCGTACGCGAAGATCTTGATTATCAAAATATTGGTGTTCGCGCCTCTTATCTTATGTTCCATGAAGAACTTGAGTCGTTGGTAAAGCACTTCCCTACCCTAAAACGTGCACGTTTTTGGATGACATTTGGAGAGGAATACCTCACTCACCTAAGAGTTCTTGAAGGCGTAGGTATGACCAGTATTGAGCCGGTGGAATTCCAAGGCCAAAAAATTGTGCCGCTGGAGTTTTTAAAAGCCGTACTACCTAACCCAGGCTCCCTAGCAGAAGGCTATACCGGTATGACCTGTATTGGTACATACATTACCGGTATCAAAGATGGTAAAGAAAAAACTATCTTCATTTACAACAACTGTGATCATGCCAAGTGTAATGAAGAAGTGGGCGCGCAAGCGGTATCTTACACCACCGGCGTTCCGGCGATGATAGGTGCTATGTTGATGCTAAATGGCACGTGGAAAGAAGCGGGTGTATTTAACATGGAACAATTTGATCCAGACCCGTTCATGGCGCTATTAAATGACCACGGTTTGCCTTGGAATGTATTAGAGTGCGACGAGAGTCCGTTTAAGCGATAGTAATAGGTTGCATTGGAGCATCATAAGTTGACAGACCTTACAAAACGTTTCGATATCCCTTCGCCGTGCTATGTATTGGAAGAAGCGAAACTGATAAAAAACCTAACGCTAATGAAGCGGGTACAAGAGGAATCTGGTGCCCGTATTATTTTAGCCCTTAAAGGGTTTTCTATGTGGTCGTGCTTTGACATCGTTAAACAATATTTACACGGTGCCACTGCAAGCTCGGTTTGGGAAGCTAAACTCGCTGCCGAAATGGGGAAAGAAGTGCACGCTTATTCCCCGGCTTATAAACAGGCAGACGCTGAGGCGCTCGCTGGTTTGGTGCATCATTTGTCCTTTAATAGTCTATCTCAATGGCATCAGCACAAAGAGACGTTGAAAAACGTTTCTTTGGGCTTGCGCATAAATCCAGAGCATCAAGAAGCCGACACCCCTTTGTACGATCCTGCGGCGCCGGGTTCCCGTCTTGGTATAAGGGCAGCAGAGCTTACAGAGGTAGATTTAACAGGCATTGAAGGCTTTCATTGTCACAACCTGTGCGAATGTGATTCTTTCGCTACCGAACGTACACTCAATGCAATTGAACAAAAATTCGGGCAATGGCTAGGGCAACTTAAGTGGTTAAATTTAGGCGGAGGCCATTTAATGACCCGCGAGGGTTACGACATTGAGCACCTTATTAACACCTTGAAAAGCTTTAAGCAGCGCTACCCTCACCTTGATGTTATTTTAGAACCGGGGTCAGCGGTAGCGTGGGAAACGGGCCCGTTAATTAGCGAAGTGGTGGATGTAGTTCAAAATGAGGGGGACATTGCTATTTTGGATATTTCAGCCACCGCACATATGCCAGATGTGCTCGAAATGCCCTACCGCCCCAGTATTTTGAATGCCGGTTTACCGGGAGAGCGAGCGGTAGACGTTAAGCTTGGCGGCAACTCTTGCCTAGCAGGAGATGTTATAGACACCTATTCTTTCGACGCGCCTTTGCAGGCGGGGGATCGTGTTCAATTTGAGGACATGATGCACTACACTATGGTAAAGACAACCTTCTTTAACGGTGTTGAGCACCCGGCTATCGGTATTTTGCGTACCAATGGCGAATTTGAATTAGTTCGTGAATTTAACTACGAAGACTTCAAAGGACGTTTGTCTTGATTTCATCGAGCTTAGATTAGCGAGCATTAGCACCCGCTGCCGCGGGTGCTGTTTTATTCTTCACTAGATTACACCACTGCCACTTTGAGACTCAGTGTTATCAATACTGCCTTCTGCAATAACCGTATCATCTAGCGTTATCTTAAACGGTGTACCTTGAGGGCCGGTTAAACTATAACGAAATCCGTGTATGTCATCAGCGCGAAGGTCTACTGAAGCATGAGATGTGGGAGATATTAAATCATAAACACCCGAATCGTCTCCCTTACTAAAGATGTCCACCATCCAATTGCCCTCAGCCATATCTATTTTTAACTGTCGTTGTGTCATCGCCATCCTCCTTATTGCACTCACTCTTTAGCTTGTACTTAGGTGCTTAACACAAAGATCGCCTTATTAGTCAAAATCGTGATGGGTAACCAGCCAAAGTTGACGCAGTATGTTCTCATTACGATTACTTCTAAGATTAAGCATGCGAAGCGCCGGCCCACTCTCACCGAACATGTTTGTGGCATTAGCATATTGGACATCCATGGCGACGTCTATCCAGGTATCTCTTCCTGCTGCTTTGCCAACGTATAGTGCGTTATCGGCTACTTTAAGCACCTCATCCCAAGGTATTGCGCCAGGAGCATGAATATTCAAAGGAAAGGGCACACTGCCTATAGTACACGTGATAGGAATATGGGTGTCATCATCAATGCTCACAGGTGAACTCGCCACTGCCGCACGCAATCGTGCCGCCACCAGATGACTTTGCTGGCGGCTGGCGTGACGCATGACTAGCAAAAACTCTTCCCCGCCCCAGCGCACGACGTAATCGGTATCCCGCGCCACTGAGGTAAGCCTTTTTGCTATTTCCACCAACACCTTATCGCCTGCATGATGGCCGTATTCATCATTCACTTTTTTAAAATGATCTATATCAATCAAAAAAAGCATTATGTCGCTGTCTGGGAGAGGCTGCGAACTTGTACTATCTTGATAGCGTCTAATAGCCAATTGGCTATCTTTTTTCATTGCGTCATCAATAAAACGTCGGTTATAGGTTTGGGTAAGCGGGTCGATATGGCTTAACTTTAGCAACTGTTCAGACTTTTCTTTTAATCGCTGAGCAGTTTCTTCTAGGCTCCTTGTTCGTGAGTTTACCTGTTTTACCAAATAGGCTTCTCGTCTTTTCAAATGAAGGGTACGAACAAAAACAAGCCCTACTATGGTAGCAATGCCTGCTAAAACAAAGGCGAATTGCGCCCACCATGTCTGATACCAGTAAGGCTCAACACGTAAATGCATGACACTGGGGGCGCCATCCCAGGCCTTTCCTTTAAGGCTTGATTGCACCTCAAAGCGATAGTCGCCGGGCGCTAAGCGGGTATAGCTTGCAACTCTATTATTGGCGTTGGCTACGTTCCACTGTTGTTCAAACCCCTTTAGTCGGTATCGATAGCGCCTACTTTGAGCATCAACATAATCCAAGCTGGTAAAAGAAATAGAAACTTTGTTGTCTGACGCAGGCACGGTTAGCGCAGAGGCAGGGCTTTTTCCAGCTATAGGAGAAGTAAATGTACGTGTGCCAATCTTACTGGTGGTAAACAACACCGACTTTTGACTGTGTTGCTCAATCTCTTTTGTGGTATCAATCACGGTGACACCGCCTACGCCCCCAAACACGAGTACCCCTCCAGTCGTTGAAGCGGTTGCGTTGCGGGAATATGGCGCCGACAGGCGAATATCACTACGCATAATTGCTGTAGGGTGAAGGGAGGCGTTATCCACCGCGCTGATCCCCTCTGACGAGCTCACCCAAATTTTGCCTAAGGCGTCCTCTTCTAACCCCCTAATAATGTTATCAGGTAGCCCTTCTTTTTCAGTTATGCGAATGAAGGATTGAGGAAATAACCCACGTTTGCTTACGTCAGCATTTTCCATACCGGCGGGAGGTTCTTGTGGCAGCATTAGAGGCTCTGTGACAAATAGGCCCTGTCCTTCGGTGCCTATCCATAAACGCTGTTGAGCATCAATCAATAAGCTAGATACAAAGCCCAAGGGGACGCGTGTGTTACCTAGGTTCACCTCAGACACCTGATAAACCACCTCACCACTGGCATTTACCCAATTAATACCATTCCAAGTGCCTACAATAACGCCGCCTTCCCCCCACTTCGCAAGCGTAGCAATTTTTAGGTCGGTCAGCGCACTACTTATATGCTTCTCAGAGGTAAGGGTATAACCATCGTTTAATAGTGAAAACTGCCAAAGACCGTCGGTTCCCCCTGCCCACAGCGTGCTATCGCTTAGCAGCAAGGCCCCCGTATACGCTTTGTTATCTCTATATAAGGTAGATAAGCGCTGAAGACGGCCGTTATGGAAGGTGTATACCCCTTTAGTTGTGCCGATATAACCTCTGTTATCTTGGGAGATACTAAGTGCTTCTATAGCACCGGGGGGCAAGACATCTTCTTTTGCGCTGCTTGGGATGTGCGTAGCAATCCCTCTTTTGTTATTCGCAATATCTACCCCTGCTAGCCTATACCCAAACCAGACATCGCGCTTATTGGCAGAAGAAATAGATGTCACATCAATGCCCATGAGACCATTTTTTCTTCCTATATCCCCCAATAGGCTTTTCATCATAATTTGATTGGGGTTAAACACGCTTACGCCGTTACTTGTGGCTAACCATACTAAACCATCGCGAGAGGGGGTTATTCGCCAAATTTCATCATTTACCAAACTTGTATCATTGAGACGGTTGTGGGTTATCCGTCTGGTTTCACCAGTATGGGCGTTAACTTCAATGACGCCTTGTCCAAAGGTACCCAACCACACTACGCCGTTAGATATCTCATCCATGGAGAATATCCACTCGCCTTCAAACCCCTCGATAGCAACATCGAGCACCTCATGCTTTGCTGTAATTGCAACAACGCCCTGATGAGGCGTCGCCACCCACAGGTCTCCGTTACTCAATGCCGTAATCGCCGATATTCTTTGCTCTCCGTCGATGTAGCGAGATAAATCAAGTTGCTCAAAGTTTGGTTGATGTGCAGTTTTAAAGAATAAGCCATGGCTGGTGGCCAACCAAGTAGTCCCCTGCCCGTCGGTATAGTTAGCAAAAAACCGAAGCGAAGGATATGTTTGCTTAGCACCTGTCATGTAGACCTCCACATGGGGATCCACAGAAGTTAGCCGTCCTAAACCTTGTGCATGACTAAACCAAATATCGTCATTGGCTTGCGATACGCCAATAAGGGCAACGTTTTTAAATTCAGCCTTGCCCCAAGGTAGTGTTGACCAGCGCCGTTCAAATGGGTCGAAATCAAGCAACCCAATTGATGTTGATAAGATGAATTTGCCACTACGCGCTTTGGCAAGCGCATAAATACTCAGCGCATCCATCCCCCTTTGAAGAGGGATATGCTCAAAGTGGTAACCGTCGAAGCGGTAAAGACCTTCGTGGGTAACTAGCCAGAAAAAACCTGCGCTATCTTGCTCAATATTAGTGATTCTGCCTCGAGGGAGACCGTCAGAATAGGTGTAGTTAATAAATGCAGTATCGTGCCACCCCCACGCTTCGCTCGGCTGCGCGAACGAAGAAAAGGGCCAAATAAAGAGCAAGGGAAGTAACAAAGATAACGCAAGCTTAACTACACATTTCATGCGACAAAAACAGGCCTTTTATACAACTAAGGAGGGCATTAAAAGCACATATAATGCTGTTAGAGTAAATATTGTGCAAGCTCTCTAACTCTTTGCATCGAGTCCGGCTTGATAAAGCGCATTTTTTTTCAGTTGATAATGTTCCGCCACCACCGCTGCCGCTTTCTTCAGCGGCATGTGTTCACACAAACTGCTTAATAACGAAAGTGCTTGAGGCGGGATAGCAGTTACATCAATTTGCGCAGGTGAAACCATCACCACAAACTCGCCTTTTTGATGGGCGGGATCTTCTTCAAAGTAGGCCAACACTTTACTTGGCGTGCCACTCACATAGGTTTCGAACGTTTTGGTTAACTCTTTTGCGATCACAATATGGCGTTCACCTAATACTCGCGCTATGTCTTTCACCGTATTTACTATTCTTCGCGGTGCTTCATAAAACACGCTAGTGCAGGTACGAGATTTCAGCAGAGTAAGTTGATTGTCCCGCGCCTGGGTTTTTACCGGAAGAAAACCTTCGAATATAAACCTATCGGTAGGTAACCCCGATGCGCTAAGCGCAGTAATGGCGGCACAGGGCCCCGGTAAAGCAATAACCGGAATGCCTTCTTCACGGCATTTTCGTACTAAGACAAACCCAGGATCGCTGATAAGGGGCGTGCCCGCGTCGCTTATTAGTGCCACCGACTCGCCACCT
This sequence comes from Alteromonas profundi, assembly GCF_010500865.1. Lineage (GTDB taxonomy): Bacteria > Pseudomonadota > Gammaproteobacteria > Enterobacterales > Alteromonadaceae > Alteromonas > Alteromonas profundi. The sequence continues at coordinate 173,697 of NZ_JAAAWN010000003.1, forward strand.
TTCAATCGATGGCAAAGCATGGTGGTACGCTTGTCTTCGTTATGATCATGTAACGACAAGGTGCGCGTGCTGATACTGAAGTGTTGCAACAGTCGCGCACTGTGACGAGTATCTTCAGCAGCAATCCAGGCTACGCGTGTTAACACCTCGATAGCTCTAGCGCTAATATCATCCAAGTTGCCAATAGGTGTTGGCACTATATACAAGGTTGCAATATCGGTCATAAATTCACATAGGTATCGTCTAATAGACAAATTGTACCACGCCAATGGGCCAGTTTTTGCGTGCAAACGTAGATTTTAATAGTGGTTAAGATAAACTTGTGTCTTAACGTCGTAAAAGGAATGAAACTGTGCGTCACATTGGACACCTGAATAAACGATTTATCCCCCTTGCTTTAGGCAGTGCTCTACTCATAGCGGGCTGCTCAAGTACGCCTGAAAAAGTGGCGCAATCTACGCAAGAAAATCGTCCTCCCATTAAAAAGCAAATGGAAACGCAGGTGACGCCAGAGCATAAATTGCTTGAGGCGAAAAAAGTATGGCAACAACGTAGAGATAAACTATCAAGAGATACTTTGTTACTTGATGCCACTGCGCTTTACCTTGATCAGGATGACATCTTGCTTGCGCAACAGGTTTTACTCGAGCTTAAACAAGACGGAATTGAGCCTAGGTTACACGATCGCTTCGCACTGTTACTCGCTGAGGCTTATATCAATAACGATAATGCCGACCCAGTAAAGTTGCATGCATTATTAGAAGGCCTTAGTACCTCAACGGCTAAGCAAGCGGAAATTCAAACCCGCCTATTTGCAAAGCAGGGGATGTGGGCAGATGCCGCTAACAGTGTACTTAACACTACGCAGAGTGAAAAAGACAAAGTTGACCAAGCATGGAGTTGGATAAAGCAACTTGACGATCAGGCGTTATTGAAGGCGGACAAACAGTTCCCTGCGTTACGCCCGTTTATTGCATTAAGAAACTTAACTAAACAATATGCCGAATCTGCTGCTCAACTGCGCCAAGGTATACGCCAGTTTCAGCTGTCTTACCCAGGCCATATGCTTGCCACCTATTTACCTGAAGACATAGAGAAAGCCAAGCAAATTAGCGCGCCCGCATTAAAAGAAGTGGCTGTGCTCCTTCCCTTAAGCGGGCGTTTAGCAAGCACTGGCGAAGCCGTGAAAGATGGCATGATGTCGGCCTATTACCAGCAACTAAGTACACAACAAGACACTGATAGCTTACCGGCGTTGCGCTTTATAGATACAGTGGGCAAATCGCCTGAAGCGTTAATTGAAGCATTAGGTGAAGCCAAATTTATGGTGGGTCCTTTATTAAAAGAAACAGTGGAAGACTTGGTTCCGCTATTGCCAACAGGCGTAAACATGCTGGCGTTAAACAGAGTGGAGGAAGAGATTGCTTCATCTTCCGTTCAAGTAAATTCCCCGCTAAAGGGAGCCTCAAAGGCGGTTGTGTCTGAACTTGAAACCACCGCCCTTACCGAAGTACGTTATTTTGCATTAGCTCCCGAAGATGAAGCTGAGCAACTGGCCCAGTTCATTTTCGAGAAAGGACTGCGTGCACCTATTGTCGTAGCCTCACAAAGTAGTCTTTATACTCGAATGCACGATGCCTTTAAAGATCGTTGGTATCAATTACATAGACAACGTGGCACCAAGGCCCATGTCACTACGGTAACGTTTAACGATAGTGCATCGCTACGGGAAGGCATAACCCAAGCACTAGATGTTGCGCAAAGTAACCAGCGTATAAATCAAATTGAATACATGGTGAATGAGGATGTGTATAACATGCCCCGCAGCCGTAGAGACATCGATGCTATCGTTGGGTTTGCTTCGCCTCAGGACACCGAACTCCTTAACCCTATTATCGAAGCCAGTTTAAACCCTTACGATGGCAAACAGGTTCCTGTGTACGCTACTTCACGCTCTATGGACTACGATAGTGGCAAAAACCAGTGGCGAGATTTGCAAAACGTGCGGTTTATTGACATGCCTTGGATGATGCCTAGCCATCAGTGGCCTCGTTTAGCCGAAGAAACGAAAGCGGTCTGGCCAACCCGCACAACGATGCAGAATCGGTTGTTCGCATTCGGCGTGGATGCATACAACCTTCTGCCTCAATTAGGCATACTCACGGTACTACCTTACCTAGAATTTCATGGCCTTACAGGCGATTTACGCCTATCTGAAAAAGGTGAGGTCACCCGCCATTTACCACAGGCGGTGATCAGAAACGAACGAGTGCAAATGCTCACGGAGTAAAGCTTCGATGTCGACTAACCAGGGAAACGCTGCTGAAGAAAGGGCTGTTGAATATTTAGAGGAACAAGGCTTATCTCTTTGTTGTCGAAATTACCGAACCCGTCGGGGCGAATTAGATATAGTAATGGAAGATGGCCAAACCCTGGTTTGTGTTGAAGTAAAGTATAGAAAATCGCGACAGTTTGGCCACGCTGTAGAATTTGTTACCGCCAAAAAACTACAGCGAATTCAAGCTGCGTTTAGTGTTTATTTGTTAGATAATAACCTTAACCCCGCGTCGACATCTCTACGCATCGATGTTGTCGCGATTGATGGAAGCACGATTCAATGGTTAAAAAACATTGGTTAACCTTGCCACCGTTTAGCGAGGTTAAGTACACGGGAACCATTGAAATGAATACCACCCATAGAACAAAGTGATGTATAAGCGCCATCCGTTCTAATTGCCGCAGAGCAAGGTAATTTACACCTTTGTCATAGGGCAATTTAATAAGAGAAAAAAGAAGTATGATTGAACAAATTAAAGCGAATTTTACCGAAAGTATTCAAACCAAAATTGCTGCGTCCGAGATTTTGCCTGAGTCGATAGAGAAAGCCGCGGGAATGATGGTGGAAGCGCTTATTAGAGGCAACAAGATTTTGAGTTGTGGAAATGGCGGCTCTGCTGGTGATGCCCAACATTTCTCCTCAGAAATGTTAAACCGCTATGAACGGGATCGCCCTAGCCTGCCTGCTATCGCTCTAAGCACTGATACTTCAACGATTACCTCTATCGCTAATGACTACAGCTATGATGAAATTTTCGCAAAGCAGGTGCGCGCCCTCGGTCAACCCGGCGATATCCTATTGGCAATTTCAACCAGTGGGAATTCACGTAATGTCACCGCGGCCATGGAAGCAGCGTTATCGCGCGACATGACTATCGTTGCGTTGACGGGGAAAGATGGCGGCGAAATGGCCGGTTTTCTTAGCGAGCACGACGTTGAAATTCGCGTTCCCTCTAATCGTACCGCCCGAATTCAGGAAGTTCATTTATTGGTTATTCACAACCTGTGTGAATGCATTGATGATAGTTTATTTCCAGCCGACCACGGTGAAGACTAGATAGCCAGAGCATGACTGTGTTTAAAAAACTAAGTGTATGTATTGTTTCGCTCCTTGTGGTTATGCAACTTCAAGGGTGTGTTGCTGCCTTTGGCGCCGCCGGCGCAATGGCAGCGAAGGTAGCTAATGACCGGCGCACTGTGGGAACTCAGCTCGACGATCAGAATGCGGGCAGAGCAGTGGCCTACCAATGGGCGAAAAGTGATGCGTTAAAAGCGCAAACTAATCTACAGGCAGATGTCTATAACCGTGTATTGCTACTTACCGGTCAGGCGCCTTCGCAGGCGCTAATTGATGAAGCCGTAGAGCGCGCTCAAAGTGTTAGCTATATTAAAAAAATTCACAATCAAATTCGTATTGCTGAGCCCATTGGGGCGGGCACGCAAGCCAATGATATTTGGCTTGCGTCAAAAGTACGCGCGAAAATTATTGCTGATGAGAGAGTGCCTGCACTTCAAATTAAAGTGATAGTACAAGACTCAGAAGTATTCTTAATGGGCCAACTCACTAACCTTGAAGCCACTACTGCCGTTGATATTGCTCGCAATATTACAGGCGTGGCTCGTGTGGTGCGTGCGTTTGAAATCATTTAGCCGCGACGTGGCCACCGCCCTGTTAGTTGCAGGGGCGCTGTTCATGGAAATACTGGATGCTACTGTTATCACCACGGCAATCCCTGTTATTGCCCGTGATTTTAGCGTGCCTGCTGCTCACCTTTCTATTGGTGTTTCAGCTTACCTGGTTGCAGTTACCCTATTTATTCCCTTAAGTGGGTTCATTGCTGATAAGTTTGGTGCGCAAACTATCTTTATAAGCGCAATTATCATTTTCACCTTCGCCTCTGTGCTTTGCGGTATAAGTACTAGCCTTATAGAGTTTACGTTAGCCCGCATACTGCAAGGAGTGGGCGGCGCTATGATGGTCCCGGTAGGCCGGTTAGTGGTATTGCGCGACTTACCAAAAGAAAAGCTCGTTAAAACTGTTGCCATTATTACCTGGCCGGCATTAAGCGCGCCTTTGCTTGGGCCTGTACTCGGCGGTTACATTGCCACCCATTTTAGTTGGCAATGGATATTTTTTATGAATGTTCCGCTGGGCCTAATAGCGGTTGTAGCCTCTATGCGATTACTTAAAAATACCAAAGCACCGGTGGGCAAATTTGATGTGAAAGGCTTTCTACTTACCGGCATTGGCTTTGCCAGCTTTATGGCAGGTATTGAATATTTAGCCGGTAACACCGATGCCGTGGCCACCAGCTTAGGGATCATTGGTCTCGGGCTATTATTAATGATTTTTGCCGTTCTTCATGTACTCAAAGCGCCAAACCCGCTATTTTCCTTCGACGCGATGCAGCACCGCACCTTTCGGTTAGGCGTTTACGGTGGCTCTGTAGTACGTATTGCCCTAGGTAGCGCACCATTTCTCGTGCCGCTAATGTTACAACTGGGTATGGGATACACTCCGGTAGAAGCAGGGTCGTTGTTGTTGTGGCTATTTGCAGGTAACTTAGCCATAAAACCCGCTACCACGTGGATAATGAACGCATTTGGGTTCAAGCGGGTACTGGTAGTTAACGGCATATTAATTTCTTTGGGCTTTGTAGCATTAGCCTTTGTTAACCCTGATACTTCAAGAGTCGCAGTAGCTAGCCTTTTGTTTATAAACGGCGTTACTCGCTCAATGCACCTTACTCTCTTAAACACTATCGCATTCGCCGATGTCCCTACCCATAAAATGCGCGATGCCAATACGTTAAGCGCCATATTAATGCAAATGAACAGAGGCCTTGGTATTACCCTATCAGCACTAGCTATAGCCGGCGCCTCACTTATATTGGGCACGCCGGCTGAATCGCCATCGCTAAACACCTTCACTATTGCCTTGCTATTTATGGCTTTATTAGCGCTGGTGAGTATTGCCGATAGTCTTATGTTGTCAAAAAAAGATGGTGATGCAGTGCTTAATAAGCGCCTTAGAAAACAGGCAAAAAAAGAAGCCTAGCTTGGTTATTTCAACGCTGTACGTTAATGCTTCACCACCGTTACGCGTTCACCATTACCTTGTTTTAAAAATATAAACTTTAGTCCAATATCCTTTAGTATATGGACAACATTGATAGTAAACACTAACTTCACTAAAGTATATTATCCGAAGGGTTTAAAAATAACGCCCTTCTCTGTCTACGCCTTTTACATCTCCCAATAAATGCTTTTTCACCGCTCCAACTATCCTCTCTATAAACAATAATTTAACAATTTTGGCATGGTAGGTGCTATTTCAGTGATGGTATTACACCAAAGAAAAAACAAAACCCCACTTCTGCCACGCTAAGTAGCACTGAGGGCGGAAAATTATTATTAGGTTATTTGTATGAATAAAAAACAAGCCAACGCCAATTTATTTAGTGCTCGCCCTTTCGCGAGTGTGTTACTCACCTCAATACTACTTACGGCGACTACAGCGAATGCCACTGTAGTCTCTAGCGAAGCAGATGCCTATGCTTTGGGTATTGACCTAAGTTTAGATATACCTGGAGTTAACCTATCTGTAGATGTTTTAGCACCTACCGGTGCCTCTGGTATAGCGCCTTCCCCGTTTAACAACACAAACTCAATACTAGGCAGTGATCTTGGGCTAGGTACTCAAGTCACCGTGGCGCCGACATTATCGGTAAGTCTCGCTTCCCCGTCAGACGCAGCGGTACTGGAAGCAACCGCCTCTAGCAATGTTGATGGCACAACAGGGTCTCGCGACGCATCGGGTAACAGCACCGCTACCGGACTCACGTTAGATATACTTAATACGTTGCTAGCACCGCCTATAGGCATTGCTATGCCAGGTACCGCTGTAAGCATTTCTGCCTCTGCGCTAAACTCAACCTCAACAGTCTCTGGAGACTACGGCAGCCTATCTAGTACTGGAAGCTCCTATATCGCAGATTTGGCCATTACTTTATTTGGCACACCGTTAATTATACTTGGCCCTAGTGACTTTGGTCTTATAACCGATGTTAACGGTGGACTAAGCACGTCACCCAATTTTGAAGCCCTCAACGTGGGTGGTATTGTAGGCTTAAACCTAATCCTTAACGAGCAAACAGGGAGTTGTACTAACACGCTATGTGACTTAACGGTAAATGCGCTTAGACTAAGCTTTGATGCTGTAGATATTAGTAGCTTTGGCTTACCAACAAATGGGTTACTATCTGGGACGTTAGCAGGCGATATTACCTTAGGTCACTCTTACTCACAGTTGGCCGCAGTCGACAATAGTGTGGCGGTTTCGACACCAACAACGGTAAGTTTATTTGCACTTGCGTTATTAGGGGTTGCGTTCTCAAACCGTAAACTCGTTATTGCACGTAAAAGCTAAAGCGTTTGATTTCCTGTTTGCTATTTACGTTTGTAAAAAAGCCGGTCAATGTGACCGGCTTATAGGTAATTGAATTAACGTAGCGCCATCTCTATCTAAAATTCAGTGGTAAATCTCACGCCAAATTCGCTAGCATCATTGCTAAGCACTTGAATAATGTAGTCACCGGTATTTAAGCGGGCATTATCATAACGCTCGTCAAAAATATTGCGGCCATAGAGTGCCACCGTATAAGCGTCATCTGCCGGCGTGTAGGCAATATCTACATTCACTAGCTCACGACTATCTAGCTCTGTCTGACGGCTTGACAACGATGATGGCTCACCATACATGTCTGAACGGTAAGAGTAATCCGCGCGTACGCGGATAGAATCGCCGCCTTCAAGGTCGAAGGTGTAAGATGGACCGATAGCAAGCGTTAGGTCAGGCGTTAGAGGCGCCACTGGCTTGTAGCCTTCCTGCTCCTCTACATCCACATCCATATAGCCAATACTCGCCATCATGCTAAAGTTACCGTAGTTAAAGGTAGTGTCTAGCTCAATACCACGAGAGGTTTGCGTAACAATTTGGTTATCGGTTTCAAACCCATTTTCGGTCACTTTACTCACCTGATACGGTAAGTCATCAAAGTCTGTATTGAATACTGCTACGCTGACGTCAAAATATTCATTTACTCGTCCTTTAATCCCGACTTCGTAGTTAACCGCAGTGATATTGTCTGAGGCAACGAAACATTCAATGTCACCAAACAAACAGTAAGGTCTCGCAGGATACTGACCAGACTGGTAGCCTGACTGAATTGTCGCGTAACCTGTCATGCCATTTTCAAAGGTGTAATTAGAGGCAATTTCCCACGTAACTTCATCCCAGTTATCGCTTGAATAAACCGTACCTATTGCTTCTGAAACACTGGCTGACGCATCTTTCTCATCTTCGGTATAACGCAGGCCACCAGATAGGCTAAGCTCGTCAGTCAAGTCTCGGCGCACATTCACATACACCGCTTTTGATGTCGTTTCCTGGTCAAGTTCCAATAAATTGGACCATGTATTGTAGCTAGAATCCTCGCCCTGACGATTTTTGCCTTCTTCATTAAAATAATACAAACCGGCAACAAAGTCGGTGTATTCATTAATGTAACCATTTAACTGAAGCTCTATAGAGGTTTGATCTGCTTCACCACGCTCAGGATAGTGATCCAGGCTGTAAATAGTGCCATCGTCATCTAAACCCGCTTTATATTTTGAAGAACGGGTGCTTGCAACTAACTTCAGCGTATAGTCATCGTTCATGTCCCATTCTGTGGTAAGTGCTAAACCGCGAGCTTCGTTAGACACGCCGGTAACGGCTTCTTCACTGGTTGCGTTGTCGTAAATGTCGTAGCCTTCTGGCGTCACATCCGTATTTTGCAGCGCAACACCTAACGGGTTATCCCCGCCGTAATAACGCTCAGATTGCAATTCATCAATTAGCACAGTGTAAGGGCGCAGGCCACCGTCACCATTATTGCCATCGGCAGTCAGTACCATACGAAAGTCATTCGATGGTTCCCATTTAACGGATAAACGACCCGACACATCTTCGGTTTCGCCCACATCATACTCAGCGTCAGGCACATTAATAAACTCGCCTAAGCCATCACGTTTATTAAACGCCATATTCATATTGAAAGACAGCGTGTCTGTTAAACCATGATTAACAAACAAATCTGCTTTAACGCGGCCTCGCGTACCAAATTCAATGTTAACTTTCGTTAAATCACCTTGATCTGGCTCTTTGGTAATAATGTTGATAGCACCACCAATAGAGTTACGTCCGTACAAAGTCCCCTGGGGACCACGAAGCACTTCAATACGCTCTATATTATTTAAACTCCAGTTTTGGCCAACTTGGCGGCCTAGGTAAACGCCATCAACATACACGCTTACACCTGGGTCTGTGGTGATAAGGTGGTCTTGCAGACCAATACCACGAATAAACGGGTTAACAGAAGAAGTATGACCGGCAGAAAAGCCTGTTACATTCAAGTTAGGTACAAATTTACCTACATCGGTAAGGTCGCTAATGCCTTGTTCAGCAAGTTTATCGCCATCAAATGCACTAATAGCAATGGGAACTTCATAGATAACTTGCGGGCGTTTAGTCGCAGTAACGGTAATAGCTTCAAACTTTTGTTCTTCAGCTGCGTCAGCGTCTTGAGCAATAACAGGGTTTGAGAAAACGGGAACAGTGAGGGCTACTGCTAGTGCCACAGGGGAGAGCCTACTGGCAAGTGTCTTAGACACATCAGTATTGGTGATCATGTATAACCTCTTTACGTGAGTGTTAGGTGTAAAATTATTGTATTTTTAGGCTGCTTCAGATTCTTCTATGGAACCTTAAAACCCAATAAACTCAAGAATAGAACGCCATTACGACTAATGGCTTGCCGAACTGGCTAAGAGGCTGACAAATACTCCATGTTCTTAAAGCTAAATATCACCACGTCCCTGCTTTATGAACAAAAATACCAGCCTTCATCTACTCTTAAGTAATCTTTGAGCCTGAAGACTGGAAAGCTATAATACTGACAAGGTACTAATTAGCATAGATATTTATTACGAAACCGTCACATTTTGCACAAAAACTAGACTAATTGGTTAAAATATAAGGAAATTATTTTAAGAAAAATTAAACCCCCTCCTTCTTTCCCTTGAGCGGTCGTTCACTTTTTAATCATCTCAATTTGCTTTCGCTACTTTTTTCAACTCGTGTAAATACCTTAACGGTGCAACACCACCACCGAATACCAGTATTAATCTCAGCCCAGATGATTCAACAAACCAAGAGGGGTAAAAATAAAGATAAATCAAGATGAAGCACATTGTCACTGTACAAACAATATCAATATTGATGCGAGTGAATAATTTATCCATCGGCTACTCCCTACGCATGGTCCGGAGCTGACGCGTGGCCAAATAATTTGTCGCAGGGCCTGAGGCGCTAATATTTATATGATGCTGGAAGTCATAATATTGCCCCATCGCCCATTGCGATAACGCAACTGCAAAAATATTTCCCCCACTTATCCCTCCTACAAGGGTGCCTACAATCGATTGCTGTGTCTCTCTATCAAGTTCGCCGCCACTTACCTTTGTAATTTCGTTTAACGTCAAGGTTTGCATATATTTTTCCTCTTAAAAAATTACAAATCATGGTTACAACGTTCATTATTCAATCAATTTAGGGCCTTAAATTAAACTGTACCTTAGCCGCGTTTTTTCACCTGATTGCACTGCCATATCCGCAACCATGGTTGTGTGGTTCCAGAAGCCATCGCGTTACATCTCAAACATTGTCGACAAAATAACAAGACACCCTTGATAAAACCAACCAAACCACCTATATTGTCGACAATTATTGCAAAAGTGAAACGATGTGAATGAACCAAGTAGCCGCTGTAACCACAGCAGATAAAACCTTTATTAAGCTAAGAGACGATATTGTAGAAGGTGTTATTCCTGCCGCGAGCAAGCTTAGTGAAATGGAGTTGTCGACAAAATACGATGTCAGCCGCGCGGTTATTCGTGAAGCCATAAATCGCTTGGCCACGTGTCATCTTGTTGAGCGCAAGGCGAATGTAGGTGCCCGCGTGGTCGCTTTATCCGCAAAAGGTCTTGTTCAACTTTATCAAGTACGTGAAGCACTTGAAGGTATGGCGGCCAGGTTAGCGGCGCGCAATATGAGTGATGAAGAAATAGCGGGAATGCAGGCGTTATTAGACAGCCATTTTAACGAAGTTAAAGACGACGAACGCTATTATCAAGAAGCGGGCGATGTTGACTTTCACTACCGCATCGTAACCGGCAGTAAAAACGAGCACCTTATTAGTGTGTTAATAAACGGCCTCTACCATTTAGTACGTATGTACCGTGTTCAGTTAGGCATGGCCGGCCCTCGAGTAACAACCGCCTTTGACGAACACCAGCACATTGTTAACGCCATTGCTAATCGCGACGAAGAATTGGCAGAAATGTTAATGCGTCGCCACATTCTTTATTCAAAAAATAATATCGAAAAGAAGCTCAGCAATGACTAATACCTACAAGGCTTCTCCTTACCTATTACACCTCTACCCTACTTTCAATTAAGCGAGTGATTATCATGAGTGCAGGAAAGAAATTTAGAACCGCCCTAGAAAACAACAAACCTCTTCAAATCGTGGGCACTATTAATGCCTACACGGCCATGATGGCGAAGGCCATTGGCCATCAAGCTATTTATCTTTCAGGTGGCGGCGTAGCGAATGCATCGTATGGCTTGCCAGATTTAGGCATGACCTCACTTAATGACGTGATTGCCGATGTTCAGCGCATCACCAGTGCGTGTGACCTACCACTTATGGTGGATATTGACACAGGCTGGGGCGGGGCTTTTAACATCGCCAAAACCATTCGCGACATGGAAAAAGCTGGCGCAGCCGCTTTACATATGGAAGACCAAGTCGCACAAAAGCGCTGTGGTCACCGCCCTAATAAAGAAATTGTGAGTACGGCAGAAATGGCAGATCGCATTAAAGCCGCCATTGATGCCAGAACCGACCCCGACTTTTTCATTATGGCGCGCACCGACGCCTTCGCGCAAGAAGGCTTAGAAAAAGCCATTGAGCGCGCTAAAGCTTACGTTGCAGCAGGCGCAGACGGCATTTTTGCCGAAGCAGTTCAAACTGAAGAACATTACCGTGCATTTGCTGAAGCCTTAGATGTACCGATTCTCGCCAATATTACTGAGTTCGGCAAAACCGAGCTTTGGAATAAAGAAGAGTTGGGCGAATGGGGCGCAGACATGGTGCTTTACCCGCTAAGTGCGTTCCGCGCCATGAATAAAGCAGCAGAAATGGTGTACAAATCTATACTAGAAAATGGCGATCAAAAAGCCGTTGTCGACACCATGCAAACACGCATGGAGCTATACGATTACCTTGGCTACCACGAATACGAGCAAAAGCTAGATGCGCTATTTGCCAACGGCAAAAACTAAATAAATAAACGATTGCAGCTTGAAGTTGGCGAGCACGAGGATGCAGGGGTGAAGCTCCTTGGAACGGGGGCGGCACACAGGGCGTTACCACGCCGTGAACCCATCCATGGGGGCTCCGTTTCGGCATCCATGCCTCAAAGGGGTAACGCCCTGTACCCCGCCCCCGCTATTTCGGAGCCTGGCACCCAATTTAAGTTGAGTTTTAACAGTTTTAATCAGAAATATTTTTAATAAGTACCTTACATATTATACAAGACCGGAGACAACAAAATGGCTAAACAGTTAAGTGGCGCGGGTTTACGCGGCCAAGTTGCAGGTAAAACGGCGTTATCAACGGTAGGTAAATCAGGTTCAGGTTTAACCTATCGCGGCTACGACGTTAAAGATTTAGCAGAAAAGTGTCAGTTTGAAGAAGTCGCTTATCTTATCTTAAAAGGTCACTTGCCAAATCAAGCTGAGCTTGATGACTATAAAACCAAACTTCGCGGTATGCGCGGTCTTCCTGACGCACTGAAAAACGTGCTAGAACGCATTCCTAAAAATGCCCACCCTATGGATGTGCTTCGCACTGGCTGTTCAATGCTAGGCAACCTTGAAACGGAAACCAGCTTTGATCAACAGCAAGATGTAACGGATCGCATGTTAGCCTGCTTCCCAAGCATTATTTGTTACTGGTATCGCTTCTCACACGATGGTGTGCGCATTGATGTGGAAACCGATGATGACTCCATTGGCGGTCATTTCCTTCACATGCTTCACGGCGAAAAGCCACGGGAGCTTCACGAACAAGTGATGCACGTGTCCCTCATTCTTTATGCCGAGCACGAGTTCAATGCGTCTACATTCACAGCCCGCGTATGTGCCTCTACCCTTTCTGATATGCATTCATGTGTGACCGGCGCGATTGGCTCTCTTCGCGGCCCGCTTCACGGCGGTGCAAACGAAGCCGCCATGGAAATGATAGAAGGCTTCACCTCAGCCGATGACGCAGAAGAAAAAATGATGGGCATGCTAGAGCGCAAAGAGAAAATCATGGGCTTTGGTCATGCAATTTATTCCGAATGCGACCCGCGTAACGAAATTATTAAAAAGTGGTCTGAAAAGCTCGCGGCCGATGTGGGCGATGAGGTGCTTTACCCTGTTTCTGTGCGCTGTGAAGAAGTGATGTGGCGCGAGAAGAAGCTATTTTGTAATGCGGACTTTTTCCATGCATCAGCCTATAACTTCATGGGAATTCCGACGCCGCTATTTACCCCAATATTCGTTATGTCTCGCCTTACCGGCTGGGCTGCGCATGTAATGGAACAGCGCGCTGACAACCGTATTATTCGCCCATCAGCGGAATACACAGGTGAAGAATTGCGCCCTGTTCCTACAATCAGCGAACGTAAATAGGACAGGTGATTTATGAACATTGATTACCGCAAACCGCTTCCAAATGCGGGTATCGACTTTTTCGATACCCGTGAAGCGGTAGATACCATAGAGCCAGGTGCATACGCCAAACTGCCATACACGTCACGTGTGTTAGCTGAAAACTTGGTGCGCAAATGCGACCCAGCCATGTTAAAGGATTCACTCAAACAGCTTATATACCGCAAGCGCGACCTCGATTTTCCGTGGTTCCCGGCCCGTGTGGTATGTCATGATATTCTTGGCCAAACCGCATTAGTTGATTTAGCAGGCCTTCGCGACGCCATTGCAGCGAAAGGCGGAGACCCAGCTAAAGTTAACCCTGTAGTTCCTACATCGCTAATTGTCGACCACTCACTTGCTGTTGAGCATGCGGGTTTTGAAAAAGACGCCTTTGAAAAAAACCGCGCTATTGAAGATAGACGCAACGACGACCGTTTCCACTTTATCAACTGGACAAAAACCGCGTTTAAAAACGTAGATGTTATTCCGCCTGGTAACGGCATTATGCATCAAATCAACTTGGAGCGTATGTCGCCAGTTATTCAAAACCGCGACGGCGTAGCATTCCCTGATACCTTGGTCGGTACAGACAGCCATACCCCGCATGTTGATGCACTCGGTGTTATTGCCGTGGGTGTAGGCGGTCTTGAAGCGGAAAGCGTGATGCTCGGGCGCGCTTCATACATGCGGTTGCCCGACATTGTAGGTGTTGAACTGACAGGCAAACCACAACCAGGTATTACCGCTACCGACATTGTATTAGCCCTTACTGAGTTTTTGCGTAAAGAGCGTGTGGTATCGGCCTATCTGGAATTTTATGGCGAAGGTGCAACCCACTTGACTCTTGGCGATCGGGCGACTATCTCGAACATGACCCCAGAATATGGCGCCACAGCAGCCATGTTCTCCATTGACCAACAAACCATTGATTACTTGCGTTTAACCGGTCGTGAAGAAAAGCAAATTGCGCTAGTGGAACAGTACGCTAAACACACTGGGCTTTGGGCTGATGACTTAGAAACCGCCGAATACGAACGCGTTCTTACGTTTGATTTGTCTGCCGTAGGTAGAAACATGGCCGGGCCGTCTAACCCGCATGCACGTTTAGCTACCACAGATTTAAAAAGCCGCGGTATTGCCGCGAAATGGGAAGAGGAAGACGGTAAAATGCCGGATGGCGCGGTGATTATCGCTGCAATCACCAGCTGTACCAATACCTCTAACCCGCGCAACGTTATTGCCGCAGGTTTATTAGCAAGAAACGCCAATGCGCGAGGGCTAACTCGCAAACCTTGGGTGAAAAGCTCGCTAGCTCCGGGCTCTAAGGCAGTGAAATTATACCTTGAAGAAGCCAATTTAATGAGCGAGCTAGAGCAACTTGGCTTTGGTGTCGTGGCCTTCGCATGCACCACATGTAATGGTATGAGCGGCGCACTAGACCCCAAAATTCAACAGGAAATTATCGACCGCGATTTGTATTCCACCGCTGTGTTATCGGGTAACCGTAACTTCGACGGGCGAATTCACCCCTATGCGAAGCAAGCGTTTCTGGCGTCCCCGCCGCTAGTAGTCGCTTATGCTATTGCCGGTACAGTGCGGTTTGATATTGAAAAGGATGTATTAGGTATAGATGCCAAGGGTAATCCGGTTACGCTGAAAGATATTTGGCCAAGTGATGAAGAAATCGATGCAATTGTAGCAAGTAGTGTGAAACCTGAACATTTTCGCAAGGTTTACGAACCAATGTTCGACCTAAGCGTGAATTACGGTAAGGATATTAACCCTTTGTACAATTGGCGAGAAATGAGCACCTACATTCGCCGCCCACCTTATTGGGAAGGCGCAATGGATGCCGAGCGCACCATGAAAGGTATGCGTCCACTGGCCATTTTGGGCGACAACATCACCACCGATCACCTATCGCCTTCTAACGCCATTATGGCAAACAGTGCTGCTGGGGAATACTTGTCGAAAATGGGGCTACCCGAAGAAGACTTTAACTCCTACGCCACACACAGAGGCGATCACTTAACGGCCCAGCGCGCCACACTCGCTAACCCGAAAGTGTTCAACGAAATGGCGCTAGAAAACGGTGAAGTAAAACAGGGGTCACTGGCCCGGGTTGAGCCCGAAGGCAAAGTTGTGCGCATGTGGGAAGCCATTGAAACCTACATGAACCGCAAACAGCCGCTGATCATTGTAGCGGGCGCTGATTACGGTCAGGGCTCATCGCGAGACTGGGCAGCAAAAGGCGTGCGTCTTGCGGGCGTTGAAGTCATTGTCGCAGAGGGTTTCGAGCGTATCCACCGTACTAACCTTATCGGTATGGGCGTGTTGCCGCTTGAGTTTAAACCTGGCACAACCCGTAAAACCCTTGAGCTAGACGGTACAGAAACCTACGACGTAAGCGGAGAACCTTCGCCGGGCGCAACACTGACGCTGGTAGTAAACCGTAAAAACGGCGAGCAACTAGAAGTGCCCGTAACCTGTCGTTTAGATACAGGTGAGGAAGTCTCAATTTACAGCGCAGGCGGTGTATTACAACGCTTCGCCAAAGACTTCTTAGAAGCAGAAGCTAGCTGATTCAGCTGGGAAGAACTGAGCCGGTTGCAGGACACGCCGTGAATACATCCATGTAGGCTCCCAATTCGCATCCATGCGAATTGAGGGTCCCACACCCAACTCAGTTTTCCCTAAACAAGCTAACTTCTGTTGGCAGGATTTGTTACTTTTGGGCAGGAGGTTGGTTGCGATTTGAAACCTTCCAGCCGCATGGATGCGGCTGGGGAGCGCACACGGACGTGTTCACAGCGTGTTTCAAATCGCAACCAACTTCCGCTCACCACAACAAGGAAAAAACATGACAAAGTATGCGCCACAACTTCGAGTACCGGCTACCTACATGCGTGGCGGTACCAGTAAAGGTGTGTTTTTTAACCTTATAGATTTGCCAGAAGCCGCACAAAAGCCGGGGCCCGCCCGGGATGCATTGTTATTGCGTGTTATAGGCAGCCCCGATCCCTATTGTAAGCATACTGACGGCATGGGCGGCGCGACATCTAGCACCAGTAAAACCGTGATTTTAAGTAAAAGCGAGCGTGAAGGTTACGATGTAGACTACTTGTTTGGCCAAGTTGCCATCGACAAGCCTTTTGTAGATTGGAGCGGTAACTGCGGTAACCTAACCGCGGCCGTTGGCGCTTTTGCCATTAGCAATGGTCTGGTTGATGCCGGCAAAATACCACAAAACGGTATTGCCACGGTGAAGATTTGGCAGGCCAATATTAATAAAGCGATTATTGCGAAGGTGCCTATTACTGATGGCGACGTGCAGGAGACTGGCGACTTTGAGCTTGATGGGGTGACCTTTCCTGCCGCAGAAGTCGAGGTCGCATTTGTCGACCCTGCCGATGGTGAAGGCGCCATTTTCCCCACTGGCCGCTTAATTGATACCATAGAAGTTCCAGGCGTGGGCTCGCTTCAAGCCACCATGATAAACGCCGGTATTCCTACCATTTTTATCAATGCAGAAGATATTGGCTATACAGGTACAGAATTACAAGACGATATTAATAGTGATACTGACGCCCTCGCGAAGTTTGAAGCCATTCGCGCTCACGGAGCGGTAAAAATGGGTTTGATTAAGGAAGTGGGAGAAGCTGCTCTGCGTCAACATACCCCAAAAGTTGCTATGGTTGCCCCACCGCAGGAATACATATCATCAAGTGGGAAAAATATATTAGCCTGTGATACCGATGTGCTGGTACGGGCAATGTCAATGGGCAAACTGCATCATGCCATGATGGGGACTGCCGCCGTGGCGATAGCGGCCGCGGCGGCTATCCCTGGTACTTTAGTTAACATAGCAGCCGGAGGCGAAGAGCGTGAGGCCGTAATATTTGGCCACCCATCCGGCATCTTACGGGTAGGTGCTAAAGCCTCATTTATTGATAATCAATGGCAAATAGACAAAGCAATTATGAGCCGCAGCGCGCGTATTTTAATGGAGGGTTTTGTGCGGGTGCCACCTTCACAAATATAGCCCTTAGATTGCTTGGCTGCTTTCATGCCAGGTAAAGCACGTGTTTTATGCTTGTCACTTCAAGCCTCGTTAATCGAGGCTTAAATAGGAAGATGAAAGTGGTATAGACGGGTTAGGTGAAGTTATGTTGGTAAGCCATTGCATCGCAATGAGGGAAGCAAGAGCGCTATGCCGGCTTTACCTACATCCACGATTTTCGTGTGGATTCCACGTCAAATAGTACCTTATTGACCAATGAATTAACGTATGCTTCGGGTAGAAATGGCACGGTCACCGAGCCAGAAGCAAGTACAAACTTAACGCTGGCGAGTTTCCTTCGACGCATAAACCAACTTTGCTTTTTTACCACCTGCTGTAGCTTATAGGGTTCAAAGCAAAGATAATCTACGCCAATACGGCCGCGACGAACATACAAATACTGCCCATCGTAGGCCATGCCCCAACGCCACCAACGTAACGTCACTAACGCTATAGACAGGCATGCCACACCCCCAGCAATCAGTGCTAACATAGGGTCGTTCACCCACGCAGCCAAACTACATACCACTATAAAAGGCAATACTGCAATTAAGGCTGTCCAATGCAGCATGAAACGTTTATTAATGGGTATATAATCGCTGCGTTTTAAGTTACTGCCTGGCATGACTTCACGGCTTAATAATAACGCCTCATCTTCTGTCACCGAAGGAACGATCATTCTATTAGGGGACATGAGTTCTTGAACTTGTTTACCCGCAGAGGTGTTTTGCTCAAAATACAGATTTACACGCTTTAACACTTTATCAAGCCAGTCTTGCTTGGCGCTAATCATTTGAATACGCGAGGCGCGCATACTGACCTCTTGCTTGTTCAGTAATCCACTGCGCCGAATATACCTATCCTGATGCCGTGACAGGGTATAGCCATAAAATGTAAGCAAGGCACCGCCTACACTAAGTAGCGCAACCAGCGACATAAGTATCATTAGCATCACGAAGGCATACAGCCCCATTTGCCACCACAGTACTGTTTGCTCACCAACCAACTGATTTAGTTGTAAGCCTTTATCGGCGAGCCAATCTGAAATGAAAGCAAATACGTCGTCATAAAACGGTGCTGCGGCGCCTAATATAATCCATACCCGGTTATTCGTAATTCCGTGTATGACAATATCTCCCACACTGCGTCGATTTAGTACAACTTCATCGTTGGTACTTTCTAGATGCTCTTCACATAAAGCTTCATCTTCGGTATCTGCAAAGGCGGTAGTGTCTGCGCTCTTGTACTGCTCTAGCACTTGTCGGCGCAGTTCTTGGGCGTATTGCTTAGGTACAGCCACAATATTGGCTTCTTCTGAGGCACTACCTGCGGTATCAAGGACGACCAACGTGTAGCCAAAAGGTCGGTAGTAAAACGGAGATTCAATTTTTACATTTTGGATACGCCAAAAAGGCAAATTGGTATACTTTCGGGAAAATACACCACTATGAATTTCAACGTGTTGGTTATGCACCCGGAATCGATACATAAAAAAGCTGATGAGGCCTGAAACTGCCATCAATATAACCAACCCGGCGCCCCCCGCATACAGGTAGGTATTGAAACTTGAGCTGGCTTGATTAAACGAGATGGCTAAAGCGGGCACTGCGTAAATTAACCCTTGCGCCATATTTTTTATGTTACGCACGGTAAAATAGAAAATAGCGATGGTAGCAAGCCGTTGCCAACTGTCTCCTGTGTCTATCTTAATATCACTTGGCTTTTGATTACCTTCGTCGTTTGGCTCTAAGTGCGAGTCTTGATGAGGAACTTGCGCAGACCTGTCACCTGAAGAGGGTGAGATGCTCATTACTTGGCACTCACATCTTTATGGTTCAAAATAAACTGTCGCAACTGTTCTGCGCGGGCCACCGGCAAGCCAGGAATTTCAAACGTATGGTATTCACCTCCCGCAGAGAACACCTGTAACGACGCTAAACCCGCTAGGCGCGTTAATGGGCCTCGCTTAGTTTCAACATGTTGAACCCGCAAAATAGGCTGGCACGCTAACTGTCTAAAAATAAGCCCTTTTTGCAAACAAAGGTCTTGCTCCCTTAGCGCGTACTTAATTTTCACGTCAGCAAACACATGATACAACGCCCCCAGCCCGCCGAGCACTGCCACAACCATACATGCATACGGATAGCTAAGCAGTAATGGCGAGGGCACATCGACGAGGGGCTGCCAACGTATTAGGGTAAATATAGCAACAAGTATTAGGGTTATTGCCACCGACAACGAAACATTGATAACCCGGTAGCGCGGCGATATTGCTTCAAGCGCTCCCCCCTCAAACGTAGGTAGTGTATCAAGTGCAATAACCCTATTAGAAAAAGGCTCAGTTTGTGTATCTGTATCAACCATAGCAGCTAGCTTCCTTTGCAACGTATTATTGTTATTGGTTGAAGCATGACAGAGCAAGGGTGAATGTCACACATTACCATGGCCGTTAATCATCAACGCGCTGTTTGCTTAACCAATCGTGCAGAGCGTTCATGTCATGTTGAACAGCCATTTGCAGCTCTTCTACCCAATCATGCACATTCTCCCACCACGTTGGGTGGTCGCCTTGCTGTATTTGGTTGGCAATTCGCTGAACGCGTGCTAAGCCAACAGAGCCCGCCGCCCCTTTAATTTTATGGGCCTGAGAACAAACTTCAGATTTCTCATCAGCACTTAAACTCAGTTGCAGAATTTCCATATACTCAGGCATCTTTTCTTGGAATACTTTAACACTTGCACGCACCATTTCATCGCCAATCGTATCTACCAACATTTGCAGTAAATCCATATCCAAGATGTTACTTAGTTTTTTACTTGGCTCAGGACGTTCAACTTCACCGTCAATCTCTAGCGGCGCAGGGGGGGCATGAAATAGGTCATTAAACACTTCAACCACACGCGACTTTTTAATGGGTTTAGCAATGACATCGTCCATGCCGTTTTCCAAATATTCATCGCGTTTTTTAATAACATTAGCCGTCAGCGCCACTATCGGGGTTTGCATAACTAAGTCTTCTTCATGCAGCGTATTGGCTACATCAAAACCTGTCATATCTGGTAGCTGAATATCTAATAAGATTAGGTCGTATTGCGTTTCGCGAGCCTTATCGATTGCTTCTTGTCCCGTCATGGCAACATCAACCTTTTGGCCCAGTTTTTCAAGGAGGGCTTTGGCTACCATCACATTGAGTTCAATATCTTCAACCAGTAATATATGTAACCCTGTTACTTGCAGTTGGGCCACTTTCATGGGGCTGTTAGATATTTGCACAGGTAGCACAATTTCAAAGCGCGTGCCTTTTCCTACTCGGCTAGAAACGTGTATTTCCCCTTTCATTAAGTCGACCATTTGCTTACATATGGCCAAACCTATTCCCGTACCGGTAGCCGATTGATGATCAGGATGATCGACCTGATAGTACATAGCGAAGATTTTATCAATTTCACTGTCTGGAATACCCACGCCGGTATCTTCAATAACAAAGGTTACGTAGGCTCTGTCGTTGTCAGGTTTAGTAGAGGAAACGGATAAGCTTACATAGCCTTTTTGCGTGAACTTCACAGCATTAAACAGAATATTCCACAATATTTGGCGTAAACGGGTGCCATCAATCTCTACCAATCTAGGTAAAGGCTCATGGAGCTTAGTTTTAAGCTCTAACTGCTTATCCGCTGCCAATAATCGAATGATACTGCTGAGCTCTTCGGTGAAATCTTTCAACGAAATAGTTTTCAAACTAAGCTCTAACTTATCTCGGTCTAGCTTATCTAAATCGATAATATCGTTAAAAATGTTGCCCAAGGTAATGGCACTCGCATAAATAGTGCTTACCCAACTGAATTGTTCTTCGGTTAGCTCGGTATCACGCAACATACGACTTAACCCCACAATACCGTTTAGTGGCGTTCGTAACTCATGACTAATAGTAGCGATGAAACGGGTTTTATCAGTACTGGCTTTAGCCGCTGCATTTTCTGCTTGTTTACGTTCGGTCATATCACGACCAAATGATAGCAAGCCTAAACGATTCCCTTCTTTATCGAAGAAAGGTACCCGCTTCATTTCAAAGTAGCGTCTGCGCCCATCAGCAAAGCGCAACCATAACTCTTCAGTAATGCTTGCGTTAGTTTCTAAAACTTCATGATCACTGGCCACGATCTGGCGGGCGAGCTCTTCTTCATAGACATCGGTAGGCGTTAACCCTAATAGCTCTTGCTCAGTTTTACCTGTCATTAACTCAGCGATACGATTACAGCCGGCGAAACGCCCTTCTTCATTGCGGTAATAGATAAGATCAGGGGACGCATCGATGATGGAGCGAAGTAGTGTAGACAGGCGTCTGGCCTGAGCTTCTTGTTCAGACTTATCTTGTATTTCTCGCTCTAAGTCTTTAAATACAGCTTCTCGCTCATCTTGTGCCAGCTTACGCTGCTCTATTTCATGATTAAGTTGCCTAATATTCGTTTGTAATTCGCGATTGAGGAAAACATCCTCTTCTCGTAAGTGCTCTAACTGACTAACTACCTCTTTAAGGTTTGCCCGCGAGTTTTCTAACTGTTTAATTAATTCGCTAAAAAAGTACAGTACCCAAGGCGCAGAAAGCATGGTTAATATTACTGCGCTTATAAAGTCATCTGGCTGCACCCCGCTCCCCATACTCACTCGAATTACATAGGAGCCAGCAAGTGTAAAAACCAGGGACAGTACAACAAAGAGAATACTTAGTTTAAGTGTGCCAAAACGCTGCACAAATTGGGCAAAGCGAATAGCCCAAGAGTCATTGGAAGAATCTGAATGCATGAACGTCTATTATCAGGATTATTTTCGCCTATCCTATCAGGGTTTGGCGAAATCTGAAACGCATTGAAACCGCTACTTACTTTCCTTAGCATCTTCTACCATAGCCAGATAACTTTCACTTACCCACCCTGTGCTGGTTCGCGCAACGTTTGCCCAGCCGTCTCGCACCGATAATACTGTTACCTTTTCGCCCGCGTAAAGCGCGGCACCTTGCTTCGCAAAGTGTGTACCCGGCCCGCTTCGCACGTTCAATTTATTGGCACTAACCACAGCTTGCACCGCCCCCTGCTCTTGCTCCTCTTGCAAGCTTATATCTTCAGCGGCCGTGTCGCTTCTCTGATTACCGTGTGTCATGGCAGTGCTTTCACTTCCCATTTCCATGGCCAAGTCGCTGGCTGAGGTTGTATTACCGAGTAGACGCATACGTAGCTTATCGAGGGGAAACGCTGGGCCAGGGTCTACTTTTCTTTCTGGGGCAATTTCTTCGTGGCCCACAATAGTGTGAATATTGTAGTGCTGACACAACAATTGGCATAGTGCAAAGGTGCGCATTATTTGCGCTTCTGTATAACGGTGCCAGTAACTTGGACTCGGTTGGTTACGATGAACGCCTTTAAAGACGTTCTTACTTTTATACACACCGCCAAACCAGCTCATATACTCGCCTTCATCATTGGCGGTTAGTTGGCCAGCATTATCCAATTCGATGCCAATGGCGTACTTATTCAACCCTGTTCTCCCTTTCCAAAAGCTTTTCCCAGCATGCCAGGCAATTTTATTAAACGGTAGCATCTGAACCATTTCACCACTACGTCCTATCGCCATGTGCGCAGACACCTTATTGTCAGCATTTGTCATCACATTAACTGACGATGACAGACTGCTTCCTGCGGTAAAATGAATAACAATTGTATCGGGAAGGCCTGACGGGAAAGCACCCGAGGTGTTAGGGGATGGAATGAAGGAGACATCTTCACCTTTAAGAAGATGATCGGCGATAGCCAAATGTTGCGATGATCCATGATGGTGTTGAAACGTCATAGTGCTTTTCCCTATCGAAGTTAATCAGCCCCTACTGCGAGTAAGTATTTCTACTTATAATGAAAATATCTGACTCTGACGCTTTACCGCTGTACAATTTTCAATCAGTATAGCAGTAAGATAATATTTAGACGGTTTTATGCGCGGTTAAATAAAAATTTAAAATAACGCCCGCTAAAAACATAAAACTCGACAATGGATGAATTTTTATTCATTTACATAAGGCAAATGAGACTTATTATCATTAAATAGTATGCGTTTTACCTCTTAAACAGCGTTATAACATTTTTGTTACAAAGCAAATGTAAGTTATGCAAACATCTGTTTTTGAAGTAAATTAAATACAAACCACGAATTCTTTATGCTGCCATTGCTTTTTACGTTTGATTTTATTTTTCAATATGGGTATTTTGTACGGCCCGCACAGCAATAATGCATAAAAATGCGGAATTCGACTGGTAATCCTCTAATAATAAATAACGACTAGAAAGGCGCAAACAGCGGGTAATACTGCCGGCTACTAGAAGACGTCTGAACACTGTTGTGATACGCAAAACCTAGGCGCATCTACACGCAACGCATACCTTACCCAGTCAAAGGTTGAAGGAGTTAAGAGATGAGTTTATATAATCCCAATGATTCCCGGGATAACTGTGGGTTCGGTCTAATCGCCCACACTCACGGGGAAGCCAGTCATGAATTGGTAACCACTGCAATACACGGTCTTGATCGTATGCAGCATAGAGGCGGTATAGCCGCCGACGGGAAAACCGGTGACGGCTGTGGTCTTCTACTGCAAAAACCGGATGCGTTCTTCCATGCAATCGCCGCAGAAAATGGCTGGAAACTCAGCAAAAAATACGGCGTGGGCATGATTTTCTTAAGTCAGGACACTGACCTTGCGCAAGCCGCGCGCGAGGTATTGAATGAAGAACTCGAAAAAGAAACCCTAGCTGTAGTGGGCTGGCGCGAAGTGCCAGTAGATCACTCTGTACTAGGTGAATTAGCCGCCACGGGCGTACCACAAATAGAACAAGTGTTTGTGAATGCTCCTGCGGGTTGGCGTAAACGCGATTTAGAACGCCGCCTATATATGGTGCGTCGACGTGTTGAAAAACGTCTCGAAGACGATCCAGACTTCTACGTTGCCTGTTTATCTGGTTTGGTCACCATATATAAAGGCTTGGTAATGCCAAAAGACTTACCTGCTTTTTATCATGACTTAGCCGATGAGCGCATGCAAAGCGCAATCTGCGTTTTCCACCAGCGCTTCTCAACAAATACGTTGCCACGTTGGCCACTCGCTCAACCGTTTCGCTTCCTTGCTCACAATGGTGAAATTAACACCATTAAAGGAAACCGTGACTGGGCGATGGCGCGAGCAGCTAAATTCTCAACCCCGCTTATCCCCGACTTAAAAGATGCAGCACCTTTTGTAAATACTGAAGGTTCTGATTCATCGTCGTTGGATAATATGCTTGAGTTGTTCCTTGCCGGCGGTATGGATTTATTCCGTGCTATGCGCCTTTTAGTGCCACCTGCGTATCAAAATAACAAAACCATGGATGACGATTTACGTTCATTCTATGAGTTTAATTCCATGCATATGGAGCCCTGGGATGGCCCTGCGGGTATCGTACTAACTAACGGTCGCCATGTAGCCTGTAACTTAGACCGTAACGGTCTTCGTCCTGCTCGTTACGTTATCACTAAAAACGGGTTTATTACTCTCGCGTCAGAAATTGGCATTTGGGATTACAAAGAAACCGATGTGGTTGAAAAAGGACGTGTTGGCCCAGGTGAGATGCTGGCAGTAGATACCTACACGGGTAAAATCTGGCGCTCTACAGAAATAGACGAAGAGCTGAAGACTCGCCACCCTTACAAAGAGTGGCTCGACAAGCACATTAGTCATTTAACGCCTATAGAGCAACTTGATGCTTCGCTAATTGGTAAACGCGTGTTTGACGACGACACCATGGCGGTGTATCACAAACTGTATAACTACAGTTATGAAGAAATTCAGCAAGTTATTAAAGTTCTGGCGAAGGACGGCCAAGAGGCGGTAGGCTCTATGGGTGATGACACACCTATGGCCGTTATGTCGTCAAACCAACGTACACTGTACGACTACTTCCGTCAGCAGTTTGCTCAGGTAACGAACCCTCCTATCGATCCATTGCGTGAAAACCATGTAATGTCGCTAGCAACCTGTATCGGTCGCGAACAAAACGTATTTAGCGAAACTTCTGGTTACGCCAACCGCGTTTTATTCGACTCTCCTATCTTGGTGTATACCGATCTTAAACAACTTCGCGAGTTCAACCCTGAATATTACTATTCAGAGGTGGTAGAACTTCAGTACACGCCGCAAGAAGGGTTGAAGAAAGCCATTGAGCGAGTATGTAACGAAGTTGAAATGCTAGTGAAAAACAAGCGCGCCGCGTTCGTTATTCTTTCTGATCGCAATATTAAGCAAAACCGTTTAGTTATTCCTGCTGCGATGGCAGTAGGTGCGGTACAACGTCGCTTAGTAGAAAAATCGCTTCGCTGTGACGCTAATGTGGTTGTTGAAACAGCCAGTGCTCGTGATCCCCATCATTTCGCCGTTCTGATTGGTTTAGGTGCTACTGCGGTTTATCCGTTCTTAGCATACGAAACCATCGAGCAGCTGTGTGATAAGGGCGAGCTGAATATTAGCCCTATGCAGGCAACTTTGAATTACCGTAAAGGTATTAATAAAGGCCTGTACAAAATTATGTCGAAAATGGGCATAAGTACAGTAGCGAGCTACCGCAGTTCGAAACTATTTGAAGCTGTGGGCATTAACAATGAAGTGATGCAGCTGTGCTTTAAAGGCGTAACCTCACGTATTCAAGGTGCGGGATTTGACGACTTTCATCAAGACATTATTAACCTTAATCGTGTGGCTTGGCTTAAGCGTAAGTCGATAAAACACGGTGGTTTACTTAAATACGTACACGGTGGCGAATACCATGCATATAACCCCGATGTAGTTAGTACACTACAAAAAGCCGTTATGTCGGGTGAGTACAGTGATTATCAACAGTATGCAAAATTGGTTAACGAACGTTCGCCAGCGCATATTCGCGATTTGCTTGCTCTTAACCCAGATAGCGAGGCAATCGATATAAGCGAAGTAGAAGCGCCGGAAAACTTATTCCCTCGTTTTGATACTGCCGCTATGTCGATAGGTGCACTAAGCCCTGAGGCTCATGAAGCATTAGCTATTGCCATGAACCGACTGGGCGGACAGTCTAACTCAGGTGAAGGTGGTGAACACCCATCTCGCTTCGGTACTGAAAAGAACTCGAAAATTAAGCAAGTTGCTTCTGGCCGCTTTGGTGTAACACCGCATTACCTCGTTAATGCCAATGTTATTCAAATTAAAGTTGCACAGGGTGCGAAACCCGGTGAAGGTGGTCAGTTACCTGGCGACAAAGTGAATAAATATATTGCACAGCTACGTTTCTCTGTACCTGGTGTAACCCTTATTTCGCCACCGCCGCATCACGATATCTACTCTATCGAAGATTTGGCGCAGCTAATATTCGACTTGAAGCAGGTGAACCCTACCGCGCTTATTTCAGTGAAATTAGTCTCTGAGCCGGGCGTAGGTACAATTGCAACGGGCGTGGCGAAAGCGTATGCCGACCTTATCACAATATCGGGTTATGACGGCGGTACTGGGGCAAGCCCGTTAACGTCAGTAAAATATGCCGGTAGTCCATTTGAACTAGGGCTATCTGAAACCCAGCAAGCGCTTATCGAAAACGGCCTTCGTCATAAGGTAAGAGTGCAAACTGATGGCGGCTTAAAAACCGGTCTTGACGTGGTAAAAGCCGGGATCCTTGGTGCTGAAAGCTTTGGTTTTGGTACTGGTCCTATGGTGGCACTCGGTTGTAAATACCTTCGAATCTGCCATTTGAATAACTGCGCCACAGGTGTAGCAACCCAAGACCAAAAACTGCGCGACGACCACTTTATTGGGCTTCCAGAAATGGTAATGAACTACTTTAAGTTCATCGCTCAAGAAGTACGCGAAATTATGGCCGCGCTAGGGGTTAAGCGATTTGATGACTTAGTAGGTCGTACTGAGTTACTTAAAGTGATCGACGGCATAACTGCTAAACAAAACCGGTTAGATTTATCGCCACTATTAGCACAACCTAAAGAAGGTGAACATACCCGTCTTTTCTGTTCGCAAACCACCAACGCACCGGTGGATAAGGGCGAATTGAATGCACAGATGCTTAGTGATGCTAGAGACGCTGTGGCGAACAGCCAGTCTATGACCTTGAAATATGCAGTGAGAAACACCGACCGCTCCGTGGGCGCATTATTGTCAGGTGAAATTGCTAAACACCACGGCAACCACGACTTTGAAGATACGCCTATTCGCGTAGAGCTTACCGGTACTGCCGGTCAAAGCTTCGGTGTATGGAACGCAGGTGGCCTTCATATGCACTTAGAAGGCGATGCAAATGACTATGTAGGTAAAGGAATGACCGGCGGTAAATTGGTTATTCATCCGCCTCGCGGCATTGCCTACACAGCACACGAAAGCGCCATTATGGGTAACACTTGCTTGTATGGTGCTACTGGCGGAAAATTATTTGCTGCTGGTCGTGCGGGGGAACGCTTCGGTGTACGTAACTCTGGTGCTATCGCAGTGGTTGAAGGTATTGGCGACAATGGTTGCGAATACATGACCGGCGGTATCATCGCAGTGCTTGGCCCTGTAGGTGTCAATTTCGGGGCCGGTATGACCGGTGGTTTTGCCTACCTTATGGATGATAACGAAGACTTAGATAATCGTGTTAACGGTGACTTAGTTGATGTAATGCCTGTAGAAGACAAAGCTATTTTGGTTGAACATTTACGCGGGCTTATTAACCAGCACTATGAAGAAACGGGTAGCGACCATTCATTATCGTTACTGACTGATTTCGCGGCAACGCTGAAACGCTTCAAGCTGATTAAGCCAAAAACCAGCGACGTGAAAAACTTGCTCGGCCACATCAGCCGCTCAAGTGAAGAACTACGCATTCAGGCTCAATAGGAGGATATAAAGTTTATGGCAAAGAACGTATACCAGTTTGTCGATGTTGAACGTATCGATCCGCCTAAAAAGCCGATTTTAGTGCGTAAACACGAGTTCGCAGAAATTTACCAACCGCTTAGTCAGTCACAGACAGAAGGTCAGGCTGACCGCTGTTTAGATTGTGGTAACCCATACTGTGAGTGGAAATGTCCAGTACATAACTACATCCCACAATGGCTAGATCTCGCTAACCAAGGACGCATTATTGAAGCGGCCGAGTTGTCGCATAAGACCAACAGCTTACCTGAAGTATGCGGTCGCGTGTGCCCACAAGATAGGCTATGCGAAGGCGCCTGTACGCTTAATGATGACTTTGGCGCAGTTACCATTGGTAGTATTGAGAAGTACATCACAGACACAGCCTTTCAAATGGGCTGGCGCCCTGATATGTCTGACGTAGTGTGGACAGACAAAAAAGTAGCAATTGTCGGCGCGGGGCCTGCGGGTCTTGCGTGCGCAGACATCTTAGTACGTAATGGCGTGAAACCCGTGGTTTACGACAAGTACGAAGAAATTGGCGGCTTGCTCACTTTTGGTATTCCTTCATTCAAGTTGGAAAAAGATGTCATTAAATTGCGTCGTCAAATATTTACTGAAATGGGTGTTGAATTTGTACTGAATACCGAAATAGGTAAAGACGTAGAATTTCAAAAACTGCTTGATGATTATGATGCTGTTTTCCTTGGTATGGGTACCTATAAATCTATGCAAGGCGGCTTTGAAAATGAACACGTTGAAGGTGTTCACGAAGCTCTGCCTTTCTTGATTGCCAATACCAATCGGGTTATGGGGTTAGAAAGAGACGAAGCTGATTTCATTGATATGAAAGGCAAACGGGTTGTTGTACTGGGCGGTGGTGATACCACCATGGACTGTGTACGCACATCAATCCGTCAGGGGGCTGACAGTGTTATCTGTGCCTATCGCCGCGATGAAGAAAGCATGCCAGGTTCACGTAAAGAAGTGGTAAATGCCAAAGAGGAAGGGGTTGAATTTAAATTTAACCTACAACCCTTAGACATTGCCGTGGATGAAAATGGTAAAGCATGTGGCGTTAAGTTGGTAAAAACTGAAATGGGCCCACCAGATATTAATGGTCGTCGTCGCCCTGTTGAAGTTGAAGGTTCTGAACACGTACTTGAAGCCGATGCGGTAATTATTGCGTTTGGCTTCCAGCCTAGTCCATCACCTTGGTTTGCCGAATTCGGTATTATGCTAGATGAGAAAGGCCGGGTACGTGCACCTTCAGCCGGTAAGTTTGCTTACCAAACATCAAACCCGCAAATTTTTGCTGGGGGCGATATGGTTCGCGGTAGTGATCTTGTGGTCACCGCTATCGATGAAGGCCGAAAAGCCGCTGAAGGTATTTTGGATTACATTGGCGTTTAATCGACGTGGAATGACCATACGTTAGCCATACCTGATTGCACCTAATCTATTTAAAAGCTCGCTTAGGCGAGCTTTTTTGTGGCAGGCATTCATTGTGGTGAAATTACACCGCGGAACGTGCAAGGTAAGTGTTCCCCTTCTCCTGACGCCGCCTTCAAAATCGCTTTGGTATTTGAAAGCCCTTCAATGCGGCTTTTCAGTATTCCCATAAAGGAGCAAAGCCCCCGAACGATAAATAGTTTTCCCGCCTATACCCATCATGTTACGAACATACTTTGTGCCACTATTTATCTATTGCACTTACATAGTCAGCCCCCTATTATCAATTCAAAGAGTGATGACAGATTAGCGAAAATAATGACAAGCGGTTTGCGTAAAAGCACCAATATATTTTTACTCACCGGACTCGTAATGGTAAGCCACGCGCTCGCCGATACCGTGGCGGCAAACCATGCACTGAATGCTCCTGTAACCCAATCTTGCCCAGCTTCCTTTTTTGAGGTCTCGCTGGTTGCCAACGCTCGTCAATGCCAGCAATTCGACGATAGCTTGCCTGCCAGCTTGGTATATTTCACTAAGCACACGCCCAAAGAGGTTATTACCTTCTATCAAAATGCCTATCCGCAATTAGTAACACAATCTACGGTTAACCAACGCACTATGCTTGTAGCAACAAATGATTCGGTGCGTATTGTGGTATCCCCCGATAAGACGGGCACGCAGGTTGATGTGCTTATTGTTAATAAACCACATAGCCTACCCTAGAATTAATTTTCCGCTAAAAACCATCCTTGTTCATTGTGGCACTGCCTTTGCAATTTCTATCAGTAACCCCACTAGGGGCACAACAAATCGTCATTTTTCTGACGCCACTGATAGATTGATATGCGAGGATTACAATGGAACTGGCAATTATATTGATGATGTTACTTATTGTGGTGGCATTAGGTGCCATTAAATTGTCGGATGGCGGCGTTGCCTTCCCATTTAAACGTAAGCCACAACTTTTTACCCCTGTCGAACACTCATTTTTAAATTTAATTGAGCAAGCCGTAGGCCGTGAATTTAGAATTATGTGTCGCGTAAAACTAAGTGACGTACTTGCTGTGCATCAATCGACCAATAAAAAAGTTGCCAGTCAGGCTATATCTCGCGCCTCATCACGACAACTTGATTTTGTATTGGTAGACAAGCAAAGCATGTCACCTGTACTTGCCATCGACCTTGTACACAATCAGGGCAAAGAAGGCTATAAAACGCAAAAAGACTGGTTTGTTTCAGGCGCATTAGACGCTGCCGGTGTCCCCTTAGCGAGAATTAAAGTTAAATCTGGCTATAAAGTCGAAGATATTCGTGAGTGTCTAGAGAATAAATTGCTCCCTTACCGTCGCATTCAAAAGAAAATGGCCCAAACACCAGCCCACAACCCTGAACCCAACAAGCGCCCCACCCGCCCATTGCGTTCTAGCCGGGCTGCTGCATAGCACCAACTTTTCCCCTAGCCTTTGTTGCTCTCTATAAGGGTGACAAAGGCTTTTTCCTATCAGTTCTTTCTCTTTCCTTATACAATTGCTGGCATTGTCTGCGCGAACGCGCATTAGGTTTATTGATTAATTGGTATGGCTATGAAAAAAATCGGTATTTTAGGCGCAATGGATGAAGAAGTTGCGTTACTTAAAGCATCTTTATCTGACGTTACAGAAACTAAATGGAAGCACTTAACCTTTTACCAAGGCCAGCTACATAACATGCAAGTTGTGTTAGTAAAGTGCGGCATCGGTAAAGTGGCAGCCGCCCTTGCGACGACAATCCTAATAGAGAAGTTTTCCCCTGACGCTGTAGTTAACACAGGATCGGCCGGTGGTTTTGATACCAAACTAAATATTGGCGATGTGGTAATTGCACAAAACGTGATCCATCACGATGTCGATCTCACGCATTTTGGCTACGCGCTAGGCCAATGTGCGCAGATGCCTGAGGATTACGTGAGTGACAAGCGACTTATTGAAGCGGCTCAACAGGCTGCTGCCACTCTCTCAGGCATACAGTTTACGCAAGGCCTTATCTGTACTGGTGATGCGTTTATCGGTAGCGACGAAGCTGTAGCAGAATTAAGAAAAAGCTTTCCGGCTATGAAGGCTGTAGAAATGGAAGGCGCCGCTATTGGCCAAACGTGTTATATGCTGGACGTGCCTTTCTTAGTTATTCGCTCGTTGTCAGATATTGCCGGAAAAACGTCGTCGGTAAGCTTCAAAGAGTACCTAGACACCGCGGCTAAAAATTCAGCGCAACTTGTTATGGCGATGGTTAAAGCGCTCGGTTAACTATGGAAGCTTTCTTTACCGACTCCGCTTATCAAACACTTCTGGTGTTGTGGTTGGCGGTAGCGGCTGACGCGTTGTGGCAATGGCCTATAAGTAGCCACCCACTTACCTTAATGCGTTACATTGTTAAACAAATGGGCGAAAAAGTATTGCCAGAAATGCATTACCCAAAAGGTCAACATTATATTTCTGGCACCCTCGCTGCCGTGGTATTGCTTTCACCTATTGTCACCTGCGTAGCCATTTTGGTTTACATGGCAGAATACCCAGTCTTTTTTGAAGCCGTTATCATGATAGTGGTAATAGACTTTGGTTTTCAGCGCAGGCAGTTTTCAAAACTCCTAACCATTATAGGTAAAAACAAAAAAGTACGAACCAGAGAAACGCTATCCACCATAGTTGCACGAGACTGCTCGAGGTTAACCGACGTGGGTGTGGCCAAGGCGGCAATTGAAAGTTTATGGCTTAAATTTCTCTACCTGTATTGCGGGGTTATTTTCTACTTTGTTATTACCGGGCCTGTGGGCGCGCTTATTTATCGGCTTTTGCTACTGATGAGCTGGCAATGGCATTATCGCACCCCTGCCATGCGCCATTTTGCCGCGCCAATAAGAAAACTGGTGAGTCTTCTTGTACTTCCTCCAGCCATCGTTGGCGCACTCGCGACGTTAATGGTATCTCACCCAATAAGAGGGGTAAATGCGATGAAGAAAAGCTCAGCGAAAGATAAAACCTCATTACTATTGGCTTTATTAGGCGGTGTAAACGATATTCAGCTAGGCGGCCCCGCCATTTACCATCATAAAAAATACCGTTATCCCCGAGTAGGAACGACCAAACAAGTGAAATACTCAGATATTATCCGTGCCAGACGCACCATTATAAGTGCCATGTGTATCGTGGTAGCGTTAGCCAGCATAGGCTTGTTATTGGTTGCAGTTTCTACCCAAAACATAAACGAGTTTATCTAGTATGCGCCTATTTTCCTTATTGATAATACTGTTGCTGTGCTTCTTTCCTACCTCTAACCATGCTGACACTACAGAGTTACCACCTTCGGCAGCGTCTAAAGCACTACGTATCATAACCCTAGCGCCTCATCTCACCGAATGGGTATATAGCTTAGGGTTAGGCGATAATTTAGTGGCGGTAAGCGCGTATAGTAACTACCCCAATCAGGCAAAAAGTTTGCCTCAAGTGGCCGATTTTCAAGGCGCCGATCTTGCTGCCATAGTGGCCCTAGACCCAACATTAATACTCGCATGGGACGGCGGTAACAAACCTCAAGATATACAGCGCCTTGAAGGCCTAGGCTTTCGCGTATTTAAAGCGAAAGTAACAGAGATAGAGGATATTGCTAAAAATATCCAAGCCCTCGGGGCACTTACCGATACCGAGGAAAAAGCAAGGCAGCTAACCAAAACCTTTCTGCTTGAGTTAAACGCACTAAAGCAACAATACCAAAACCCGCCCTATAAGCCGGTGTTTTACTACTCATGGACGGCGCCGTTAATGACGATAGGTGAAGACGCTTGGCCTAATAAACTTCTCAATGTATGTGGGGCAACCACCTTATTTGCCGATAGCCCTGTAGACTACCCCCAAGTTTCCGTGCAAGAAGTACTAACCCGCCAGCCACAACGTTTAGTTGCAGCAAGCCAACAGTCGTTGGCGCAATTAGAAAAATTTTGGCGCCCCCATAGGGCGTATTTAACGGCGCCACTCATTCAAGTAGACCCTGATGTTACGAGCCGATTCTCTTTACGCCTATTAACTGAACTTAAAAGTCTATGTAAGGGTATAAAATAACCAACGTAATAGTTATACTTTCGGCTAACAGGATGAAAGAAGGTAGCTCATGCGAATTGTTGTCTTTGTTGTAACCACATTGGTATTTGTAACGTTATTTGCATCACTGCAATGTACGGCAAAAGCGCGCCCTAAAAGTGAGAGTGTTGCGGCGTCACCTTTTCTCATGGAGCGGGTTAAAAATAACGATTGGCTACTTATCGATGTACGCTCGCCAGAAGAATTTAGTGACGGACATATCCCAGGTGCTGTAAACGTTCCTCATGAAAGTATTGGTAGTTACTTAAACGAACTCGACGATTATAAAGAAAAGCCTATTATTATTTACTGTCGTTCGGGGCGCAGAGCAAAAATGGCCATGAAAATATTGGAAGAACACGATTTTTCCGAGGTATTGCATCTAGAGGGAGACATGCTAGGTTGGAGCGAAGCCGCTATGCCTATCGATAGAATGTGAATAAAACCCACGGTTAATTGAAGGTAGTGGGTATCACAACACATGCGTTATATTTTTGCTACACTGGCATCATTCACTCACGTAATCAGACATCCATGAAAATAGATATTGCAACACCAGCCATGTTGTTTCCGGCTATATCCCTATTGCTTCTTGCCTATACGAATCGCTTTCTTACGCTAGCGACCATTATTCGCAACTTTTCAAAAGAGGAACGAGACGATAATACGCAGGCTCAGATAAAAAATCTTCGTCTTCGCATTCAGCTAATCAAACGTATGCAAATAGCCGGCGTAGGCAGCTTCTTCTTATGTGTGGTATCTATGCTTGCCATCTATCTAACCTACCAGCAAGCAGGTAATTGGGTGTTCGCCGCCAGCCTAGTGTCGCTACTTTATTCACTGTGGATGTCAGTACGCGAAATCCTCATCTCGGTGGAAGCGTTAGACGTTCATCTTGAAGGAATAAACCAACCCAAAGACAAAGATGTATCCTGATCAGATAATTTATCAAACCTTAGCCCCCCAGCACTTCGACCAAGTGATTAGGTTAGGGAATAACGTGCAGGGCGACAATTACCTTAGTGCCACCTCGTTGCAAGCCATTTACGATAAAAGCTGGCACAAGGGTATTAATGCAAGTTTAGTGGCTATCTACAAAAGCACTATCGTAGGTTTCAGACTTACCTACGCGCATGACAAATGGCAGCGTGATCAATGGTGTACACCTAATTTATGGCCAGTATCTGAAGATAAAGTTTGCTACTTTAAATGCAATACCGTGTCACCAGATATGCAAGGTTCAGGTATCGGGAGTGCCTTACTCGCACGCTCAGTAGCACAAGCGAAAAAGCAAGGTGCGAAAGCAGGCCTTGCCCACATTTGGTTAGCAAGCCCAGGCAATAGTGCGTTTAAATACTTTACCAAAAATGGGGGAGTGTTAGTTCAAAAACACCCCAATAAATGGCGCCATGCGTCTCTTTATGAGGGCTATGATTGCCCTGTATGCCCCACATACTGCGAATGTGAGGGTGCCGAAATGATACTAACCTTCGACACATAAGTGATTTATAATAAGGTTTTCATGTACGCCCCTCTTATTTCCACTTCAGTAACGCCCACCGATAAATCACCTGCCAGTTATTGGCATGCAACCCATCAAAGCGAAAGCTTCCCTTCATTGTCCTTAAATATTGACACTGAATACCTTATTATCGGCGGCGGGTATACTGGGTTATCCGCGGCCATAGCACTAGCTGAAGCAAAAAAAAACGTTACTTTACTTGATGCCAACAATATAGGTTTTGGTTGTGCTGGGCGAAATGCCGGCTTTGTTTTATCTGGCAGTGGACGGCTGTCGCTAGCCGCCATTGAAAAAAACTTCTCCAAGCGTATAGCGCTAGGTATGCAGCGAGAGTTTGACGATAGCGTAGCCTTGCTACATCAACGTATTAGCCAATATGCGATGAATGTAGATCTCACCAAGGGCCCCTATATAAAACTTGCCCATAATAAAGCGCAAGCAAATAATTTGCGTCAAAACGCCATCAGGCAGAATCTTCACTTTGGCTCTTCAATTCAGTTGTTATCTAAAAGCGATATAGACGCCCGCCTAGATATACGGGGCATATTTGGCGCAGTAGAAACGCAAGGTGCCTGTCTCCATCCTCTTAAGCTCGCCGATGAATACGCGCGAATAAGCACTCAATTAGGCGCCTCGCTCTATTGCAACACACCGGTAAGTGCCATTGTTAAACACCACGATGGCTATAAAATAGCGACAACTAAGGGTACTGTTTTTGCGCAAAATGTAATTATCGCGTCTAATGCCTATACCCCAAAAATCTTTCACAAAGCCGTAGATAATAGGCAGTTTCCCGTTCAATCAAGTATTCTGGTTACCCCTCCCCTCACGCCTGAGCAACAAAAGCTTACCGGGCTAACCTCCCCCATGAGCTTTATGGATACCAGAATGATGAAGTACTATTACCGTGTTTTACCCGATGGCTGGTTGCTATTTGGAGGACGCGGGGCGGTGAGGGGAGAGAATGCCAATAGTAAGACGAACCAACAGCGCCTGTATCACGCAATGGCTACCATGTTCCCTGCCCTTAAACCCCTTGGCATAGACTATTTTTGGAGTGGTTGGGTGAGTGTGTCACTAGACAGTATGCCACGTATTTTTACCCATGATGAAGGCCGATTAGGTTACGCAATGGGCTATTGTGGTTCGGGCGTCGCCTTCGCCGCCTATGCTGGACAACAACTCGTCAAACGCATGCTTGATAGTGATAGTGTAGATACCTCGCTTCCCTTGTACCAATCGCCGTTGCCCCGTTACCCCTTTGCCGCATGTCGACGGCTTGCGTTACGCGGCTTGTATAAATGGGCGAAAATAGCGCAAGCTTAGTCAGTAATTTTCCATCAACCGCCGCCAATATAGTCTATGGTTAGTATTTTAGAGAACCGGAGAGTCACGCCATGTCATATATCGATGGGTTTGTGGTTGCTGTTGCCAATAGCAACAAAGAAAATTATCTTAAACATGCCAAAATAGCGGGTGAAATATTCAAAGAATATGGTGCATTGAAAGTTATTGAAGCATGGGGAGATGATGTGCCTGACGGTGAAGTAACTTCCTTTCCTATGGCGGTGAAAGCAAGTGCGGATGAAACCGTGGTGTTTTCTATCGCGTTTTGGCCCTCAAAAGAGGTGCGGGACGAAGCATGGCGTAACGTAATGGAAGACCCGCGTATGCATCCTGATGAAAACCCTATGCCATTTGATGGGAAAAGACTTATTTACGGCGGGTTTGTTCCCATCCTTGAGCTATAGCCACAGCAATAAAAAAGCCCGCGAAGGTCATATTCGCGGGCTTATAAAGTGGCAAAACCAATCCGTTTACTTACGCCAATGTAATCCGGGCAAACTTACGCTTGCCTACTTGATAAACATTTTCGCCTGGTTCGCTAAGAATGAGACGGGTATCTTCAACTTTATCGCCGTTAATTTTCACCGCGCCTTGTTTAATCATCCGAATGGCATCGGATGTTGACCCTACCAAACTGGCCTGCTTTAACAGGTTTCCAATGGCAATACCTTCATCGCCTAGGGCAATTTCAAATTCGGGCATATCATCAGGAATGGCATTTTTTTGGAAACGCTGGATAAAGTCTTGATGCGCACCTTCTGCCGCCGCTTCATCATGGAAACGGGCAATAATTTCTTTTGCTAACAAAATCTTAATATCGCGGGGGTTTTCCCCATTAGCAACCCGTGTTTTCAGTTCCGCAATCTCTTCTAATGGACGGAAACTAAGTAAGTCGTAATAACGCCACATAAGGTCGTCAGATATCGACATAACTTTTCCGAACATTTCGTTTGGCGCGTCGGTTATCCCGATATAGTTGTTCAGCGACTTAGACATTTTTTGAACGCCATCAAGGCCTTCAAGCAAAGGAACCATTACAATAGATTGCTGTTGCAACCCTTGTTCTTTTTGTAGTTCACGCCCCATGAGCAGATTAAAACGCTGATCGGTCCCGCCAAGCTCAACGTCGGCTTTTAGCGCTACAGAGTCCCATCCTTGTACCAGCGGATACAAAAACTCGTGGATGGCTATAGGTTGACCATTGTTGTAACGCTTTTTAAAATCGTCACGTTCTAGCATGCGAGCAACCGTTTGGCTCGCCGCCAATTTTATCATACCTGCGGCACCAAGCTTATCCATCCACTCAGAGTTAAAACGAATCTCCGTTTTGTCTTCGTCGAGAATTTTAAACACCTGTTGCTGATACGTTTCTGCGTTTTCTAATACCTGTTCTTTACTTAAGGGCTTGCGTGTGACATTTTTACCTGTAGGATCGCCAATAAGGCCAGTAAAATCACCAATAAGAAAAACAACATTATGGCCTAGCTGCTGAAATGTACGCAGCTTATTGATCAAAACAGTGTGACCAAGGTGCAAGTCAGGCGCAGTTGGATCAAAACCCGCTTTTATTGTTAGGGTTTTGCCGGATTTTAATTTCTCGATTAAATCCTCTTCGGGGAGAATTTCATCTACGCCCCGTTTAATCTCAGCTAGCGCTGTTTGCCAATCTTTCATTAGTTAATCACACTCTTTGATAACAGTAATTCAATGTTTGGCGGCATTTTACGCGTACAAGGGAACCATTAAAAGCTTTGCGCGTCAAAAAACGAATTACAAACAGTCAAGTTGCATAATGAAATCCATATTTTCAGTTATCTACTTGAGAAACTTACCCTATCTTACCTTGGTAGGTACCTAGGTTAAGCGATAGAGAAGAATAGGCTGAAACAGCCACTAAGAATTTGCGCTAACAATATAATGAGAAAAGTTGCATTTTTAAGCAACGTATGTGAAATAGAGTCGTGCACATAACATTTCTCAGGTGGACCGTAGTATGAGAAAGAAAATAGCCTCTTCAAAGGCGCTAAAATTTTACAATAAATTGCCTAAGCAACATCGCACCGGCCTAGCCGTGGCGACGATGTTCCTTGGCGCATTAATCCTTTTGCCTTCCGAACCGGTAGAAGCTAGCCGTCACCAAGAAGCCTTCGTGCTTGATACGGGCGTTCGCTACCCGGTAGATTTACACGTAACACCCTCAACAAACGTGTTTACTAACGAAGACGAGTCTAGCTGGCAAACATATAAAGTTAGAAGTGGTGATACACTCGCTAAACTCTTTAAACGCGCCGGCTTTACCGCACGGGATGTTTATAACGTTACGCAAGCGGGTGAGCTTACTAAAACCTTAGTTACCCTACTTCCAGGGGATGAGCTTTCCTTTAAGGCAAAAAGTGACGGTAGCTTTGGTGAACTTAAATATAAATTATCTGCCACTGAAACCCTGGTTGTTCGTCCGTCGCAGGGTGATGAAGAAGGGCTACTCACTGCTGCGCTTGAAAAGCGGGCAGTAGATATTCGCTATAACTTCGCCCAAGGTGAGATTCACTCTAGCTTCTGGAATGCGGCATCTCGCTCAGGGCTTACAAGCAATCAAATAATGAACCTAGCCGGCATTTTTGGTTGGGATATCGATTTTGCAATGGAAATCCGGTCAGGCGATACCTTTAATGTGGTGTTTGAAGAGCAATATGTAAACGGCGAGTTCGTAGGGTATGGCGATATAGTGGCAGCCGAATTTACCAACCAAGGTGAGCATTTTAGTGCGATTTTGCATGAAGATGGCAACTACTATACCCCCGAAGGGCGCAGCATGCGTAAGAGCTTCTTACGCGCGCCAGTTAACTTTAGGTATGTAAGCTCTAATTTCACTAAAGCGCGCTTTCATCCCGTCCAAAAACGTTGGAAAGCCCACCGAGGCACCGACTATGTCGCTGCGGTTGGCACCCCCATAATGGCCGCGGGCGACGGTAAAGTAATAAAGTCGGGCTACGACAAATACAATGGGCACCACGTTTTTATCCAGCATGGCGAAAAGTATACAACTAAGTATTTGCACTTTAAAAAGCGTGCGGTAAAAGTGGGTGACACTGTTAAACAAGGCCAGACAGTGGGTTATCTAGGCAGCACAGGCATGGTTACTGGGGCGCACCTACACTATGAATTCTTAGTTGATGGAGTACATAGAAACCCGCGCACGGTGGAATTACCAAAGTCGCAGCCTATTGCCGAAGACGAACGTGAAAGGTTTTTAGAAATTGCCAGTGTGCGTAAGGCACAACTGGAAAATAATAAACGCATAATGTTAGCAATGAAATAAGTAACTCAACCTCCTATGGCGAAATACATTGGCCTAATGTCAGGCACTAGCATGGATGGCGTAGACGCCGTCCTATGTGAAATTTCGCCCTGTGAATGCACTACGCTCGCTGCGCATTCTGTTGCTTATAGCGGTGAATTGCTCGGGGCCCTTAATTCGCTTTGTAGCGAAGGGCCCGACGAATTAAACAGTGTAGGCATTGCCGATAGACTGGTGGCAGAAACCTTTGCTCAAGCCACACTGGGACTTCTTGAAAAAACCTCCCTTTCCCCTTGCGAGATCACCGCTATTGGTTCCCACGGGCAAACTGTGCGACACCATCCAAATCGAGATGTTTTATCCGCCTACTTTGCCGCCTCATCCATTCGCGGGTTTACGTGTCAAATTGGCGATCCCAATACCATTGCAGCGTTAACTGGCATTAACGTTATTGCCGATTTCAGGCGCAAGGATATAGCGCTTGGAGGGCAAGGTGCTCCATTGGTTCCCGCTTTTCACAATGCGGTGTTTGCGTCAGAGCAACACTATCGCGCACTTGTTAATATTGGTGGTATTGCAAATATTTCTATCCTTTACCCAAAATGCGAGCAATTGCCGCCCCAAGGGTTTGATATAGGACCTGGCAATACATTAATGGATCAGTGGATTAACCTTCATTTAAACCACGCTTTCGATAACAACGGGGCCTGGGCAAAGAAAGGGCATCCTGACCAAGGGCTTCTACAACAGTTGATGCTGGATGAATATTTTCACTTACCCGCACCAAAGAGTTCTGGACGGGAATATTTTAATATTGATTGGTTAAGCAATACCCTTGCGGATCGCTTCGAGTGTAGTGCGCATCTCCTTGATAAGGAGACCGAAAACAACCTAGCACCAGAAGATGTGCAAGCCACCTTATTAGCGTTAACCGGCAGTACCATTGCCAATGAGATACAACGTCATGTACCTATTAAAAACAACCATAATCAGATAAGTGAAGTTATTACTTGTGGTGGAGGAGCGTTAAATAACACCTTGATGTCATATATATCGGAGGCGCTGGAGGGATATCATGTATCTGATAGCCACACCCTTGGAATACATCCCCAACAGGTTGAAGGCGCAGCGTTTGCTTGGTTAGCTTATGCTTACATCAACGATATACCTGGTAATGTCCCCGCCGTTACCGGCGCCTCAAAACCCGCAGTTTTAGGCGCCTTGTATAAAAGCGCCTAATACGGCGATACCTTTGCTATAG
Organism: Alteromonas profundi; assembly: GCF_010500865.1. GTDB lineage: Bacteria > Pseudomonadota > Gammaproteobacteria > Enterobacterales > Alteromonadaceae > Alteromonas > Alteromonas profundi. The sequence goes on from NZ_JAAAWN010000003.1 coordinate 214,896, forward strand.
GGTACCGCCCTTTCCTGAGCGTTAAGTGCCTATGTCCTGGCTTAAGACCCAACCCCTAAAAACAACTCTGCCATTACCAATACCATGGCGTAACCTGCACTGTATGCAGCTAAAAGCAGTAATATAAACTTACCGTATTTGGCAAACGTAAGCCCTTTCACTTTGCTCATAGTCACAATACCAGCAGAAGAGCCAATAATTAGTAACGAACCTCCCACACCTACGGCATAAGTAAACGCCATCCACTGCGCGGTAGTCATTTCAATGTCAGCCTTTAATAACGCTGCTGTTAGCGGAACATTATCAATCATTGAGGATAGCACCCCCATGACAAAATTTGCGCCTGTAGAAGGAAGTACGCTGTATACAAGTAGCAACGCACCGAGTGCGTCGATGTGATCGAGCATACCTACCAATAGCAATACACCAAGGAAGAACAATAAGGTATCGAATTCTATGAGGCGGATATAATCTAAAATAGGATCATCGTACTTCTCTTCACCCATAAAGGTAGCCACCAAAAACATTACCGCCATACCTGCTAAAAATGACAGCATCGGCGGAATGGCAAACAACACATTAGCAACCAACGTGAGAATAATTGTCGCAAGAAAAATCCCTGCTATAACATAATCTACATGGCGTAGTTCGTGACGATGCTTATTAATTTTCACCGCTCCCTTCATGCCGATACTCAACAGGGATGCCAAAAGTAAAACTGCGAGAAGCGAAGGAACTATGAGCAAGAGCAGTTGGGTAATGGTGACTTTGCCGTCTAAGAAAATCATTAAAGTGGTGACATCGCCTGTAATTAACGAGACGCCTCCCGAGTTCACGGCAAAAACCACCAGCACGGCGAATCGCATAGTTTGGTTAAAAGGCAGTCCCAGCGATAGTACCATTGCTATAGATACTAATGTCGCGGTGATGTTGTCGGCTAATGATGAGAAACAAAAACTAAAAATAGCGGTAAAGAAGATCAGTTTTTTAAGGGTTATTTTTTGCGGCATGATGATATTTAACATATTTTCAATCATGCCTTTGCGGTTTAAGTAGGCAACAAAGGTCATTGCTGCGACAAGAAACAGCCAGAGGGTGGATATTTCACTTATATTTTCAATTAAGTGTTCATTGAGTTCGGCTAAATGAGGGCCCCTGTTCGCATCTATGAAAAGAAGGATCCATGCGAATGTGCCAAAAAAAAGTGTGGTTTTGGCTTTATTGACATGTAGTACTTCTTCAAATACCACACATAATAAGGCCATTATTGCTATGCCAATGAGCACATAGTCCAACATACGTTTTATTACTCCCAAATTGTAAGGGAGCGAATTATACGTTTGATACCACGTCGATAGCAGGCGTTCTGCGCTATAAGAGGGAAAAAATCAGTTATATGCAATATGCACTTAAGAGAGCGCGGCTATACTCACTGCAGGGGGTAGCCTAATAGCCAGTTAAGTACTCACCCTACGCCTACAATAGGCACAATAGGGCGCTAACGAATGGGTAGCTTTTCCCATCTAGACTCTATTTGCGGCGACATCGCGGTGCTTTTAATTATATTTTTCTCCCCCGCGATATCCTCTTGTATTATTCGCTTTGACACTATAAAAGAATTTTTTGCACTCAACCACCCGCTTGAATCAATCCATATAACAACCATTTATGTAATCACTACTAGATAAATAAAATCAATTCAACAGGATTACATAATGACAGACTCAGCGCTTTTTAAGCCCCTAACATGGGCACAAAAATCTCTCGACAATAGAATGGTGTTAGCGCCAATGACCCGAGGCCGAGCGGGTAGTGATCGCGTTCCTAATAAAATAATGGGCGATCACTATGTGCAGCGCGCAGACGCCGGTTTAATTATTACCGAGGCCACTGCCATTTCTGAAGAAGGCAACGGATGGGTAGACTCGCCAGGTATTTATACTGAGCAAATGGTTGAAGGTTGGCGTTCTATTGTCGAACGAGTGCATGAAGCTGGGGGCAAAATTGTCCTTCAACTATGGCACACGGGGCGTGCCTCTCACAGTGATTTTCATGACGGAGCACTTCCACTGTCGGCCTCGGCTATCGCTATACAAGGGGACGAAATACACACGCCAAAAGGAAAGAAAGCTTACGAAGTCCCCAAAGCCATGACCGTTGATGATATTCAGCGCACCATTAGTGACTATCAAAAGGCTGCGGTTAACGCGAAGGCTGCGGGGTTTGATGGCGTTGAAGTTCACGCTGCAAATGGGTATTTGATCAATCAATTTTTAGACAGCCGCAGCAATCAGCGAGATGATACTTACGGCGGTAGCCTTGAAAACCGCTATCGATTTTTAGATCAAATAATGGAGGCTGTATTAGAAGTATGGCCTGCTGAAAATGTGGGTGTCCGTTTATCGCCAAACGGTGCATTCAATGATATGGGTGCTGATGATTTTCGAGCAACCTTTACCTACGTAGCTCAGCAGCTTAATAAGTTAAAATTGGGCTACTTGCACGTGATGGATGGCCTTGCCTTTGGTTTTCACGAGCGGGGAGAGCCTATGACATTAGCGGAGTTCCGTGCCCTTTATGACGGCATGCTAATAGGCAATTGTGGTTACACCAAAACAGACGCAGAGAAACGAATTGAGGATGGTGACGCCGATATGATTGCGTTTGGTCGCCCTTGGATCACAAACCCCGACTTGCCCACGCGGTTCAAACACGATTACCCACTAGCCGCGTTTGACGATCCTTCGCAATGGTACGGGGGTGGCGAAGAAGGATATACCGACTTCCCGACTTATCGTGAAAAAACAGGTAAAGACGCCCTTTCTTCCCTAACCTAACCAATCTAATCGGCGCGTTTTTACGCGCCCATTTTATTGTTGGTATTTAGCGCCTGTGTTTTATCCTGCTAACGGGAATGTGTATTGCTATAACGTTGGGCGAAAATCGCTAGCTTTTCAAAGCAAGACAGCCAAGCCTGTTGGTGGTGTCGACAGGAATCTTGGTTAGTAAAACCTATTTGCTCAAGAGTGATCTCTACGTCTTTACTCGTAAGCCCTTCAAATATAACAGTAACTGTGCTCATTAAAGCCGACTCGGTACTATTTTCCTGCGCCCAGGAATACACGAGTCTTTCATTTGTCAGTATCTGAATGTACTCGCCCTCTAAGGTGGTTTCTTCTCCGCTAGGGGTTTGTATTTTAATCCGGTATTTTCCGCCTTCTTTAAAGTCACTCATAACTTGCGAAACCACGCTATCGCCAGGCGCAAACCATTCACTAAGATATTCGGGTTCATAAAAGCATGTAAATACCAGTGGCAGCGGAGCGTGGATGGTTGTTTCAAGTGTAAATTGATGCATAAGTAGCGCCTATCAAATACCAAAGCCTGTTAGCACAGGCTTTCAAGAGTATTATTAGCTACTAGTTACCGATTCTTTAGGATCGTTATTTGCCCTGCAAAAGGCCGCTCTATATTTTTAAGAGTAACAAAGTTAGTCAAGCCCCCCCATGAGCTTAGCCATAGAAGGAGTATTAGCAAAATGCTGAGCGCATACCTCAGCACTTATAGCCGTATACAGTGCATCAATATCAGCATAGCTCATAAAGTGCTCACAAAAATCGGGGGTATGGGGGGCAATGAAATGCTTGGCTGCCAGCATAAAATGCGCGATCTGTTGTTTGACGTTATCGGTGCCCATTGCAATACGCATAGTCGTTAAATCGATACCCGCTTTTTTTTGTTCGTCACTGCTAAGTTCTGAATGAGAGGTTAAGGCGGGGCAAAGAATAATGGTATTGCTTTGACCGATAGATACCTGATGACTGAAGGCTGGCTCTAGTGCGTCAAAAAAGCGGGTAAATACGTCTTTAGGAAGGTTTGCAGGGGCCATATCAACAGTGAACAGCGTACATGGCCATCCATTTTTATGCTGCTTTTCTCGTAAACCAGCGTTTGCATGGGTAGGTAACCCATGACAATTCACGCGTATTTTGGGGTGGACGTTAAGAAACGCGGTAAATACCTTGGTATTAATCACCTTTGTAAGCATTCTTTGTTCTAACGTCTTCATTCCATTTAGTACGTCGAAGGCTTTTTCAGAATCTAAAAATGCCCCTTTAATGTAGTAAACATCCCAGAACAAGGTTTGTGACCAATCCACCCCATTTATGCTACTTCCTTTCGGTTGAAACATTCTATGTGCGGCGCCAATTACCACCCCCGCTGTGGTGGCGCCGCTGCCACACAGATCTTTAGTGTAACTGTGAATTACGTAATCGGGGCGAGCGTTTTCTTCCTTGTGTTGCAAGGGTTGGTGCAATACAGGCGTTGCTAAGGTCGAATCTAACATCACCAATGCGTTATTTGCATGAGCCTGCTTACAAATTTCAGGTACATCGAGAACATAGCCGTGCGGGTTGCAAGGCGATTCAAGGTACACGTGCAAGTTGGCCCCCTTATCTAAACGCCCCCTATATTTATTCTGGGTTGTCGCTAAAAATTCTGCAAAACTCTCTTTGTCATACCCGTCAAACCACGCGATTTGAATATCCATACGGTTAGCACGGGCAAAATAGTCATGCAGTAATTGGTACACACCGCCATACACATTGCGAGATACTATAAGCACATCACCGTGAGATAATACGTTAGAAAGCACCGCATCGATTGCCGCCATACCGGAATTGAAGTTCCACGCAAGATAGTGTGATGCATGTGGTCCTGCCTCTAAATCTACTATGGCATTCGCCAACGATATATTCGTAGGGTTTAGCAAACGAGAATAGATTTGGTGGGTAAACTCTTTTCCTTGAAAGGCGTCGTCCACCCATTCGGTGCATGCATATACATAAGTGGCTGTGCGAACAACTACCGGGGTCGCGGAGAAAAGTGCGGTTACATTATCAAACAAGGGATAGTGGCTTTGTGCCCCCTCCCCGCCCGCTAAGCTTTGGTAGGTAGCTCGAAACGGATTTTGCAAGGTATCTAGAATTTTAGCGATCTGGAACGAGAGAAACTTTTTAGCATTAAAATACGCCACTCTGTCTTCTTTGTTCAATGAGCTCAGTGTGGAACTGGTAATATCCCAAAGCTGCATTACATTGGCTTGTGCATGATAAAGATGACGCGCAGTCTCTGACAAAGCCTGTCCGTAATTCGAGTGGGGATCAATACCGAAGTGAGCTAATTGTTCATTCACTAAGGCGTCAATTGAGCCTGCTTCGGTACTATTACGCCGAGGCGATAGAACCTTAGCGTGTTGTAAGGTGGTCGAATCTACATGGTTAGGTTTATTGTGCTGTGAAGATGATTGCATAATTCGCTCAATGTTTATTTTTACAAAAATGTAAAACTTAAATAACAAATTTAAAACACAAGTCAGAAAGATAACTGGCAAAATTAAGGAAAGAAAACTTTACTCAGGTATATGTATGACAGTAAAAACGATGGCTAACTCTACATATGAACTAACAATTCTAAGCCAAGATGCGACAGCACTTACGAATGAAATAGACGCGCAGTTAAACGCCAGCGAGGTACGGGATGACTTACGCATAGTACAGGTAGCAAGCCACGTCGATGAAGTGTGTACTGAGGATATTTCATTACTGCTCGCCGCCCCCGATCTTGCTGCCCGTGTTGTGCCTGAGTGTCGCCAGCTTAAATGGTGCCAGTCTACGTGGGCAGGAAACCGCCGGTTGCTCGCCCTGAACAAACAGGATTACCTCTTAACAGGCGTAAAAGGCATATTTGGCAGCTTAATGCGTGAATATGTATTTGCTTACTTACTTCAATATGCCCGCAACGTTCAAACTTTCGCTAAACATCAAGCAAGTCAGCCCCCTATTTGGGAAGCGAGTCCACGCTTACCGTTAAATGGCAAGGTATTAGGCATCGCTGGCATAGGTTCAATTGGCCAGGCTTTGATCCCTGTAGCGCTTAGTTTTGGTATGCGCGTAATTGGGTTATCACGAAGCGGGCAAGCGATTGAAGGCGTAGAGCACGTTTTTACGCCTGAACAACGTATTACGTTCGCTAAACGCTGCGACCACATCGTTAATCTAATGCCAGACACAGAAGAAACTACAGGCCTTCTCGACAGAGATTTTTTTGCCGCTCTCCCCCGCCATAGTGTGTTTATTAACGCTGGGCGAGGTAATGCGGTAAAAGATGATGACCTACTTACAAGTATGAATGATGGCAGACCGGCTTTCGCGGTACTTGACGTTTTTAGGCAAGAGCCGCTACCGAGTAATCATCCTTTTTGGCATCACCCAAATATCGCCGTTACGTCTCATACCGCCGCTGAATCTACCCCTTATGACGTAGCGCAAGTGTTTGTCGATAATTTTATACGTTTAAAAAACGGGCTGCCTTTGCGCTACCAGTTTGATTTTAGCAAAGGGTACTAAAGCAAACAGATGCCCCTAGGGTTAAACACCCTGTACTTAGCCTGTAGAGGCGTTACCCACGAGGGTCGGTAGCAGTGAGTTCAATTTTATCTCTGTGTTTTTCGTGAAAATCGAGAAGTTGAGGGTAGTCTTTCATGTCATGTAGTTGACGAAATAGCACCCAGTCGACCATTGTATATAGGCAAATCTCAGGGTAAGACCACCCTTTGAAGCCCCCCTCTTCTAACTGTTGACTTAGCGAGTAGAGTACCGCTTCAATACGTTCTTTCTGTAACCTGAAATAGAGTTTGTTCTCGCTAATATCTATGTCGGAGCGTTTAAGTAACATAAGCTGAACAAATGAGTCGTTTGCCGCATCAACAAGCGTAAGTTGGTTTTCCTCTTCCCACGTTAACGGCTCATAATTTAGTTTTTCCGCCAAATAACCATATATTGCGCGCGAATCGAAGATCATTTCGCCGTCATCTTCAAGGCAGGGAACTTTCAGCGTAGGATTGCGGGAAGCGAGAAGTTCTCGGTCTTCTCCAGAGAAAATTTGCAAGTCAATAAACTCATGGGAAACAGACGATAAGATAACTCGAATACGTCTAACATAAGGCGACGTTGTTGAACCGTATAATTTCATGATTTATTACTCTAGGCTTGTGATTTGTCTATCATTTAGTGTAGACAACTTTCAGCCTGTAAGAAAAGCAAATTACGGGAAAGGAAAGACAGGCATACGTTAAATTGCGACGTATGCCATAAAGCGAGGTGATGCGCTAAACGCTAAAACTTGCACCACACCCACAGGTTGTGGTGGCGTTAGGATTTTCAACTAAGAAGCGTGAACCTTCTAAGCCATCAACATAATCAACTACCCCACCAACTAAGTACTGTAAGCTCATAGGATCAACCACCAATGTCACATTGTCTTTTTCAATGGTCATATCCCCTTCATTTACTTTCTCATCGAAAGTAAAGCCATATTGGAAACCTGAACAGCCGCCTCCTGTTACATACACACGAAGTTTTAAATCCGGATTTTCTTCTTCTGTAATAAGTGCTTTTACTTTATGAGCCGCTGCATCAGAAAACTCAATTGGCAATGCCGTTTGTACAGTCATACCCACCTCTTAATTCACATCGTGCCCATGCACGCATTTGTTGACCACAATTATCTTATACTTGCGTAGTGCTATCAACTATTGGGGTGAAACTTAATTTAACAAGCAATGGGTTAAATGCGTAATAGGTAACCCGCGTAATAACAATAAACACACGGCAGTGGTATAGTTTTAAGGCGGAATATTACCCAACGTTGGGAAGTACCCACATACAAAATAGATATGGCGATTTCATTTTTCGTAATTTTGCGTCAAAGACGATAACAATAGTGAGGATTTTATGGATAAACGAGCGTCTTCCCCTACCTTCCCCCAGTTAACAGACGTATTTCCGCCCTCGCGTTTTGACCAAAAAGATCAATATAAAGACGCGCTCAAGCAGTGTCAGCAGGCATTATTTCATGTTCAACAAGCTTATTATCATCAAAATAGGCGGGCTCTCATTGTATTTGAAGGATGGGATGCGGGCGGGAAAGGAGGAGCAATTCGTCGGCTTACTGAACGGTTAGACCCGCGGGGCGTCACTGTCTATCCAATTGCAGCGCCTTCTCACGAGGAACAAAGTAAGCATTTCTTATATCGGTTTTGGCGTAAAATACCTTCCCCTGGCACGTTTGCAATCTTTGACCGTTCACACTACGGACGGGTTTTAGTCGAGCGTATCGATAACTTAGCCACACAAAAAGAATGGCAAAGAGCATACCAAGAAATTAATGAATTCGAGCGTACGTTAACTGATGATGGCGTGCGCATCATCAAAATATTTATGCATATATCAAAAGAGGAACAGCGCCGTCGATTTGAAGAGCGATTACACAACCCCTATAAACGCTGGAAGCTCGCAAAGGAAGACCTACATAATAGGGCAAAGCGACGTGAATATATGACTGCAATAAACGATATGCTGCACAACACGCACACAGCTATTGCACCTTGGAAAGTGATTGAGGGTGAACATAAATGGCAAGCGCGAGTAGATACACTTGAATACATCACATCTATGCTTAGTGAAGGGGTGGAGATAGCCCCGCCCCCGCTTGATGAATCACTTATAAAAATGGCCGCTTCACAATTGGATATCGACGAAGGTGCCATACGATGATAATTATTAACTGTCTGGCAACGTAACGTTGAGTTCTAAAATACTGCAATCATCATTGTTATCAAGTTGCACCGACACCTGATCATCTGCGATGGTGACGTACTTGCGGATCACCTGAATAATTTCCTGTTGCATCATTGGAAGATAATCCGGCTCTGTTCGCTTTTTACGCTCGTGGGCTACAATAATCTGTAGCCGCTCTTTAGCAACGGCGGCAGTACTCGGTTTTTGCTTCTTTTTAAGCAAATCGAAAATACCCATTACTTCCCTCCTAGTAGACGTTGGAAGAATCCCTTTTTCTCCGCTTCAAGAAAACGATGCTCTACCGTTTCTCCTAATAATCTCTTTACTGCATCTGCATATGCTTGGCCCGCATTCGCTTCTTCATCGAGAATAACTGGCTGACCTTGGTTTGACGCTTTTAACACAGACTCTGACTCTGGAATTACACCAAGCAATGGAATGGCCAGTATTTCTTCCACGTCTGCCACACTTAGCATCTCGGCGCTTTCTACGCGCGTTGGATTGTAGCGGGTTAGAAGCAAGTGTTCTTTAACTGACTTACCCTGCTCAGCGCGCATAGACTTACTTTGTAGGATACCTAAAATACGGTCTGAGTCGCGTACCGAAGACACTTCAGGGTTGGTAACTACAATTGCCTCATCAGCAAAATAAAGGGCCATTTGAGCTCCTTGCTCAATACCCGCTGGCGAGTCACATATAATAAATTCAAATTCTTTTTTCAGCTCATCAAGTACAGCCTGCACCCCATCAATGGTAAGTGCATCTTTGTCGCGGGTTTGCGAGGCCGGTAAGATAAATAGGTTTTTGGTACGCTTATCTTTTATTAGTGCCTGCGTAAGTGAAGCTTCTTTATTGATAACGTTAACAAAATCGTAAACTACGCGACGCTCGCAGCCCATAATTAGATCGAGATTTCGAAGGCCCACATCGAAATCGATAACCACGGTTTTATGCCCGCTTAGCGCAAGCCCGGTACTAATTGCTGCGCTTGATGTAGTTTTACCAACACCGCCCTTGCCTGATGTTACTACTATTATTTTTGCCATTTTTATTCCTCGATGAAAACGTTATCGCTAAGCAATAGGCTCAATACGTAACGTGTCCTCTTCCAAATAGATTTGTGCGGGCTGTTTCCAGCATGCGGCTTTTACTTTGTCATGCATAATAAATTGCCCAGCAATTGAAACGAGTTCAGCATCTAACGACTGACAGAAAACCCGTGCTTGCGCATTCCCTTTTACCCCCGCTAACGCTCTTCCTCGCAGTGTACCGTAAATATGAATATTGCCATCGGCGAGCACTTCTGCGCCCTCACTCACCGCTGCGGTTATCACCAGATCGCTGCCCTCAGCATACACTTGTTGTCCTGAGCGTACAGGTCGGCTAACCACTTTCGCAGGCTTTAATTGCGCTGCGCTGGGCGGCTTACTTACTGGCGTTTTCTGCGCGGCGACTGCCTCTTCAGTTTCTGAAGAACTCGGCGATTTAAGTGTACTTTCGGTAAATTTGCTTTGGCTGACATCGGCCAACCCTAAATCGTTTATCGTGTTTTTTAACCCTTCGGTTTCCCCTCTTACCGCCATAGGCTGTAAGTTGAATTTCCGACACAACGCCACCAGCAACTCAAATTCGGTTGCAGACAGGCCGGTTGCTAAATGTAAAATCAGTGATGAACGCGTAAAAAATTGTGGAGCGCTGGCCACTTTGTCAGCCAGTTGAGATTCAAACTTATCCGGTTCAAACCCGATGACTTCCAACACTATACTGGTAAGCGTAGTGCCTTTCATTCGAAAGCAGGTATCTGTCATTAATTCTTCCTGAGTATTCTTATTGCGCAAGCGCCCATGTAAAGGGGCTTAAAGCGAATAAGCACTCTATCAAATTCCCCCTTAACGGCAATAGCCAAGTGCCTAGGAATCGGCCAAGTGCTCAATAAACAACCTGTATTTAGCTATTATTTATCAGCTGAGAATTTGAATGTCAAAATTAGGGGCGTTTCGCCATTAAACGGGCAATTAACGCCCCTAACCACTCACCATCGGTTAGTCTTGATTGTTGGTAAGTTTCATTGGGTCAAGTAAGCGAGCGAGTTCGTCCTTAGACAAATCTGTCATGGCCTCAGCGACTTCTATCACGGGCTTCTTCTCTTTATAAGCGACTTTGGCAATCTCGGCTGCACGGCTGTAGCCAATAATAGGGTTAAGTGCGGTAACTAAGATGGGGTTTCTATCTAATGCTTCGGTTAACTTATCTTGGTTTACGGTAAAGCCTGCAATAGCTTTATCGCCAAGTTGCACAGCACAATTTGTCATTAACTTAATACTACTAAGCAGGTTACTGGCTATCATTGGTAGCATCACATTTAATTCGAAGTTACCGGCTTGGCCGCCTACGGTGATGGCTGTATCGTTGCCAATAACCTGTGCACTCGCCATCGCCACGGCTTCAGGGATAACCGGGTTTACTTTGCCAGGCATAATGGATGAGCCTGGCTGTAACGTGGGTAACGAGATTTCAGCTAATCCAGCCAACGGGCCCGAGTTCATCCACCGCAAATCATTGGCAATTTTCATCATGCTAACGGCCAACGATTTCAAACTTCCTGACACAGATACCGCTACATCTTGCGAGCCTATTACTGCAAAAAAATTGTCTGCTTTTGAAAATTCAATACCCGTTAACAACGTAAGCTCTTCGGCTATGGTCTCGGCAAACTTCGGATGGGCATTTACCCCGGTGCCTACCGCGGTTCCCCCTTGCGCTAATTTTTGTAACTGAGGAAGCAACACCTTTAACCCGTTTACTTGGTGTTTTAGCTGTGACGCCCATCCAGAAAGACTCTGATCCATCCTTATTGGCATTGCATCCATAAGATGGGTTCGCCCCGTCTTACAATATTTTGAGACTTCCTTCGCCTTGCGTTCAATGGTAGCAATTAAGCCTTCCAGTGCTGGAATGAGTTTCTGGGTTATTTCAATACTGGCACTTACATGAATAGTGGTAGGTATAACGTCGTTGGAGCTTTGTCCATAATTAACATGATCATTGGCGTGAATATCGCAATTAGCTTTTTCTTTGGCGATAGTTGCAATCACCTCATTAGCGTTCATATTGGTACTGGTGCCAGAACCCGTTTGAAAAATATCCACGGGAAAATGACTACGAATGTCTTGCTCATCTAATAGCAGGTTGCATGCGCTAACAATCGCATCGCCCTGCGATTTATCTAGGGCCTCCAACTTCATATTCGCCTGCGCCGCTGCCTTTTTCAACATCACAAGTGCGCGTAAAAATGCCTCAGGCATTCTATCGCCACTTATCGGAAAGTTCTCAATAGCGCGTTGTGTTTGGGCGCCGTAGCGTGCATTCATCGGGACTTCCAACTCCCCAAGACTGTCTTTTTCAGTGCGTGTCTTTGTCATAACCTTATCCTTTAATATGGTTAGCGCATTGCCGGCTTATAAATAGTAAGCGCGTTATAGCGTATGAAATTCGAGTCTACTAGACACTACTAAGTATGGCTGAAGTTGGATCCAGTCATTCATCGTTTCTGCTAATATTCGTATGCTTGCAGGGCCCACTCTGCCAACTGCTTTTCCTACACAAGCCGCTGGGTGTACACACCACATCCTCCGCGCAACGTCATGCCCCTCCTACCTACATAACCTACGTGATCCAGCTTAACGTCTATCGCGTAATCACGAGCGAAGAGTTCAAACCTAAGACCATGTCACTATCGATATGGTTAACCATAAGGGATACGTTTATGATGAAGAAATATATCATCGGCTTTACCGCGTTATTTGCATCAACGTTTGCGTTTGCTAATGAATGTGCCACTACGGTAGAAAGTAATGATGCTATGCAATTTAACACTAGCAAGGTAACTATTCCCGCTTCCTGTGATGAGTTCACTGTAACCTTGAAACATACCGGGGCCCTGCCTAAGCAGTCTATGGGACATAATTGGGTAATGACAAAGAAAGCAGATGCGCAAGCGGTGGCATCAGATGGGGTAAGTGCGGGTCTTGATAACAATTATCTTAAGCCCAACGACGAGAGAGTTATCGGCGCAACCGAGGTGATTGGCGGTGGTCAAGAAACGTCAACGACCTTCTCGGTAGCCGAACTAGATAAAGAAGGCGAATATATGTTTTTCTGCTCCTTCCCTGGCCATATAAGCCTTATGAAAGGAACGGTTACTTTCGGTAGCTAACCTTACATTGCGCTTTATTATATAACAGAAACGGCGCTCGCCGTTTCTGTTTATGAAGTCGCCCTTAAGCCTCACCACTCATGTGTAATTCTCCCATCATTGGTGGCCCTGCATCTCCTTTTCTTCTTCATTTTGGTCATCTACTGCCACGTTCCAGGGAACACTAAGGGTATAATTTCCTTTTCGCGTATTGTATTGATAGACCGTGGTAGTTAACACTATTTCCTGTGGAGTAAAGCCTTCAGGCAAAGTTACGCTGGTATTAACGGCTTGGAAAAATTTGAAGCGATACGCTATATCATCAGAAGTCAACTTATCATCCGACGTACTTAAGGTAACAGTTTCTCCATTTTGTTCTCCCACAAAAGCGATATTAAGCTTTCCTCGTAGTACGCGCTTGCTGGTACTTTGCTGCAGCAGCACCATACTTACATGGTATAGCTGTTGGCTATTGCCGGGGGTTACTTTAACCCCCTCTACTACAAAGCCTTCTTGCGTTTTTTCCGGCGCCATCACCCGCTCATAAAACGCCACTTTTTCCATTAGCTTAACCGTGTCGCTACGCTCTTGCGCTAACGCTGCGGTAATATCCTGCTTTTCCATTTTCGCCAACTCGAGTGCAATCTCCAACTGATTTACGCGTGTGGTCAGCTGATTATTTTCATCAGTTAACAAGGCAATAGTGGCTCTTTGGGCAGCGACCTTTCTACCGTCACCTTCGTCAATCTTGCGTGCGATATTGTAGCCAAGGGCAACCATGGCGAGCATAGCAAGGCCAATAAGCAGCGACCATTTGTGATCACCGAGTTGTTTTTTTAATTCGTCTGTCGTCATTGTTATTTTTACTGCTAACTTATCAGTACTCTGTTGTCTTTCTTAACATTATGAATTGAAAGTGTTTGTGGTAAGCTTGATGTTATGTTGTCTTTACCATAACACATCATGCGCTTGCAGGCCTTACGACAAGAAGTCGCTCATCCACGTACCTCAATTCAACTTTGCTTATTAGGCATTATAGGTGGCGGGTGTGCAGCCATGCTTATCATTCTATTTCGACTGTGTGTGGAATGGATACAAACCTCAGGGTTCGGCAGTCTTAAAAGCTGGTTTAACCACGAGTGGCCGGTATTCTTACTTATGCCGCTAATCAGTGTGGGTCTTATCCTACTTATTGCCTATATTACCGGGTTCAAACATTATCGAATGGGCATTCCATTCGTTATCCATCGGGTAAAATATTACTACGGCCATATTCCTTTTCGTACCACCATAAACCAATTCTTCGGCGGCATGTTAGCACTGGCTGGCGGCTTTGTTGTGGGCCGAGAAGGTCCATCTGTCCATTTAGGTGCTTCAAGCAGTACGTTTTTAGGTCGATGGCTACGGTTGCCAGATAATAGTGTAAGAATTATGGCTGGCTGTGGTATCGCCGCTGGAATTTCAGCGTCATTTAATACCCCTTTCGCCGCAGTTATTTTTGTAATGGAAGTAGTGCTGCGAGAATATCGTATTCATATTTTCGTACCTGTTATGCTTGCCGCTGCCTGTGGTTCTGTACTTACCCGTATTGTATTTGGCGAGATAAACGAATTGTCCTTCTTGTCATTTACCGCGTTCAGTCAATGGATGTATATCTATCTTATCGTATTGGGCGTATTGCTAGGTATGCTTGCCACCTTTTTTAATAACCAGCTTATGCGGGTTATGACTTTTTTCAGACCCGTTTCTATGGTTTGGCGCTTAGTTTTAGCGGCACTTATTACCGGTAGCGTAGGTATGTTCTTACCGGAAGCCTTAGGCGCTAATTTTATCGATGTAGAACAACTATTTGAACGTGATCCAGGCACCTTATTACTCTGCGCTATTTTGATAGCTAAGGTAATATTGGCGGTATGTGCCATTGGTTTAGGTGTACCCGGGGGTATTATCGGCCCCGTAATGGTCATTGGTATGTTAGCGGGGGCGGTTTTACTCGTGCCGCTTTCTTATTTTATTGAGATCCCAGAATTCACCAGTAGCTTTGCTCTACTGGGGATCGCCGGTATGCTTACCGCGGTACTTCACGCCCCCCTTGCGGCGTTATCGGCGGTAATGGAATTATCCTATAGCCCGCAAATCATTCTCCCTGCAATGCTTGTCATTGTGCCGGCATATGTCACTTCTACCCAATTTTTCGGTAACCGGTCTATTTTTATTCGCCAATTGGAGTATCAGAATTTACCCTATGCCATATCGTCAATACGTGAATCGTTAGAGAAAACAGGCGTTTTGGCCGCAATGAGCACAGACTATAAACTCTTTGTAGACGCACCTGATAAAGCCCTATTAGATTATCTTTCGAGTAATCCGACGAAAATTGTTATTCAGCAGTCAAAATTTGAAATAGATGTGCAGTATCGGCTGGTCCAATATAATGTGAGTTTAGAGCATGATGCTAATGCGTTAAGTTATTACGAAATGGAAGGCTTAAGCGTACAATGTACGCTGCATGAAGTTTATGAACACTTGAAAAATGCTCGCTCAGGCGCCGTGTATATTTACGATCTTGAGCTTAACGATATTGTCGGCGTAATTACTTGGAATACCTTGCAAAGCTTTTTACAGAAGGCACAGTACTAATTCATGTATATTTTATGGTTTAAAGCACTTCATATCTTTTTTATGCTGGCGTGGATGGCGGGGTTATTTTACCTGCCTCGACTTTTTGTCTATCACGCTGGGGCAACGTCTCAAGTGGTGAAAGACGAATTTAAGGTTATGGAACGTCGACTTTGGTATTTTGTCACGCCGTTTGCCTTTCTCACCCTTGCCTTTGGTATTGCACTGATTGTTAGCTATGGCGCCACCTGGTTTAAAATGTCGGGATGGTTGCACATTAAAATTGTCCTTTTACTTGCCATATACAGTTATCACTTCTATTTGTTTAGATTGATGAAACAGTTTGCACGGGATGAAAACAGACACAGTAGCAAATTTTATCGGTTTTTAAATGAAGCGCCTGTATTACTTATTTTGGGCATTGTTTGCCTTGCAGTTGTTAAGCCATTGTAATATATAACAATGTAATGAGTACAAATTTTAACCCGCAGCGCCAGGACTGACTGTCAAAATTACGGAACCCACTATACGAGCATCTTTGCCGATAGTAACCACTCAAGGAGCGAGCATGGACGAAAATAATCAACATTTAAGGCGGTTATTAGAACAAACCGATGTAGCATTTAAAGCGCTTATGCAAGAACCTAATTCGAGTGATTTAAACGCCGCCTACGATAACGCTAAGGCGGAATTAGACCGCTATATAGTGTCATTACGCAATAGCTTAGCCCAACGCCACCAGAACCTAACCAATAGAGAACGTTAACTATTAAGGCGCTTTCGTATACATTTCAAATTGATTGGGCAATGCCGCTGCTAACTCACCCGCTAAGTGTTCATAGTCGCGCAACACAGAGGGGAGTTGCTTCCATAAAAGGTTTAGATTTTCTTTTAGCGCTTGCGCCTGTTGAGGGGAACGCTGCTTAATTGCCAGTTCCACGTTAGCTAAAGTAGAAAATAACTTAAGGCACCGTGACAATCGTTTTTCAGCACACTCTTTATCCGTAACGTCTGTTCGCACTGCACCTTGCTGGTGCTTTTCCCATGCAGACTGCCATACACTCTCTAACTGCTGATGAGCGAATAACAACCCCGTTAACCAAGCACCCACGGGGGAATCCTGCACTGAGCCGTCTTTTGTTGCTCGACAACGTGGAGGTAAGGATATTGTTTGGCCCTGCATTGCCTGTAGATGTGCCCTAAGACCATCCATAAGCCCATCTGCCAGCGTATTAACCTCAGCGTCGACCATGGCGCTTGAGGCGCTTTTTATCAGCCACGGCATCCACGTTTCTGGCATAGGTATTTCTGGTGCCGCAGCAATGGCGAATATCATGCCATCGGCCTCAAATTTATCTGGAAGCACTGAGGATAGGTTCTCGTGCTGATAAATATGTGCAAGGGTGTCAATGGGTACTGAACTCATGATATTTACTCTTCTTTTCTACGGTTGCATGTAACCATTACCAACCTGTAAGCTTCGCCGCCTTCTCTACTTAGGTAATATTCCAACCTGCGTAGTGCAAACACCAGACAAATAGGGAGGCGTTACACTATTGCGTGTACGCGGCCCTGTTGTCATGATAGCAAAACTTAACTAAGAGTCGTCCACATGGCAAAAGATAAATCAGGATATATTATCGCGGCCGCATTTATAGGCCCAGGAACCGTTACCACCGCAAGCTTGGCGGGTGCTAACTTCGGCTTTCATCTAGTATGGGCGCTGTTGTTCTCTATTTTTGCCACCATAGTTTTGCAAGATATGGCGGCCAGACTCGGCGTCGCTACCGGTAAAGGGCTTGCCGGTGCCATGAAAGATATGGTGAGAAGCCCGGTATTAAAAGCGCTATTTACGGCACTTATTGTGGCAGCGATAGGTATAGGTAACGCGGCATATGAATCGGGCAACTTAACCGGTGCCGCGATTGGACTCGACGCCTTTCTCAACATTGGTACTGGTAGCTGGGCATTAATTCTTGGCGTTATCGCATTGCTATTGCTTTGGACCAGCAGCTACCAATGGATAGAAACAGTGCTGGTTTATTTGGTATTTATTATGGCTGGCGTATTTTTACTCACGCTAATTGTAGCTAAGCCCGATATCGCAGCAATGTTTGAACAGTTTTTGAAGCCAAGCTTGAATGCCGATGCTATTACCACAGTTTTAGCGCTAATAGGCACCACCATCGTCCCTTACAACCTTTTTTTACATGCCAGCCTAGTGGCTAAATCCACCGAAGGAGAAGATAAAGACAAGGCTGTAAAACGCTGTCGTAGTCAATCAGCACAGGCGATAAGTATGGGTGGATTAATTACCTTGGTGGTAATGGCTACAGCTATGATGGCATTTTTTAATCAAGCCGCGACCATGGATGCCTCTAATATGGGGGAGCAATTACAGCCGGTGTTAGGCGATAAGGCCCAATGGTTCTTTGCTTTAGGGCTTTTTTCAGCGGGTCTAACGAGTGCTATCACCGCGCCTTTAGCGGCGGCGTATGCGGTCTGCGGTGCTTTAGGCCTATCGGATAATATGCACAGCAAAGCCTTTCGCGCGGTTTGGTTTAGTATTATCTGCTGTGGCGTTGCGGTAGCTACTGTGGGGTTTAAACCCCTGCCTGCTATTTTATTTGCACAAGCAACTAATGGTTTATTACTGCCGATTATTGCCTTATTTTTGTTAGTGGTAATGAACAATAAAACCACATTGGGAAAATACGGCAATAGTATTTATAGCAATATCGCTGGAGGTTTTGTGGTGGCCACGGTTGTCGGGCTTGGGGGATATAAAGTGGTAAGCTTATTTCTTTGATACAGACAGTAGAGTGAAACCTCCATGGAGTATCCTGTAAAGCTAAATCAACCAAGGGCAAGAGCTCTCTGGCCCTTGGTTACACGTAAAAGGCTACTTTTCTAAACGGGCTAAAATTTCTTCTAACATGGCGCGACTACAGCCAAAGTTAATGCGGAAGTGGTCAGCCTTATGAAAATCTGCGCCCGGGGAAGGCCCTACGCCTTTTTCTTCTGCCCATAACAACACGTTGTCAACGTCAAGTCCGCTGGCATCAACCCAGGCTAAAAACGTTGCCTCGGGTTTTACCATACTTAACCCATCAATAGCATTAATACGGGTATGCAGCATCTCTCTATTTTCACGCAGGTAGGCTAATTGTGCTTGGTGCCAATCATCACACTGAGTAAACGCGGCCTGCGTCGCTGCTAAACCCATTACATTAACCCAAGGCACTATACCTGCCGCCGATTGGGTAAATTGGCGACGCAATGTAGCATTGGGGATAATTGCAAACGACGTGCCTAACCCTGCGACGTTGAAGGTTTTACTGGCCGCCATCAGGGTTACGCTGTTATCAGCAAGGTTCGCTTCACGGCCTGCTGGAATATGAGATTTACCGGGTTCTAAAATAAGATCGCAGTGAATTTCATCGCTACACAAACGAACATTATTACGGTTACAAATATCAGCAATGCGGTCGAGTTCTGCTTTTGAAAGAACCGAGCCTACAGGGTTCATAGGGTTACATAAAATGAACAGCTTACATTTAGGATCCGCGGCACTTTTTTCTAAGGCATCAAAGTCCAGTGTATAACGGGGGTTATCTGAGCCTGAGTGCGGGTCGAGCACTGTGCCAATATCCACCCTTTCTAAGTCGTTTAATGCAGGCGCTGCAAGTAATGGCGGGTAATTAGGTGTTTGAATGAGTACTTTATCGCCAGCTTCACAAAAGGCTTTGCAGGCCACATTGAATGCAGGCACCACCCCAGGTGTCCACACCACCCATTCAGGTTCAATAGCCCAATTGTGTTTGTCGTTTAGCCAACGGACCACAGCGTTAATCGCGTCACCATGGTGTGCAGGTAAGATATAACCAAGGTTACCATGTTCAACGTGCGCGCTAAGCGCATCTAAAATAGGCTCTGCGCAGCGAAACTCCGTATCAGCCACCCACGAGGGAATGATATCGGTGCCTTTGTATTTTTGCCATTTAAAAGAAAATGTATCTTTTCGTGAAGGAGTCTCATCGAAATTAAATGTCACGCTATCTTCCTATTACCATAATAAATATGCCTCTAGTGTAATAACTCACGGCAAAGGAAACTAGCGCTGCTTATATCAATTCGGACTTTTTTATCCACCAATGACCGCATTTACCTTGGCGGCTAACTTGTCCATACTAAGCGGTTTGGCTAAAAAGCCGCTTACTCCTAATTGCTTGGCTTCTGTAACCAGCTTTCGGTTAGGATCAGCTGTGATTAGCAAAAAAGGAATATTTAATTGCGCTGCACGACATACTTTCAATAGACTCAGTCCGTCATAGGTGGGCATTATTTGGTCGCTAATAACAAGGCTTAACGTTGAAGCGTTTTGGCGCAGCAAAAACTCTCGCGCAACCTTACTTCTACTAAAAGGATAAACGGTTGCCCCAAGACGGGTTTCTAACGCATTAGTAATAATATCGAGGGTAACAAGGTCGTCTTCAATAACAGCAACTGAGAGCACAGAACTAACCTTATGCAGTGATTTAATCGTTTAATGATAGAGGTCGTCGGCGTGATTGCCAATTAACCTTTAAGCTATACTTTTTAGCGTAACGAAAAAAAAAGCCAACCCTCAGGTTGGCTTTTTTCCATAAGAGTATAAACCCCTAGGCGTTTATACTCTTATTTAGGCGCACGAGATGCACGCTTACGCTCGTTTTCAGTAAGAAGTTTCTTACGTATACGAATCGATTCTGGCGTAACTTCTACAAGTTCGTCATCATCAATAAACTCAAGTGCCTGTTCAAGCGACATTCTTACTGGTGGCACAAGTGTTTGTGCTTCATCAGTACCTGAGGCACGAACGTTAGTAAGCTGCTTACCTTTTAGCGCGTTCACGGTAAGGTCATTGTCACGGCTATGAATACCGATAACCATACCTTCGTAAACTTCAACACCATGACCGATAAACAAACGGCCACGCTCTTGTAGGTTAAACAATGCGTTAGTTAGTGCTTTACCTTTAGCGTTGGCGATAAGAACACCATTCTTACGCTTACCGATAATACCACCTTTGTATGGACCATAATGATCAAATGTGTGGTACAGCAAGCCAGAACCTGACGTCATAGTCATAAATTCAGTTTGGAAGCCGATTAGGCCACGGCTAGGAATGATAAAGTCGATACGAACACGACCTTTACCATCTGGCGACATATCTGTCATTTCAGCCTTGCGCAGACCAAGCTGCTCCATGATAGAACCCTGATGTTGTTCTTCACAGTCGATGGTCAAGGTTTCAAACGGCTCTTGGGTTTCGCCATTTTCTTCTTTTAGGATTACTTCTGGACGAGATACCGCTAGTTCGTAACCTTCACGACGCATATTCTCAATAAGAATACCTAAGTGAAGCTCACCACGACCTGATACGCGGAACTTATCAGGATCAGCCATTTCTTCTACACGTAATGCTACGTTATGAACAAGCTCGTCATTCAAACGCTCTAAGATGTTACGTGAGGTAACGTATTTACCTTCTTTACCTGCAAAAGGTGAAGTATTAACCTGGAAGGTCATGGTAACCGTTGGCTCATCAACTGAAAGTGGAGGCAACGCCTCTACTGCGTTTACATCACAGATGGTGTCAGAAATTTTAAGCTCGCCCAAACCTGAAATCGCGATGATATCGCCTGCATTAGCTTGCTCAACTTCATGACGGTCAAGACCAAGGTAGCCATACACAAGGCCAACTTTGCCGCTGCGCGTTTTCCCATCAGCCATAGCTATGGTGACTTGTTGATTAGTTTTTACTGAACCACGGCTAATACGACCCACACCGATTACACCTACATAGGAGTTATAATCAAGCTGTGAAATCTGCATTTGGAAACCACCATTGATGTCAGCGTCAGGTGCCGCTACTTGATCAACAATAGTTTGGAAAAGTGGTGTCATGTCTTCCGTAGGCTCATCAGCATCCAATGACGCCCAACCGTTAAGTGCAGAAGCATAAACAACTTGGAAATCTAGCTGATCATCGGTAGCACCAAGGTTATCGAACAAATCGAATACCTGATCCATTACCCAATCAGGGCGTGCACCTGGTTTATCAATTTTATTGATAACAACGATTGGTTTAAGGCCTTGTGCAAACGCTTTTTGTGTAACGAAGCGCGTTTGTGGCATTGGGCCTTCTTGTGCATCAACAAGCAAGAGTACCGAGTCAGCCATTGACATAACACGCTCTACTTCACCACCAAAATCGGCGTGTCCTGGCGTATCTACAATGTTGATTCTGTAGTCATTCCAGTTAATAGCAGTGTTTTTAGCCAAGATGGTAATACCGCGCTCTTTCTCGATGTCATTCGAGTCCATTACGCGCTCTTCTTGCTCGCCGCGAGATTCAAGGGTGCCAGACTGTTGTAACAGCTTATCTACAAGAGTAGTTTTACCGTGGTCAACGTGGGCGATGATTGCGATATTACGCAATTTACTAATATCAGTGGTATTCATGCTTATATATAGAGCCTGTGTAAATCGATACATGCCGAAATAGCATATACTAGATTCTTGCAAAAAAATGCAGATAGAGAAATTTTCGCGGATTGTACAGAAAAACCTCGACGTTTGCGCACTTTTTTTCGGTATTATGTAAAACTTCCCCGATTTAAGTACCAATCATCTCATATTATAGACCTGTACCAATACCTCGTGTAAAACATTAGATCACATTTTATTGGGCGACTATGTGGCAGCACCGCGCTAAGTATTCTACGCTTGCAAACAGGATTGCCCTACAAGCACCACATAAGTGCAGCAATGCACCATTATGATGCAATTAATGCATGAATAAAGGGCCCTGTGCCCTTGCAAGCCACAAAAATACGCTTAGCGATAAATGGCATGATAATCGCTTTCAATTTTACCACTGTTAGGGTGAGGCTGATCACTCTGCATTTTTACAATAAACCTGGAGGACACGATGTCAGTAGAAAAGGCATTAGAGCTGATTAAAGAAAGTGAAGCTAAATTTATCGATTTACGCTTTACCGATACTAAGGGTAAAGAGCAACACGTATCTATCCCTGCGAGCCAAGTTGACGAAGACTTCTTCGAAGAAGGAAAAATGTTCGACGGTTCTTCCATTTCAGGCTGGAAAGGCATTAACGAATCGGACATGGTTCTTCTTCCAGATGCTGAAAGCTGTGTTGTTGACCCATTTGCTGAAGAAACGCAAGTAAATGTTCGTTGTGACATCGTAGAACCTACCACTATGGAAGGTTACGAGCGCGACCCGCGTTCTGTTGCTCGCCGCGCAGAAGAGTATCTTAAGTCTACCGGTATCGGTGACACTGTATTCTTCGGTCCAGAACCAGAATTCTTCTTGTTCGACGACGTGAAATTCCATACTGATATGGCGGGTTCTTTCTACAAGATCGATTCTGCTGAAGCGAAGTGGAACTCAGGTGAAGAATTTGAAGGCGGTAACATGGCTCACCGTCCTGGCGTAAAAGGCGGTTACTTCCCAGTGCCACCTGTAGACTCAGCGCACGACATTCGTGCTGCTATGTGTATGGTTATGGAAGAAATGGGCTTGGTTATCGAAGCTCACCACCATGAAGTAGCCACGGCAGGTCAGAACGAAATCGCTTGCGAATTTAACACCCTTGTTAAGAAAGCTGATGAAATCCAAATTTATAAGTATGTTGTTCACAACGTAGCACATGCTTACGGTCAAACAGCGACCTTTATGCCTAAGCCACTTGTTGGTGACAACGGCTCGGGTATGCACTGTCACCAATCTATCTCTAAAGATGGTAAAAACATCTTTGCAGGTGACAAGTATGCAGGTCTTTCTGAAGAAGCGCTTTACTACATTGGTGGTATCATTAAGCACGCACGTGCAATCAATGCTTTCGCTAACGCTTCGACCAACTCTTACAAGCGTCTTGTTCCAGGGTTCGAAGCGCCAGTAATGCTGGCTTACTCAGCGCGTAACCGTTCTGCTTCAATTCGTATTCCTTACGTAACGAGTGATAAAGCCCGTCGTATCGAAGTACGTTTCCCTGACCCAACAGCTAACCCTTACCTTGCATTTACTGCAATGCTTATGGCTGGCCTTGACGGAATTAAGAACAAGATCCACCCTGGCGATTCTATGGATAAAGATTTATACGATCTTCCTCCAGAAGAAGCTGCAGAAATCCCAACTGTTGCTAGCTCGCTAGAAATGGCACTTGAAGCGCTAGATAACGACCGTGAATTCCTTAAAGCGGGCGGCGTAATGACTGATGATATGATTGATGCTTACATCGATCTTAAATCTGAAGAAGTTACGACACTTAGCATGACTACTCACCCCGTTGAGTTTGACATGTACTACAGCGTATAAGCTGTTACGTATTAGCATTTATACAAAAGCCCGCTTGCGGGCTTTTTTTATGCCTCAACCTTTCCTACTATTATACTATTGTTGTCTTTGGTGCCCTTTGTAATGAGCATACGTGCCCCGCTCTATTTAACGCTGATTTTTGGGTTAACCCCCCCTCCTCTATCGTTTGCCTTACCGCAATCATCTGCTGTAGAGGAACAGGAAGGAAATCAAGACGCAAAAATATACCAAGTGAAGCAACAAGACGGCAGCATACTGTATACCGATAGCCCGAGCACCGATGCCACGCCACTAACATTCTCGTCACAAACGAAAAATGTGGTTAATCATCATGAGCCCGCTCTTCCCGCTGCCCAAATCAGTGCAGACAAGCAATCCTCACAATCTCACTACGCGGTAAATATCGCTTTCCCCGCCCCAGACGCTACGGTAAGAGACAATAGCGGCAACGTTACTATTCGCGCTATTCAGCCTAAACGGCCTTTCGCCCCACAATACCAACTTGTGTTAAACGGCACCATAGAAGCCACCAATACCACGGGCATATTTGCGTTACAAGGCCTGCCTCGTGGCGCCCATAACTACCAAGTTAAGGTAATCAATAATAAGGGCAAGACTCTTGCATCGTCAGAAGTTAGAACACTGTTTTTGCATCAAGCGTCAGTGTTGATAAACAATAACTAGGGTTCAATTATAGCGCACCGCCCGCACCATGGCGGTTCAAGAGAAATATTAAAAAGTATTCGATTGCACGTTAATATTTCACTTGCGCTATACTGCACCAATAATGTGCAAGGAGATAAGCTCGGATGCATCCTACCGAGTTAGAAACACAACAGTTACTTAATAGCTTAAATACAGCGTTGGTGATGGTTGATGAGAAACTAAACATTGTCTACGCCAACCATGCCGGCGAAGCGCTGTTTGAAACCGGAAGAAAACAGCTTTATGGACACTTACTCAGCGAATTTTTCATGCCCGGCACCATCGAAACCACGCGGTTACGCGCTGCCATACGCCATGGCGAAGATTTTACTGAAAATGAAATACGCTTGTCGTTTCGGGACAACCGAAACGTAATGGCTGATTTAACCGTAACCAACCTGCAGGGTCAGGAAGGTGCACGGCTTTTGTTTGAAGTAAAAACCATAGATCAACAAAAACGAATTTCACGAGAAAACTTACAAAACGCACAACATTATGCTGCACGGGAATTGATTAGAG
The DNA here is from genome assembly GCF_010500865.1 of Alteromonas profundi. GTDB lineage: Bacteria > Pseudomonadota > Gammaproteobacteria > Enterobacterales > Alteromonadaceae > Alteromonas > Alteromonas profundi. Next base: position 239,962 of record NZ_JAAAWN010000003.1, read on the forward strand.
GCTTAGCCCATGAAATTAAAAACCCATTAGGGGGAATTCGAGGTGCTGCACAACTTCTCGAAAAAGAGTTAAGTGAATCACATAAAGAATTTACCCAAATGATCATTGAGCAGTCTGATCGTTTGCGCAACCTTGTAGATCGTCTGTTAGGGCCTAATTCACTGCCACGATTCGAAGAATGTAATGTTCACCAATCGCTGGAAAAAGTACGTCGCCTAATGCGGGTAGACTCAGACAACCCCATTACTATTATCCGCGACTACGATCCAAGTATTCCTGACCTGGTCATCGACCCCGATATGATCCAGCAGGCGGTGTTAAATATAGCGCGAAATAGCGTACAAGCCTTGCTTGAAAGCGAAACGCAAAACCCCGAAATTCGTTTGGTTACACGGATAGAACGTCAAATGACAATCCAAACCAAACGTCACTCATTAGTTGCCAAGATTAAAATTGTCGACAACGGGCCAGGTATACCGTCACAAATTAAAGATACGCTGTTTTACCCCATGGTAACCAGTAAGCAAAATGGTAGCGGGCTAGGCCTGTCCATATCGCAAACCCTAATTAACCACCACGGTGGCAAAATCGACGTCGATAGCCACCCAGGACACACAGAATTCACTATTTATATACCAATTGATCGTAAGGAGACAGGCAATGACGAATGAATCTGTATGGATTGTCGATGATGACAGTTCAATTCGTTGGGTGCTACAAAAGGCCTTACAGGCTGCTAATATCGGCTGTTTAAGTTTTGAAAACCCCGAAGATTTACTTCTACAGTTGCAAAGCGGACAAGCACCTGAAGTCATTATTTCAGATATTCGCATGCCCCAAATGGATGGCATGACGTTACTTAACGAAGTACATACATCACACCCTATGTTACCGGTTATTATTATGACCGCTCACTCTGACCTAGACAGTGCGGTAAATGCGTATCAAAAAGGTGCGTTTGAATACTTGCCCAAACCCTTCGACATAGATGAAGCTGTCACCCTTACTCAGCGCGCGTTAGCCCACGCCAGAGAACAGTCTAAAACCCATCAGGCTGTACCCGATGAAACGCAAACTGAGATTATTGGGGAAGCGCCGGCTATGCAGGAAGTTTTTCGTGCAATAGGCCGGTTATCTCGCTCGTCGATAAGTGTGTTAATTAACGGGGAGTCTGGCACCGGTAAAGAGCTTGTGGCCCATGCGCTTCATCGCCATAGCCCACGGGCTAATAACCCGTTTATCGCGCTAAATATGGCAGCTATTCCTGCCGACTTGGTGGAATCGGAACTATTTGGCCACGAAAAAGGCGCGTTTACCGGCGCCCAAACTACACGCCAGGGACGCTTTGAACAAGCCAATGGCGGCACCTTATTTTTAGATGAAATTGGCGATATGCCCCTAGATGTGCAAACACGCTTACTGCGCGTATTGGCCGATGGACAATTTTATCGTGTGGGCGGGCATCAATCAGTAACCGTAGATGTGCGTATTATCGCCGCGACTCACCAAAACTTAGAGCAACGTGTTGCAGAAGGTAAGTTCCGTGAAGATTTATTTCACCGTCTTAACGTTATTCGTGTGCACCTTCCCTCACTTGCTGAACGCCGTGAAGATATCCCCTTACTGGCGCGCCACTTCTTGCGCAGAGCAGCGAAAGAGCTTGATGTAGAAGCGAAGCTACTTAGTAAAGAAGCCGAAAAGGTTATGGCCCAATTACCGTGGCCGGGTAACGTAAGGCAGCTTGAAAACGTATCTCGTTGGCTTACTGTTATGGCAAGCGGACAAGAAGTGTTACCCAGCGATCTCCCACCAGAGATTCACGGTGAAAGTAGTATAGAGAAGCCAAGTTCAGCTGCCGGAGATTGGCCCGAACTACTGGCGAGCTGGACTGATAAGCAATTGAGGGATGGCCGCCATAATATACTTAACGACGCCATGCTGACGTTTGAAAAGATAATGTTAGAACGCGCATTACACTATACCCATGGGCACAAACAAGATGCCGCCAAACGTCTTGGGTGGGGGCGTAATACCCTTACCAGAAAACTAAAAGAGTTAGATATTAATTAACCAATATTAAAGGGGAGTAGCCAAACGAGGCGCTACTCCCTTAACCTCAATAATACTCGAGTTAACTGCCCGAATAGCGCTAAAATTTATGCCCTTTAGTCAACAGATGGGTCATACCTTGATTAAAGTGCCTTACCCACTTCATACTAAACTGACCTTTTGCGGATCGGTTTATTGCAATCACGGCCTCTTTTTTCGACAGTAACTTATCTTCGTTGTGCGCCCGCGAATGGGTCATGGCATCATAGGTGTCTATGATAGCGAGCAGTTTCGCGCCTTCACAAATATCAGGCTCTTTTAGGCCTAATGGGTAGCCGGTGCCATCGGTTCGTTCGTGATGCTGCATTACAATTTTCCGCGCCATATCCCACTGTTCAAGATGTTCGAGCAAACGGGCGCTTTTATACACGTGAGAACGCATTAAATTAAATTCAATATCGCTAAGTGCTTCTTCTTTATGCAGTATTTTAAGCGGCATAAATGCCATGCCGAAATCGTGGACATAGCTTGCAACGGCCAGCTGATCTTCATCAATAGGGTTACCCGCTACGTCGTTAATATACATGGCGAGTTTCGCTATTCTATCGCCTCGCCCACCCCAGTAGTTTGACCGGCGCTCAATGGTTTGCATAAGATCGCGAAAAAACAATACATCGAGTTTTTTCTCGCTACTGATGTCTTTAGGAATACCGGTGGTTGCCAAAGTAGGCGGTTTAATTTGCACCGCTTTTGGATCATCGGCTTTTGCAACCACATCCAAGGCAGGGTTTAACAGTAATACCGCTTCGGTTAGTTTTTGTTCGTGTTCAGCCACGTTATCTGGTGTTACCCGGCTAATGGCCAACACCAATTGACTATGTAATTTCTCGTCGTATTCTGTTTTGCCTTTGGCCATTACCCCTTCAACAAAAGCTTTAACCCTATCCATGGTAAGCAACACTAAGTCGCTCATAGTGCTAGTATAAGAAACTTGGCCTTTACGTAAATAATCGAGTAAATCTTCAACATGCTGTAGCAACGGGATCATAGGGGTAAAATTAACCAGCCCCAAATCACCCTTGATGGTGTGGATAGACCGAAATAGCGCACGTTGCAATTCATTGTCTTCGGGGCGTAATTCTAACTCTATTAAGGTTTGTTCACTCGACTCATAAAGCTCGTTAATTTCTTCCATTAAATCATTAAGAATGTCGTCTTCTAAGTCGTCAGGGACAAATGTTTGCATCTATCAGTTCCACATTAAGAAAGTTAGCAATTCGCTTGCCTATTGTTATTTTCTATCGACAAGCTTACCTCATACTAAAGGCAAATATCCTATATTACTTGCTAAAAATAAAAACAACCAAAGATATGATGGTAGCATGCCGCTCTTGCAGCCTTTGTGCATGTTTTGGCTATTACTGATCGGACAAGTGTAGAGCTAAAGTTACTTTATACTTCGCCCGTCATCTATATTCAGGAGTTGTTTTGATCGCTTTAGTTCGTATCCCCGCAATGTTTATCGCCTTTTTATTGATTAATATTGCGCTACTTTTGGTTTGTATATTCCGGCCTTTTCATAAAAATAACGTGCACACTGCAGGTAAATTGTACTCACTTATGGCCAAGGTTGTGGGCCTAAAAGTGGTGATAAGAAAAGATCCAGCGGTGGATGAAAATGAACCTTATGTATATATTGCTAATCATCAAAATTCGTTTGATATTATTACTATCTGCAAAGCCGCTATGCCCGGCGTGGTAACTATTGGTAAAAAGAGCCTTAAGTGGATCCCTATCTTCGGCCAAATTTACTGGCTATCGGGCAACATCATGATTGACAGAAAACATACAGGACGGGCGCGCAATACGTTAGATATTGCAGCAAAGCGTATTGCACAAAAGCGTACCTCAGTATGGCTTTTCCCCGAGGGAACCAGAAGCTACGGGCGCGGCATACTTCCGTTTAAACAAGGAGCATTTCGCCTAGCTAAAACCACCAATGAGCCCATTGTGATGGTTACCGCCAGTAACTTACACAATAAGATTAAATGGAATCGTTGGGATAACGGCACTGTATTGATTGATATTTCCGCCCCTGAACCGCTTACTGAAGAGCGCTCGGTAAAGGAATGGATGGCATATTTTAACGATAAAATGAAAGCCAAATTTAAAGAACTTGATGCACAGGTCGCTGAAATAGAAAAAAGCGAGTAAACTTGCGAAAAAATACAGGGCCTAAGTACTTATGAACCAATTTGACGAACGAGAAGAATGGTATGCCTTTAATCAGGAAACCATAGACGCATTACTAGAAGACGGCAGCCAAGCAGATGCCCAATACACCATAGAGCATCATCTAGCGAGTAACGACTTCGATAAGCTTGAAAAAGCGGCCGTAGATTGCTTTAAAGCCGGCTTTGAAGTAACTGACGCAGAAGAGCTCATGCTGGACGATGGCGGAACAATCTTTTGTTTCGATGCGGTAATTGAACGTGAACTTGATGTAGAAACGCTGAATGCTGATAGCGATGCATTGCTTAAAATTGCCGATAAGCAACACGTACAATACGACGGTTGGGGCACCTACTTTATGCCCAGAGGCGAGGACGACAGTGATGATGAAGGCGAGTTCTTCGAAGAGTAATTTTACCCGCTAAGTTAGCCCTATTAAGGCTCGCTTCAGCTTTTGTTCATCTTTTTTCATCAACAATGGCACTGACATTATTGCTTTGAAAAGGATGTAAACAATGAATAAATTAACTCACGCTCTTTTTATGCCTGTAATAGCACTGGCTGCTATTACAGCGCCCGTGTCTTCCTCGTTTGCATCATCTCAAGAAGCAAACGAAAAAAAGGTTAGCGTGGTGGAATTGCGCTACGACAACCCCTATGAACAACCTACTGCTCCCGCGTCTCCCCTTGCAACTGTTAACGCTACCGACACCCACGAAAAGCGTAAGCAAACACTACTAGCTAGCAGTAAAACATATGCGCAGGTGGCTCAATCCTATAATGAAGATTTCTGGATTTATGATAGCTGGGTAACCTTTGACCATGATATCGATTATGACGGATACTACTCTCGTTTTACCCTAGAGTTTGATGCCGACACGGTTTACACAAGTGCCCCCGTTTATGCGGTGGTATACCTTGGGAGTAACGGTGTTTACGACTCTATTCATGTGACGTCAGAATTTGCTATTTACGGCGAAGATTCCAGCGACAGTTTTGTTCTGGAAAATACCCTGATATCCGGCTTTCCTCCCCAAGAATACGACTTACTCATCGAGTTGTACGATGCCTACACCGATAACTTGGTGGCGTACAGTGACAGCTATGAAGACGCCGACCTTTATATGTTGAGCTTAGAGAGCGATGATTATGAGTATCGCTATGAAGACACAATAGTCGTTGTAGAGGAACATGGGGGAAGCACAGGTTTACTGACATTGGCGCTGCTATTGTGTGCAACACTTGGCGTAAAAGCGCGTAAACGCTAGCTTTTTCGCCCCTCATTCTCCTTGCCTAAAAACCGGCATTTTAATTATAAAAGCTTAACATAGAGAGCTTACCGGGCAAACGGCGCGGGTTTTAATCGGCCTTGTTAATCCAGCCCCATAGACTAAAGTTCATATATGGAACAAGGCTGTTTTTGTTTAAAATAGACGCAGTCTTAAGTCACTTTTTCTAACGCTATCTTAGCGTTTCCTTGCCCGGCGCGCTGTACACATGAATATTGAAAGCATCAACCTCATTCACTTGCTTGAACACGCCGATATTGGCGTTGTTATTCACGCATGGGATACGCAAATCGTCTATGCTAACCCAGCTGCGATTGAAATATTAAATACCCCTCTGGCAAAGCTAAAGACAATAACGGGTAAACACGAACACTGGGAGTTTATAGACCGACAAGACAGACGACTCCATATTGACGAATACCCCGTAAATAAAATTGTTCGTTTAGGCACGCCATTAACCAATGAAATTATTGGCATAGTGGAAAAAGACTGCGGCGCTGTTAAATGGGTAAGAGTGAATGCCTACCCTGAGAAATACAAAGATAATAGCAAGGGCTTTATTGTTGTTTACTTTACCGAGATCACCGAACAAGTCACCCATTTCTCCTATAAAGATATTGTCCAAAACTCGCAGGACATGATTATCGTTACCGAAGCGGCAAATGTTGAGGGGCCGTTGTCCCCGCAGATTATTTATGTCAACGATGCTATATGTGAGTTAAGCGAATATTCACGGGAAGAACTTATTGGCGAAACACCGCGGATTTTTCAAGGTCCGCTGACGGATAAATCTGCCACGCTAAGAATTCGACAAGCGTTGTTAGAACAACGCCCAGTAACCGAAACGCTGCTAAATTACACTAAATCTGGTACTCCCTACTGGGTTGAAATGAGTATATTCCCTCTTACTAACCGATTTGGCGAGGTGACTCATTTCGCTTCTGTCGAACGTGACGTTAGTTCAACGAGGTTTTATTCAGAGCAACTTAAAGGCCGCAATGATGAATTAAAACTTATCCGTGAAAATTTAGAAAAATTAGTTATGGAAAAAACCCGCGAGATAAAAAACGTCAATGCCAAACTTGAGAAGCTCGCTTATTTTGATGAGCTGACCGATATCCCCAATCGCCGTGCCTTTTACGATACGTTGGAAAAAGCAACACACTTTGCCGAGCGTAATCACTTTTCGCTTATTGTTGGTATTGCCGATGTAGATCATTTTAAACGTCTAAACGATACATACGGCCACGGCCTTGGCGATAAAGTGCTTTACGCTGTGGCACAAATTATGAAGCAATTCTTTCGACAGGAAGATGGTATTGGCCGCTTAGGGGGGGAAGAGTTTGGCTTTTTCATGGTTATTCCAACAAGCTTAGAACCTGAAGGTTTATTAAACCGTTTACGGCAAAAGGTCGAGAATCTAAACAAGACCATCAGTGAGTTAAACGATTATCAGGTTACCATAAGCATAGGCGCATTCCATGTGCAAAGCACAGAGTACGTGGAAGGAAAGCAGCTGATGGATGAAGCGGATAAGGCATTGTACTGTGCTAAGCACGACGGTAGAAACCGTGTTCACATTCAACGGCAGTTAACCAAAGAATAAGGTATTGGATAAGAACAATGGCACCACATTTTACTTGGTCATTAGTCTATAGCGCCTAACTATATTTGGAAAGACCTGAAAAACAATGCCAAAATGAAGTTTAATTATTTACATAATAGAAACGCTTATCATGACAGGGAAAGAGCAAACAGGCACTGCAACGCCATGTAGCCGCCGCCGTTTTTTACGCGGAGCTGCTGCATTGGGTGTAACCGCCGGTGTAACCCCTTTTGCAATAGGCAAAGCCCCTCCAACCCTTACAGTGCTTGGTACCCATGTCACCTTGCAAGAACAAATTCGCCATCGCGCAATGGCCGACTTGGGAATAAACATTGTTTTTCGACAAGGTGGAAGCGCATCTGTTCTACAAAAAGCAACAATGGACCCTAGTTCCTTCGACCTCTATGAGCAGTGGTCGAATAGCATAAGCCTACTGTGGCGCTCTAAAGCCATTCAGCCTATCGATAAACGCAAAATCGTCTATTGGGATGAAATAAACGGCCTTACCAAAACGGGGAAAATTACTGAAAACGCGCGTATTGGCGCAGGCGATGCCCCACACCAATTGCTTCATGTGCAAGATAACGGTGAACTGGGGCCTGAACATACCGGAAAGATAAGCTTTTTGCCCTATGTTCATAACGTTGATTCATTCGGCTACAACCTCAACACGTTACCAGATACATTGCGCAGTGAACAAGAAAGCTGGGGCTGGCTTTTAGATAGTCGATACTCAGGTAAGGTTGCCATAGTTAACGATCCCACTATTGGCTTATTCGATTTAGCGTTAGCTGCACAAGCGAAAGGGTTTGTTACCTTCAACAATATTGGTGCTATGACCAAAGTAGAGTTAGACAACCTCTTCAGTGTACTTATAGAGCTTTCCCAATTGAACCATTTCAGCGGTTTTTGGACGTCGGTGCCCGAATCGGTGCAATTTATGGCGAGTAAGCGAGTGGCTATAGAAAGCATGTTTTCCCCCGCTGTAACGGCGCTTAATGGCCAGCATATTCCAGTACGCTTTGCCGCTCCGAAAGAAGGCTACCGAGGCTGGCATGGGGTCATGTGTCTTTCTTCGGCCTGTAAAGGCAGAAACCAAAGTGCAGCGTATGAATATATGAACTGGTGGTTATCGGGTTGGCCTGGCGCTTTCATTGCCAGACAGGGATATTATATTTCAAACCCGCAACGCTCAGCACAGTATTTAAGCAAAGCAGAATGGAACTATTGGTACAAGGGAATGCCAGCCATTGAACCCTTAGCCGGCCCAGATGGCCGTACGAGTGTTCCAAAAGGCGCTCAACGTACAGGGGGAAGTTACGAAGATAGATTCAGCAATGTGGCGGTATGGAATACGGTTATGCCAAACTACGAATACAGCTTGCAAAAGTGGTACGAGTTTATCACCTCATGAAATACAACGAATTTAGGCTTAGCCATACTTATGCTTGCATCTATTAGAACACAGTTAATTTTAGTCTTAATTGCACTGGTTACCTTACTGCTGCTGCAAAGCTATATTGCGCGGGAAAACCAAGCAGCGCTTGTTGAGGGATTGAGTGCGACTAATCAAGCTGTGGTAGATGTGGGGTTTGTAAAAGAGCTAGAACGAGACGTGGTAGACCTTCAGCGCAACGTACTCATTTTTAAAGAAAATGGCAGTCAGTCTGCCGTCACTCGCTTTGAGCGCTTGATGATCAGTATTCGCACCAAACTCGAGCAGCTCGCATTATCACAAAAAATAACCGATGAGCAAGCAGATAGCCACGTATTATCGAGAATGCGCGAGCACTTATCTGCTTATCAAGAAAGTTTTACACAAGTGATAGATGCTCGCAGCAACAGAGACGACTTGCTGGTAGATGGCTCCCTTGCCGATATTCTTGTTATCAAGCGCCTGTTAGGCTCAGCTAGCACTGAATATGGTATCGACGAGGCTACTATCGATGGTATCAATTTACACCTTCAAGATGCAGAAAATGCGGTGCTTCACTATCTATTGACGCCAGATATGACCCTAATGGCGCGCTTTAACCGTGCGATAAAAAACGTAAAAGCAATTGCATTACCCACAAGCGAATTTCAGCAAAAGCTATTAAATAGACTCGGTAAAGTCGAAAGAGACTTTTTTAAGCTAACACAGATAACCCAAGGCAGTCTGTTTTTAGTCAACGTGGTAATGGCGGGTTCTGCCAATGAGTTTTTATATTTAAGCGGTGAACTGGCGAATCAGGTATCTGTGCATTCCAGTGGCATAGCACAAGACTCTTTTTCCATTGCAGAAAGCACGAAACGTAACGGCGATTTATTTTCCTTATTTGCTATTTTGCTGGCGCTACTTGCCGCAGCTTATACCGTACATAGGATCCTCGGGCCTATCCGCTCTATAACTGATGTTTTTAAGCGTTTATCAAAGGGCGACAAACTTTCTCGTATTCCCGGTATTAAGCGCAGGGACGAAATAGGAAAACTCGCTAACGCAGCACGGGTATTTAGTGAAAAGAACAAACAAACCGAACGTTTATTAAAAGATGCACAGCGGCTAAACGCTCGCTTGGAACACCTCAATAAAGCACTCACAGAGTCCACCCATAAAGCTGAGCAAGCCACGGCATCAAAAAGTGTCTTTTTAGCTAATATGAGCCATGAAATACGTACCCCTATGAACGGCATTATTGGGTTACTTGAATTGGCGCAGCAACACCCCCTCCCTAGCGTGGTAGAGGATTATTTAAACAAGGCAGCATACTCAAGCCAAATTCTCATGAGTGTCATCAATGACATTCTCGACTTCTCTAAAATTGAAGCAGGTAAACTAAAAATTGAAGAGGTAAACTTTTCTCTGCACTCGCTGTTCGACAACCTCATTGCAGTGATAGCGCTTCGTGCTCAAGAGAAAAACCTTTCTGTACGCCTTAATGTCTCTGCGGCTATTCCAACTAACGTCACCGGCGATCCCCTTCGTTTAGCCCAAATTATGATGAATATTGGCAGCAACGCGGTAAAATTTACTGAACAGGGTAATATTACTATTGAATTTGATGGGCGTTTTGATGATTCAATAAATCGGATAATGTTGGAAATGCGCGTCAGTGACTCTGGCATCGGCATGTCTGAGGCGCAACTGGCCCGGGTATTTAACCCCTTTACGCAAGCAGACGGCGCAACAAACCGTAAATATGGTGGAACAGGGTTAGGCCTAGCCATTGTTAAACAGCTTACCGATTTAATGGGCGGCACCTTAGCGGCAACATCAGAACAAGGAAAAGGAAGTACCTTTGTGGTATCCATTCCGCTTAATGCCTCAGCTAGTCAGCCACGCCTTTTCGCAGCTACGCCGAAATTACCCATAGATACGCTGTATTTAACCACCGACCCGCTACTGTCGAAAGACTACCAACATTTATTAAAATTAATGCCGGAAAATATGATGAGTATAGATGAGGCTAAATTGAAGCAACATCTACCAACTCATATTGTTATTGATATCGCTAACTTTACTGTGTTTAGAGAAAATATTGGCTGGCTGAATGCACTTCGGGAACAGGGCAAGCAAATAGGGTTAGTGTCGGATACAGTAGGAGCAGCGCTTTACCACAAGTATACGCAACTGTGGCGAGGAGCACTGCTTATACACCCTTTCACCCCAGCCCAGTTAGAAGAATTTGCCTTGTTACTGGTGGAACAGCGACATGCCAAAACGAGCTGCGAAAAAATACAAGAAGACGTGGCAAATGTTGCCCTAGAAGGGCATCTACTATTAGTGGAAGATAATAATATTAACCAGCTGGTAACCGGAGAAATGTTAAAAGGGCTAGGGCTTACTTTTGATATTGCAGAAGACGGTAAACAGGCGATACAAAAAATTACCAATACCCCACGTTACGACTTAATTCTAATGGATGTGCAAATGCCAGTAATGGATGGTTACGAAGCGACCCAAGCACTGCGTAACCAAGGGGCTACCACATTGCCCATTATTGGGTTAAGTGCCAACGCAATGAAAGAAGATAGACAAAAAGCCATGAGTGTGGGTATGGATGATTACCTCACCAAGCCAATAAAACGAAAATCACTTATTGCGATGTTAAAGCGTTACCTATAAAAAAGCTGCCTAATTTGGCAGCTTTTATGGTGGAGATAGCGTTAATACCAAGCTTAAACCTAGGCAGTGTGACAGCAATAGCTGCCCACACTCTACTAGGCTAACCTTACGCGCGAGCATTACAACCTAGAACACTAACCTAAAGTGCAGCAATAGTGTCGTATTGCTCTTTTAGTTTGGCCAAGGCTTTTTCACCCTCTTCTAACTTACCTCGTTCCTTTTCAATAACCGCTTCAGGCGCGTTACTTACAAACTTCTCATTTCCAAGTTTGCCACGAGTACGCGATACATCTTTGTCGATTTTATCCATCGCTTTGGTAATACGCGCAAGCTCTGCATCTTTATCAATAAGCCCAGCCATAGGAATAAGAATTTCCATCTCACCGACCAGTGCGGTGGCACTGGCAGGCGCACTTTCGCCGTCTTTTAACACTGTCACAGTTTCTAGTTTAGATAGCTTATCTAGGAACCCTTTCGCCGCGTCTAAACGTCGAGCGTCTTCATCACTCACGTTCTTCAATAGTGCGTTGAGCGGCTTATTAGGAGAAATATCCATTTCCCCGCGGATATTTCGAATACCTACGATAAACTTCTTCACCCATTCAATATCGGCCAAAACTTTATCGTCTTGTTTTGCTTCATCCACTTCTGGGAAGGCTTGAACCATAATACTGGCATTGTCACCCACACTGTTTGCACTAAGCGGTACTACACGCTGCCAAATAGTATCGGTAATAAATGGCATTAACGGGTGCAATAAGCGCAACAAGCTTTCCAATACATTAATAAGTGTATGCCGCGTACCCCGCTTTTCAGCTTCACTACTGGCATCATTATTAAGTACTGGCTTGGTAAGCTCTAAATACCAGTCGCAGAACTGGTTCCAGGTAAACTCGTAAACGGTTTGTGCAGCAATATCGAACCGATAATCTGATAACGCTTTTTCAAACTCTACTAACGTTTCCTGAAACTTCGCCCAAATCCAGCGATCGGCCATGCTAAGCACCATCTCACCACCGTTTCGGCCCGTATCGTGCTCTTCTGTGTTCATTAATACGAAGCGTGATGCGTTCCAAATTTTATTGCAGAAGTTGCGATAACCTTCAACCCGCGCCATATCGAAGTTAATATCACGGCTAGTAGACGCCATGGCAGCAAACGTAAAGCGAAGTGCGTCGGTACCGTATGCGTGAATGCCGTCAGGGAATTGTTTGCGGGTACGTTTGGCAATCTTTTCAGCCAACTGTGGCTGCATCATACCGGCGGTGCGCTTAGTAACCAAAGATTCAATATCAATACCGTCAATCAAATCGATAGGGTCTAACACGTTGCCCTTCGACTTTGACATTTTATCGCCGTTTTCGTCACGAATAAGGCCGGTAATATAGATATCCTTAAAAGGAATTTTACCTGTAAATTTCTTGGTCATCATAATCATTCTGGCAACCCAGAAGAAAATAATATCGAAACCTGTTACCAATACAGAGGAAGGAACGAAAGTGTCTAAATCTGGCGTCTCTTCTGGCCAGCCCATGGTAGCAAATGGCCATAGTGCGCTAGAAAACCACGTATCGAGAACATCATTATCTTGAGAAAGTGTAATTTCACTGCCTAAGCCGTGCTTTTTACGCACTTCCTCTTCGGTACGCCCAACATAAACATTATTATTTTCGTCGTACCATGCTGGAATACGATGGCCCCACCAAAGCTGACGAGAAATACACCAGTCTTGAATGTTGTTCATCCACTGATAGTACGTTTTATTCCAATTTTCAGGCACAAACCGTATTTCACCGCTTTCCACCGCTTCAATAGCCGGCTTAGCAAGAGACTCAACAGCCACATACCACTGGTCAGTTAGGTATGGTTCGATAACCGCACCTGTTCTGTCGCCACGCGGCACTTTAAGCTTGTGCGGTTCAATTTTAACCAATGAACCCTGGGCTTCTAAATCAGCCACAATTTGCTTACGAGCGTCGAAGCGATCTAGGCCGCGATACTCTTGGGGCGCCTCATCGTTTATCTTGGCGTCGTCGGTAAGAATATTGATCATAGGTAAGTCATGACGCTTACCCATGTCGTAATCGTTAAAGTCGTGCGCTGGCGTAATTTTCACGCAACCAGTACCAAACTCTTGATCTACATAGTCATCAGCAATAACTGGAATTAAACGCCCAGTAATAGGTAGTTTAATTTGTTTGCCGATAAAGCTTTGATAACGCTCGTCGTCTGGGTGAACGGCTACTGCAGTATCGCCAAGCATTGTTTCCGGACGGGTTGTGGCGACAACTAACTCACCGCTGCCATCGGCAAGCGGGTAGCGCATATGCCACATGTGACCATCTTCTTCTTCGTTCAGAACTTCAAGATCTGATACTGCTGTGTGTAGTACCGGATCCCAGTTAACTAAACGCTTGCCACGATAAATCAGTCCATCTTCATGCAGTTTAACGAACACTTCAGTCACTGCTTTAGATAGATTTTCGTCCATGGTGAACACTTCGCGAGACCAGTCTGGGGATGTTCCCAGACGGCGCATTTGGCCCGTGATAGTACCGCCGCTGTGTTCTTTCCATTCCCACACTTTCTTAATGAAATCGTCGCGACCTAAATCGTGACGGGTCTTCCCTTCTGCATTTAGCTGGCGCTCCACCACCATTTGGGTAGCGATACCGGCATGATCGGTACCTACTTGCCAAAGGGTATTGTCCCCTTTCATACGATGGTAACGGGTTAATGCGTCCATAATGGTTTGCTGGAAACCATGACCCATATGCAGGCTACCGGTAACGTTTGGGGGTGGCAATAAAATACAGTAGGGGTCGCCATTTCCTGTTGCTTTAAACAGACCGGCGTTTTCCCATTTTTCATAGCATTGCTGCTCAATGGACTGTGGTTCGAAGGTTTTATCCATTACTTACTCTCGTGATGAAGCCTAAAATGATGTTGGAATTCGTCATGCAGATTTGAACTGCATCTGACATCCGGCTTGCTGATAATTTTTGTAGCGTACCCGTGCGGCTTGTTTTGCCTTTTCATCTACAGGTACAAAATCGATTATTTGTCTATGGTTGTTGGGCGCGGGGATCATACCCGAGCCCACATTAACCACAAGCTGACGTCTGGCCACCTGCTGAGGTTGCCAGCAAATTTCTACCGGTGTGCCCGCCTGAGGGCCTTCACCGTAGAGATTGTGTGGTACGAAACGCGCTGCTGGCAGTTGCCACAACAGCTCGTCTACGTTTTCCGCTTGTTCTTTGGTATCACACAAAACACTTATTTTTTGCTTATTGGCATAAGCATTCGCAATCAGCTGACTGGCTTTCGCCGCCACGCCATTGTCGCTGTCAACAAGTTGGTAGAACACGACTTGAGGCATCGTGCGCTAGTCCTCTAACTTTATGCCGGCACGATTCATTAAGAACTGTGACAACATAGGAACAGGACGGCCTGTAGCGCCTTTATTTTTACCACTACGCCATGCAGTACCTGCGATATCGAGGTGAGCCCAATTGTACTTCTTGGTAAAGCGTGACAAGAAACAACCTGCGGTAATAGACCCCGCTGGACGACCGCCTAGGTTAGTCATGTCAGCAAACGGGCTTTCTAACTGCTCTTGGTAATCGTCCCAAAGCGGTAAGCGCCATGCACGATCTGAGCTTTGCTCAGAGGCATTTAACAATTCATGCGCCAGTGGATTATGGGTACTCATTACCGCTGTAGCATGATGCCCTAGTGCGATAATTGCTGCGCCAGTAAGGGTGGCGACATCGACAACTAACTCAGGGTCAAAACGTTCAACATACGTTAGCGCATCACACAGCACTAAACGCCCTTCGGCATCAGTATTTAACACTTCTACCGTTTGGCCCGACATAGTGGTTAAGATATCGCCCGGACGATACGCATTACCGCTTGGCATATTTTCACAGCCTGCCAGCACACCAATTACGTTTATAGGTAGATTAAGCGCAGCAATGGTATGCATAGTACCTAACACGCCGGCGGCGCCGCCCATGTCATACTTCATCTCATCCATCGCCTCGCCTGGCTTAATAGAGATACCGCCTGAGTCGAACGTTAAACCTTTACCCACCAATACAATAGGCGCTTGATCTGCAGGGCCGCCGCGATGATGCATAATACTCATCATGCTTTCATTTTCGGAGCCTCGGCCCACGGCAAGATACGCTTGCATTCCAAGCTCTGCCATTTGCGTTTCGTCAATCACTTCAGCGCTAACACTGTCATATTGGCTCGCTAACTCTTGTGCCTGCTGCCACAAGTAAGCCGGATTACATATATTAGGCGGCATATTCGCAACGTCGCGAGTTACCTTAGCACCACGAGAAACGGCCAACCCGTGCTCAATGGCTCGTTCGCCCACGGTCAGTTCTCTGCGGGTAGGAACATTGAAAACAATTTTACGCAGCGGGCGACGAGGCTCACCCTTTTTGGTTTTCAATTGCATGAAGGTATACAGCGAATCTTCGGTTGCTTCTACTGCTTGGCGTACCTTCCAGTAGGTATCACGGCCTTTTACATGCAATTCAGTTAAAAAGCATACTGCTTCCATGGAACCCGTTTCGTTTAGGGTTTGAATAGTTTTCGCGATAATCTGTTTATATTGGCGCTCATCGAGTTCGCGCTCTTTGCCGCAGCCCACAAGCAATACACGTTCACTTAGCACGTTAGGGACATGATGTAACAACAGCATCTGTCCAGCCTTACCTTCTAGGTCGCCGCGACGTAGCAAGTTGCTAATATAACCTTCGCTAATGTCGTCTAGTTGTTCAGCCACCGCGGTTAGGCGACGCGGCTCGAAGACACCGACAACAATACAGGCACTGCGTTGTTTTTCCGGACTGCCACTTTTTACACTAAACTCCACGATATCACCTCGTTTTTCGTCGTTATTAGTTTGCACGATGCTTAAATTCGCATAACGTTTCGCGCTGCTTTATGTTTTAATACGCACTATGGTTGCATGCTCACTGTGAACAACGCAATGTTAACTGATATTTCTTCAGTTTTGCGGCGTAACATCATGCAAACGATTTTATGATTACAGGCAAAACTTGTAAAAACGGTAAGTTTACTCAAAATTGTGGTTTCTTTCACTAAAATTCCAAATTTTCCGGACGGACTGAGATGCTGATATTCCGCTATTTACTTAAGGAAACGTTAAAGTCTCAGTTAGCAATATTCTTCATCCTAATGGCGATTTTTATCACCCTTAGATTTGTGCGCGTGCTTGGCGATGCCTCAGATGGAGATATACCCGCTGGCTTAGTACTCGGTTTCCTCGGCTTATACGCCCCTATTTTAGCATCACTGGTGCTCCCTATTAGTGCCTATCTCGGCATCATGTTAGCCCATGGCAGGTTGTACGTAGACAGCGAGATGACAGTGATGCGTGCATGTGGCATTAGCGAGTGGTACATCACCCGCGTTATGCTATTTCTTTCGCTACTAATAATGATAGTTACCGGCGCGATAACTTTATATCTGGCGCCTATGGCGGCTGATAATGAATATCAGCTACGGGAAAAAGCGCGTAATGAAGCTGGCTTGTCGGCGCTAATACCAGGTAGGTTTCAGCAAACTGGCAATGCCAAAGCGGTGATATTTGTTCACGATATAGACACAGACGACAATTTGCGACGCGTATTTTTATCGCAAAACCAATCGGACGGTAGTGATAATCAAGTACGCGTTGTTTACGCCCAAACGGGGCAAGTTGCAAACAACACCGATGGTACGCGCAACTTAGTGCTCAACGAAGGCGTTCAGTACGAAGGTCAACAGTCTGCGCAAAACTATCGCAAGGTAGAGTTTGATGAATATCAAATTCAAATTGCCGATAAACCTGCCGAAGAATCGCGGCGTAAAGTAAGTGTTTTACCCACTAGCGAGTTGTGGGGTGACGACACGATAGAGGCGCGAGCGGAACTGCAGTGGCGTATCGCTATTCCGTTATCCATTCCTTTTTTGGTGTTAATTGCTGTGCCACTTAGCTCTGTAGACCCGCGGCAGGGCAGATTTGGCAAGCTGTTTCCCGCCATTTTACTTTACCTGGGTTATTTCCTCCTCCTACTGGCAAGTAGACGGGTTTTGGAAGATGGGAAAATGCCGCCACAACTTGGCTTATGGTGGGTTCATACCATAATGCTAATTATTGGGGTTGGTTTGATTGTAAGAGACAGAAAAACCGGTACACAATTGCGCGCATGGGTACTGGGGAAAACGTAGATGTTTAAGATACTTGATTTATACATTGCTCGTACGCTACTTGGTACTGTAACTGTAACCTTATCAGTGCTGATTGGTTTAAGCGCGCTAATAAAGTTTGTAGAGCAACTGCGAAAAGTCGGTGAAGGCGACTACGACATGGCCGTGGCTTTTTTATACGTGGTATTAAGCTTGCCTCGCGACCTTGAACAGTTCTTCCCTATGGCGACACTGCTAGGCGGCCTTATAGGCATGGGCGTATTAGCAAGCAATAGCGAGTTGGTGGTAATGCAGGCCGCAGGTTTAAGCCGATGGAATATTATTACCTCAGCGATGAAATCGGCCACTGTGATGATTTTATTGGTGATGGCAGTGGGCGAATGGGTTACCCCTTTCAGTGAGTCTAAAGCCAAAGAAATACGCACCGAAGCCATCTCTGGGGGAAGCTTATTTTCCTCCGAGCAATTAGTATGGGCTAAAGATGGCGAACACTTTGTGAGTATTGGCCAAGTACTTAGTCGCAACAGCTTACAAGATATTACCATTTTCGATTTCAGCGACGATTTATCCCTTGAAAGTATTACCTACGCTGAAAACGGGAATTATGATGGTGAAGGCTGGTGGCTAGAAAACGTGGATGTCACAACGTTTAGCGATACGTTTGTATCGTTGGATAACACACCAAGAACGCGGTGGAATTCAACGCTAACCCCCGACAAACTTGGCATTGTAGCGGTAAAGCCTGAAGCGTTATCTATCACTGGGTTGGTAGATTATGTTGCGTATCTTGATAACAACGACCAAGATCCTTCACGCTACGAACTTGCACTATGGCGTAAAATTCTACAGCCCGTATCTGTAAGCGTGATGTTACTGATGGCCTTATCGTTCATTTTTGGTCCACTACGAAGCGTTACTATGGGGGCGAGGGTCATCATGGGCGTGCTTACGGGCTTCGGCTTTTTCATCCTAAACGAAGTATTTGGGCCATTAAGTTTGGTATATCAATTACCCCCATTCTTTGGGGCGCTATTGCCTAGCATGCTGTTCGCAGCAGTGGCTGCGTTAATGTTACGAAAATAGACAAAGCTACTAAAGAAAAAGCTACTTAGCACCTGTGATACTTAACAAAAAAGGGAGTAACGCTCCCTTTTTTAAGCATAATCTTTTACCAACTTTTATGGTCGTTAGCCTCTTTAGACAATTTTAGTACTTCTGTTTGAGCCAGACGGTCTTGCAATGATTGTTTCTCTTTAAAATCAAAAAGCACGAATAACGTACCTAATCCGCACAGTGACGAAACCAAACGAATAAGCAGGCGCGACCACGTCATTGGTGCATCTACAGTACTATAAATACGCAAGCGCCACGCCCGCATACCTAGCGTTTGCCCTCCTCGATGCCAAAACCACAAAAAGAATCCGGCAATCCAGAGGCCAACCCACATTTGAATTAATAGTTTATAGGCTACAGACCCTTGGATTAAATCGGATGGAGTAGCATAGCCTTGCATATCTAACACACCGTTGGTGAATAAAATTATTAGTGTCACTATCATTACCATTGCCGCACACATGCCCACTGCGGTTGCCACCAAGGTATCGTAAATCATGGCCAACAAACGACGGAAAAAACTCGCCCTTTGGCCGATTGATGGCGAATCTGAATTTTGGTGTACACCCTTAGATGCCGCAGCTTTATTTCTGGCGGTCGCCGACTTACTTTTGCCACTTGTGTGTTTGCGTTTACTCAAAATCATTCCACTAAAACTACAATTGGCCGTAGTTTGCCATAATAACGAGGGGGTATAAATGTTCTTAGCCAGCGCGACAGTCATAAATCAATGCCAAGTACTCAAGTCCATTTACGTCTATGGTTCACTCGAAAACTTTTCTGTCGCACTACGGGCGCTAATGTAGGCTAGACATTTATTATATCTACTTACAACTTAACCAAGTGAAAAACGCTAAAAGCGATAGCGTCTTATTTCAGCGTGAATTAAACTTCGCAGCTTCGCCAATAAGTTAGAGAGACTGCTGTGATAAAAACCCTAATTCAATTAGCCCGCCAATCACTATTTACACTTGCGCTTTTGGCATTAGGTTTTCATAGTTATGCTCACGAACTTAGCAGTGGGTACTTAACGCTAGACGAAGTTCGCGCAGGCGTATTTAGCGGGGAGCTATTGTTAAATTCCAACGATTTAACAAAGGTGAAAGGCTTAGCTTCTTCAGATAACACACCGGTGGGCTGGGGCCAAGTGAACCTCAACCATCCACAGGTTGTAGACTACTTAAACCAAGTTTTAGCAATTAAGCGCGATGGGCAAACATGTTCGCTAGCAATTAACCTCCCCTCTATGCGCAGAATATCAGGCGAAGATTTATTGGTATATCCCATTGAAGCCACATGTGCGTCACGTGGAGATATGGTGGTTAACTACTCAGGTATATTTAACGTTGAAAGTGATCATAAGCTACTCGCACAAATAAACACCGACGAACAAAGTACCACCAAAGTATTTAGCCTAGATAATCAATCAGCAACCTTGCCTGATGAAAAAAACTCAAACTGGACGCTATTTGGCGAAATGCTTTATCAAGGTGTTTGGCATATTTTTATCGGCATTGACCATATTCTATTTTTAGTAGCTACACTATTGACCGTAAACTTATTAAGGGCAAACGGTGAATGGCAAAAAGAGCCCTCTACTAAACGCATATTTAAGCATACGCTAATTTTAGTTAGCGCCTTTACCCTCGCGCACTCCATTACGTTAACGCTAACAGCATTAGGATATATTAGCCTTAACAGTAATTTAGTAGAGTTTGGTATAGCGCTTTCTGTTCTGTTTACCGCTATCAATAATATTTACCCGCAAGTCGTTAAGTTGGGCATACTCACCTTTGCCTTTGGGTTACTGCACGGTATGGGGTTCGCCAGCGTATTTGCCGACCTAAACGCACAATCTGACAGTTTGGTGCTTAGCGTAGCGGCGTTTAATATTGGTGTAGAGGTAGGCCAACTTGCCATAGTATCGGTTATTTTGCCGCTACTAATAGGCTTACGCCATTGGCAACAATACGCCCGGGCGATTATGCCCCTTGCCTCTTCGGTTATTGCTATTATTGCATTGAATTGGGCCATACAGCGCTGGTAGGCAGTGACTACCTTCGGTTATTGCGCATTCTTTGTGCAACTAATTACAGAATAGAAAAAAAGGGTTGTAAGCCGACGCGCTATCGCTATAATGCATCGCATCGAGACTATATCGATGCAGCACAACTCTGCTAATAGTTGTTTATAAAATTTGATGCCAGAGTGATGAAATTGGTAGACATGACGGATTCAAAATTGGTCGCGTCTAACAACTTAAACTAGGCAAGTCATTGAAAGGTAAGCACCTTTTGACTTAAACAAGTTAAAAAATGCTTGCAAAGTCATGCAAAGTGTTTAGAGTTTTGTAGACTGTAAAATTTAATGCCAGTGTGATGGAATTGGTAGACATGACGGATTCAAAATCCGTTGCTAGCGATAGCGTGGCGGTTCAAGTCCGCCCACTGGTACCATCTCTTCTTTATGAAGCAGATACTTAAACCGACTTATGAGTCGGTTTTTTTGTGTCCTTACGTAACCCTCTTTCAGAAGTTAATCCAATAATCAACTCATGGCGCTTCTCTCACAATTGTAGCGAGACAGAATGCCTAAGGAAGATCCGAACCCGTTTCAATATAAACCCGCCTCTCCAAAACCGCCGAAGGTTTCTGTGCTAAAAGACTCTGATGCTCACAAATATTTTATTCGCTAAGAAACATAAATTACTTGGCAGCGACTAGCTGGAACTGGCATGGACGTGTCGCGCGTCATTGTGAACCTATCGCAGCATTGACTGAGGAGCATCATATCCTTGTTAAACCTGAGTGTTCGCAGATGCTTTATCCAGTAGAACTTTTGCTCTATAGAAACCTCAGCCTAAATCTAAGAAAAGACAAGCTGTAGATACCGAAAACGTGGAACTGGATGATGTACGATTCAAGAAATAGGCAGCTTCTGTAAAAATAAAGCTACTCGGCGTTTCCACTCTACTCTGTGAAAACATTTTCGGCTATAGTTGATAAGCTATCTTGTAGTTATAAAAGGGATTTTCTAAATATGTCACATGTCGTTTCCAAATTCGTGATCCATGAACTCGTCAAAGGAGAGGATGAGCCCAGACTTGCAAGTGAACTTCTAGACGTAACTGATAACGTAATTAATGATCTTGCTGAGGAAATCCTTGAATTATTCGATAAAAAAACAAGTGTAATCTATGGCATTTTTACGTCTCATAATCTGAAATTTCCAAAGTCTATAAAATCCTACCGCGATTGCGGCAATCAAAATACTGATTTTCTCACAACGTCTCAAGAAACAATGCGCGATATGCAGCTTGCGATGAAAAATACCTCAGGGACTGGTGGTTACATTACTTTCATTGAGTATATCAAGCAAAACGCAACATACGTTATCGCAGTAATGATCAAGAATACCAAGGCATTTGAACTTAAGGAGCTTAAGCCGAAAGAGGCAACAAGGGTAGATACAACAAAACTTTATCAAGCTATAAATATAAATATTGATAGTTTTATTAGGCAACACCAAACCCAAAAGCAAGAAGACCTTAAGAGCTATATGAATCGCCCCGAGTTCATCGGAGACCAGTTTGTTTAAGTCAGGCCACTTTACCTGACTCGTTTAAATTATCATAGTAGTCTGTTTCATATTGAGCTGGTGAAATATACCCAATTGAAGATAATAA
>NZ_JAAAWN010000030.1 GCF_010500865.1 Alteromonas profundi
AAAAACGCGCGGCGTACACAGCGCGAAACGCAGTGATAATACGGTGTATCCAATAAACTAATTTGCGACTTTCTGGCTTTAGGCATGGGGCGTTCAAACGTTAATTTACTCCTTTAACAGTGTGAATGGCTAACAAGGTTAAAGAAAGTGTACTGAAGTATAGTTTTGGTGCCGTGTTTTGTGCCTGTCTCAATAAGTTTGTTTATGTGGCGTATTATTGTGACTGTCTTAAAAAGCTTCTTAAAAGGCTTCGTTATTGTGACTGTCTAAAAAAGCTTCGTTTTACTTATTGGAATGTAAATAAGTGTTGCTAGTGAGCAACATCTTCATCCTGAAATTTAGAGTTGGCACTCTTATGTCTATCTAACGTGTTGAAATGTATTGGTTAATACGGTTTGGCATAATCATTGTATTAGCTTGGTGTATTGATGCAAATATTCTTTAAGACACTATGTCTAGGTTGCAATTAGTGACACATGCGACCTTCTCTATGCCAATAGAGTAGTACCAGTTTGCGGGCAATGGACTGCCCGCCTTTTCTTCTTTGGGGGAACAATCGCTTCCCCCGCTGTTTGTCTTTCTTCCAGTGTTGCCTATCGTAAACACAGGTTCTGCGAATAGTATAACGAGGCGAATTGCGCTATTTAAAAGCAAAGGCCCCTTGTTATTTATAACAATATACCCACTCCATTTATTCAAAGGCTACATTCACATTAGGAGCGCTTTATGAGCAGTGAGACAGATTACACGCCCCCGAAGGTATGGACAGAAGATGAGAACGACGGAAATAAATGGGCCAGCATTAATCGCCCAGTTTCCGGTGCCACCCATGAGCAAGAGCGTCAGGTGGGTGAGCATGCATTGCAGTTGTATTCGCTGGCTACGCCTAATGGCCAAAAAGCTACCATTATGCTTGAGGAGCTGCTAGCTGCCGGGGTAAAGGAGGCAGAATACGATGCTTGGTTAGTTAATATAGGCGAAGGCGATCAGTTTTCTTCTGGTTTTGTGGATGTTAACCCAAATTCAAAAATTCCCGCTTTAGTGGATACTACCACCACGCCAGAAACCAAACTGTTCGAGTCGGGATCCATTCTTCACTATCTAGCGGAGAAGTTTAATCGGTTTATCCCTAGCGATCCTGCGGCAAAGGTAGAGTGCTACAATTGGTTGTTTTGGCAAGTAGGCTCGGCTCCTTTTCTCGGCGGAGGGTTCGGCCACTTTTATAGCTACGCTCCGTATCCGATGAAATATCCAATCAACCGATTTACCATGGAAACGAAGCGCCAGCTTGATGTTCTAGATAAGCATTTAGCGAAACATACCTACTTAGCAGGTGATGAATATTCCATTGCCGATATTGCGGTATGGCCCTGGTATGGCAACCTAGCACTCGGTAAGCTCTATGACGCGGCAACCTTTTTACAAGTGCACGAATACACGCATTTAGTAAGATGGGCGAAAGCAATTGCTGAGCGGCCTGCGGTGCGCCGGGGTAGCATCGTTAATCGTACCTGGGGCGAAGATGGACAGCTTGAAAACAGGCACAGTGCAAAAGATATTGACCAGGCTCTTGAGCAAGCCAACAGGTAAACTGTTCGCAAGGTAACGCACGCAGCTAAGCCCATAAACTATTGGCTACTTACCTCCTCAATGCATGGCGAGCTCCATTCAACTGAGGTAAGCGGCCGACTATACTTACGTAAGTCAGTGGCCCATAGCATGGTATGTATCGAGTTATTCAATTAAGGCTATTGTATCTTATTATAAAAATCAATTAATACGATTGATATTGCTCATTAGATTCGGTTTATTTAATTAACTATCCTCTATCTCAAGTTAACTCGCTTAGCTTTACTAAGCGCTCATCCAAACGAGCGTTTGGTGAATGTATAAATACGATGAGGACGCCAGTCATGAGTAAATGCCCATTTTCAGGTGCAATGAGCACGCCTTTAACCGCCAGCAATGGGGCCCCTGTTGCAAACGATAACCAGAGCCGTACGGCAGGCGCCCGCGGTCCAGTCACTTTCGATAACCACTATTTATTTGAAAAGCTAGCGCACTTTAATCGCGAGCGCATTCCAGAGCGGGTGGTACATGCGCGTGGTAGCGCTGCCTATGGCACATTTACCCTAACTAAAAGTTTATCTGAATTTACTATTGCTGATTTTCTGCAGCAGGAAGGTCAGCAAACGAATATATTCTTGCGTTTTTCCACGGTAGGTGGCGGTCAAGACTCCAGTGACTATGCCCGAGATCCCCGTGGCTTTGCGGTAAAGTTTTATACGCAGCAAGGCAACTGGGATATGGTAGGTAATAATACTCCGGTTTTCTTTTTACGCGATGGAATTAAGTTTCCTGACTTCATTCACAGCCAGAAAAAGAACCCGCGTACAAATTTGCCAGACCCTCAGGCAGTGTATGAGTTTTGGGCGAACAACCCGCAATCATTGCACCAGTCAACTATCTTGATGTCAGACAGAGGTATTCCTTTATCATACCGTCACGTTAACGGTTATAGCTCGCACACCTTAAGTTTCTGGAACAAAGCCGGTGAGCGCTATTGGGTGAAGTGGCACTTTAAAACAAACCAAGGAATTAAGACGCTAACGAATGAACAAGCGGCGAAGATGCCTGCTTTTGGTGCTCAGCAAGACTTGATTGAAAGTATAGATAACGGCGACTTCCCGTCGTGGACCGTTAAGGTTCAGCTTATGTCAGAAGAGGAAGCTAAAACTTATGCTATCAACCCTTTTGATCTGACTAAAGTCTGGCCGCACAGCGACTTCCCATTAATGGAGATAGGTCAGCTTGAGCTAAATAAGAACGTAGATAACTACTTTGCTGAAACTGAACAAGCTGCATTTGCGCCAAGCAATTTAGTTCCTGGTATAGGTGCATCGCCCGATAGAATGTTACAGGCACGGTTATTGGCCTATCAGGACGCGCAGCGCTATCGTGTAGGAGCGAATTATAACCAAGTGCCGGTTAATGCTCCTCGTTGTCCGGTACATAATTACCAGCGTGATGGTGCGTTCGCTGGCATTAACCCTGCGCTTGCTGGTGCAGGGGCTAACTTCTATCCGAACAACCGAGCTAACCAAGGTGAACCGGCAGAAGTGGTAGCTGCGGCGGAGCCACCTATGCCGTTAGAGCAGGATGCATGGCTAGATATATATGATACCCGTGATGAAGATAACTTCAGTCAAGCAGGCGCTTTATTTAGGCTAATGAGTGAGGATCAGAAAAACCAGTTGGCAAACAATATTGCCGATGGCTTAAGCCAGGCTAGTGAAGACGTTCAGCAAGCGATGTACGCCAAATACGAGCAGGCTGACAAAGAGTACGCAGAACGGGTTAAACAAGCGGTAGCTGACAGAACGCGCTAACGATATAAGCAAAAAAAAGGGTGCTTCATTATATGAAGTGCCCTTTTTTGTTTGTTTCTTACTCGCTATTGTTTCCATACTGGTTTAGTAAAAACCAGTATGGAGGGGGTTATACCGGTAAGGTGAACACCTTAGATTTTCGTTGAAAGTTATACAGTTCTTTTTTCACGGCAGGCAGCGCACTGATATCAGCGGGCTGAAAACCTTGCTCTAAAAACCAGTGTGCGGTAACAGTGGTTAGTACAAAAATAGTATGAATGTTGGCTTCTCTTGCCCGTGCACGTACTTCTTCAAGAATGCGTTCGCCACGGTTTTTACCCCGGTAGTCTTGGTGGGTTGCAACACAGGCTAATTCAGCACAATCATCTTCTGGATAAAGGTATAAAGCTGCGCAGGCGATAATCATGCCGTCGCGAACAATAACGATAAATTGGTTTATCTCATTTTCCAGTCGCTCGCGGGAACGTTTAACCAATACGCCACTTTCTTCCAGCGGCTTAATTAACTTTAAAATTCCTCCCACATCTTCAATAGTCGCACCTCGAAGTTGCTCGTAATGATGTTCCATCACTAAAGAGCCTGTACCATCACGGGTAAATAGCTCTTGAAGCAATGCACCGTCTTTTTCGTAACTAATACAATGGGCGCGAGGGACACCTGCGGCTACGCTAGTGGTGAGAGCACTTAACACTGTAGACTCAGTGGTAATATCGCCGTTCATGATCAACTGTTCTAACTGCGGACGTTCAATAGTACGCAGTAAGCGATTGTCATTGTTGTACACACCATCGTAATTGGAAAATACGATAAGCTTATCGGCTTTTAAGGCAATAGCAGCCTGCGTGGCAACATCTTCATGCGATAGGTTGAACACTTCACCGGTAGAGGAATACCCCATAGGTGAAAGAAGGACAATAGAGCCGTCATTTAGATGATCGTTAATACCAGTAATATCAATGCGGCGCACTAAGCCTGTGTTTTCAAAGTCAACGCCGTTACGAACCCCCATGGGTTTTGCCACCACAAGGTTACCTGAGCACACACGTATTTGGGCGCCATGCATCGGGGAGTTAGGTAGCCCCATAGTCAGTAAGGCTTCAACCTGAGAACGAACTGAGCCGGCGGCATCCTTAACACATTCTAAGGTTTGCTTGTCGGTAATACGCACCCCTTTTTCAAATCGACCTTCAATATTGCGCAAAGCAACACGCTGGTCTATTTGCGGGCGGGCACCATGAACCAATACAACCCGTACACCCACGCTATTGAGCAATGCAATATCATGGATAATATTGGGGAAATTAGGGTGTTCGATGGCTTCGCCACCGAACATCAAAACAAAGGTTTTTCCCTGATGAGCATTAATATAGGGCAGTGAACTGCGAAATAATTTAATCCCATCATGATGCGCTAACACCATACATTTACCCTTGTTTGTCTAGGTTTTCCAACTCTTGATACAGTGCTTTAGTCACTGTTTCTTTGCTGGTTCCGCCTAAAATATTACGCTGATTCACACCAAACTCTAATTGCAGAACAGGATAAACATCCTCTTCAATTTTGTCGCTAATGGCTTGTAAGTCACTAAGCGGCAAGTCTTCAATGGCACAGCCTTTATCGATTGCTTGAAGCACTACACGCCCTGCAATGTCATGGCCCGTTCTAAACGGCACACCTTTGCCTACTAGGTAGTCTGCCAGTTCCGTTGCGTTAGAGAAACCTTGGGCCGCGGCTTCCCGGCAGCGGGCCTCGTTCAGTTGCAATGAATCAAGCACTTCAGTGGCGATACATAAGCAAATATGCCACTGGTTTACCGTATCGATAGCGCCTTCTTTGTCTTCTTGCATATCTTTGTTATACGCAAGGGGTAGGCCTTTCATGGTAACCAACAACGACTGTAGCGAGCCAAACACTCGGCCACATTTGCCCCGCATAAGCTCTAATGCATCAGGGTTTTTCTTCTGTGGCATCAGTGACGACCCTGAGGTCACACTGTCACCAAGCTGCAAAAAGCCTGCTTCGCCGGAGTTGTAGAAAATCATATCTTCTGCAACACGAGATAGGTGCATCATGCTTGTGCTGGCCACAAACAATAGTTCTAGAACAAAGTCTCTGTCTGATACAGCATCCAAACTGTTTAGGCACGGAGAATCAAAGCCCAGTTCTTCTGCAATGGCGTGGCGGTCCACTGGGAACGTAGTACCGGCAAGTGCGCCTGAACCTAATGGACACTGGTTCATACGAACTTTTAGGTCGTCCAAGCGGCTCAAATCGCGCTTAAACATTTCCACGTAAGCCAAACACCAATGTGCAAAATGAATGGGCTGAGCGCGTTGTAAGTGGGTGTAACCAGGAATAATCGCTTCTTGATGGCGGCTGGCTGCGTTAAGTAAAGATTTAATCACAGCCAAAACATCTGCGTGCAGTGACGTAATATGCTCACGAACCCATAAGCGGAAGTCGGTAGCAACCTGATCGTTGCGGCTTCGCCCTGTGTGTAGCTTACGGCCAATGTCGCCAAGCTTGTCGATAAGCGCGGCTTCTACGAAGCTGTGAATATCTTCTTCGCTAGAGGCAGCGAAATCTAATTCACCAGCGTCAGCCTTTGCCTTTAACTCGCTTAGCGCCGATTCTAGTTGCTGTTGTTCGTCTTCGGTTAACACTCCAGCTTTAGCAAGCGCTCGAGACCAACTAATAGAGCCTTGAATATCTTGGCTCGCCATTACTTGGTCGAAAGGTAACGAGTCGTTAACCTGTTTAAACATACTACTTGCACCGGATTCAAACCGGCCACCCCACAACGCCATGTGATACTCCTTAAATTTTGGCCATTAACCTTGGTTTTTTAACGCTTCGATACGACTTGAAAGGCTGAATAGGCGGATAAAGCCTTCAGCATGCTTCTGGTCGTAAACATCATCGGCACCAAAGGTGGCAAAGTCTTCCGAGTACAAGCTATTAGGTGAACGACGCTGAGTAACCGTGGCTTGTCCTTTGTACAGCTTAACCACGATGTCGCCGGTAACTTTTTTGGCAAACGATGCTGCGCCAGCAAGTAAGGCGTCATTCAGCGCGGTAAACCAACGGCCGTCATACATTACATGCGAGAACTCAAGGCCAATTTGTTCACGGTATTTAAGTGCAGCTTTGTCCAACACCATAGTTTCAAGGGCTTTGTAAGCTTTAAGCAGTACAGTGCCTCCTGGCGTTTCATAGCAACCACGTGATTTCATACCTACTAAACGGTTTTCTACGATATCGATACGGCCCACGCCGTGTGCACCTGCAACGTCGTTTAGTTTTACCAAAG
The DNA here is from genome assembly GCF_010500865.1 of Alteromonas profundi. Lineage (GTDB taxonomy): Bacteria > Pseudomonadota > Gammaproteobacteria > Enterobacterales > Alteromonadaceae > Alteromonas > Alteromonas profundi. The sequence continues at coordinate 6,700 of NZ_JAAAWN010000030.1, forward strand.
CTTGATAAGGTGAAAGTGCTTCGCCATCAACATGGGTAAGCTTACCTTCGTTAAATGACAAGGTAACGCGCTCTGGCGTGTCAGGCGCATCTTCTGGGTCGACTGTCATCGTCCACACTTGTTTCGTTGGCTCTTGCCAAGGATCTTCAAGCTCGCCGCCTTCGTGAGAAATGTGCCAAGCATTAGCATCGCGGCTGTATATTTTAGTAGCTGATGCAGTGGTAGCGATGTTTCTTTCTGCTAAGTAGGCCAAAAGATCTTCACGGCTTACCATATCCCATTCACGCCATGGCGCGATCACCGTTAAGTCGGGGGCGAGGGCTGCAAAGGTGCTTTCAAAGCGCACTTGGTCATTACCTTTACCGGTACAGCCGTGGCATAAAGCATCAGCGCCAACTTTGCGGGCTATTTCTACTTGTGCTTTGGCAATAACGGGGCGTGCCATCGACGTACCTAACAGGTATTCACCTTCGTAGACTGCGCCGGTGGTAATGGTAGGGTAAATATACTCGCTAACAAATTCTTCTTTTAAATCAACGATGTGGCATTCGCTTGCGCCAGAGGCAATCGCTTTTTCGTGAAGTCCTTCTAATTCTTCATCACCTTGACCTACATCGGCAGCAAAGGCAACGACTTCACAGCCATAGTTTTCTTTTAGCCATGGAATAATAGCTGAAGTATCAAGCCCGCCTGAATAGGCAAGCACGATTTTTTTAACATTTTGCATCTAAGTAAATCCTCTTAGGCACTAAGTAATTGAGTAAGGATGGCGTTTTGGCCGTGCATTCTATTTTCGGCTTGCTGCATGAGTAACGACTTATCGCTATCAATCAGCGAGCCGGTAATTTCTAAATCCCGGTGGGCTGGTTGGCAATGCATTACATAGCGGGCACCTGAGCTTTCCATCAAGGCTTCATTTACCTGATAAGGCATGAACTTTTCTTTGATGGTGGCAAGTGGCGTTTCATCACCCATCGACAGCCATGTATCAGTGTAGATGACATCTGCGCCCTTTGCGGCATTCAATTCGGTGCTTTCTACAATGCTTGCGCCGGTTTGCGCAGCGAGGGTCTTAGCGTGGGCCACAACACTGGCGTCAGCTTCATGACCTTGTGGCGTGATCACTACCTGATTACAACCAAGTAGTGCGCCTACAATCAACAACGAATGGGTAACATTGTTACCATCGCCGACATACGCCATGGTTAAACCTTTGGTTTTGCCAAAGCGTTCAAACATAGTGATGTAATCAGCTAGCCCCTGGCAGGGGTGGTATTTATCACACAACGCATTTACTACCGGAATGTTCGCGGCGTTGGCGAAGGTGGTAAGGGTATCATGGGAAAATACCCGAGCCACAATGGCATCTGCCCAGCAGGCAATATTGGCAGCAGTATCAACAGAATCTTCGCGCCCAGCGAGTTTGCCCGATTGCACATCAAGGTAAACCATATGGCCGCCTAATTTATTGATGCCAATATCGAAGCTTACCCGCGTACGCAACGACGGTTTTTCAAATAGTGCCACAACAGACTTTCCGGCCAATACATTGCTGTAGCTTGCGGGCGCTTGCTTAATTTCAATCGCAAGCTGTAATAAGTTTTCCATTGCTTCTGGTGTCCAGTCAGCAAAGGTTAAAAGATCCTGTTTCATTCTGTGTCTCCTGATGCGCCTGTTTGTGCAGGTGGTGGCGTTGGTAAAATCCGTGTGCCGGTTTTTTTATTTAGAATATCCATAACGTCAGCACTCCAACTGGCGATATAGACGGCACGGGACAATGAAAGCGCCGATTGCATGGCAGCGTCTACTTTAACTTTCATACCATCAATAATTACGCCTTGTTGAGATAAGGTGTGAATGTGTGTTTCAGTTAGCTCGCTGATAAGCTGTTTATCACCATCTAGTACGCCTTCTACGTTGGACAGCAACAATAACTCAGCATCGAGTAATTCAGCAATAACTGTGGCCGCTTGATCAGCATTTATATTTAACAGGCGCCCTTGGGGGCTACTGCCTATAGAGCTGACAATGGGTAAACTTGATTGCGCGAGCACGCTTTTTAAGAAGCCAGCGTTGGCGCTTGTAGGCACGCCTACGGCACCATATTGTTCGGCCATAGGTTCACACGTCACCATATCACCATCTAACAAAGATAAACCCACTGGGGATAAACCAGTAGCAATAGCGGCGGCACACAATTGTTTGTTGGCTGTTCCCGCTAAAGCGCCACAAATATAGGGCATATGCTCATCTGGCGTTACACGTAGGCCGTCTAATTTGTTGCTAGATAGTCCTAAGCTTGCCATCAGTGTTTCAACTAATGGCCCGCCGCCATGTACCACCACTACTGGGCGGCTTTTTTTCACCTCTTTAATACTGCTAAACAAGCGAGACATGGCGGCACTATCTTCAAGTAAGGCGCCGCCTACTTTTATAACAATAGGAGAACGACTCATGAAAGGACTAATCCTGTTTCAATAGGTTGATTTGTCATTAAATTCACACATTGAATTGCTTGAGAGGCTGCACCTTTCATTACATTATCAATGGCTGCAGTAATAACGGCATAGCAAGAATCTTCGTCTAATTTAAAGTGTAAATCGACAAATGGCGTATGCGCTACATCATCCACTTTTGGGAAACTATTGCGTAGGCGAACGAGCGGACAATGCTGATAGCTTGACGTAAAGGCCTCGGCCAACTGCGCTTGCGTTGTTCCAGGCGTTACTTTCACAGTAACAGTGGCGAGTATGCCACGTTTAAAGTTACCTAAATGAGGAGTAAATATCACCTTGGTACCAAGATAAGCCTCTATTTCAGGGGTATGTCTATGACCCAGCACGCCGTAGGCCTGTAAACTTACTTCGTAATAGCTGGTGGTTAAATTGGCTTTTCGACCCGCCCCAGACACACCAGAAACCGCGTTAATTACCGGGCGGACCTGTGAGTCTAGTAAACCATTTTGTGCCAGCGGTTTAAGAGCAGAAAGGCTGGCGGTGGGATAGCACCCGGGAACGGCGATGATATCCGCAGAAGTTATATCATCGCTGTACCATTCAGCAAGCCCGTATACCGCTTTATTCAAGCAGTCAGAAGCGGTATGGGGAAAACCGTAGAACTGAGCAAATATATCGGTGTCTTTGAGTCTAAACGCACCCGAAAGGTCAAGTACCTTGGCCTTTTTACTGCTTAGCGTTTGCATCCAGTCATGACTTGCCTCATGTGGTGTAGCAAGTAAAACAAAGTCCATGTCCTCAGCCATCTGGGTAAGCGCACTGTCGCTAATAGGCGTAAGGGTGTAACTAAGGTGCGCTAAGTTGCCATGCAGGCTACCAATAGGTTTACCCGCATCAGTACTATTTTCTGATACAAAGGTACCTTTTAAGGTGAGTGCAGGATGTTGCTGCACCAATTGAACGAGTTGTGCTCCAGTGTAACCACTGGCACCAATAATTGAGACGTTATACATAATTAAATTTTCAATAAAAGAGGAAAAAAATCACTTTTTACCTTTGTATACTGGTTTGGCGTACATTTGTATTCCAAACGTGACCACATTACAAAGGTAAAAAGTGTGCTACCGCAAAAGCTTACCTACAGACAGGCATATCGTCGTAGGCTGCGCAATGTGTAGCCAGCCAGGGGAGGTGTAAATTCATTAACATTAGTTAGCAAATGACCATGAATATGGGCCGATTGTGTCATTGTTGCTTCCTGTACTTATATCAACTCAATCACGAGTATAATGCCTTATCCGACGACTAGTTTACGCATTTGGAATATTTATGCAATAAAAATGTATAAATATTTGTTTTGTTGGTTTTTCCTTTCTCGCCTTATAATATCAAGTAAGTAATGACAGAAAGTTGACAATAAAGCACAGAGCGATGAATATTTATGTTCAATTTTGAGGGTTATTATGTAGACTTCGACTATTAACGTGGTCTACATGCAAGGGAATTAGGACAGCATGAGTAAACTGACAGTGGCGCTAGTCGCCCATGATCATAAAAAACCTGAATTATTGGCATGGGTGCAGCAGCATATCGACACCTTGCGCCAATGTGATTTAGTGGCAACAGGCACTACTGGTGGCCTTATTAACAGTGAAACCGGGCTTACGGTCACCCGTTATAAAAGCGGCCCGCTAGGCGGCGATCAACAAATTGGTGCCTTAATCGCGGAAAACAAACTCGATGCGCTATTCTTTTTTTGGGACCCACTTAACGCCGCACCACACGACCCTGACGTTAAAGCCTTACTTCGTCTTTGCTCTGTGTGGAATGTCCCTGTGGCATGTACCCCAGCTACCGCTGATTTAGTCGTCACCTCACCGTGGTTTTTATCTTCTGAGTACAAACCCATTAAACCCAGCTTTTAGTAGCTCAGCGGGTAGGTGCCCTTAAAGGGCGCTTAGATAAATACGATGGCGGGCTAGCCGCCAATGTTTCGCTGTACAAATTGATAAGCGTTATCAGTTAGTGTACTGGCAACATCCAGTTCACTTGTGGGCTCATCCGTTGTGCTGCCTTCACTGCCAACAAGGTTGGAAAACGTTTGCTTCCCGTAGTCCCACAAGTTTGTGGATATACTTTCCCCTGTCATTTTCTCCACTGTTAAGTCGGCATCCGTATATAACATGCCGGCTACGCCTCCATAAAGGAATCCGCCGGCCAGACTTGCAGCGGCATCTATATGTGTGGATGTTGTTGCTTCATAAATGTCTGAAACAATAGGCAGATGATTAACAATATTCAACGTATCGAACCCATCTTGTAAGCCTAACCCGTCTTCACCAAACGCCGAGGTATAAAGCTGATCAAACATGCCTTCTGCGGCACCGTTTGCCTGAGCACCATCGATATTGCTCGTCTGCGTAGTACTTTCAGTGTCTGCCAGCGAGGTTGCCGAGGCACTTTCAGTAAGACCAGCGAATACATTATTTTGCAAAGCGCTAAGAAGTGAGTTCTGCATAACGCTGATTGCATCGTCAGAGGTTAATGCCGAAAGCATATTGGTATTTAAACCCGCGGTACTTTGCGTAGATGCTGACGCTGTAGCATCTTGTTCGGTATCTGTTTCGTCGGTATTTGGCATTTGCGCGAACAAGGCGGCAAACATTGACGGCAAGTCTTGACCTTGAGTTGCCGTATCCTCGGTTTGCGTTGCCGCTTGGGCTTGTGTGTTGGTAGCGGGTGCTGCTACCGATGAAAGTAAACTGTTAATGCTTCCCTGAGTAGACATTTCTAAGGCCATAACTTCCCCTTGCCCGCAGGCATCTATTTGTTTTGTAAAGGTTTTGCAAATTCAGTGAGTTTTTATTTCGCAGTGAAATTATTGCTTTAAACTTGCTCCTGCTTTCGTCATGGATGGCGCTTTTATGTGCTCTTAACTCTTTAACCGTCAGAAAGAATTATGAAAAAACGATGCCAACTATTCTCGCTTTACGCCATCTTTACACTGGGCGGCTGTGCGCAAACCGTCTCTGAAGAAGAGGAAGTGGTAGCGAGTAGCCCAACCAACCCGCAAGTCGAACAACGCGCAATATCTATAACAGAAGAAGTACCGCGTCCGGGACATCCGGATTATACCCCGGTACGCGCTTATCCCGTGGAAAACGTACGCACTCCAACGGGCTCGCTATTTAATCCAGATATGGCTATGGGCCTGTATGAACGACATACACACTACAAAGTGGGCGACATGATCCTGGTAAAGCTTGATGAGGAAACACTGTCGGAGAAGTCTCTCGATTTTAATACCGACAAGAGTAGCTCTTTTGATATAGACCCACTTACCTTGCGAGTAGGAGGGATTCAAGTTGAGGACAACGATTTAGAAGTGGATCATGGGCAAGAAAGCGAATTTAACAGTTCGGCCCAAACCAAACAGTCTAACTCTATGCAAGGCAGTATTACCGTTTACGTTACCGGCATTACACCGGCGGGTAACTTACTGGTAACGGGCGAAAAGTGGATAACAATGAACCGAGGTAAAGAATACATTCGCTTTTCAGGTGAGGTGAGAAAAGAAGATGTTGATGAAAGCAATACAGTGATGTCGTCAAAAGTGGGTAACGCGCTAATTGAATACAGTGGTACGGGTGAGTTACAAGATACCCAAAAACGCTCTGTTATCGATAAACTTTTCGCCATTTTCGGATAACTATACCATGGCTCGTTTTAACCGATTACTTGTTTCGATTACCTTTGCGGCGGCTTTGCTTCCTAGTGGCGCTTATGCCGAATGGGTGCAAGGAGAAGCCAGTCTAGACTTCTCTGGCGCAGACTTAGCATCGGTACGGGCAACGGTGATAAAAAACGCCATTGCTGATGCATCCTATAAAAGTGGTAGCGTGATTGCGGCAGAAGATGTGCTCATTAACGGCTTAGTGTTAAGCAGTAAAGCAGAGCTAACCACGGCGGGGCGAATACAGCGCGTGGAAATACTTAGTGAGACAGTAAAAGAAAATGTGCTTACCGTGGTGGTGAATGTCAATTTAACGCCATTATTTGATTGTCAGCCACAACGTTTTCAAAAACGTTTGTTGGTTACCCACTTTGCCCTTCTCGACCCAAGACAGGCTGCCACAGGCGGTGTATATAACCTGGGAACCCATATTACTCAGCGGTTTGCCCAGCAGTTCGAGGGGACCTTAGAGGCGCCCGATGTAATGCAAATTCCTGAAACACTCACCCATGCCAACATGTGGGCAGCCGATACCCTAAGCGGCGCTGAGCTACAAACGAAGGCCACCTATTTGCGTGATACCTATGGGCAGCAGTTTGCGCTATATGGTTACATCAGAGATATCAGTTTATTCGAGCAAGTGTCGCAAAGTGATGAGTTATTTAGTAGCGATGAAGTCGCGTTACGGCGTAATTTTACCTTGCAGGTTTTTGTGCTAGACACCTTTCGCCAACGTGTAGTTTTTGACGAAAGTTATCATAGCGAAGCTGACTGGCCGTTTGATAGCCACTATATTGTTGATACAAGCAATAGTCTTTTTTGGCGCAGCGACTATGGCCGAATGGTGCTAAATACCGTCAATGCCGCAGTATCCGATGTATCTGCTGCGATTACCTGCGAACCAACCTTTGCACGCATTGTGAATGTATATAACCAGCAGTATGTAGTCGATATGGGCGCCACTCACGGCGTAACAATGGCCGATAGCTTTCAGTTGTACAAACAGCAGTCGTTGCCTGTACTAATGTCACCCACTAAAAGTGTAATTCTACCGGTTGAAAACGAGCAGTTAGCAATTTCTCACCTTGGTGATGAGGTTAGTGTGGTAACGGTGAGCGGTGCAGAATCGGCCCTGCAATTATATGATATTGTGGCGCCGGTTGAGCCAAAAAGCGCCAACTAGCTTTGAAGTGATCCCCAACAATTGGATAGTCCAACTATTGGTGGGCAGTTCAGTTGGCGCTTTTCACGTTTTAATAAAGGGGGGCTTAACCCCGTTTTAGCAGCTTTTGGAAAAACGAACGCTCTTCGTTTTGCACTTCAAGTTCAGCAATTTGTTCATCGGTAAGTACCGCTAGCATTGCTTGTTGATTAAATGCTTTGTCAACTTCAGCACTTACCATTGCATCGTGATAGCGAAGAGATAACGCTTCAAAAGCATCGCTAGAAAAGCTACCGCTTTGCACTAAATCAGCTTGTGCTTCACGAAATGCCTCCATATTCGCTTTATGAGCATCCATGGTTTCTTTAAATGAAGCGCTAAGCGTTCTTAAGCTTTCGCGTTGTTCATCTGACAAATCTATGCCTCTAAATGGATTGCCTCTAAACGGGCTGCGTGGCTTTTTACCTTGGCCCTTTTTATCACTGAAATTGGCGCGCTTAGCATTGCGCTTGTCTTTGAAATCCTCAGCACGTGCTAATAGTGTGGATTGTTGCTCGGCCGTCAACACTGCAAACACTTGGCTGCGAAGCTCTGCAATTTTCAACCCTTGGGTTTCTCGTTCACTAACTTTTTCTTCGGCCTGTGCGCGAATACTTTCTGCTGACGCTGAGCGCAACGTAGTCAGAGCGGGGCGCTCGGGTTTTTCGGGGCGTGGCTGTGCCTCTTTAAAGTCTTCAATTAACGATTTTATCTCTGCCTTTTGCACAGAACTAAGTGATAAATCATGTAACTGGTGAACAAGCCCCTCTATCGGAGAATGATTGCGCTTATGGTGCCCGCGCGGGTTTGCTTCAGCCGGTTGGCTTAGAGCAACAGTGCTAGCTACGAGGGTAGCAATAATCATCACTTTCATGGTCGTCTCCTATTAATCAGACACCTGAATAGTAGCCCGTGAATCCACAAAAGCAGTCAAGGTACTGTAAAGCTTTTGTAAAGTCGGAACCCAAATATGATTCACAGGGTCGAACCCATTATAGTAGTACTAATCAGTATTTTAATTTTTAAGCAAGACACCACAAAAAAGGCCATTTCTCCCTTTATTTATAAACTGAATAGGGCGGAGCGCGAAAAAGTGCATGCTGTTTTGTATATAAGCAGTTTAGCAAGGTGTAACATATCAGAGTAAATTACCAATGAATCAAGCTTTAGCCGAGTCAAACACCATGGGTGCAAATATCCACTTAAAGTCTATTTTAATCATTGATGATGATACTGAACTAACTGAAATGTTGGCGGCTTATTTAGGCACCGCAGAGTATCGCGTTAAAGTGTGTAATGACGGTCAATCGGGTTTGGCCGAAGCGGTTTCTGGTGGACACTACGATCTCATTTTACTTGATGTGATGATGCCAAAAATGGATGGGTTTGACGTACTTAAAAAGTTACGGGTAAGTCATGCAACCCCTGTGCTTATGCTCACCGCAAGAGGTGATGACTACGATCGAATTCTCGGCTTAGAACTAGGCGCTGATGACTACTTAGGGAAACCTTTTAACCATAGAGAACTGATGGCGCGTATAAAGGCCATCTTTAGACGTTTAACATTAGTAAGCAATGGTGGAGCTATAGAGCAAGACTTATTGGTTAATAGCATTTTCTTGAGCCCTAGTGCTCAGGTGGCAAAAGTAGATGATGTGGAAGTTACCCTCACCAGTACCGAGTTTTCCACTTTACGACTGTTAATGTTAAATGCAGGCAACCGCGTAACCAAAGAAGAGATTAGTTTGAAAGTATTAGGTAAGCCACTACAGCCATTTGATCGCAGTATTGATATGCATGTGAGTAACTTACGTAAAAAAATGGCGGCTATTACGCCGCAAGAAAAGATAAAAACTATTCGCGGTGTCGGTTATATGTTGATGCCTCACTAATGAAGTGGTTCCGGCATCTCAATCCTACCCGGGCCATTATGGGCCGGCTATTTTTCTGGTTTTGGGCAACCTTTATCGTTACGGCAGTATTGGCGGTTTGGAGTACGCGGTTATTTTTTGAAGACCTAGAAGTGAATGCGGCATCACCGCGCCAGTTAACCGTGTTAACACGAGGGTTAGAAAAATTAAACAGTGAAAGAGGTGAGCGTGGGCCACTTAGAATGGCGTTACAACGCAGCGTTCCGCCGTTTAGGGGGCGTATGGTCGCCGTTGACCTCAAAACTCAGCAGGTGATCACGGCTGGTGGTCCGCCAATGCGTGAAAAGGAAGAACGGGATATTGTAAACCTATTGGAACAAACATCACCCATTTCCATTACCCGAGGAGCGCTAAAAGTAACCGGGCCGGTATTTTTCAACCGTGACGACAACCGCTACGCTTTGTTCGTTATGAATATGGAAATGCCCACTAAATCAACACCGCCTTTCGTACTACTATTGTGTATTGCTATAGGTACCACATCCTTGTTGTCGTGGTTATTTGCCCGCTCACTCACCCGCCCCATTTTACAAATCCAAACCTCTGCCCGTTCATTAGCTAATGGTAAATGGAATACTCGAGTGAACAACGCAGAAAAGCGTCAAGATGAACTTGGCCAACTAGGGCGTGATTTCAATCGTATGGCAACGCAACTAGATGCAATGTGGACTGGGCAAAAACGCTTACTCGCAGACATATCCCATGAATTACGCTCTCCTTTGGCTCGACTTCAAATGGCGTTAGGTTTAGCACACCAACAAGATGTAGACCCAACAACCTTGGTACGTATAGAGCGTGAAGCGGAAAGGATGGATGCGCTTATCGGGCAGTTGCTTGTCTTAAGTAAGGCAGAGGCAGGGGTGACAACTTTTTCATCTCATACCCTATCGGCTTTGTTTCACGATGTTTTTACCGATGGTCAATTTGAAGCGGCTAACAAAAATCGTGTGTTAGATATCGCTGACATTCCAAAATTAACGGTTCAGGCAGAGCATACTATGTTGTGTCGGGCGGTAGAGAACGTATTGAGAAATGCCATTCGCCATAGTGAACACGCGATAGAGGTTGCATTTGATGTTAGTGAAGATTATTGGTCTGTGATCATTGCAGACGATGGGCCCGGTTTATCCGCGCAAGAATGTGAGCGTGTATTCTCGCCATTTTATCGCGCCTCATTAGCCCGTGAACGCGAGTCTGGTGGCGTAGGGCTAGGGCTTTCAATTGCAAAAGCGGCTGTAGAGTTGCATCATGGCAACATTAGCGCCAAGCGCGGGCAAAATAACGGGTTAGTGGTTACACTATCATTCCCTCGCAGTTTAAATAACGCCTAGATAAAACCTAGATTGCTCGTACTTGGACTTGAAAGACTCATCATATAGGACGTTGCCAATGAGTTGGAAGTTTACTACGGAGCAAGAACTTGCTACCACTTTTGCCACTACCATTAATCCATTTTGGCAGTCGGCTGTCACCCGCGGCCATTTCACCGGTAAAGATAATGTAGAAGTGCATTATGCGTGGTGTATACCAGAAAAACCCATTGCTTCGGTAGTGATAAGTTCAGGTAGAATAGAATCTTATCTAAAGTATAAAGAGCTAATTTTCGATCTTTATCAAAATAATTTTGCGGTATTTATATTAGATCATCGAGGGCAGGGGCTTTCTGGGCGGATGACCCACGACCCTCAACATGGTTATGTAGCTGACTTCAACGATTACATCGATGATTTAGTTTCCTTTGTGCAAGAGATTGTAAAACCTTTGCAGCAAGGGCCCTTACGCTTATTATGTCATTCTATGGGCGGTGCTATCGGAGCGCTAACCTTACACCGTGAGCCTGACCTTTTTGATAAGGCTGTTTTGGCATCGCCGATGTTTGGTATTAAACCGGCATTACCTAATTGGCTGGCCAATGGTTTAATTCAAATAGGGTTAAGTTTTAATCGGATAAGAAAGCAACCCTCGGGATATTTTTTCGGGCAAACGTCCTATATCCCGTTTCCTTACGCCCTAAATAAACTGACGCACAGTAGATCTCGTTACGCTTTGTTTCGTCAATTGTACGATGAAGAACGCCGTATTCAGTTAGGCGGTGTAACCACCGAATGGCTTAGCGCGGCACACCGCGCTATGAATTTCATTGAGAAAAACGCGCCTCGTATAACCACACCTTGTTTAGTGCTTAGTGCCCAAGACGATAGTATTATCGATAATAAACGCCAACAAAAAGTGGTAAATGCCATGCCTCACTCTAAGCTTGAACGTATCGCTGATGCTTATCATGAAGTTTTTACCGAGCGTGATGATATTAGAAACAAAGCGTTAACCATGGTGTGTGATTTTTTGGCCGACCACCCGCCGGCAAAGTAGCCGAATATTGCAAGGCATTTTAAGCGCGTGCTGCAAGTGATGGATATAGGCGTGTGCACAGCTTCAACGCTATAGTGTTAAGGTAAACTATTAGGCCTTGCCGATTCTGCAGCGAGCCACTATGCTTTGATGCCCTGTAACTATAGCCTTTAACGAGACGTAAAAAAGATGCTAGATATAGTGTTATACCAACCTGAAATCCCGCCCAATACAGGTAATATTATTCGGTTATGTGCCAATAGCGGGTTTAATTTACATCTTATTGAGCCTTTAGGGTTTGCATGGGATGATAAACGGGTACGTCGGGCGGGGTTAGACTATCACGAGTTTGCCCACGTTAAGCGCCATGCAAACTTAGATGCCTATATGCAATATGCAAAACCTAAGCGGGTATTTGCCTGCACCACTAAAGGCAAGGCGTTTCATAGTGATGTTACTTATCAAAAAGGCGATGCTTTGATGTTTGGCCCAGAAACCCGCGGGCTGCCAAACGACTTTATCGAATCACTTCCTCCAGAGCAGCGGGTCCGCATTCCAATGTTGCCCGATAGCCGAAGTATGAACCTATCAAATGCTGTTTCAGTGTTTGTTTATGAGAGTTGGCGCCAGTTGGGTTATGACGGCGCTCGCTAACACGGAAAAAAGTTAATAAAAAGGCGCCTTAGCGCCTTTTTAGTCATATAAGTTTGGGCAGAAATTACGGGTTAACCTTCATTTTTCAAATCGCGCCCTAGTAAGCTTAATGCCGCTTCTTTAGGAGACTTTTTGTGGTAAAGCACAGCGTATATCTGTTCACAAATTGGCATTTCAACGCCAACATTTGCAGATAGCACATGAACTTCTTGGGTATTGCGGTAGCCTTCCACCACTTGGCCAATTTCTTCCATCGCCTGCTCTACGCTCTTACCTTGCCCTAACGCTAGGCCAAAACGTCGGTTACGCGATTGATTATCGGTACAGGTTAAAACTAAATCGCCTAAGCCAGCCATACCCATAAACGTTTCTGGCTGAGCGCCAAGCTTTACGCCTAGGCGGGTCAGCTCAGCAAGGCCACGTGTAATTAACGCGGTACGGGCATTTGCGCCAAACCCCAACCCATCGGCTAAACCGGCACCTATAGCGATAACATTTTTTACTGCGCCACCTAACTGAACGCCGGTAAAATCGGCATTCTTATACACCCTAAACGACTTTGCACAATGTAGCTTAGCGGCAAATTCATCACTTAGCGTATCATCTGTGGATGACAGCGATATTGCGGTAGGTAACCCTGCCACCATTTCTTTGGCAAACGTAGGCCCTGATAGCACCGCCAGCGGATACGCATTGCCTAGGGTCTCTTCTGCAACCTCACGCAATAGTCGTCCTGTTTTCGGTTCTAAACCTTTCGTTGCCCAGATAATGCGATGATGTGGTTTTAACAGCGGCTTTATACTGTTAAGTATGGCCGCGAAGCCATGGCTTGGCACCACAATCAGAATATCTTTACTCGCTTGAACGACCTCTGCGAGATCTGCATTTACTTCCAGCGCATCAGGAAATTTCGCTCCGGGTAGGTAACGAGCATTTTCACGGTCGGCTTTAAGCTCAGCGATGTGCTGCGCATCTCGCCCCCATAACAAGGTAGGGTTACCGTTGCGGGCTAGACAAAACGCCAGTGCGGTGCCATACGACCCCGCCCCTAGCACTGAAACCGATTGAGGGTTCATGTTCACCTAACTTACGCGTCCATCTTAGGCGCTTCGCCCTGCGCTTGCTGTGCACGCTTTTGCATGTAAGCCGCAAAAATAGCGTCAAAGTTTACTGGCGCTAAATTAAGAGGAGGGAAAGTGCCACGGTTAACTAGGTTTGAAATAGTTTCACGAGCATAAGGGAACAGCATGTTCGGGCAGTAAGAGCCCAGCATGTGCGCTTTGTTTTGATCAGGCATTTCGCCGATGGCAAAAATGCCGGCTTGTTGTACTTCACACAAGAAAGCCGTTTCTTCACCTAAAGTAGCGGTAACTGTTACCGATAGCACGACTTCGAAAACATTTTCATCAATCTTATTGGTGCTCGTATCGATATCTAGCTTGATTTCAGGCTTCCACTCTTTGGTGAAAATGGTCGGCGCGTTAGGCGACTCAAAAGAAATGTCTTTAGTAAAGATACGCTGAATATTGAACTGAGGGCCTTGTTCGCTTGTTGCTTCGTTGTTGCTAGTCTGATTTTCGTCAGCCATGGTATTTCCTATTTCGTTGTCGTTTTTAGATTTTACTAATTGCGTTGCGATATGTGCTGACGCGTTATGCTAACCCAAGCATAGGGTTTAATTTGCTTTGCGCTTCTAACGCCATCATGTCGTCACAGCCACCAACGTGCTGATCATCAATGAAAATTTGAGGCACAGTCCAGCCGCCATTGGCGCGCTCAATCATGGTGTCTCTTAGTTCAGGTTGAACATCGATGGGGTATTCCTGAAACGCTACACCTTTTTCGTTCAACAGTGCTTTCGCGCGGTGGCAGTAAGGGCAATGTCCCTTGGTGTAAATTTCTACTTTACTCACAATGTTCACCTATTATTTGGAAGTGGGTAGACTCGCGCTTTGCCACGCATTCATCCCACCCTTTAATACATTAACGTTTGCAAAGCCTGCTTTGGACATGGCATTCGCGGTGCTACGAGCCTGATTACCCATAGCGCATACTAGAATAATGGGTTTGTCTTTGCTGTTTTCAAGCACGCTGAAGTTTTTCTCTCGCAACGCTTCTGGCTTTAGCTGCCTAGCACCTAAGATATGTCCTGCTTTATATTCTTTCGCAGCACGAATATCCACAACCACCGCATCTTCTTTATTTATCATTAATGTAGCTTCGTGGGTGTTAACTTCTTTTATTGATGAAGTCAGTGACGAAACGTAACTGAATATCAACATCGCAACGAGTGCAACCCAAATACCGGCAAGTACAATATTATTTCCGGCAAACTCTATTAGCTGATCCATTCCCTAAAACCTTGTCTATAGACCGTAAAACGAGTGCAAAGTATATAGAAAATTCGGCGAGAAACCAGCCTACAGTTAGAGGCTGTTACAGCACATTCAATTGGTTTTTTTTAGATGACTGTTATTGCAGCTAAATTGGACTGGGATTTGCCCATGCCCTCAGATACACTGACCTATTACCAATTTCGCACCTATGTACTTGTTTGAGGTTGTCTCGTTAATGAAGGAAATGCACCGTCTTTGTCTTAGCAGCTTTATGTTGGCATGGCTCATTATCGGGTTATATTCTCCACTGGCACATGGCCAGGACGAAGAGCAAGCCAAGCTAGCTGAACTTCAAGCTGAATTACGCGAACGTCAGCAGGCCCTTAATACCAGTAAAGCGAACGCCAAAGAACTTGCCGAAGTTCTAAAGTCTTCTGAGTTAGAAATTGCTAAAGTCGCCACTGCAATGGCACGTACTAATGATGAGTTAAAAAAGGTGAATGCGGAAGAGGCGGCTTTAAAGGAAGAGCAGAGCAAGCTAAAGCAAGCGATACGTCAGCAACAATCCTTACTTTCAAGCCAGCTGAAAAGTGCGTATATGGCAGGTCACTACGATTACGCAAAAATGATGTTTTTCCAAGAAGACGCGAAAACGTTTGAGCGGGTTATCACCTATTATCAGTACATAGCAAAAGCTAGACAGCAAGAGATTACACAGTTTAAAGATAACGTAGCACAATTAGAAAGCGTTACCGCGCGGCTATCCGAAAAGGCTAAGACGCTACTTGCACTGCGCAAAAAACAACAAGCCCAGCGCGGGGTCATTGTCGCGCGGCAGCAGGATAGACAACAAACCCTCGCCAAATTGAATCAAACGATAGCCAGTGAAAGCGAGCGTATAGCAAGGCTGCAGGAAAATGAAAAAGCGTTGCGTGATGCTATAGAAGCCGCCCGTCTGGCGGCAGAACGCGCCGCTGCAGCCAAAATTACACTCGATGGGTTAGCCAAGCTTAAGGGAAAGCTATCGCCCCCCGTTGAAGGGAAAATACGCAAGCTTTTTGGTAATCGTAGGCAAGGCCAGGTACGCTGGAAAGGCGTAATTATTGATGGCAGTGAGGGCGACCCCGTACGCAGTATCGCATCGGGAAAAGTATTGTATGCTGATTGGCTAAGAGGGTTTGGATTAGTTGCAATTGTCGATCATGGTGAAGGCTACATGAGCGTATATGGGCATAATCAAGCGTTGCTGAAACAAGCGGGAGATGACGTCCGTGAAGGGGAAAATTTAGCGCTAGTAGGGCGCAGCGGGGGGCAAGAATACGCGAACCTGTACTTTGAAATAAGGCACAAAGGAAAAGCGCTTAACCCCACCGCATGGTTTAACTAATGGGTTAATTAAACTGTTATAGAAAACGTTGCTGTATCTGGCAAGTTAGCTGATGAGGAGGGCGGTGCCGGTCTATCTTTGCCCGCCAATTCAGCCAGGCTCTTACTGTCAAAACCTGCCTCAGTCATCGCTGTCTCAAGGGATTTACTTGGCGCAATACCGGCGTTTTTAAGCTGCTCGGTAATCGCTTGTGCGTCGCTTTCTGTAAGGTTTTCTGCATCATAGGAAGACAGAATTTCGGTGACTGTGCTTTTTTGTTCGTCAGTTAACGCAGCGCCATCATTACGTGGAGGCGGTGGCGGGGGCATGGCCCCATTATTTACTGTAGAAATCATAGTTGAGCCTTTAAAGATGATTAAATAAATGATTAAAAGGACAGGTAAAAAATAATTGGACGATGACATCTTATCGGCAAAGTGCAGACAAATTGAGCACAACTGAAGCTCTTTACGCAAACTTTACGCTGTAGGTATTTTTGCCGGTAAGGGGAAAATAGCCTCTGCGTGGGGAGATATCACGCTAAAGGGGGCGGCGAGGCTTAACCGCATAGGCTATGCCCGCAAGATGAATTTATTGTGGCTTAATAAACCAGCCCAATAATTGCCAAAAATGAGCTGAAATACATTAGCAGGAAAAGAACAATTATAATGAATGGATTTAGTCGATGCTTCTGCGCTTAATTTTACTTATCGTTTTCGCCTTACCTTGTTTTGCAATGACAAAACCCTTGTCTGGCGAACCAAAAATCATCATTATCTTAGATGATTTAGGCTATCGTACCACGGATCTGAG
The DNA here is from genome assembly GCF_010500865.1 of Alteromonas profundi. Classification (GTDB taxonomy): domain Bacteria; phylum Pseudomonadota; class Gammaproteobacteria; order Enterobacterales; family Alteromonadaceae; genus Alteromonas; species Alteromonas profundi. The sequence continues at coordinate 23,539 of NZ_JAAAWN010000030.1, forward strand.
CGCTTTTTCGTTGCCCACCGAAGTTACCTTTTCTATTTTACCTGAAACACCGCTAGCCCACGCTATTGCTCAGCGTGCGCATCAACAAGGTCGTACGGTTATGCTGCATATGCCAATGCAAGCTAAAAGTGACAACGCCATGGGACCTCTCGGCCTTAGTATCGATATGTACCCAGCCACCATTACCGACACCCTTCGCCGTGCGCTTAAAAGTGTACCTTATGCCGTAGGGGTGAATAATCATATGGGCAGCGTGTTTACAGGACATGCAAATGGTATGCGTACATTCATGGAAGAAATTAAACGTCAGGGCCTGTTTTTTGTCGATAGCAGAACGTCCGTTTACACCAAAGGCCACGAAATGGCCCAAGCACTGGATGTTCCAAGCGTAAGCAGACAAATTTTTCTCGATCATCAAAAAAGTCGTTTGTTTTTACAACAACAATTTGAAAAGACGAAAGCCCTAGCTCGTAAAAAAGGTAGCGCCGTTGTTATCGCGCACCCGTACCCTGAAACCCTTCGTTTTCTTGCCGAATCTCTGCCTACTTTAGCAAAGCAGGGTATTCGCCTAACCTCGGTGGCAGATTTTCTTTATACCCCCCCATTACCAAGTAACGTTGAACTCCCTTCTCTAAGCCCCTCAGCAACCGAAGAATAAAAAAATAGCGAAGGCTATTTGCCAAGGTGGCCAAAATAAATTTATCAATTCAGGAAAAATTTAATTAAGTTGAATTTCAATTTCTCAATAATTGTTATATTATAACGTCTCTGTCGTGAGGTGTAGAATGTCAATGAATCCTGTAAATGATAATCCAACAAAATTAGACAAGCTCGGTATCTGGGTATCGGGGCTATGTGCGTTGCATTGTCTAGCGCTTCCTGTTGTGGTGCCGCTATTACCCCTTATTGGTTCTTCATTTTTCGCTCAACTATGGTTTGAGCGCACCATACTTACGATTTCATTATTAATTGGTGCAGTGGCATTAGTGAGTGGCGCCTTGCGTTACCATGGTCGCTGGTATCCGCTCGTATTGCTGTTCTCAGGCGGCGCAATTTATTGGCATAAAAACATGTTTGGGGAGTCTTACGAGCCCTTTACCATTGCTGTCGGTGCGATGCTAATTGTGGCAGGACACTGGATCAACATGCGCTTATGTCGTCAGTGCAAGTGCTGTAAAGATACAGTTTTTGCTGCGCATTTATCTACCGACACTAAGTAAAATCCCTTGGGTTAGGCAAGGAGCGGTGCTGTGTACAGCATACTTCGTTATTTGAAGATGCTACGTGCAATATCTGGCACATTAGTAAAAATGCCGGTTACACCATATGCGGCTAACCGCTGCATATCTTCTATCTCATCAACGGTGAATACGAAAACGTCGAAACCTTCTGCTAAGGCCTGCTGAACGTATTCGGGTGAGGCTACATCTAACGCAATATGCATTGAATACGCCCGTAACATGTGGGCGTCGTAGCAAGGCTGTAAGCTGTAACTGGCACTTAGCGCGCCAATTTTAACCTCGGGCCATAATTCTCTGATTTGTTTTAACCAATGATGATTAAACGAGGAAATAAGCAACTTCTCAACTTCGATACCGCTACTGGCGACAGTATGGCGTACTTCAGACACCCAGCTATCAGCATCGGTCAATTGCTTTATCTCAATGTTACACCATTTCCCTTTAGGTACAGTAGCCAAGGTTTCTACAAGGGTAGGGATCCGCGTGCCTAATCCAGCGTCTAACTGGCGTAGTTCGCTAAGGGGCGTAGACAGTAAAAAACCGCGCCCGTTCGTCGTTCGGTTTAAGGTTTTGTCGTGGAAAACGATAATACCTTCAGGGTGCTGAAAGGTATCAAATTCAATGCCGTCGGCATCCTCTTCAAAGGCCAGTTTAAATGCGTCTACCGTATTCTCGGGGAGGGCTTTACTGGCTCCTCGGTGGGCGAAAATTAGCATTGTTTAGCGTGCTCCTTCGCTGCTTGTCTATGAATTTTGTGTGTATTAAGTGTTTCGTAGACAGAAGCAGAGGTAATAAGAAGACCCCCTAAAAGCGTTCCCCATGTGGGTTGCTCACCCAGTAATAGCACTGCTAGAACTACCCCATAAAACGGCTGCATACAGGCGATCAGAGAAAATGTCTTAGCTCTAAGATGCCGTAAACTTGCCGCAATAAGGGCATGAGGCAAGGCTGTGAATACCGTACCAAGCAGCAATAGCATAAGCCAAGCGCTGATTGGCGCTGCACTAATTTCAGTACTTCCTATTGGCAACAATAAAACGGCAATTACTAAGGTTTGCCATGCCATTGCCTTAGCCCCGCTATAATGCTTGAAATGCTTCCTATGCAATAGATTTCTAAAGGCATACAGGAGTGCCGACGCAATACCTATTACCACGCCCAAGGTAATATCATTTTCCAGTGACGTTTCAGGCACAATAAGATAAACCCCCACGATAACCGTTACCGCAGAAACCATGTCTTGCCATACCAGACGGGTTTTTTCAAAAAAGGGTTCTATTAAAACGGTAATTACTGGAAACGTAAATAACGCTATCATACCTACTGAAATACTGGCGAACTGCATAGCTGCGAAGTAGCTAACCCAATGCAATGCCATTAATATGCCTAGCCCTATGGCGACCATATAGTCTTTTTTAGATGCCAGTCGGATAGTTTGCTTAGAAAGTGTTAAAAAGCCAAACAACGCAATGCAGGCAAAAATCGAGCGCATTAGCGTGATATCACTTGCGCTTAGTGGCACTAACCGTGAAAACAGCGCCGTGCCACCAAGAAGTACAATAGTGAAATGAAGCGAAATTAGGCTTTTTTTGACGGCATCCATAAATTAGCTGGCGTCGCTGTTGCTACCTGCAACGTAGGCCATAGGTTCACCTAAACGGGTTACCTGACCGGCGGTTAGGGCTTCAAAGTCGACAGCATCATTTTCAAAGCACACCACTATGGTAGAGCCAAGTTTAAAGCGGCCTAATTCATCCCCTTTTTTCAGTTTTACACTGGCTTCGCTGTCTCTATCATAGGTCCAATGCTGAACATGCTTACCTGCCGGTGGAGTAACAGTGCCTGCCCATACGGTTTCAATACTGGCCACGATAGTTGCGCCAACTAATACCATTGCCATCTTACCTACTGGCGTATCAAATAGTGCAACAACCCGCTCGTTGCGCGCAAATAGCCCGGGAATGTTACGTGCGGTAAGTGGATTAACGGAAAATAGCTCGCCGGGTACATACACCATATCAGTAAGCGTGCCGTCAATCGGAATATGGATACGATGATAGTCTCTTGGCGCGAGATACACGGTGGCAAATTGACCGTCTTTAAAAGGAGCCGCGAGTTCAGGTTTACCCCCTAGTAACGTGGTTAAACTGTAGTCGTGCCCCTTTGCTTGGAAAATGCTATCGACATGGATATCACCGTATTGGCTTACCGCACCATCTACCGCATGCACTAGGGTTGAAGGATTAGGGTCAATAGGACGGGCGTCAGGCTTCAACGGACGAGTAAAGAATGCGTTAAAACTTGCGTAATATTCAGGATCTGAATGAAGTGCCTCATCCATGTTTACGTTGTAATGGTTTATAAACCGCTTAATCATGAAGGTAGTAAAACCGCCTAATTCAGCAGCGGCTAACTTACCTACTGCGCGAGACAGTAAGTGTTTAGGGGTAATGTATTGTAGATTTATTTTAAGCCAGTCCAGCACGAAAACGCTCCAATTAAATTAACCAAACAATTGTACCTTAAGTTATATGGGGACAAGTAACTTTAAGATTATGTATGCAACAAACTTGATATAAGGAATTAGTAGAAAAACGCGCTAGTTAGAAAACCTTGGCGGGGCAGCAAAGGTTTTCTATTCGCGTGGTGGGGTTAACTACCGGGCGGCTGACTGTGACTTGGCCTTTGCTCATCCATGGTAGTTAGTATCCTGTGATAGCTGGCGAAACGGTCGGCGCTGATATGGCCTTCTTCTACCGCTTGGCGCAAAATGCAACCAGGATCGTTAAGATGCTTACAGTCTCTAAATTTACACCCGCCAAGATAATCGCGAAACTCAACAAAGCCCCATGTTATCCGTTCGGTTGGAATATGCCACAGGCCGAATTCACGCACCCCTGGTGAATCTATAAGATCACCACCGGCGGGCAAATGAAGCAATTTAGCGGCGGTAGTGGTGTGTTGGCCGAGTCCAGAATTATCCGAAATTTCTCCGGTAAGTTCATCGGCATCCGGTAAAACCTGATTAATAAGGCTTGATTTTCCTACCCCTGATTGCCCCACAAAAACGCTCACATTGTCGTTTAAGTAGCTATTGAGTACATCAATGCCTTCGCCAGTTTTACAGCTGGTGAATAACACGTCGTAACCTAGCTTCTTGTAAACGTCCAGTTGACCCTCAATGCTTTGGCGCTGCTCATCAGACAGTAACTCTACTTTATTTAATACCACAACAGGCGTAATACCAATATCCTCACAAGCAACCAGGTAGCGGTCGATTATATTGGTAGAAAGACTAGGAAGAATAGCGCTAACAACAATTATATTGTCGATATTGGCCGCTATAGGTTTAATGCCGTCATAAAAATCTGGCCGGGTTAATACCGAATGACGGTCATTAACAATTTCGATTACACCTTTAACCCCAGACTCCGCGTCATCTCCTTTACTGAATAATACCTTATCGCCGCATACCACAGAGTCTACCGTTCTGCGTATATGGCAACGGGATACAACCCCTGCGTCGTCTTCCACATCGGCATGTTTTCCAAAGCGACCGATAACCGTGCCCCGAATGAGTGGGCTTTCATCAACTGTTTTGGTGCTAGGGCTATTTTTGTCTTGCAGTCGCTTGCTTCGGTTAGCCGCAACTTGACGTCTTTGTTTATGGGTAAGTTTTGGTTTTTTCGCCACGATTTCTATCTAATTTCACGTATACTGTGACAATAATAACGTTTGTAGGGCATGGTTGCCATGTCTGTAGTGCTAAGAGGAACGATATGAGTAAACACGATAGCAATTTAGTGTGGATTGATATGGAAATGACCGGGTTAGATCCTGAAACATGTGTGGTAATGGAAATTGCTACCATAGTTACAGATGCCCAACTGAATATCTTGGCAGAAGGGCCCGTCATCGCGGTACATCAAAGCGATGATGTATTAGATAACATGGATGAGTGGTGTACCCGGGTGCACGGTGAAAGCGGCCTTACCAAGCGCTGTCGTGAAAGTAAGATTAATGAACAGCAAGCCGCGCAGCAAACGATTGCGTTTTTGCAGCAATGGGTAGATGCAGGTAAATCACCTTTGTGCGGCAATACTATAGGGCAGGACCGACGCTTTATGGTGAAATATATGCCTGAACTTGAAGAATACTTTCACTACCGTAGTATCGATGTAAGTACCATAAAAGAGCTCGCGCGCCGCTGGAAACCTGAAGTACTTGATGGATTCCAAAAGAAAGGGGTGCACTTAGCGCTAGACGACATTCGCGAGTCAATTGAAGAAATGCGCTACTATCGAGAGAAAGTGTTTACGATTTAGCCACTCGTTAGCTTCTTCGAAAAAAAACAGAATTAATGGTTGCGTTACTGACATATTTTTGTAAAATGCGCACCACTTCAAACGAAGTGCCTAAATTTTGTTGCGGGAATAGCTCAGTTGGTAGAGCACGACCTTGCCAAGGTCGGGGTCGCGAGTTCGAATCTCGTTTCCCGCTCCAAATTAAACCTAGTAATGTTTATTCTTTTACTAGTGAGCGTGAAAGCGCGACCCCCGTGGGGTCACGACCGAGTGTCGGCCAGTTGGCGAATCTCGTTTCCCGCTCCAAATTTAACCTAGTATCAAGACTAGGAAGTCCATTAGATGCCATGCATCGACTCTATGCGGGAATAGCTCAGTTGGTAGAGCACGACCTTGCCAAGGTCGGGGTCGCGAGTTCGAATCTCGTTTCCCGCTCCAAATTCTTCTTTCGTACATGCGCTTTAATCGTATAGCTGTAAGCAGCTAATTCGCGTTTTTTTCAACATATCGATCAAATTACGCGGGCTTCACGGGTAAATATTCTTAATGCCGCGCACATTAATCGTGCATTTTTGAGATTGTTTGGTCTTTGTTTTAAAAAACTAAGCGAGAGCATGTGGTTAAAAACCTCATTCTAATGCAATGAATTTTAACTAATTGTGAATGCTTGGTTAAATTGAAAGTATTTTCACTTTTTCTGAATAAATATTTAGGAAGAGGCGTGTTTTCTCTCTTTTTTATAGTAAAATAGCACGCAAATCCGGCACGTTTTCTGCTCAACTCCCCGTTGATGATAAGCGAAGTCAATCTAGTTGCTTCCACTTAGCCGGATAAACACTTAAAACTCGTGAAACGTAACCCTCAGAAGGACTCTGTCTCCCAGATGGATTGGTAGTTAGTGATTCATGGACATCCATTTTGTAAAGAGAGATAAAATGTTCAAGAAAAGCGCCCCTTTTCATTTGTCTGCTGTTACAGGCGCGGTACTTGCTGCCTGCACAAGCCAAAGTGCACTCGCACAAACTGTAGAAATAGATGAAAAACAAATTGAAACCGTTGAAGTTACCGCTACTCGCCGTAGTGGCTCATTACAAGAAGTGCCGATTAATATTTCAGCGCTAACATCTGACGTACTCGATCAGCAAAACATTGAAGATTTAGATGGTGTAGCTAGATGGGTGCCCGGTCTCACTGTTACCGATCAGGGCGGCAGGGAAGATTCCCCCATTATTGTACGCGGCCTTAATACTAACTCCTCAGGGCCCAGTTCGGATGGCGGTACTGTCGCTACCTATTTCGGCGATATCCCACTCTTTTTAAATATGCGCCTAGTTGACGTAGACCGTGTAGAGGTACTTATTGGTCCTCAGGGAACCTTATACGGTGCGGGAACGCTTGGCGGCGCAATTCGCTACATACCTAAACAAGTAGATTTAGACTTTATGTCTGGAGAAGTTTCGGGTGATTTGTTTAGTGTTAGCGAAAGCGATTCACTCGGTGGTGAAGCAAGTTTTGTTTTTAATGCTCCCATTATCGAAGGTGAGTTAGGGGTACGAGCTTCTCTTAATTACTTTAACAACCCCGGCTTTTTAGATTACAACTACGTGGTTCGAGAGGGTGGGGTGTCTCTACCCGATCCTGATTGGACGGATGCAGATGCTATAGAAGATAACTTAAAAAGTGTTGCCGATGCGAACGGAGAAGACACAATAACGGGGCGCGTGGCGCTTCGCTGGGCGCCAACCGATGAGTTTGAAAGTACGCTAACTTACTTCTATCAAAAGCAAGATGTGGAAGGTCGTTCAATTTCACATTACAACGCACTCTCAAGCGATAATGGGCTAAGCGATTTAATAGGGAAGTATGAATCTGCCTACCGCTATGAAGAGCCTCGTGAGAAAGAAGATGAACTACTTAGTTTAGAGATGAAAGCAGATTTAGGCTTCGCCGAATTAGTGGCGGCCACTGGATTGTCGAAATTTGACGCCAATGGACAGCGCGATCAAACCGACCTTCTTATCCGCTTAGATTATAGTTACGAAGAATTTCCTGCATTTTCATCTTATACAGAAGAAGTTGAATCACGCGATATATTCACGCAAGAGTTAAGGTTGGTTTCGCAAGATTCAGGCCCTTTGTCATGGATTGTGGGCGGGTTTTACTACGACGTTATTACCGATGGTACCAGTAAGGAGTTTACGCCAAACTTCGATGAGTATGCGATTGACGTATGGGAAGAGGAAGGCAACTATCGACCTGATGATCTCGAATATTACTCAGTTGATGAAACGCAAACTACCGAAAAAGCGTTGTTCGGTGAACTGTCCTATGAAATTACCGACGATTGGGATGTAACCGTAGGTTTAAGGGCGTATCAATACGATGTGTTTTCACGCTCAGCGGTAGACTTACCGCTTTATTACTCTGTCTATAAAGGGCGCGCCTCAGATTCAATTGAGCTTGATTATGGCGAAACGTCTGCAGATGACAGCGGTACGCTACTTAAATTGAATACAAGCTATCAATTTACCAACCGTACCATGGGTTATTTCACTCTAAGCGAAGGCTTTAGAATTGGCGGTGCAAATAGTGTTGTAGCTTGTCCCGACAATATCGATGAGCTAAATAACCAAATAGTGTGTGCCATAGAAGAAGAACAGCTGTACGAGGCAGATACCACGCAAAACTATGAAATAGGTGTAAAAACGAGCTTCTTTAAAAACAAGCTACAGCTAAATACGGCCTTGTTCTATGTAGACTGGCAAGACCCACAGGTGTCGGGGGCTACGGTAAACGGCCAGCAGCCAATAGTGGTAAATGCAGAAGGTGCCGAGTCAAAAGGGGCGGAATTCTCTATGCGCGCGATTATCGGCGATAGCATTACGACCTACGCCACTTATGCCTTTACCCAGGCTGAATTAACCGCCGATGCGCCCTACCTGTTTGGTGTTATAGCCGAACAAGGCTCCGAACTACAAGATTATTATGATGGCAAAGACGGTGACCGCTTACCGGGCACTGCTGAGCATCAATTTTCGTTTGGTGTAACCTATAGCCAAGAAGTATTCGGCGACAAAATGCTAAACGTTAACTATGGTATCACTGCGCAAAGCGATATATATACCACCGTGGGTCTACGCCAAGATGGTGAGGCTTTGCCTGGCTATGCGGTAAGCAACCTTAATGCCTCTATTTCCGATGAACAGTGGTCGGTAACGCTATATATCGATAACCTGTTCGATAAATATGCGTTCACTTCTACCCGTCGAAATGTTGGAGATATTGGTTTAGGCGAGTTTAATACCGAATTGCAGCCTAACGGTACGGAGCTGCAGCGAAACTATGGGCATTATGTGTTAACACCGCGCACAGTTGGCCTTATGTTCAACTACCAGTTCGGTATGTAATATAGTTAAAAATATCACCGAGAAAAGGCGCTTATGCTGGGGTATAAGCGCCTTTTTACTTTGAAAAGTAATAATGACGAAAAATATTATAGGCTTAGAGCAAGCAGCAAAATACATATCCGAGCGTAATTACGTTAAGGCTCATCAAGCGTGTGTGAATGTGATTGAGCAGCATGGGCATCATCCACATGCTTATTTTTTGCTTGGCATCATTCATATTGAAATAGGCCAAATTGAAAAAGCAATTAAGCTGTTAGAGCGTGCCAATAGCCTCGTTGCCCGCCCTATCTGCTATGCCTATTTAGCTAAGTGTTATGCATTAAAAGGTGATATGCAGTTAGCCTTAGAAATGGCTAAGCAGGCACCAGTAGACAGCCTAGAACGCGCCTTAGACCTTGATACTGTAGGGGTGTCCCTCAGTCGAGTAGGGTTACATGAGCAGGCTGCTGACTATTTCAAGCGCGCGCTTCACTTTGCCCCGGACAATGCCCAGTTTCATTACAATTATGCAGTAAGTGCAAAGTTTGCCGGCCAGTTTAAAACAGCGCGCAAACACTTTGAGATTGCCATTGAAAACGCCCCTAATTTTTATCAAGCGTACTTCGCACTCTCCGACCTAGGGCATCACGAAAACCAGCAAACGCATCTTGCGCGTTTAGTTTCACTGTCTTCACAGCTAGTTAACCATCCAGAAGGCAGGCTTCATATAGGCCATGCGCTTGCCAAAGAGTATGAGGCGCTTGGCAGCTATGATAAGGCGTTTAATGCTTTAACACATGCAAAGTTACCCCAGCGTCAACGCAGTGAAAACGCGTTACGCGACTACCAAAGCATTTTTGAAATTCTACATATGCAGTTAGGAAAACACGGGGATATTAGTGGGGTAGAAAATAATGCACCTATTTTTGTAGTTGGTATGCCACGTAGTGGAACAACCCTTGTTGAGCGTATATTGAGCCACCATTCCCACGTGGCGTCAGGGGGAGAGTTGCAAGACTTTGGTGTAGCAGTGAAAGAGACGGTTAATACCCAAAGCCAAAGGGTACTGGATGCAAAAACATTAACGTGTGCCTATAAGAGCAATATGGGAGTAATAGGGCAACGTTATATTGAACGTACCGCTTTTTTACGCGCACACTCGCCCCGTTTCGTTGATAAGCTCCCGTTCAACTTTTTTTATATAGATCTTATTCGCCGTGCTCTACCAAAAGCAAAGGTAATTTGCCTTCAGCGTGATGCCATGGACACCTGTGTGGGCAACTTTAGGCAATTGTTTTCTATACACAGCCCTTACTATGCGTACGCTTACGACTTAGGTACGATAGGCCGCTTTTATCAGCATTTTAATAATTGGGTGGGCGCGTTCAGTGCACAGCACCCAGATGCTATATATATGCAATCCTACGAACGTTTAGTTAGCCACCCAGAGTCTGAAGTTAAGGCGTTACTCGCTTATTGTGATTTACCCTGGGAAGAACAGTGTTTATCGGTAGAAGAAAATCGGTTGCCCGTATCAACCGCAAGTAAAGTGCAAGTAAGAGAGCCAATCAATACTCGTTCCGTGGGTCGCTGGCGGCACTATCAGGCTCATACTCTTGCGCTACAAGCACTATTAGATAATGGCTAAAAGCCTTGCAACCTACGAGCGCTCAGCCTAAGCTAACTGGTCTAACCAGAACGATTATACAAAAGAGAAGAGAGTTATGCCCGCAGCTAATCCGTTACGTGCCTTCGCTAAAAAAGCAATGTCTTACCCTACTTGGATTCGTCAGAAACTGCTGACATGGATGTTTCGTTACAAGGTGAAACTCACCGGTACAGTAAGTATTGATATTGTAGAGACAGATTTAAAGTCGGTAACCTTTCGGCAGAAAAATTACAAGAAGGTGCAAAATCATATTGGCAACGTTTTATCTGGGGTAATTTTGTTGACCACAGCAGATTAGTTTTAAAAATTCATAAATTATCAAGCAGTAACAAAGTAGTGAAAGTTAAAATTTGCATGTCAACAAATCATTTGTTGACATGACTGCATATCATAAATAGAGACACGTATGACCGACAACTATTTACTGAATATATATAAAAAGTTCCTAAAGTTTCCATCTGGTAGAAAGCTTTTTAGCTGGTATTCAGCGCGAAGAGCGCCGTATTTCTCAACAATATCCCCCCTGATCACAGAACTTAGACCTGACCATTGTGAAGTGATGATCAGGAAGCGAAAATTATTACAAAATCACATTGGCACGGTGCATGTTATAGCGATTTGTAACGGCCTCGAAATGGCAATGGGGTTCATGTGTGAGGCATCTATCCCAAAAAATCTACGTTGGATACCAAAAGGTATGGAGGTTAAATATCCGGCAAAAGCTGACACAGATATCAGGTGTGTCGCAGAAGTCCCCAATGGTGCTTGGAAACCAGGTGATTTGCCAGTTGTTGTAAAAGCATATGATTTAAAAGGAAATGTTGTTGTTGAAGGTACGATAACGATTTGGGTCAGTGAAAAGAGAAAGTAATAAACGATTTTAATATCATTTAACACTTATTAATCAAGCTCCAATCTAATATAGCTGGAATGGATGAATGGCTATTAAATTCTAGTCAAATTTTTCAAGGGACCACTCACGAACGACTATGTGTCAAATCTGGTTTAATAACTTAAACGTCGAACTGTAGCTCTGTGTCGGCTATAGAACAACTAGATAGGATAGAAATTGGGGGGGTTCGAAGGCCCTACCTGTTTATTCTTTTCTCTTACAATTACCTAGAAGTATCCGTAATAAACCTCTTAAAAATGGTATATAGGCTCGTAGCGTCCATCGCACACAGGCATCGTCAAATTTTGGTAAATGAATTATGAACACTTTTCAGAAACACACCAGAAATTCTGAGGAATGCACAGCAAAAAATAGAGTAAGCTTCTGATATGATATAGTATTTAAAAATCTGAGTTCTTGTGCGACATGGTTTAAGCTGCAAAGCGTTCACTAAAAGGCGTTATAAGAATATGGAGTTCATAATTAGATGACAAAAAAAATCAAATTGAAAAATGTTCCATATACCGTTGTTTCAACATACTTTGGCAGAGAGAATTCTGGATCACAAGCTGAAACTTGGAAAGTTGCACTGAGAGCGGAACCGCGCTCGGTCAACGCTTATGTCAAGTTGACTAAAAATTATCGCCAGACAATTGCAGAGTTAGCTTGTGCGCAAGTAGGAAAGGCATTAGGTTTAAATGTTCCAGACTGTTATCTAGTGTATGTTAACACTGACAATTTACCTGAAGAGGTGAAGAGGGAGTCGATGTTTGCGAATCGAGGCGAAATATTAGCTTTTGCCAGCGGAAGTCCTGACCCTGATGTTATGAGTTTTGAGCGACTAGTTATTGCTGATAATGATAAAGCAAACGAACTATTCGATGCATGGGAACATTTAGATCTCGTTATAGCGTTCGATGAGTGGATAGCAAATCCTGACAGAACCATGTGTAACTACCTTTTTTCACCTGCAGACAGTGATTTCTGGCTTATAGATCATGGCAGTGCACTTACAGGGAATTATATGCCAAACTGGGCTCTTCATGATACGAAGGTAGAAACGCATAATGCTCTATACGAGAGCATCGCACACCAAAAAGAGCTTAATGAAAAATATGAAATGAAGAAAAAGGCGACTGCATTAATGAGTAAGGCTCACAATGTAGACTTAGACACTTTAGATTCTAGCGATTTTTATAAAATGATCGACAGTGATGTTAATGTCAAGGAAATCGCAAAGTTCCTTCACGAAAGAATTGATTATTCGGTAAAGCTATTATGTCAAAAATTGGGAATACCTCAACTCCTTTAGGGTATAGGTTGCCAGATTTTTCAAATGATTTTTCAGCTCTTTGGGTACCCATATATCTTGAGCCTATTACTTTCTCTGGTGAACGTATTACTATCGGGTTAGCCTTTAGGACTATCGATGGAACAATAAAAGTTGTAAATACACTACCTTTAGATGCATTGAATAAAGTTTTTGGTAGTAAGGGTAGTGACTTGCATTCAATAGCTGATATGGTCTTGGTGAGTTTTCGGAATCATTTAATTTCGACAAATAAATTTGAAAATTTTACTCCAAATATAAAAGGGGTCTATATTGGGAAACCAGTAGAGACTTTTGATAAAAACCTCGATTCAATAATCTATCAAATTAGGAAAAATTGCTCAGTATTTTCAGCGCTTTATGTGAATGGTGAAGAAATAGTAGTAAAAAATAGAACTGAATCTCAGGCGAAGATTTGGGCTAATAAAATCAGAGAAGAGACACTCAGTAGAAGAAAGTCGCTCTCAAATAACTTCAATCGTGAATTTAAATTTAGAAAAGGCGCTAAAGGAGCGAACATCGGGTATGTTGGTAACAATGTAGCGTTTAATTTTGGCGCTCTAGATCCTGATAGCTCTACCTTCTCATTACAATCTAATAGAATAATTAGACAGGCAACAGAACTTAATTCTTTAAATAAATTGGGGATGGCGGATTTTAAATATTTAGAGGTGAGTGTCTGGGCCCCCAAAAAAGCTACTTTGAGCAATGATTCTAAATCAAAGCTGTATTCAGTATCTCAAGAGTTAGAGCAATTGGGAGATGATATAAATATACGTATAGCGTTGGGGCAAGACTTCAGAAGAGTAACTGAAAGAATACTTACAGACAGTAGCTTTTAATAAATTCCTACGCAAAGTATTCATTTGAGAATCCGAAAATCAACTTGTTAAAGGTTAATAGGTTTTCTCCTGAAAAATCAAAATATGGAATACTTATATCCTACGAGGGTGATTAAGTATTGATTGGCATTGTGTTATAAATTCTTAGTACATTTTTATAGAAAACTAGTATGCCATCAATTATGTTGTACGTCCGCGTTAACATTATTTAGTTAATAATAATTTTATGTGAAGCTATAAGCGGCATAAGGTAAAGGGATGAAGAAATTTTCGAGGGATAACTTTCCAATAACGACATTTCAGCATGAGCATAGGAGGGTCCCACTTACCATTCCGCATGAAAGCAATTACAGTGAGAATACTTATACAGTTATCGTGGGAAAGAACGGTGTAGGTAAGAGTCGTTTACTATCTAACATGGTTCGTGATTATGTGGTAACCGAACGGTTGTCTCAAAATGAAAGCCTAATTGAATTTGATTCAAACGATATAGGTGGAGGGCGAATCATTGCTGTATCTACAAGTCCGTTTGATAAGTTCATGTTGCCGCCAAAGAGTCGAACCAAAGAATACGTTATAAAGACCAATTATAGATATGTTGGAATGAGATCAGGCGGTATGAATAGTATATCGTCAATTTCATTAATATCCTCTGCGACAGAGGGAGTCTTGGAAAGGTTTTTAAAAAACGACAGCTACGACAGGCTAAACGACGTCTTCCACACGTTGGGATTTACCCCGCGGGTTCGGCTCATATTTAAGTCTATATTCAATTCAACAGCAAGCACTAGAAATATACAACTTAGTAGCTTTGAGAATAACCAGACCGATTTTGATTGGCTAATGGATTTTAATATAAGGCTTAGCGCAAAAGTTATTGATATTTTGAAAGAAATAAATGAGTCTGAAGCGAGAAGGATAAGAGCTGCCGTTGAAAACCTTCATTATCATTTTATTGATGGTAAAAGCTTGTCAGTTGATATTGATTTTTCACATGGTAATGAATTTAGTGTAAATAATGAGAAATTCCATAATTTTGAAATTTTAGAAAGTTTTAAAATATTGTTAAATTATGACTTGATTCGCCTCATGGACATGAAGCTTCATAAGGTTGAGTATGGCGATATGTCTTTGCGACGTGCCAGTTCGGGAGAGCAGTGTATGCTTGTTATGATACTAGGTATAGCGGGGCATATTAATGACTCTTCACTTATATTTATTGATGAGCCTGAGATTAGTCTGCATCCGAAGTGGCAGGAAGATTTCATGCCCTTATTAATTAAAACATTTTCTCAGTTTCGCAAATGTCAGTTCTTTATTGCTACACACTCACCTCAGATAGTATCTCAGTTGGATGGAAATAACTGTTTTGTTACATCTTTATCGAATAATGAAATTTTTCCATCGTCCTATTTCTACGAAAGGTCATCTGACTTTCAATTGGCGGAGATTTTTGATGCTCCAGGTTCAAGGAATGAATATGTAACTAGATTGGCATTTTCTTTGTTATCCAAGTTAAAGAAGACTAAAACAGTGGGTTTAAAAGAGATCCAAGAAATGAAAAAATTGGTTTCATTGCGTGAAGAAATAGATCGTGATGACCCAACATACGAATTGGTTGAGTCGGTTGAGGAGATAGTAAACCACTATGCCTCTCATCAATAATATAATTGTTTTCACGGAAGATGAAAATTTAACTATCGAAGATAAAATTCAGTCAGATAGCTTCTCTCATTGTGATTGGGGAGGAGAAGATCTACAGCCAATACGAAGTAGAATTAGAAGATTCTATAGGAATGAACAGTATGGAGTTTGTGCTTACTGCAAAGAAAATGTGTCTTTAAGGTCCGCAAATAACGCACATGTCGAGCACATAGCCCCCAAGTCATTATATGCCCGTTTTATGTTTGAACCTAAAAACCTTTGTGTAATTTGCGCTGATTGCAATGAAATAAAAAGAAATCAGGAGGTCATTAACGGAGTCACTGATACATTTGCCAGTAACGTGATTCGATACCCAAGATCTTCTCGTGCTTTTAAAATAGTCCATCCATTATTTGATGATTATGATGAACATATTTTGAAAAAAGGACGCGTATATATCGATAAGTCCGCTAAAGGAGCATTTACAATCGGTGTTTGTAAGCTCAATCGCTTCTTTCATGAATTTGATGTTGATGAAGAATTTGTAAACGATGAAGAAATAGTTCATCAAATGAATGAGTACATAGATTCAAATAGTGCGGTACAAAAAGCAGGGATATTAAACAGGTTACGAGATATCCTTTTTAACTTTTAATACTTTCGATTTTGGAGATTTTTTAGAAACACTCTGATCATTTATTGTATTATAATTTTTAAGATGCTGGGTGAGAATCGAGATTTCTTTCTTCAAAAATCATCATCAAGGTAACCCTGGGATTTAATCCAAGTTAAAATCGAATTCATCTTATTTTCTGATAGTCTGTGTAGTAGTAAGTTAATCTCAGCTAACTCCTCAGTTTCACAGAAAAAGTAATTAAGTGGGACGTCAAGTTGAGATGCTATTCTTGATAATGTCTGTAAATCGGGAGTGTGTCTGCCTTTTTCATAGTGGTTCATGCGCCCGCTCGCAGAGCTAGGTTCCAACCCAATTCTGATCCCCAGCTCCACCTGAGATATTTTGGCTTTGTTTCTCGCCTCTTTAAGACGTAACGGGAGCGGACTTTTGAATTCCAATAGTGTTTCATAATTAGCAAACCAATACTTAGATTCTCTAAGTTTGAATCTATCATGTATACTTAGGAAAACTAAGTGTCAATTCGTGTATTATTTTATGCCTTATTCCTCTGACTTTAAAAAGTCTGTGCTGAGCAAGCTGACAATCTGCGTATTTCGGTGAATCCGATCGGTCGTTTCGGTTTTATCCGATCACTTTTTCTTCTTCTTTTTCGTCATTGCCAGTTTTACCTTAAGTGATCGGATTGGTCTAGTTTTCTCATCGATTCGCCAGCCAGTTCAATTCGATGACTGTTGTGCAGTAAACGGTCGAGTAATGCATCTGCTACAGTGGGATTGCTGATGAGTTTGTACCACTCGGTAACAGGTAGTTGGCTCGCTATGATAGTGCTGGTGTTTTGATAGCGCTCTTCCATTACATCGAGTAAGTCATTGGCCTGTCGTGCATTTAGTTTTTCCATTCCCCAGTCATCCAGGATGAGCAGTTTTTTCTTAGCGAGTTGGGCAAGCTGTTGTCGATAACTGCCATCGGCGTGACCGATATTCAGCTCATCAAGAAGTTGCCCAAGTCGGTAATATCGCACTGTATGATGCTGCTCACAGGCTTGCCTGGCTAATGCGCAAGCGAAGTATGTTTTACCGCACCCTGTTGCACCAGTAACGATAATGTTATGGGCGTGATGTAAGTATTGGCCGCCCAACAGTGTGGCGACTTTATCTTTGCGTAGACCGCGCTCTGCGCGGTATTCCAATCGGCTGGCGTGAGCCTCTAAGCGCAAGGTTGCTTGGCGCAGTAATCGCTTCACTTTGCTGTCTTGCCGACAGTGAATTTCGTGTTGTGCCAGTAATCCTAAGCGTTCTTCGAAGCTCATCTCATCAAAGGTTGTCGCTTGGCTTTGTTGTTGCAGTAACGCTTGAGCGAAGTGCCCAAGCCGTAAGCTACGCAGTTGCTCTTGTAGTTGAGATTGTGTCATGAGTTGTCCTATTGATAGTAATGTTGGCCGCGGATGTTGTGGTGGGTAACAGGTTGTTCATCTTGCTCGACCGCCGTGCTTGGTACACTTTCTTGATGATGTTTGAGTAAGTTCATTACTACGCTTCTGTGCGGGCGTTTTAGCAGTAACGCCTTTTGGCAAGCGGCTTCAAGCCGCGCGGCACCATGCTGTTTAGTGAGGTTTAAAATGGCAAGGCAGCTTTTAATCGCTTGCTCAGGATGTTTACGGCTATGGATGTGCCACTGCACCACACCGCGCGTACCCACACCAATATTCTCAGCCCAGTGCAGTAAGCGTTCAGCACTGAAGCGCTGTTTTACGTGGCTGTCCGGCATGTGTTCTTTTTGAGTAGAGAAGCCACCGTCTTTTGCTGATTTAGCGTGCTGTGTCACCAGTTGGTTGTGATGATAGATGCTTACCACGCTGCCACTTGCCTCAATGGTCACCGTGTTGCCTACTAAGGTGTGCGGTACAGAGTAAGCGTGCTTTTGGTACAACACATGATAATCAGGCCCCACCTTGGCTCGTTTACTGTCGATGTACTCATACGTGGTGCCAGGCAATGGCATTAGCGCAGGTTTATCGAGCAGTTCAAACTGCTCTCGGCGAGAGCCTGGATGTAAGCGCTGCGGCCGATTATTTAACTCTTCCA
This sequence comes from Alteromonas profundi, assembly GCF_010500865.1. GTDB lineage: Bacteria > Pseudomonadota > Gammaproteobacteria > Enterobacterales > Alteromonadaceae > Alteromonas > Alteromonas profundi. Next base: position 41,568 of record NZ_JAAAWN010000030.1, read on the forward strand.
TTAATACTTTGATACGTGCGTTGAGGCCCGCTAAGGTGTAAAAGCACTCCCGTCGCAATCGCATTAGTATCCAGCGTTCAACAATCAATACCGCATTTTCAGCTTTGGCTTTATCCTTCGGTTTGTAAGGTCTTGCCGGAACGATAGCGCAGCCGTAATGCCGCGCCATTTTGGCGTAGTTTTCATTCATCGTGGGCGCGTAACGGTGAGCTTTGGTAACGGCTGACTTCAGGTTATCCGGCACAAGCAAACGGGGGACACCGCCAAGGTAGCGGAACGTTCTTACGTGCGCCATTATCCAGTCTTCCTCACGTTGAGAACGACCCGCTTCAACATACGTGTAGTTCGTTGCGCCTAAGGTCGCCACGAAGATTTGTGCATGATAACGCACTTCGCCTGTATCAGGATTAACGATAGGTACTGTCGGCCCGCAGTAGTCAATAAACAACTTGTCGCCCGCGATGTGATGCTGACGCATACTGCGCTTCTGCTTTTTAAGCCACCGCTGATAATGCTCGCAGAACTGCGTGTACCCATAAGCTGATGCACTATCTTCGCCGCAATATTCTTCCCACAGTAACAGCTTCGTCATGCCTTTGCGCTTCAACTCTTGCTGCATAAGCATAAAATCAGGCAGCCGTTTCTGGCGCTGAGCTGGGCCAGTGCTATACAACTGCGCTTCGAGCGTTTTATCGTTTACCGCTTCCGGCAACGGCCACGATAGCTCACTGGATTTAAAGCGTGAGAGAATTTCACTCACGGTTGAAGGGCCGAGACTCAAGCATTGGCCGATGTCTCGATGGCTTAATCCTACTTCGAATTTGAGACGCAGGACGTCTTTAATTTTTCTCATATCGGTTCTCTTTCTCGCCATGGCTGCTCGTTCCTTCAATAAAGTGATGAAGTTGAACTTACCAATTGATTTAGTGAGAAAAAGAAGAAGATTTCGGTATTCCGATCAGTGATTTCGGAAAAACGTCATTTTTGATCGGATAACGCCGAAATAGGCGATCGGATTGAACCGAAATGGGTGATCGGAATGGGCCGGTACATGCACAATCAACGGCCATTCTGTTTCAGATGTTGCTAGAGACTGTTCAATAGCGAAAAGTACTCTTTATCGTTGGCTTAAAACCGAGAAGGTAGTGAAGACTGGCTGCAAAGATCGGTTCATTATGAGAAAGCTAGAAGAGCGACTGGTAAAACAGTCAGAAGAGCGAGATGCTCTTATTAAAGTCGTTGTGATACTGTCGAGAGAACTAGATAATTAGTGAAACTATGTTCAAATAAAAACACAACGCAAGTGGATTAGTGATTCATTATTGATTTTTATCACTTTTATTGCTGTGCTTATTCAGAAAGCTACTGGCTTTGAGAAATTTTTGTCCCCCAGAGCGCGGCTTTGCTACTCACAAATTTTCAACCAATCTTCGATATAGTGAAATGGAACAGGGTAACGGTAAATCCTACAGGCAGTTAGCACTAAAGGGGCCTTATCTTGTATAACGGCCGACATTCTTCGAAATGCGTCGGAGTTAACGCATTCCTCTACTATGTGCTTTATTATTAAGTCTTTATTCATTGGAAAGCGTGTCGTAGCAGAGCCGTGAGTATCGGAGTTAGAATACATGACTTCTTCACTGAACTCGTTTGGATACCAGTACTGTAAAGTACTATGTGAAAGATGTTCTGTTGCAAACTCTTCCAGTTTCTGGCTAATAGATTCGACCTCGTATAACGAGCTAAAGACAGCTAATACAGGGTATAAAATGCTAGCCTGAGTCGCTTTGTTTTTATAACCACTGTCTTTTTTATCTTTATGCCTGTGCTCTAGCAGTTGCTCGTATGTATTGTGGACTACTGGATACATACCATTACTTTCAAAAGCAAATATACAGCTTTCAACAACTTCGACAAGCCAACTTCGAACAAATTCATCCGCTTGAGAGTCGCTAGCTAACAAGGTTATCGCTAATGCAATTTCTATAGCCTGCGAGTCCTTATAAGGAGACAAAAGCAATGGATTGTTTTTCACCAGTAGCTTTATTGTGTTTTTTACAAGGTTTAAGCGCTGAATCAATGCTTCCTGGTCTTCACTATTCCCATTAGTCGGCGGAGATTCAAGGTAACTTCGTTCTAGCGAGTCCAATACCCAATGCCCTTTAACAGCTAGTCGTCCCAGTACGTCAAATAGTTTTAGATTGACATCGATAGCACATGGTGAATTCACTGCATGGGATAGGCCGTACTTTAGATTAACGTTTGGTATCAGGCAGCTATCTACATAGCAATCGGTGATTTGGTGATATGTATCTAGAATGCTAAGGAATGATTTTGAAGGTTTGTTTTTTCCTGTGTAATCGTTTTTAACGCTGTCCCATGCTGACAAAAGTGCTCTTTCCGCTGAAAGATATGCAGCTTCTAAATTCTCACTTTCTCGGCACCATGAAAACAATATCCATAAACAAACATTAACTCGCGTTATTGACGATGCAACTGAATCGGCATTGGGTGTCTCAGCAAGTATTTCATCAATTAATTTGAAAAAATGATTGCTAGCGCTATTTGGTTCTTCAAGTAAAGCTAGGGATTTTCTCAGTCGCGCTTGGCTTGAGCTGGGTAGCAGCTCCTCTTTTAGCAAAAAGTTTTGAATATACTCTGATAGCTTATCGCCATTCCATTCTTCAAAACTAACATCCTCAGTTGTATTGCGCTTCTCGTAGCCTGAGACTTCCTGTCTAATCCCAGAATTTATATCACCACCAAAGCATAAGCAGATAACAATTTTTTTACTCCTGTGCTCTGGGGGAATTCGACTAAGAATGAAAGAGTCTTGAATCTCATCCAAGGATGGTCTGAGGGCCTGATCTGCATTTCCGTTCCAAGTTTCTCTAGTAAGATTTCCTGACTTAACAGAAAACAAGTATATCTTTTCTTCTTGATCCTTTAACTGGCCTACTGCTGCTATATCAACACCATACTCCTTCACTCCGCGAGTAGGTGAGATAAAGACGTTCATGCCCATACTACTTAATAGGTCAGGTAAAACAGCATCTAGTTCTTGCCGCTCTTTCAATGAAGCTAAGTATTGTTTAAATATCAACTTCATTATTTCTTACTCCTGTGACGATAAAATCTCAACTTGTAGTCCAAACGCTCAGGATCTAAAACATTTAGTGTTGGTAGTTCCGAAGAATGTGAAGAAGAATGCATGTTTACTTCTTGCCTCAGTTCATTCCCATCACCTCGTTTGACGTAGAAAATCGAACTGTTGCCATATAGTACTTTCTCGGTGTTGAAAAGTTGAAGAAATAAAGAAGACTTCGATGCTTGCTCATGAGCTTCAGCTACATCTTTACTAAACCGCTTCCAATAACTATCGACATTTTCTCTTGGAGCCGACAATTCTTTTAGTCCAGATAGTCTATTGAGGTCAGCACTATAGTCGTGAAATCTTTTAAGAAGGCGCTCTAGTAGGGGTTTTTGAATTTCGTTATCAATCAGAGAACGAAAGAACTCCTTTAGCTTTCCTGGATAACTGAGTAGCAAGGGATCGTAAAGGTTCTGCTCTATTTCTTCACGAGTAGCAGGTGCAGCGCTCTCATAAACTGACAGTATGAAGCTCGCGGAAGCTATCGGCAGAGTGAATAGCCAACCTATGGCTCTATGAACAACAAACATCTCCTCCAGCTCATTGGTTAGCAATGTGCTATCTGCGGTTAGGTTGATGCCATAGTCAGAACTATGATTGAGCAAGTCAAAGACAGCATGACAAAGTGATGAATCCCCACTTAAAAGCCACTTCGTGAGAATATGACTGTAAAGATCTGGATATTTGTCGAATAACTCATCTGAAAAGTAATTTAATGAGGTAAGTGCCACTCCACTGATTACAAACGACTCTAACAACCTTACAGCAGTAGTTGTTCGTCTACTTTCTAACAGGTTTACTAGCAAATGCTCTAAATTATTTATGGTTCCTATATCTCCAGCGGAGATATTTTCTAATTCCTTCACTAACAGAAAAAATACAACATCAGGCAGATCTGCTGTGTCAAACGCGACTATATTTGATATCTCATTTAGTATTTCCGGTTCTGCATTCTTCAGTAACTCTGGTAAAAGTTTTTCAATTTTTACCCAATGATAGGAAGATATAGAGCCGAGATGAATCAATGCTCTGAGTAAAACTGAGCGGCAAGTGGCTTCATGTTCAACATATACGCGGCTGCTTAGCAGTTGCCAAACGTCTTTTGTAAAGGGTTCCTCTATTTGAACTCTAGCCAGAGCAAAATTGTAGTGGCATAGTTAATTTGGCCACCCATTAAGAAAGAAATGTTATGCTAATAAGCATACAAATTTGGGTGAAAAAATGACGAAATTAAAACGTGCAACGTATTCTGCTGCAATCAAATTAGAA
>NZ_JAAAWN010000031.1 GCF_010500865.1 Alteromonas profundi
AAACCCACATTGAAGCGGTGGAGGAAACAGCAGAAGTCTGGCGCAAACGGCTATTTGATATCAGTTGGTTTATGCGTGCATTAAATGAGTATATTGCCAGAGCTGCCAATAAAGAAGACGACTGCACCGGGCACTTCTGGGAAGGGCGGTTTAAATCGCAAGCGCTATTAGATGAATCGGCCCTTGCCGCCTGTATGGCCTATGTTGATTTAAACCCGGTACGGGCCAAAGTAGCAAAAACGCCAGAAACCTCTGACCATACCAGCATTCAATACCGTATTAACGCCGCCAGGGTAGGTAAAACGCCCAAGCGACTCATGCCTTTTGTAGGCAACTCAAACCAGGCAATGCCTCAGGGGTTACCTTTTACCTTGCCCGATTACCTTCAGCTTGTAGATATAACCAGCCGGTATATTCACCCAAACAAGCGAGGAAAGGTAGACCATAGTCTGCCCATCATACTAGAGCGCCTCAATATAGAACACGAGCAATGGCTAACTTTAACCACACAATTTGAAACCTGCTTTAAGCAGGCGGCTGGCAAAGTGGTACACCTTGAACAGTATGCCCACAATCAACATCAACAACGGGTACAGGGACGACAAAACGCCAGGCGATTACTGGGGTAGAATTGTACCTTAATAATCCAATTCTCTAAATTTACCACCACTTCACGCTAGCGAACAAATCCCCTAAGGCGAAAATAAGGCTTACACGCACATTCACAATTACTGACAATCCCCAACATAGATAAAGTTACCTACATTAATAACCTCCTGAAAGAGGTTATGCATGCTACTTTTCATTTCTAAAAGTGCCTGTCTTAGTTAGTGGTACTAAATATGCCTGTCTCGATTAGTATCGTATCATGCCTGTCTTGCTTAGTAGTTGTGTTTAATGATTTCCGTTAGTGTGGTATCGCTAAAGGGAGGCCGTCTAGGCGTTAGACGATGTATTGGAAGAGTGGCGAACAGACGTTAACCACATCAGAAGAAAGAGAAAAGCGCCACTAATTGCACCGAATAAGTGCGCATCGATGGCAACTTTTGCATCAATTAGCGCTGCTACTTCGGCGCTGCTGCCAGACATTTGTTCGTAAATAACTTTTACTGCCACACCTATAAGCAACAACCAGCCTGACGTCATACGTTGGCGTATATCCATACACGCTCCCCATACAAAAATGCCGTGCAGTGCGCCTGACAACCCCGCGTACCATATAAGATTTTCAGCAAAAAAATAAAGGCCCACACTGGTGCCCAGACTGCACCATACGAATACTTTAAGAAATAGCCCTATCCGATAATGCTCACCATGCAATGCCCAGAGCAGTGTCAACCCAGCAAGATTTAACAAAACGTGATACCCATTAGTATGCACAATATTCCCTGTCAGTAATCGCCACGTTTCCAAACCTTGAATAGCATAACGGTCGTACGCTAGCCAGTTTCCCGCAGTAGGCTCCAAGCAATAAGCGATAACAGAGAGTAAGGCGAGTATTAGCGGGCCTAGGCTATACTTTGGCGATAGTGGCAGTGACATCATCATTGATAATTATTTTAGTAATAGTGCTGGGCTGGGTATGATACAGAAAATACCTTACCTACGTAAGGACCTACATAAGTTCAACCACGTACCTTAAGTGAAAACCGTGAGTCTACGTGGTGTTAATAACCTACCTACGAGGACGTGTTTATGTCGCTAATTTTAACCGAAACAGCAAACCACGTGTTAACCATAACAATAAACCGCAGCGAAAAGAAAAATGCGTTGACGCGGAAAATGTACCAAACAATGGCCGATGCCATTTTCTCTGCCAAACATAACGATGAAGTTAAGGTTGTACTAATAAAAGGTGAGGGCGACTGCTTTACGGCGGGGAATGACATTAGCGACTTTGCAAATCGAGAGGAAAGTGAGCACATCGGCGAAACAGTAGCCTTTATGCGAGCCTTAATGGATTGTGAAAAGCCTGTTGTAGCTCAGGTTCACGGTATGGCTGTAGGAATAGGTACTACCATGTTACTGCACTGTGATTTCATCTACGCTGAGCAAAATACCCGATTTGTTCTACCGTTCATCAATTTAGGTCTTGTTCCAGAATATGCATCCAGCTATCTTCTGCCTAGAGTGGCGGGCCATGCAAAAGCCAGCGAATGGTTGATGCTAGGTGAGCCCTTTGGCACGAAAGATGCCTATCAGTTTGGCCTGCTTACTGCGGTAGTACCAGAAAGTGAGTTGGTGTCGACGGTGAACACCGTTGTTCAAAAGCTTGTAGATAAACCTGCATTTGCACTGTATCAAACCAAATCGTTATTAAAGGGTGAGAACGACCCAGTTCATCAACAAATGAACGTGGAGTTTGATGTGTTTTTAGAGGCAATGGGCACCCCTGCCGCACAAGAAGCGTTTGAAGCTTTTTTGAAAAAGCGGCCCATTAATCCGGAAAAGTTTAAGTAAAGAGGACGAAATATTTTGAGAAGAGGTTCGTGGTTTAGTTCATCAATTATTACTTTGGCAGTAACAAGCTGCTTAGTTGTCCCCGCAGTTGCGAAGCAAAAACGTGAAGTGGGAGAACCAGAAGCTGCCACCGGCTATATTGAAAAAACAGCGGTAGTCGCTGAAGATTATATGGTGGTAGCAGCGAACCCCTATGCTTCGTGGGCGGGAAAGCAAATTCTGGAACAAGGCGGAAGTGCAATTGACGCGGCTGTAGCTGTGCAGTCCATGCTGTCGTTGGTGGAACCACAATCCTCTGGTATCGGCGGCGGTGGCTTTATTCTTTATTGGGATAATGAGAACAAGGTACTGCACACTTTTGACGGCCGGGAGATGGCCCCTCAATCGGTAGATGAAAATTGGTTTATGCAAGGCGACAAACCAATGAAGTGGATAGACGCGGTAGTAGGCGGCAAATCGGTGGGCGTACCCGGTGCGGTAAAAGCATTGGAATTGGCCCACAATCAGTTTGGTAGCTTACCGTGGCGTTCTCTATTCACAGATAGCATAGAAACAGCGCGAGAAGGATTTGAAGTATCGCCCCGTTTGGCTAAATTAGTTGCGCTTAATTACCACCGCGGGTTAAAAACCTTTCCCACCAGCCATGACTATTTCTTTCCGGGCGGCGAGCCGCTAAAAGCGGGCACTATAAAGAAAAACCCTGCATTAGCTAAAACTCTGCAAGGTATCGCTGAAAATGGCAGTAGTTATCTGCATACAGGTGAGGTAGCCAAGCACATAGTAAACGCGGTTAATTCGGTTAGTATTAACCCAGGTAAAATGACCCTAGACGATTTGGCAAACTATGTACCTAAAGAGCGTGCGCCTATGTGCGGTGTATATCGTGAGAAGAAAATCTGTGGTATGGCGCCGCCAAGTTCAGGTGGCATCAATGTTTTCCAATTACTAAAAATGCTAGAAGGTCAAAATCTTGGGGCAATGGGGCCAGATTCAGTTGAGTTTGTTAACGCCTATGCACAGGCCAGCGCTATGACGTACGCTGATCGCGAAAAATACATTGCCGATAGCGACTTTACCACGCTTTCTTATGAGGCCATGATAGATGCTGACTACTTAGCGCAACGGGCAAAAAATATCGATCCTGCTAAACCGTGGCATAAAGCGAACGCAGGCAACCCTTTTGGCGATGCTCAGGTAGCACAAGGTATGTCTAAAGAGTTACCGAATACCTCGCATTTTTCTATTGTAGATAAAAAGGGTAATGCGTTATCTATGACCACCAGTATCGAGTTTATGTTTGGTTCTGGTATTATGGTTGATGGCTTCTTATTGAATAACCAGCTTACCGACTTTTCTTTTTCTCCTATCAAGAATGAGCAATTGGTCCCTAACCGCGTAGAGCCATCCAAGCGTCCGCGCAGTGCCATGAGCCCAACTATGGTGTTTGATAACGAGGGTAGCCTTGAGGTAGTAGTAGGTTCGCCAGGGGGTTCACGAATAGTAAGTTACGTGGCGCAAACATTAATTGGTGTTATCGACTTCGGTCTTGATATCCAACAAGCTATCAACCTGCCCAAAGTAACCAACCGTAATGATTATACTGCGTTGGAAAAGGGAACTCCTATTACTGCGTTAGCGGAGTCGCTTGAAGCATTGGGACACCCAGTGAAGATTGTCGACCTTAATAGTGGTTTACACGGTATCCAGTTTAAGTCGGGTAAAATTGTTGGTGGTGCTGATCCTAGAAGAGAAGGGGTGGCGTTGGGCGAGTAGCCTTAATATCTTTAAAAAATATACCACTTAATTGAAAAAAGGCTGTCGAAATTAATTCGGTAGCCTTTTTTTAGAAAAAGTGATCAGGATGCACTTTGGTGATTTTCCATTCGCCATCAATTTTCTTTAAATCGATACTGCGAATATCTTCAATTTTATCCCCGTCGTACATACCACTGAAAAATACGGTAATCGTCGACTTCTCGGCATATTGGTTGCGACCCACATCGTTATTACTTTGTGGCGTTAGTTCTACCGTATCGTATTTCAAGTTAATTAGGTGTCGCTGTGCGTTACCATTCGTATGGTAGCGCGTTAAAATGCGCGCTAAGCTTTCATCCGATAACGCAATAGCCGTATCAAGATTGTCGTCTTCATATATGCTGCGCAAAAACGCAATTGTTACGTATTCAGGCGTATTTTCATCCAACATGCCATAACGTCCCACCCCTTTTTCTTTCTTGTCACATCCAGACAAAAATAAAAGGGTAATAAAACTGATTAAAATGAACCACGAATAACTGCGCATAACAATAATCTGACTGCTTAACATTAACAGTGTCTATTATTAAGCTTGTGAGAGGGAAGTGCAATCATTGAAATGACGTGCACAAATGATCGGCACGTTATACTAATGAATGCAATTTAAAACGGGCTACAAAAAAACGAGGCAGAGCCTCGCTTTTTTATTTAGCAAATGTTTAACTTTTTAAGCGCTATATTGTGCGTTTACTGAACTTCTTCTTGCTCATCAAACGCGCCAGCAAACATTGGGCTACTTAGGTAGCGTTCGGTACCACTTGCCAATAATACAACTACCACCTTATCTTTATTTTCTGGGCGCTCGGCAAAACGTTTCGCGGCAACAACTGCTGCACCAGAAGAAATACCGGCTAAGATACCTTCATCGGTCATAAGCTTGCGGGCCATTTCCATGCATTCTTCATTAGACACTTGTTCAACTTCATCAATAAGGTCTAAATCTAAGTTTCCTGGGATAAAGCCTGCGCCAATACCTTGTATTTTGTGCGGCCCAGGGGTGAGCTCTTCACCGGCGAGTGCTTGGGTGATCACGGGAGAGTCAGTCGGCTCTACAGCTACCGCAGTAATAGCTTTACCTTTCGTGTTTTTAAGGTAACGCGTAACCCCAGTAATAGTGCCACCCGTACCGACACCAGCAACGAATGCGTCGACGCTACCGTCAGTGTCTTCCCAAATTTCCGGGCCTGTGGTTTTCTCATGGATGGCTGGGTTGGCTGGGTTGTCAAATTGTTGCAACAGTACGTATTTCTCTGGATCAGAGTCTACAATTTCTTGTGCAGCGGCAACCGCGCCTTTCATTCCTTTAGGCGCTTCGGTAAGTACTAAGTTAGCACCTAGCGCTTTAAGTAGCTTACGGCGCTCTAAGCTCATGCTGCTTGGCATCGTTAAAGTAAGCTTATAACCACGCGATGCAGCAACGAAAGCTAGCGCTATACCCGTATTGCCGCTAGTCGGCTCGACAATTTCTTTGCCTTCGGTTAATACGCCGCGTTTCTCAGCGTCCCAAATCATGTTAGCACCAATACGGCATTTAACGCTGAAGCTTGGGTTACGAGATTCAATTTTTGCGTACACATTACCTGAAGTAACGCGGTTTAGTTTTACTAGCGGCGTACGGCCGATAGAAAGTGAATTGTCGTCAAATACGTTCATTATTATTCCTTACCTTGTTCCTTTAATGTTAGGAAACCCCATCTATTGTTTTAAGTACAAGATACTTAGTACTCTCTGCTTAATAGTTAATAATTCATAGCCTGAATTAGGGGAATTCTTTATACCCTTATATCATTGGTCCCAAACGCAAAAATGCAAAGTGTTTTTTAGCTATATGTTATTGTTAAAATACATGACGATTAAGAATTCAACGGAGTAACGCAAGCATGGCTTTTAGTGGCACGTCTAATTATATTGCAACCAAAGACCTCCAACTGGCGGTAAATGCGGCCATAACCCTAGAACGTCCCTTATTGATAAAAGGTGAGCCAGGGACGGGGAAAACTTTATTGGCTGAAGAATTGGCCGCCAGCTTAGGCACAGATCTTATCCAATGGCATATAAAATCCACCACTAAAGCACAGCAGGGCCTTTACGAATATGATGCAGTATCGCGACTACGCGATTCTCAATTAGGCGACGATCGTGTTCATGATATTTCAAACTATATTGTGAAGGGAAAACTATGGCAGGCTTTTACTGCCGAAAAGCGTCCTGTGTTATTGATTGATGAGATTGATAAAGCGGATATTGAGTTCCCTAACGACTTGTTACTCGAACTCGATAAGATGGAATTTTTTGTATATGAAACACAAGAGCGTGTTGTTGCTAAGCAGCGGCCCATCGTCATTATTACCTCTAATAACGAAAAAGAACTGCCAGATGCATTTTTACGTCGCTGTTTCTTCCACTATATTAAGTTCCCGACGCCAGAAGAAATGCAAGATATTGTAGACGTTCATTTTCCTAATCTCAAAAAGCGTCTGCTAGAAGAAGCATTAAACGCTTTCTTTGAAATTCGTGATGTGCCGGGACTAAAGAAAAAACCCTCTACCTCAGAACTAATTGATTGGTTAAAACTGTTGGTCGCCGAAGACATACCACCTGAAGCATTGCACTCTAAAGACGGTAAGGCCACTATTCCGCCATTATACGGTGCATTGCTTAAAAATGAGCAAGATATACATTTGTTCGAAAAATTGGTCTTTATGGCGCGTCGCTAATGCTTATTCAGTTTTTTTTCACGCTACGCAAATACAAGGTTAAGGTTACCTTGCGAGAGCTGCTTGATTTACTGAAAGCGATGGAAATGCATGTTGTCTATGCAGATATAGAAGATTTCTATAGCATCGCCCGTACCATCATGGTTAAAGACGAAACCCAGTACGATAAATTTGATAGGGCATTCGCTGAATATTTTGACGGTGTTGAGTCTATCGATTTGTTTGGCAAAGAGATCCCAGAAGAGTGGCTGCGTAAGCAGATAGAAAAAACGCTAAGTGATGAAGAACGTGAGACCCTGCGTCAATCCGGCGGGCTAGAGCAGTTGATGGAGACGCTAAAGCAACGATTAGCGGAGCAAGAAAAGCGCCATCAAGGGGGTAATAAGTGGGTCGGTACGGGAGGCACGTCGCCCTTCGGTGCATATGGTGATAATCCTGAGGGCGTGCGAATTGGGCAGAAAGGAAATCGTCGCTTTTCTGCGGCCAAAGTATGGGATAAACGCGAATTCAAAAACCTTTCGTCCGACGTTGAACTTGGTACACGCAATATAAAGGTTGCTTTAAGAAAGCTAAGAAAATTTGCCCGTACCGGCGCCAGTGAAGAACTCGATGTGAGTACCACTATTGGAGAAACGGCCAAAAAGGGCGGTATGCTCGATATTCATATGACACCTGAGCGACATAATGCGGTTAAGGTTCTGATGTTCTTTGATGTTGGGGGCTCGATGGACCCTCACGTAAAAACGACCGAAGAGTTATTCTCAGCGGTTCAATCTGAATTTAAATATTTAGAGTATTTTTACTTCCATAACTGCGTGTATGAAGAAGTATGGAAAGACAACCTACGTCGCAACAAAGAGCGCATTTCTATTTGGGATATCATTCATCGCTACGGTAAAGACTACAAAGTGATTTTTGTCGGCGACGCAACTATGGGGCCTTATGAAATTACCTATCCAGGGGGAAGCGTAGAGCATTGGAATGAAGAGCCTGGTAGTGTGTGGATGCAACGGCTTGTAAACCACTTTGATAGCGCCATATGGTTAAACCCTCAGCCGGAAAACTATTGGCCGTATTATTCCTCTCTCTCTATTATGAAAGAGCTTATGGAGGACAGGATGTACGGTCTCACGCTTGAAGGGTTAACCCAAGCTATTAAAGCGCTTAGCCAACGAAAATAAATGGCTATGGATAAGCGAAACGCAATGAAAACAGTAGGGATATTGCTGGCGGCAGGGGAAAGTAAGCGTTACCAAGGCAATAAACTAGTAGCCTTACACAAAAGCGGTGTGCCGTTGGTACGTTACTGTGCAGCGCAGTTGGCTAACCTTTCCCTTGCTCATAACTATATTGTAACCGGGCGCTGGCATAGTGACATCGCCAGCGTAATGCACAGTAGCGCGGCGGCGAGAGACAGCCTAAACGTTGATATCGCGCTTACTCATAACCCCCAATGGCAAGAGGGAATGGGCACAAGTTTGCACTGGGGAGTGCAACAAGCACTCGCTGCAAGCGACGATGTTACCCATGTTCTAGTGACGCTTGGCGATCTGGCAAAAGTAACCACTGAGCACCTTGCTATGTTGTATCGCACGAGTGTAAATCACCCAGATAAATTGGTATGCAGTGGTTGGCATAGCAACGGTGAGTGCCGTTTTACTGTGCCCGCTATTTTCCCCGCTGCAGCCTTCCCCTCGTTACTTTCTCTAAAGGGAGATACGGGCGCCAAGGCTGTAATTCGCCAGTGGCGTAAAGCCAACGATGTTATTGATGTTTCGCTACCTGAAGCTGAGTTTGATATTGATGTCCCCAGCGATTGGCAAAAATAGCCCTGTTCATAGCCGGCAGCCTAAAAGGCCGCAAAAAGACAAGATATAGGTTAGATATAGCTACGGGTGCGTTGGTAACTTTCCCTTTGAATGAAGGATAAACGCGCGCCCAACATAATAGCAGCTGCGCTTAGCCCTACGATAAACCCAATCCAAAAGCCTGCCGCCGACATCGGGGCATCAGTTATCCAATCAGTGCGCCCTAGAATAACCCCAGTAGGTAAACCAATAAGCCAATAAGATACAAAGGTGATCAGGAACATGGCAGTGGTATCTTTGTATCCTCGAAGTGCGTTAGCAGAAATAACCTGTACCGCGTCTGACAACTGAAACAATGCGGCATAAATAAGCAACGCATTCGCCAGTACGTAAACGTTGTTGTCGTTAGTGTACAAGCCGATAATAAACGCCTTTGCAGTAAGGGTGAATGTGGCGGTGCAGGCCGAAGTAATAAAGCCTATAAGTATAGCGCAATGGGCAGCTACTCTTGCTTGGCGACGGTTATTTTGGCCTAAGCGAAAACTAATTCTAATGGCTGCAGCCATGCCTATGCTCATAGGAAACATAAACATAAGTGCAGAAAAGTTTAGTGCAACTTGGTGAGCTGCAACTGTAGTGGAGCCAAAGGGCGCGAGTAAAAGTGCAACCACCGCAAACAGGGTTACTTCAAAAAGTAACGTCATGGCTATGGGTAAGCCTAATTTAAAGGTTCTGGAAATCGCCTTTGCTGATGGCCGGTAAATGATTGCCAGCAGCCCGTACTTTTTAAGTGCAGGGCTATAACGAACATACACAAAGGTAGCAATAAACATGGTGTAAATAACAATTGCGGTTGCAATACCGCAGCCAGCGCCCCCCATTTCAGGAATAGGGCCGATACCATAGATAAACGCGTAATTACCCGCAATATTTGCCAGTAGACCAATAACTGTAATGATCATGGTGGGCTTGGTTTTACCTAGCCCTTCGCAATAATTTCTAAGCCACTGATAGAGAGCGAAACCGGGCATAGCGCACAGCACATACATAACGTAATCGGTAGTAATAGTATGGAGCTCAGGCGCCATGGGGAATAAGGATACAAGAGATTCAGCAACGGGGATAAGGCAGGCTAATAAAACACCCACAAATAGCACTAAATAACCGGCTTGTTGCGAAGCATGGGCAATACCACCAATATCGCGATTTCCTTGTAGCCGCGAAATAAGTGGGGGAAGGGCCAGCGCGATACCTTGAATAAAGCAAAGCAGTGGGATAGTAATACTAAACCCTAACGCTACCGCAGCCATGTCGGTTGCACTATAACGGCCAGAAATTATTGTGTCGCTCACCCCCATTAGCATTTGCGTGATCTGCGCCACCAGTAGTGGCCACGCAAGTTTAATAATATTTCGACTTTCAAGCAGGTAACGGGTTTTATTCACTATCTTTTTCCGCGGTAGAGTAATTAGCCTTAGGCAGGTTCGGTGCTTTGTCTGGTGCAGCCAACGTAAAAGGGATGACAGGTACAGAGGCACCTGCTTCAAGACCTGTGCTGTTCTCATCAATCACCATAAGGCAATTTGCTGAGGTAATAGATGTCATAACACCTGAGCTTTGGGTTCTAAACGGCGTAACGTGTAAATTAAAGTTTTCATCATAAAACATAGTCGCGCGCTGGAAATCTCGCCGACCCGGGCGACGTTTAACTGTAGTAGTTAATGTGGCGGGCACTGCAAGCGGGGGGCGTATATCTGACTGGCCCTGCATTTTTTGAATAATGGGTGTCACCAATAACTTGGCCGTGACAAAGGCAGATACGGGGTTGCCGGGTAGGCCACAAAAAAGGGTCGTGTTTATCTTTCCTAAAGCGAAAGGCTTTCCAGGCTTAATGGCGACCTTCCAAAAATCAATGAAACCTAGCGACGCAATAATCTCTTTCACAAAATCGGCTTCGCCCACCGACACGCCGCCACTACTTACCATAATGTCGACACTGTCGCTGGCCTTGGTAAAGATGTTACGTAGAGCGTCTTTGTCGTCTTTTACTATGCCGAAATCAACAATATCTACATCGTATTCAGACAACAGGGCTTGTACACCAATACGGTTTGATTCGTAAATTTGTGCTTGTGATAGCGCAGCGCCCGGTTGCACTAGCTCAGAACCGGTGGCAACCAAGCCTACTTTAATTTTTTTGATAACAACAACGTCTGCCATGCCTTGTGAGGCAAGTAACATAAGGTGCTGAGGAGCCAATCGTGTTCCTTTGGCCACCAGTTTCTGGTTGGGCGCGATATCGCCGGCTTTAGGGCGAATATTTTCGCCAAGGGAGGGCTTTTGCGTAACGATAACACCGGCCTCTGTGCTGCGGGTATTTTCTACCATTACTACTGCATCAGCCCCTAAAGGTATGGGCGCGCCTGTCATAATTTTTATAGCCGAACCACTCTTTAGTTCGGCGTTTTCCTGCATGCCAGCAGTTATGGTGCTCTGAACGCTAAGTGGCTTATCTTCTTTTACCTCATCGGTTCGAACTGCATATCCATCCATGGCTGAATTGTCCCATGGTGGAACACTGAGTATGGCGTAAATGTCATTGGCTGCTATACGGCCTGAAGCCTGGGAAAGAGGAACCGTTTCTTTGTCGGTAACAATAGGGGTAGCGTCTAACGCTTTTTGTAGAGCGGCTTCTAGAGATAACCAGTTTGATGACATCGCGGGACTCCTTTTTTCGAGGAGCCGATTATCACCTAAATGATTAAATAAACCAATGCATTAAAGCATGAGAATTTGTCGAGTAAACAAAAAGTGGCGTACTGCCATACGCCACTTTCCCTTGTTTTTACACTTAGCAAAACACTGAATAAGGTTATAGGTTATTCAAAGTCTTGATTACTCAGCCACATGGTCTGGTAGGGTTTTAACTGTAAGAACGCACTGGAAAGTGAGATCTCCTGACGCGAAACCAAATCAAGCCAATTATCTGTGCCGATAAGATTAATATCTGACATGAGCACAGTTTGCTCTTCGTCACTTATATTACTGACACAGAATATACTTTGTTTTCTGTCTAGACTTTGTCGCCAGTAGCCAAAAATCTGATTACCTAGTTGCAAGGTGAATTGCGTGGCGTTAGGGTGAAAGGCGGGTTGCGCCTTACGTACACGTATCAATTGCGACAAGCGGGTAAGCACCTTATGATGCTGCGAATAGGGTGAGTCGAGTAATGGCTCTAATTCGCTTAGATCCCATCGGCGGCGGTTGATAGAGCGATTTTGCCCAGTATTGGCCACTTTTTCATAATCGTTCGATGTGCCTAACAAGCTATGAACATAAATACCTGGGATCCCTTCCATACCCAGCATAATTGCATGGGCACAAATAAACCGGTCAACTTGCCACTTATCCGGCCCCTTTATCGTACCTTGCAGAGCATCAAATAAGGTAATGTTAATTTCGTAGGGCTTTTGTTGGCCGCCTTCCGACGCGCGCCATGAAATTTTTCCACCAAAATGCTGCATCGTATGCACGAAGTCAGAAATTTCATCGTCACTCAATAAGCCTTCTGCAGGACGAAGCCCGATGCCATCGTGGGAGGCAATGAAGTTAAAGTATGTAGTACCGTTTTGCGCCGGAGGCATACTCATCATCCAATTTTTAAGGTATTTGCAATCCCCCGATACCAGCGTATTCACCAATAGGGGTGGTAACGAGAAATTGTATATTGAATGCGCTTCGTTAGCATTGCCGAAATAGGTAAGGTTTTCCCTATTAGGGATATTGGTTTCGGTAATTATGATGATAGAAGGGTCTACATGCTCAATTAAGGTTCTAATTAAGCGAATAACCTCATGGGTTTGGTCAAGATTGATACAATTGGTACCCACGATTTTCCATAAAAACGCCACCGCGTCTAAACGGAACAGTTTTGCCCCCTTATCTATGTAAAGCTTGATGATTTCAATAAAAGCCAGCAGCACCTTAGGATTTCTAAAATCAAAATCTACTTGGTCGTGGCTGAAGGTACACCATACATACTGAGTACCATTAGCGGTCTCGGTTTCTCGTAATAATGGAGATATGCGAGGCCGTGTTACCATACTTAAATCGTCAGTAGGATCGGCGGTAAAAAAGAAATCAGAGCCTGGCCCTTCACCCTTAATAAAATTACTGAACCACGCACTTCTCGCTGAACAGTGATTAATTACTAAGTCGGTCATTAGCCCATAGTCTTTTGCAATAGCCTCAATATCATCCCAGTTTCCTAGCGATTCATTTACGCTCGAATAATCAATGACCGAAAAGCCATCATCGGAACTGTAAGGAAAGAAGGGAAGAATATGCACCTTATTAATGGTGTTTTTGCAATAGCGGTGGAGAAAACGATTGAGGGTAACGAGCGGGCGCTCGTCACCTTCAATTATACTATCACCATAGGTGATCATTATAATGTCTTCTTCATCCCAGTAATTGCTATGCGGCGTAGGCGGTTTATCTAAATCGCTCGCCTCCAAGCCTATGGTCTGAATTAGCGAGGTGGCTAATTCTTCCGTAGGCATGGGTAAATCTACATCTGCATAGATGAAGTCTAATTGATGTTTTACTTTGTCATGGAGAAGTTTCCAAGTCATAGTTTATTTTTCCATAAATTCTGCAGTGTCGGCTTCTACCGCCTCCAACAAACGTTCTAGAATATCTGGTACAGCACTGGTCACTCGGTTCCAGCTAGGAATGAAAGGGGTTTCCATTGGGTTTGCTAAGAAGTTATCACCGGCTTTCATGATATTGCTTGCAAACATTTCAACCGCTTTTTCTTCACTATGGATGTCCAGCGTTAGGCCATTCATGACTGCATCGTTGTGGTAAGTTTCAATAAAATCTAACGCAATTCTAAAGTAGGTGGCTTTAATAGAGCGGAACATTTCATTACTAAATGTATAACCTTGGGTAGCTAACTTGCGGAAAATAGCTTTAGTTATATCGATAGACATTTTAGATAAACCGCCTTGATCATCATTTAGTGATAGATCTTGGTGCTTATGATCATAAATGTCGCAGATGTCTGCTTGGCATAACCGGTTGTGAGAATAGTTGCGATGCATTTCTGATAAAACACCAATCTCAAGGCCCCAGTCGCTAGGTATACGAATATCATTTAGTACATCGCGGCGGAACGAAAACTCACCGGCTAACGGGTAACGAAAACTATCCATAAACTCTAAGTATTCGTTATCGCCCATAATGCGCTTTAATGCACGTAGCAGCGGGGTTACTAATAAGCGCGAAACGCGGCCATTTATTTTACCGTTAGCAACGCGGGCGTAGTAGCCTTTACAAAACTCATAGTTAAACAGCGGGTTTGCAACCGGGTAAATTAGTTTGGCAAGTAAGTCTTTGTTATAGGTGACAATGTCACAGTCATGCAGTGCTACCGATTCAGCACGGTTTGAGGCTAACACATAGCCCATGCAGTACCACACATTACGCCCTTTTCCTAGTTCTCTAGGCGCGAGGCCTTGCGCTTGTAACTCTTCATCAAGCGCCTTTAGACGCGGGCCGTCATTCCACAGAATACGGTGATGTTGTGGTAGTTTGCCAAAAAATCCTAACGCGTGTTTATATTGATCTTCCGTTGCTCTATCTAAACCAATAACAATTTCGGATAAATAAGGTACCTCTTTAAGTTCATTGACGATATTAGGCAACGCTTCGCCTTCTAGTTCGGAAAATAACGAGGGTAATATAAGTGCCATAGGGCGCTTTTGTGAAAAACGCAGTAATTCTGCTTCTAGTTCCTCTGTAGGCCGTTGAGATAAATTATGTAACGTTGTAACCACACCATTTTGATAAAAATCAGCCATGTGTCCTCCTGATTATAGACAAAGCAATTGAGTAAGCATTTCGTTCCAGCCTCTAGGGCCAGGTAGGGTGCTGGTATATACCTCTTCTTTTTGTATTTCTGGCGGAGGGTTTACCGGTGAAAGAATGCGTATGGCGACATCGGCGGCTTCAAGCATAGCAACATCATTGTTGCCATCGCCTAACGCGAATGTACGCACATCTGTTTCTGTTTGTTTCTGGTATTCCTTGGCCAACCACTGCAGTGCTTGGCCTTTGTCACAATTGCCTGATACGTGAATAAAGCGACCACCTTCAAGGGGGTAAGCACCGCGATCACGTATGGCTTTAATAAAGTCCCGCTTTTTGTTCTCGTCCCCTTTCCACAATACAGGTTCGCCAAACTGGCGCTTGGCCGCTAGCGCCGCCGATGACTCATCAAGGCCAGTTGCATCTTGAATATCTTGCAAACTCATTTTCGAAAACTGTGTAAACTCGCCAACAAAATCGTTAGCAATTTTTTCCAGTAACTTAATCCAGTAATTTTTATTGGAAATAAATGATTTACACCAATAACCATCGACCCAAACAGTGCCGGTAGGTTTTTGCTTAAAAAAGCCGTGGGGAATGTAAATAGCGGCACCATTTTCAATAATAAATGGCCCTGATAAGTCAATTTTTTCACGTAAAGGTTGCAGTTCAGCAAAGGTTTTACTGGTCGTGGGGATCACGGGAATGCCTTTGTGAGCTAACGTCGTTAACGTAGGTTTTGCTGCTTCAAACGAGTAAGTATGGTGGTCTAACAGCGTGCCGTCCATATCGGTGAAAACCAGCGTTTTGGTCATTGAGTAACGTCCTGTGAAGTAATAACTCTATCTTCATTTAAGCTAAATACCGTATCACATGTGGCAGGGAGTGTAGCCAATGCGTGTTCAGTTAAACGTTGATAGTGTTGTATGAAAGTTGCTATTTGCGTTTCGCTCATAATTCCACTGGAATCGGCATGAGTTGATGAGCGTAATTTATCCTCTTGTTCTAAACGCCAGTGAAAAACGCAATCAAATGAGGGCGCTTTTAGCATTACTTGGTAATCGATCTGTGCAAACAATTCTTGATAAGCGCCGGCTAACTCAGTATTGACGAAGTTTCGCCAGATACCAAGTGAGTCGTGATTTTCTTCTAACAAATTTATCGGTTCGCGCACAGAGTTTACTGCTTGAGGTTGAACACCCACGCACCAACCTTCTAAGATAATTACATCAACCGGTGCAGCGCAGCGAGGCCAATGTTCCTTTGGAAAAGGGTTATCGGTGGCTTTATTAAATCGCGGGATAGCAACATCGCCTTTGTTTTTTAAACCTTTTATCGTGGCCATCGCTAAACGAATGTCATGGGTGCCAGGCACGCCTCGGGTGGCCAATAAAGGGTGAAATTTAGTTGCTAAACTATTGCGGTGCGATTTATCAAAATAAAAGTCGTCGATAGAAAGCGCTACAACCTTGAGATCATACTCGTTTTCAAGGTATGCAGAGATAAATGCAGTAAGGGTGGATTTTCCTGAACCTTGGCTGCCATTTATGCCGACGACGAAGGGTTGACCTGCACTTTTTTGGTGCGTTTTGATGCGTTCACAGAGAGGTTCGAACCATTTTTGTGCAGTGTCCGCGTATGCAAGGGGTAATTGTTGGGTGTCTAAAAAGCGTTGTATGTCCATGTTGTTACCTCAATCGGTGCGGATTAAGCACGTTTACCAAGATTGAGGTTACAACATTTATGCCAAGTTCAATAAATTCGCTCGGTGTAGGGGCGTTTATTTGCGTGTGGCCACAATAACGGCCCTTTGTGGTGCAGGATACCCCTCAATAGTGCGCGTAATATCTTCAGGGTCGAGAAAATCTTTCAACGACTGGCTTTCCATCCAAGGTGTGGCCCGCTGTTCATCGAGGGTTGTGTGATTAACATCTACAACCCGAGGGTTTTCAAAACCCAAACGGGTTAGCCATACACATAATGCCTTGGTACTAGGTAGGAACCACACATTACGCATTTGCGCATAGCGCTCGCCGGCCATCAGTACGGTTTGTTCATCACCATCTACCACTAACGTTTCTAATACCAGTTCACCGCCTTTACGGAGTTGATGCTTCAACTGGGTTAAAAACTGCATGGGATCTTTACGGTGATACAAGACACCCATTGAAAATACAGTGTCAAACGCATTTAACGGCTGCATTTCTTCGATGCCTAAGGGTAAAAAGTGAATTCTATCGTTGGGAATAAAATGCTTGATGGCCTGAAATTGAATGAGAAACAATTGTGTAGGGTCGATACCCATTACCCGAGATGCGCCATGCCCTAGCATTCGCCACATGTGATAGCCGCTACCACAGCCAACATCAAGAACCGTCCGGTCTTTTAAATTAGAAATATGTGGCGCCACCCGATCCCATTTCCAGTCAGATCGCCATTCAGTATCAACATGAATATCATGAATGTGAAAAGGCCCTTTTCTCCATGGCATAAACTGTTGCAGTAACCCGGTTATTTTCTTTTGTGTATAGGTGTCAATATCTTCTAAGCAGCCCACAGAAACACTGTCTTTTAGATCGAGCCTAGAGGGCGTGGTGTTAGGAAGCTTCGCGAGCAAGCGACACCATTTATCAAATTCACCATGCTTTGCGCTAGTTTGCCACGTGTTTAGCTGCCCCGGAAGCGTTTGTAACCAGTGTTGCAAAGGCGTATCTAAAAGGGATTTATAACAGTCGTTAAACCATGTTGCTTCGGGTTTACTCATTCATTTGTTCCATCAGGTATAGAGGGGTTATTTAATTGCAACTAATGAGGTGAAATTGTAGCACTTAAACCACATCACCACGTCACTAAAGCCTACATCTAATAGGCGGCGTTCATGCTCTGCAAATGTATCGGTGAGCATAACTTTCTCCAATGAGGCCCGCTTTTGACTCACCTCAAGCTCACTGTAACCATTATCGCGTTTAAATTGGTGGTGAAGATCTATAAGTAACTCGTTACCAGCAAGGGTAGGGTGTTTTATTTTTTCCGAAAGAATAAAAATTCCCCCGGGGTTTAGCCCTTCATAGATTTTTTTTAGTAGCGCTTTTCTATCTTCAGGAGGAATGAACTGCAAGGTGAAGTTCATTATCACCATAGATGCATTGTCAATGCTGGCGTCTTGAGCACTTTGTTGGTGGATGTCTATGGGGTTAGGTAGATTAAACCCTTGCACGGTACGCCGACACCTTTCCACCATTGCTAAAGAGGTATCTAGACCGATAATTTTGCAATTCACATTTTGGGTTGCCCGCGCCACCGACAAGCTTGCGGCGCCAAGCGAGCATCCAAGGTCGTATACGTTTGACGCTGGTGTTACCGCAGATTTAGCTAATTCGCCAATAGTATGCACAATGGTTTCATAACCCGGTACAGAGCGCTGAATCATGTCTGGAAACACGTCTACCACTGATTCATCAAACTTGAAGTCGGCTACTTTTTTCAATGGGTTAGCGTACAAGTTGTCTTGTTTTTGCACAGTATTTACTCTCATTGGCAATTATTGGGCGCTAATTTTACCTTCAGTGAAAAAAATGCCAATGAAAAACGCTAAAAATTATAATAAAGCTGTTTTTTTGGTAGTTAGGGGTTTTCGTAGTATTATTAACGTATTACCCTAGGGACGATAGACCACAAGGAAGCAATAACACCAATGACAAGAATTCTTGTAGCAGACGATCATCCATTATTTCGCGAAGCATTAAGCGGCGCATTAGAACCCTATTTCCAAAACGCTCAAATTATTGAGGCGGGAAGTCTTGATGATGCATTAGACAAGCTAAACCAATTCGATTCGGTAGACTTGGTTTTACTCGACCTAAACATGCCTGGCGGTGAATATTTCAATGGCATTATTTCACTGCGTGAACAATACCCAGATATTCCTATCGGTGTTGTGTCGGGAAGCGATTCGGTAGAAGTTGTTGCACAAGTTATGATTTTGGGCGCACAAGGTTTTATTCCTAAAGTCACGCCCACCCGCGAAATTGCGCAAGCCATCATGGATATGATTGGCGGAAAAAAATGGTTGCCGGAAGGGATGGAAGCCGAACTTGAAACCGTTGATGATGAGCTAAAGCTTTTATTGCAACGTTTTCGTGAACTTACACCTAAACAAATTCAAGTGTTGTCATTTTTACGTGCAGGCCTTATGAATAAGCAGATTGCGCATGAGATGAATGTTACGGAAGCCACAATCAAGGCGCATATCAGCGCTATCCTGCGTAAACTTGAAATTAATACCCGTACGCAAGCGGTATTACTTATGGACAAGTTGCAGCTTAACTAAAGCAGGTTCAACAATGTCGAAAAGCGCTTGTTATACTTGTTATAACAAGCGTTTTTTTTGCTTTGTGAAATAGGAACAAGGCTTCTTATTTCTACGCAATAATATAAGGGCTCACCGCTGTATGTCTGTAACAGCCAGTGCGCATCGATTTCTTTGGCCAATAAAAAAGCCGTAATAGTCAGCTATTACGGCTTTTTTGTTTGAACGTTAGCGAACAACGTTTGGTGCAGAGGCTTTTGCGTAGGCTAACCTAGCACTGAGGTAAGGTTAGCCTAGTGCTATTAAGCCGCCTTGCCGTCGTTCTTTTTCTTTGACTCTGTTTGAGAGTTAATTTTCGCAACTAACTCTTCATGGTCAAAGTCATCTACGTTAATTGTACGTAAGCGGCCTGCTTCTGCTTTACGTAGCAATTCAGCTTCCTCGCTATCAATTACATCCTCTGCTAATGCTTCATCAGCGAGTACATCTAAACGAGTGAAAGGAAGTTTAGCCTTTTTATGCTTACAAATACGCTCAAAAATAGGTTCTGCAGCTAGCACATCGTCAAGGGTTTGCTCTAAATCGCCGAACAAATTACCTTCCTCACGGGTAAGGTATTGACCGTAGCCTAAGCGACTACGTGCAGAGCTCGGGGTTTGCAGCATTTTGGCAATTGCATGTTCCGTTTTATCAGAGGGCTTCCCAACACGGCGGCCAAAAGGCATTACCAGTACGCGCATTACCCCTGCAATAGCCCTATTAGGGAAGTTCGCAAGGAAGTCATCAATGGCGGTTTCGATATCATGTAAGGTATTTTGCATTGCCCAATGAAGCAAAGGTAAGTCTTCTTTTAGGCGGCCATCTTCGTCAAAACGCTTCAATGTAGTGCTGCCCATATAAAGGCCACTTAATATGTCGCCTAGACGCGCAGAAAGACGTTCACGACGTTTTAGGTCACCACCAAGCACGCCCATAGAAACATCGGTCAACAATGCTAAGTTAGCGCTATAGCCCTGTAATAGTTTGTAATAGCGAGCGGTTTCGTCTGTGAACGGCGCACTACTAAACGCACCATTAGATAACGAGAACCAGATACTTCTTACAGTGTTAGCAATAGCAAAGCCAATATGGCCGAATACCGCTTTATCAAACGCAGCTAGCGCCTCGTTTTTATCTTCTATGGAAGCGGCTTGAATCTCTTGCAGTACGTAGGGATGACAGCGCATAGCTCCTTGTCCGAAAATCATCATATTTCGGGTAAGGATATTTGCACCTTCTACCGTAATAGACACCGGTACGCCTTGGTAGCCGCGGCCTAAATAGTTGTTTGGCCCAAGCATAACGCCTTTACCACCATGAACGTCCATTGCATCATTAATAACCTGACGCAT
The DNA here is from genome assembly GCF_010500865.1 of Alteromonas profundi. Taxonomy (GTDB): domain Bacteria; phylum Pseudomonadota; class Gammaproteobacteria; order Enterobacterales; family Alteromonadaceae; genus Alteromonas; species Alteromonas profundi. Next base: position 20,372 of record NZ_JAAAWN010000031.1, read on the forward strand.
TTTTTCGGTTAGGTGATATTTACATATGGCTGAAATAACCGAGGGTTTTTCACCCAAATCTACACCCACAGTGGAGAAGCGTGTGACACCATCCATCAGATAAGCGTTACCGCCAATGCGTGCGAGCATTTCCTCTACGCCTTCCATCTGTCCTACTGGCATACGGAATTGGCGACGAATACGTGCATACGCGCCTGTTGCTAACGCCACTGATTTAGCGCCGCCAGCGGCTGACGAGGGAAGGGTGATACATCGTCCTACAGACAAACATTCAACCAGCATGCGCCAGCCTTTGCCTGCCATCGATGGGCCGCCAATAATGTAATCAATAGGAACGAAAATATCGTTGCCACGAATTGGACCGTTTTGGAACGGCGTGTTTAATGGTAGATGACGGCGGCCTATTTCTAAGCCTTTTGTATCTCTTGGAATAAGCGCACAGGTGATACCTGGATCTTTATTCTCGCTAAGTAGACCGTCTGGATCTTGCAGTTTAAATGCTAAGCCAATAACAGTGGCTACAGGGGCCAGCGTAATGTAGCGTTTGTTGAAGGTAAGGCGCATACCTAACACTTCTTCGCCATTCCAGTCACCTTTACACACTATACCCACGTCTGGAATAGCACCAGCATCAGAGCCTGCTTCCGGGCCGGTTAATGCAAAACAAGGTACTTCTTCACCTGCGGCAAGACGAGGTAAGTAATGATCTTGTTGTTCTTTGGTTCCATAGTGCTGTAATAGTTCGCCCGGGCCTAATGAATTAGGTACGCCCACGGTACTTGAAAGTACAGCGCTCACTCCAGCTAACTTTTGTAGCACACGCGACTGTGCGTAAGCAGAAAATGCCAAGCCACCATATTCTTTTTTGATGATCATGGCGAAGAACTTATGTTCTTTAAGGTAATCCCAGACTTCTGGCGGCAAATCAGCGTCTTTATGGTTTATTTGCCACTCGTCTACCATTGAACATACTTGATCTACGGGTCCGTCTAGAAACGCTTGTTCTTCCGGCGTTAGGCGCCCTTTTTGTATGCGATGAAGTTTATCCCAGTCAGGTTTGCCACTGAAAATATCGCCGTCCCACCATACAGTACCCGCGTCTATGGCTTCTTGTTCTGTGCTCGACATTTCGGGCATAACCTTTCGATAGAACGACAGTAGCTTTTTGGTAATGTAAGACTGTCGAACGTTGGATAAGGTAAAGGGGAGGGTAAGTGCTAAGTAAATTACCCAGCCAAACAAGCCGATGTCGCCAAACAGTGTGCCTAATATCATCACACCTGCACCCATAGAAACCGCAGTAACTAGGGTGGTACGCTGGTAACTCGCAACCGCTAGGGTTAATACGACCAGCAAAAACCATATAAACTCTGCCATACTTCACTCCTGAAAAGGCGTTAAACAAAACACTGGTTAGCTTTATAGCTCAACAAAAAAGCCGATAGCTATTTTGTCGATTTTGAGGTCTGACCAGCATGGTGTAAAACTATTCCTTAATGACGCAAAGATCAAGATTTTTACATGAAGTTTGCATTATTTCCCGTGATAGTAGTGATATGATTTCAGTGAGGCAGGGGATAAACGGAAGGGCGTCACTCCTCTAAATAAAAAAAGAGCAGCGAATGCTGCTCTTTTATATACTATGAACTAATCTAGTTTAGGCGTTATAAAAGTTGAAACGATTTAAGTTTGATATCGCCTTGTTCGTCGCCGTCTTTAAATTGCTGCAGTCTAACAAGCGCATAGTCTAAGTTTGGTGCAAACCATGCAAATGTTTCGCGGGTTTTTGAGTCGCGGATAAGTTTCACTTTAATGGTATTTAACTGCCCAAACGGCAAGGTTAGCGCTTCACGTTCCAACACTTCAACCCCATACTCACGAAGTTCACCACGATAATTGATAAACTGATAATCAATATGTGTTTCGCCATCCGCTAAGCGCTTAGCAAGGTCAATACGATAAATTTGATTATCATACTGGCCCGCAAAGTCGAAAGTCTCACCTTCAGCCACCATAATTTTGCCGTTCTCTTCGTTAAAGATAACGTCAAGTTGTTTATCTGGCCCGGTACCTGTGCGCGAGTAGTGGTACTCCTGCGGTATCAACTGACCATCGGCTACTTTGAAGATCGAATGCTCGTGGCGCTTATCAGAAAGAAAAAATTTAGATACTTTTGAGCCGTAGGTCAAAGAGTACTGGTTATCACTGATCTCTTCTAATTTAATACGGGCTTCGCCAACCTCACTGCCCCATTTAAACGCACTATACACGGCTTCATAAGGAGTAATGCTAGTACCACTGGACTGTTCATCCGCCGCAAACACACTGCCGGTTGCCGCCCACACAAACGTAGCAGCAACAAATAATTTACTCGCTCGCATAACCCGATTCTGGAAGCTCTTGTTCATCAAGAATTGCCCTATTATTCCGCATTGTTAGTCGCCCTGCACTGAACCACGAAAGCACCAGCGGGTACAGGCGACGTTCCTGTTCTTGAACACGTTCAGCAAGCTCTACCGCACTGTCACCTTCAAACACGGGCACTCGGCTTTGTATTATAACCGGGCCGCCATCTAATTCAGGCGTGACAAAGTGTACACTAACACCGTGTTCTTTGTCGCCGTTGTCGATAGCACGCTGATGTGTGTTCAACCCTTTGTACTTAGGCAATAAAGAAGGATGAATGTTCAGTAATTTTCCTGTAAAGGCATTCACAAACTCGGGTGTAAGTATGCGCATGAAACCAGCCAGTACTATTACATCGGGCTGTAATTCTTCAATTGCACCTTGCAATGCCGCGTCATAATCAACCCTATCTTCATAGCGAGTATGGTCAAGGCAAATCGCTGGAATACCAGCATTTTTGGCGCGCTCAAGACCAAAAGCGTTAGGTCGGTTGCTAATAACACCTACAATTTTTGCAGGTAACCGTTCGGCTTCTATTTCATCAATAATAGCTTGTAAATTGCTGCCGTTACCTGAAATAAGCACACACAATTTAGTTACCGAGCTGCTCACGCGTTAATCTCTACTTGTTGGCTGCCGTCTTTCGCTTCGATATCACCAATTAACCACGCATTTTCGCCATGATTGTTGAGTAGAGTGAGAGCCGCATCAACATCGCTTTCGTCCACCACAATAACTAAGCCTACGCCGCAGTTAAAGGTTCTGTACATTTCGTGACGGGTAACGTTGCCGTTTTCTTGCAGCCATGAAAACACAGTGGGCCACTGCCAGCTGTTTTCATTTATAACGACTTTGGCGTCTTCTGGGAGTACGCGAGGAATATTTTCCCAAAAACCGCCGCCGGTTATATGAGAAATAGCACTAACGTTAACCTCTTCAAGTAGTGCTAATACAGATTTCACATAAATTTTGGTAGGTTCGAGAAGGTGGTCAATAAGGGGTTTACCGTTTAGGTCTTGATTAACATCCGCTTCGCTGACCTCAAGAATTTTACGGATAAGCGAATAACCGTTGGAGTGAGGACCTGAAGAGCCTAAAGCAATGAGTTTTTGCCCCGGCTTCACTTGCGTCCCATCAATAACTTTGTCGGCTTCAACAACACCTACGCAGAAGCCGGCTATGTCGTAGTCGCCGTCGTGATACATGCCAGGCATTTCAGCGGTTTCCCCGCCAATAAGTGCACAGCCAGACTGCTCACAACCCGTTCCTATACCGGTGACAACTGAGGCTGCCACGTCAACATCAAGTTTACCCGTTGCGTAATAGTCTAAGAAAAATAGCGGTTCAGCACCTTGCACTATCAAGTCGTTCACGCACATGGCCACTAAATCGATTCCTACACCATCATGACGACCTGCGTCCATTGCAACACGCAACTTAGTACCGACCCCATCGGTGCCAGAAACAAGTAAGGGCTTTTTATATTTTGTTGGCAATTCACATAACGCGCCAAAGCCCCCTAAGTTTCCTTTTACCTCGGGACGATGTGTCTTTTTGGTAACTGATTTTATGCGTTCGACAAGTTGATTTCCTGCATCGATATCAACACCAGCATCTTTGTAACTAAGAGAGGTTTTATTTTCGCTCACGTTTGCGCCCTGGAACTAAGAGGTAGAAAACCGCGGATTCTACCAGCATGTCGCCACATGTCCAATTTTCAAACGTGGTAAACCAGCTTATTTACCTAAATAAAATAAACAAACCTACAAAGTGATGGTTAAAAACGTCTTAATAGGGGGGAAATACGTAACGAGATTGGGGCTTTGAATCAGCCACCAAAATGAAAGCGAAATTATTGATGAAAAATGCCGGCAGATGAAAGAGAATAGCACTATTAATCTGTGGCTTTACAATGCAAAGGGAGTATCGAAGAAGTTGATTTCTTTTATTAAGGAACTGTCAGGGCGTCATTTCTGTGGTAAGTCTATTGGCTCTCCACTACGAGCAATATTACTTACGGGAAGTCTTTTAACTTCTTTTAACCTTCAGGCTACCCAAGTAATAGAAACCAATGTGTCCCAAATTCCTGTTGCAGATCAAAGTCAAAGGTCACAAGATAAAGCGGTTAAAGCCGCGTTTGAACGGGTGATGGTTAAAATGTCGGGGAATAGAGAGGTGTTAGATAACCCCGGCGTAAGCGCTGCTATGCGAACGCCTCAAGCCTACCTTCGTTCCTATCGCTACGCGTATGAAGGGGCCACTATTTTTTATGTGGCAGAGTTTGATAAACCCAAGCTTAATGACCTTTTGCAACGAGAGAGTTTGCCTCTGTGGGGCGAAAGGCGGCCTGAAACTATTCTCTGGTTAGCCATTGAAGACGAGACAGGCGAACGCAGTATATTAGATGAAAGCGCCGCCCATCCTCTGCATGAAGTTTTGCGCAATAAGGCGAAACAACGGGGCCTACCATTAAGTTTGCCCTTAATGGACTTAACCGACAGTGCCACTATTTCCATCTACGATGTATGGGGGCGGTTTATACAGCCACTTACTAACGCGTCGTCGCGCTACTCAGTAGACAATGTTATTGGGGCTAGGCTGTACGAGAATAAGGCAGACTCGGTAAGTGCTGTTCCTGGCGAGAAGGCAAGATTGGCGGAAGACAAAGCAGCCTCTGGCGCTACGCAACCAAGCAGCGCTAGCCATTCAAAAAGCATGCAATTCAATCGCATCGATAAAGAGATGGAAAACACCTTTGATCAAGACGGGGCGAGGGACAACGGTGTAGCAACTAATGGCGAAGTTTTAAGTGGCCGCACCGGCGGTTCGAATGTTGCGCCTTTTACTATGGATGAGTTTACTCAGCACGCCCAGCGCGCAGACAACGGTGCCTATGCACTGGATTGGGTGTTTGTCGGCGGCGGACAGATTACTTACGGCAGTATTTTTGCAGATGATCCTAATCAACTTAGTGAAAAACTAGTAAATGCCTATGCGAATTACCTGTCATCGCAGTACGCCATTATTCCGGGCCAATCTGATGCCGAACGCGTTACTATCGATGTATCAATAGCAAACATCGACTCGATAACCAGCTATGCTAATGCAACATCGTACTTAAATAGTTTAAGTGTGGTAGAGCGCGCCGCGTTAGTTAAACAGCAAGGGTCAGTGGCTACCTTTTCAGTTACCTTGTTAGGTACCGCGCAGGATTTATTAAATACGGTACAGCTTGAGTCTCGGTTACGCCCGGTGACTGATGCATATGGGCAAGCAGTACAAAGTTATACCTTTTATTGGAGCGATGCCTCATAAACGCTATGCAATTGCCTTTACCTGTAACGTTGCCCGTCGATGAAACCTTTGACAGTATTGTCGATACAGGAAATCAAGAAGTTGTAGCGCTGCTAAACGTTATTGCCAATACAATGCCCTCATGGAGAGAGGCTAACTCCCTTAGCAACTTAGCGTCTCTTCATCTCCCGTTGGTGACGCTACTTGGCGCAAGTGGTACGGGGAAAAGCCATTTACTTTATTCTCTTTGTCACCGGCTAGAGAAAAAGCAGGTAAGTCATCTTTACCTTAATTTAGCGAATTGTGCGCAGTGGTCTTTCGATATCTTTGATGGGTTAGAAAATCTTTCCCTTATCTGTTTAGATAATATACACGCGGTAGCGGGAAAGCCGATGTGGGAAGAGGCCCTATTTGATTTGTTTAATCGCGTTATCGAAAACCCCAACGCATTGATTGTTGGCAGTTCACAGGTAGGGCCGAGTCACGAAGGCTTTACCTTACCCGACTTACGCTCTCGTCTCGCGTGGGGGGTAATTTACCACCTGCACCCGCTAGACGATGCTGCGCGAAAGGAAGTGGTGCGTTTACGTGCGAAACAGCGGGGGCTAAAGCTATCCGAGCAAGCATTGCAGTTTCTGCTGCATCATAGTGAGCGCGACTTACGTAGTTTACTTGGGTTATTAGCGCGCCTAGATACGCGCTCACTGCAGGAACAAAAAAAGCTTTCCGTGGCTATGGTAAAACGCGAGCTTGGTGATTCCTTGTAGCAATGCCTAACGAAAAGCTATTTCTGTTTAAAAGTGAGGGTAAAAGCCCATAGTAGGCTTTATTTACGGTTTTCGAAATACGCTTTTTCTTGCTTCATTTCTTCTTTAAGTTTGATGATCCCTAAACCTAACTCTCGTCCACGTTTACGGGCAAATGCAGCGCACCCAATAAACATTCCTGTGCACAAGAGAATTTCAATTCCAGCATACCAGCGCTCAGCAGGAACGGCATACGCCACGGTACAACCATGCATTAAGTAAAATAACACCACAAAATTGGCCCACGCGTGGGTGTAGGGTTTACCTTGAATAACCCCCTTATAAGGAAGCAAGATAGGTACTACATACATAATGGCGATAAATACCAATGAATACGCGTGGGTTGTAGTTAGCAAAAACTGCCAGATAACTATCCACGCAATTAATAGCGTATGACAGACGAGGGCTAGGTAGCGGTAGTTGCGCGTTTCAGGCGCCATCATTATTCTCCGAAAATTGTGAATATAGTGCTTTGGCAAGTTGCGCTAAACGTTTTCCTTGAGCAAGGCAAAGTGCTTTTTCATGATCGCTAAGTGCGGTATTGTTGCTATTAGCAACGTGGGTAACGCCATAGGGGGTACCCCCGGTAACCGTGTCGTGCAATGCCGGTTCACTATAGGGAATGCCGCACATCACCATACCATGGTGAAGTAAGGGAACCATCATAGATAATAAGGTGCTTTCTTGGCCGCCATGCATGGAAGAGGTTGAAGTAAAAACGCACGCAGGTTTATTGATTAAATCGCCTTTAATCCATTGCGCACTGGTACTATCTAAAAAGTGTTTCACCGCAGCGGCCATATTGCCAAAACGAGTGGGGCTGCCTAACGCGAGCCCGCTGCACTGTGCCAGCTCGTCCCGTGTCACTTCTGGTGCACTAAGGCTTTGTGCTGTCTCGCCGCTTGCGTTGTTTTCATGCAAACTTTTAACCGTACGTACCCATACCTCACCACCCTCACTGACGATGCCTTGTGCTATAGCATCGGCGAGCTTTTTAGTACTGCCATGATGGCTGTAGTAGAGAACTAAAATAGGGGCCATTAAATAATATCCAATACCGACTCAGGAGGGCGACCAATACGGGCGTTAGCGCCGTTAATAACAATAGGGCGTTCAATTAATTTAGGCGTCGTTGCCATAGCTTGAAATAAATCGTCATCCGCGATGCTATCGTCAGCTAAACCCAACGCTTTATATTCGGCCTCTTTTATACGCATCATATCGCGAACCGTTTTAACATTAAGTTTATTAAATAATGTCTTGAGTTCATCTACGGTAAGTGGTGTTTTCAGATATTCGATAACCGCCGGGGTAATGCCTTTCTCTTTAAGGAGGGCTAGGGTTTGGCGGCTTTTTGAACAACGTGGGTTATGCAAAATAGAAATGGATGACATGATAACTTCCCTTAGTACATAAAGTGGCGGCGACTATTGCCTTTTTTATGCAAATTTTCAAGTTTTTGTCTGCCTTTGTTAATGAACTCTCTTGCCAACCTTACCTTGAAGGTGCATGTTACGGGTATAGTCATAGTGGGCACCAACAACGCTGTAAAAGACCAATGGATGTTTAAACTGTGCCACTAACCTTATTAATTAAAAAGAGCCAAGAATGCTATGAAAAAAACACTCAAGGTTGCCGGTTTTATTGCATTAATGCTGCTTTCTTCTGCGGCAGGCATATGGGTATACCAAAGCAAACAAAGCGATTTTATTACCACCGATGGTACTAAATACAAATGGACATCGCTTGAAGGCAATTGGGTTATCATCAACTACTTCGCCCCTTGGTGTGTGCCCTGTTTACGAGAAATGCCCGAGCTGCATAGTTTCAATCAAAACCTACCTAGCAATACGTATTTATTTGCAATTAACTACGATAACCTCAGCAAAAAAGAACTAGCCAAGATGCTACAAAAGCACAATATAACCTTGCCCGTTATCCAAGCTAATAAAGACACGCAATTGCCGATGGAAAAGCCACCCTATCTTCCCGCCACTTTTATTATCGGGCCCGACGGCGAAATTAAAGATACCATCATGGGAGAGGTGAGTGGGGCGATGCTTCGTGCTCGCATACAGACTTTACAGACGCTGTAAACGCTCTTCTTGATCGCGAAACTGTTTAATGCGTGCCCGTATGCGTTGCTTTTGCAAATGATCTTCACCGGCGAAATTGTAGGCGTATTGAAGTTCGTCTACCGCACGGGTATATGCGCCATATAAGGCGTATACCTCAGCTTTGCTTTGGTGCATCTGCGAAAAGCGTTTGTCTTTTTGGTAAGCTTCACTCATAAGTTGATAAGCAATCTGATGCTCTTTATTCACCAATAAGAAATCTTTTAATAAGCTAATAGCCTCATCATAGCGTGATGCACTAATCAATGCATTGGCTTGGTTAAGCGCAAGGACTTGATTCCGTGGGTTTAGGGCAACATGGGGCGTGAGCAACTCAACCGCCTTTAACGGTTCACCTAAGGCTATAAAAATATCGGTTGCAGCATCTAAATAGAATAAATTGTCTGGGTCGTTTTTAAGCAACACATTACGCATTATGTCTAGCGCTTTTTGGTTATCTTCGTTACGCATATAGGCTAGCGCGAGGCCGTATAAGGCCGCATCTTTTATTTTGTAGGCTTTCTTGTCTAGCTCGGCTTTGTAGTAATCCACTGCATAATCGGGTTCAAACGAATAGCGTGCTTTAACACGGGACTTCGCCAGTTCAAACTGTAAACTAGGCATAACACGGCGGGAGGGGTAGTCAGCAGCCCTCGCTCTTGCATCAGCAATTCGCGTTTCGGTAAGGGGGTGGGTTAACAATCGCGCTGGCGGACGAGAAGCCATGCGATACTGTTCTGCCATGGTGGAGAAAAAGTCTGCAGCACCTTTTACATCGAAACCGGCACGGGCCAGCATACTAATTCCAATTCTATCCGCTTCCTGTTCATTGGTTCTCGTATAATCTATTTGCATTTGCGCCGATGCGGCTGACCCAGCCTGCATGGCCGCCATACCCGCTTCCGGATTCGCGATGGCGATTAACATCCCCCCAATAAGGGACGCGATGGCCAGCGGAGATGAACGCTTTTGTGCCTGCATTTTGCGGGCAATGTGGCGTTGGGTTACGTGAGATATTTCATGGGCCAATACAGAGGCGAGTTCGCTTTCGGTTTCTGCACGCCGCATTAACCCCGTATGTACACCAATATGACCGCCAAAAAACGCAAAGGCGTTAATTGCATCATTGTCTACCCAAAAAAACTCAAAAGGAAATTTTGCATTTTCAGCATGCACAACTAAACGATTACCTAAGTCTTGCAGGTACTCAGTTAATACCGGATCGCCAATAACCGGGCTTTGACCGCGCATTTGGCGCATAACGGCATCACCTACAATCATCTCCTTGTCTAAAGAGATAGCGTCGGAGGCGACGACACCAATTTCGGGAAGGGCGTTTTTATTGGTATACGCTGAATCTTGCGCCACAGCAGATAAACTCGCTAGCAGCAAAAACGAGAAGAAAAACCAGCATGGTGTTAAACGTCTATTCATGTACCCTTGAACTACTGAAGTCACTTTATTGATTGATTAGAGCATCAAAGATGCCGTTCAGTTTCAATTATTTGTCGTCTATTTTTGCATTTTGCCGTAGTCATCGCCTTTATACCACCTTTTGGGGATAAAATGTGTGCTTGTTAGCGGCGTTGCTAAAGTGCTAGAAGCTAGCCATACCAAGCTGATTTTAATAGATTCTTTGTTGCTCCTTTAGTTGATGTTACTCTATCATGCTGTCTTAGATGATTTATTACCGCAGGCGTAACTTATGATTGATGTGTTTGGTAAATGGTACCGACGCAAATTCTCTGATCCCGATGCAGCCATGCTGCTCATTCTTATCTTATTATCCACGGCGGTTTTGTTGTTGTGGGGCGAACTTCTTATGCCCGTTCTCGTGGCAGCAGTGATTGCTTATCTGCTTGATTGGCCGGTTACCAAATTAGTCAAGGTAGGGGTAAGTCGCGTACTGGCCTGCGGTGTAGTATTGCTGGGTTTTATTACACTGATGGTATTTATGCTGGTAGGGCTAGTTCCCATTATCACCAAACAAAGTGTCAACCTTATTCAAGAAACCCCACTTATTTGGCAAAAAGCACAAGACTGGATCTTAACCTTGCCTGAAAAATACCCCGACTATGTTCAGGTTTACCAAATACATCAAATGATGGAAGGGATTAATGAAAAGTTAGTTGAAGTAGGGGAAACCCTCATTTCGGCGTCTTTTAGTAATATTGCTAATGTAGCAGCATTGTTGGTTTACGCAGTACTTGTACCACTTATGGTATTTTTTATGCTAAAAGACAAAATGTTTTTTTTGGAAAATATTTCGCGCTTACTACCTAAAGAACGCCGCTTGATCACCCAAGTGGGACATGAAATGAATTCTCAAATTGCCAATTATATTCGTGGCAAGGTGATTGAAATATTAATTGTGGGTGGGGTTTCTTGCGTTACCTTCGCGCTTATGGATTTGCGCTACGCTATCTTACTGGGTGTGTTAGTGGGAATTTCCGTACTCATTCCTTATATAGGGGCCGCTGTCGTAACTATACCGGTGGGCGTAGTTGCTATGTTTCAGTGGGGGATTACCTCTGAGTTTTGGTATCTCATGATTGCCTACGGCATTATTCAGGCACTGGACGGCAATTTGCTTGTACCGCTTCTGTTTTCCGAAGCGGTAAGCTTGCACCCGCTCTATATTATTATCGCCGTTTTGGTGTTTGGTGGGCTTTGGGGCTTCTGGGGCGTGTTTTTTGCAATACCTCTGGCTACCTTAGTCAAAGCGGTGGTTACCGCATGGTCGAGTAACCCCAATATAGCGCCCCCTGCGCAAAGCTAACAAAAAAGCCGCCAAGAATATGCTTGGCGGCTTTCTTAATTATCGCTGGCTTTAATGTTTAGCAATACCTGGGGTTATTCCCCCGACAAATAATCCAATACAACCGTATGGTGTTCTTTTGTTTTAAATTTATTAAAAACATGCTCAATAACACCGTGCTCATCAACCATAAAGCTGGTTCGGTGAATGCCATCATATTCTTTACCCATGAACTTCTTCGGGCCCCATACACCAAAAGCGTCAGCTACTGCGTGATCTTCATCTGAGAGCAACGTAAAATTCAAGCTTTCTTTCTCTGCGAACTTAGGTAAACGTTTCACTGCATCTGGGCTAATACCCACTACCTCAACATTTTTTTGCGCTAATTGGTCTTTGATGTCGCGTAAACCTTGAGCTTGAACCGTACAACCTGGCGTCATGGCTTTAGGATAAAAGTAAACCAGTACTTTCTTTCCGGCAAATTGGTCTAAGGTAACCGTTTCATCGTGTTGGTTTTGCAGTGAAAATTGAGGTGCTTTATCACCAGCTTGTAACATTTTCATTTGGATCCTTAATCAGTTTATCTATAACTTTCCCAGTGACGTTTAGTTTATCAAACAGCAACATCAAGTCGGCAACCAGTGCGTCGAAATCTTCTGATGCAGCCATATTGACCACAAATTTACATTTCATCGACTCTTTCTCTGCGTCTTCCTGTTTAAATGTTTTCTGTCTAAATGCACTAATAGTGGCATTTCGTTCGGCAAAGAACCCGGTTACTGATTTAATCAGCCCGGCGGTGTCCTCACCGCTAAATTCCACGTGGAAAAGGTGTTCTAAATTTTGTTTCGCGTGATGGCTTGTACGTTTCATCATAGAGAGTAGATCGAGCCGCTGACATACCGGCGGCAACATGCACTCCGCCTTCGTTATGGCGGGCTGGGTTCCTTCTAATATCATAGTAAGGGAAAAGTCGCGCCCGTAAATTGCCTGGCGGCTATCTAAAATGTTGCACTGTGCTTCAGAAACCGCGGCGGCAATTTCACTTAAAATTCCGCTTTTATCCGTGCCTAAGATGGTCACGATAAGTTGATGTTGAGACATGCAAAATTTTCGTATTAAGAAACTATTACAACGATGGTAGCATAGAGTTTTTTTTGAAGTCAGCGCCTTTTTGTCTATTGAAGCCATTATATTGGTAAATTCTTGCTATTTAGCGGGTCATGCCGCTTGTGTTTAGGCACTGACATATTTACCATGTGCGCTCACATTTTGCGGAGAGATTATGTTTACTGGCAGTTACGTAGCACTCGTCACGCCGATGTTCCAGAACGGCGATATCGATTATAAGTCACTAGAGAAACTAGTAAGGTTTCATGTTGAGCAAGGCACCCACGGCATCGTATCAGTGGGCACCACTGGCGAATCTGCCACTCTTCCGTTTGATGAACACGTTAACGTGGTCAAAGAAACTGTTGCTATGGCCTCCGGCGCAATTCCGGTTATTGCAGGTAGCGGCGCAAACTCTACCGCTGAAGCAATATTCCTTACCGAACAGCTAGGTAAGGCTGGTATCGACGGGTTCTTAAGCGTAGTGCCTTACTACAACAAACCACAACAAGCAGGCATGGTAGCGCATTTTAACGCTATTGCAGATGCCAGTGAGTTACCTATCTTATTGTATAATGTACCTGGACGGACAGTGGCAGATATGTTGCCAGAAACCGTTGCAGAAGTTGCTGCGCATAAAAATATCGTAGGTTTGAAAGACGCCACTGGCGATATTTCTCGCTTAAAAGCCACACAAAGCTTGGTTCCTGAAGATTTTGTTTTATTAAGCGGTGACGATGGCACTAGCAGTGAGTTTATGTGCGAAGGTGGCCACGGCGTCATTTCTGTTACTGCAAACGTAGTACCTAAGGCAATTGCGCAAATGTGCGACGCTGCATTAGCAAAAGATTTTGAAAAATGTAAACAAATCGATAGCACTATCGAACTGCTCCACAGCGCCCTATTTATCGAGCCTAACCCAGTTATGCCTAAATGGGCATTGTACAAAATGGGCATGATGGAAAGTGCAGAAATGCGATTACCGATGGTTTTACCGGAACTTGCAAGCCAAAAACATATCGAAGAACTACTAAAAAAATACGAATTGATTTCTGGTTAATAAGGAACATAGATGAAAAGCATGCTGGCTATAGCAAGTACGATCACCTTGGTCGCACTGGCAGGTTGTTCAAGCCAAATAGATAGAAAAACGGCTTCGGGTAGTTATAAGTACACAGAAACAAAAGAAGGGAAAGGGCTAGTTGTTCCTGCTGATTTATCTGCACCTTCGTTTTCTAGAGATTTTGAGCTACCTGAACTTGGTGAGAACGCAGACCCTAGCTTGGTGGGTAAAAATTTAATTATTCAGTCTCCCGCGTTAGTGTTGCCATTGGTAACGGGCTCTCACGTAGAGGAAGGACGTTCGTCAGCCACAATTTGGTTCGATCAAGTGGACGACAGTCAACCCCTTGATGAGGCTATTTGGAATTCGCTTCTTAGCTTTCTCGATGAGGAAGGTATTGGTGTAGAAAACTTTGATGCCGAAAACAACGTTCTCGTCACAGACTGGATGCGTATGACAAAAGAGCTCGATAGCCCTTGGTATCAATGGTCTGATGTGGAAAGTGAAATTAGTCGCCGCTTTGAGTTTTCACTTGAGATGAAACCTCATGGCCGAAGCGCTGCATTAAGTGTTGATCTAAAAGACTATAAAGAGAAAACCGCAGATAAGGTTATTGATGAGGTCTCTGGCCTTGAAGAGCGCCGTGAAGAAGTTAGCGTGTTGAACCAAGTCATTGGTCATTATGAGTATCAAATTCAGTTAGAAGAGACCCGCCGTATTGCGCGTATCCGCCAAGGTTTGCAAACCGAAATGGGCTTTAACAGTGACGGTGACGCTGCGTATATTGTGTCGTCACAATACGATGTGGTTTGGCCACGTACCTTATTAGTTTTGCGTAAACTAGGCTTCGATGTAAAAGATTTGGATAAATCGACCGGCTTGCTGTTTGTTCGGTACAATGGTGCTGATAACAAGTGGTGGGATGGTTTGTTCTCCGGCGATGATACATTACTTGAAAAGGGCGACTATCGGTTAAAAGTAGCGGCGGCAGGTGAAAACCGTACCAGTATTACTTTTATGGATGATGAAAGCGTTCCTTTTGAGCCTAACCAGGTATCCGACCTATACAGCACATTTGCTGAGGTCATGTCAGAAGATAACCTTGATATTTAATTGAGACTGAGAATGGAAAAACGTGACGAGCTTTACCGTGGTAAGGCAAAAACAGTGTATTTTACTGATGATAGCGATAAGCTGATCCTACATTTTCGCAATGATACGTCTGCGTTTGACGGCGAAAAAATTGAACAGTTAGATCGTAAAGGTGAAGTAAATAACAAATTTAATCACTTTATTATGACCAAGCTTGAAGAAGCTGGTGTGGCAACTCAAGTAGAATCACTCATTTCTGATACTGAGTCTTTGGTTAAAAAGCTCGATATGATCCCTGTTGAGTGCGTAGTCCGTAATTTGGCCGCGGGTTCACTTGTGCGCCGTTTAGGGGTAGAAGAGGGGCAGGAGTTGTCTCCGCCGGTATTTGAATTCTTTTTGAAGAATGACGCGTTACACGATCCGATGATTAACGATTATCATATCGCATCGTTCGGCTGGGCTAGTGAAGCTCAAATCGCCAAAATGAAGAGCATCACGTTTGAAGTGAATAATGTGCTAAAAGCCTTGTTTGCTGAAGGTGGCATGTTGTTGGTAGATTACAAGTTAGAGTTTGGCGTAGATAGTGACGGCAATATTGTACTTGGTGATGAGTTTACGCCTGACGGTTGCCGATTATGGGACAAAGAAACCCGTAAAAAAATGGATAAAGATCGGTTCAGACAAGGATTAGGTTCTGTAGTTGAAACCTATATTGAAGTTGCCGAGCGTATAGGCCTTTCTCTTTAGGTCATTCATTGCAGCAAAGTGCCCGGTGTAATAGATGCCATCTTTGGCGCTAAGTAATTGAAAGCTAAGTAATTGAAAGAATAAAGGACCTTATTAGGTCCTTTTCTTTTTTCTATAAAAAATAAGCCGCAATACGCGCATAATTTTGGCTAATGTTGTTTTTGAAAAGGAATGAAAATGGGTAATGCTTGGGTAATGGTATGTGTGTCTATGCTGGCATTTGCGGCGAATTCACTGTTTTGTCGAATGGCATTGGCACACACATCAATAGACCCTGGCGTATTCACTGCAATAAGGTTAATCAGTGGCGCATTTTGTTTAGGTTTGCTGGTAATGATTACCCAGCGCCGCGCAAGACCTATGACTATACAAACCGAGGCCAGTGATGGCGGCGCTCCATTGCCAACTGCATCGGCGCTAGCGTCGATGTATCATCATGGTAATTTACTGGGGGCGTTAGCACTTTTTATTTACGCGATAGGTTTTTCCTACGCCTATGTAAGTATGACCACAGGCGCCGGTGCCTTATTATTATTTGGGGCAGTTCAACTTACCATGTTGATAGTGGCCATGCTAAAAGGTGAACGTTTTTCTCTGCTGCAGTGGTTGGGTTTTTTGTTTGCATTTAGCGGCTTAGTTGTACTTCTTTTACCTAGCGCCAGTGCACCTAAATTTATCTCTGCGTGTCTTATGATAGTGGCGGGAATAGCCTGGGGCGTTTATTCGCTACTGGGTAAAAAAGCCAATCGCCCTTTATTGCTAACCGCGGGCAACTTCGCCTTTGCCAGTCTTATGGTTGTTCCTTTTGTAGTCTGGTTATGGCTAGAGGCAAAGGTTGATTTAGATACGCAAGGGGCCTTCTATGCATTGGCATCAGGAATATTAGCGTCTGGATGTGGCTATGCTATTTGGTATAAAGCCTTGCCTTTAATTCAATCGACCACAGCGGCAACCGTTCAACTTAGTGTACCTGTCATCGCCACCGCTATGGGGTGGCTATTTTTAGCCGAGCCCATTAGTGGTCAAATGATGGTAGCATCGTTGATGACGTTAGGTGGAATTTGGCTTGTTATTGTTAAGCGGTGAGTGGGTTAACTATGCTGTACATTAAATTTCAAAGTGGCAGCAAATAACACTACATAACTTGCTAACGCAAACCAGTAGGGAAGGGCGCTGTCAATAGAATAAAGATAGGCACCCAATAGTGGGCCTACCGCAAAACCAAGGGGAGGACACGCGCCGGCAAGCCCCGCCACTGCCCCTTGCTCTGTGGAAGAGACGGCAACAGAAGCGCCTGCCATAAAGCCAGGCCCAGCTATTCCCAAACCCACGCCAAGAATTACCATGGCAATCAAGTAGGCCGTTTGTGTTTCAGCTATCGCTAAAATAGCAAAGGCGCACATCATAATGGGCATCGATAGCCGCAATAGAGAAAATGGCCGATATGATAACTTAGGTATAACGACGAGTTGTACAAATAGTGCGGCACCGGCGCAGCACATTAGGCTTATTCCCACTAGGCTTGCGGTTGCGGGCCCGGAAAGTTGAAACATATCCTGAAATCGAAATGCTATGGTTTGTTGTACTATGGCAAAACCCATAAACAAAAGCACGCCGGCAACCATTAGTGGGAATAACCTAGGATCGGTATATTTAAGCTTTGGCTGTGCAGTTTTTTTCAACGATGGGGCTAATACAGGTAGCGTCATTATCGCTAAAGTAGCAACGACTAACGTAATGCCAACTGAGAAATATAGGGGGGTTAGTAAGCTTATCCCAGCCAGTAACCCACCTATTGCAGGACCAAGTATCGAGCCTATATTCGTCGCCGCCCCTAAGGATCCCATTCCCTTCACTCGCTCTTCTACTGTTGTAATATCGGCCATATAGGCATTTGCCGATGGCGAAACGGCCGCCATAACTATGGCATTGCCTACGCGGGTAGTAATAAGTAGCGCTAGCGCCATGGAAGGGAGGAGTAACCCATAGAGGGCAGCTTGAAAAACGCTGGCGAAAAACAATGTGCCAAAAGCGTAGCCGAACAAACCAATGAGGAGGACACGTCGGCGCCCCCACTTATCGCTTTTTCGGCCCCAAAATGGGCTAACAATGAAAAGTGTTAGGGATGAGCACGAAATGATGCTACCAATTTGCACATCACTGAGTCCTATTTCTCTGCCTAAGGGGGCTAATATGGCAAACAGTACTGTTTGGGCAAAGCCAATTGCGCCCGTCGCCAACAGTAAGGTGTATTTGGCAAATCGTGTTTGACGAGCGGGCATGGAATATATTTCCTATTCTACGTGGTGTTACGCAACGGCGAATGCTACTTTACGATAAGGTAGCGAGTGCATCACCTGAATATTCAGTCAGTTCACTGGTTTTGTTTTCCCTAATTTTGTTCGCCCAATTAGGATCTTGCAGCAGCGCGCGGCCTACCGCCACCAGGTCAAATTCCTTATTATCTAGCCGTTCTACAAGGTCATCTATGGCTCGGGTGTCTGAGCTTTGACCTTTAAACGCGCCGAAGAAATCGCCATTTAAACCAACGGAACCAACAGTAATAGTGGGTTTTCCTGTAAGCTTTTTAGTCCATCCGGCGAGATTTAAATTACTATCCTCAAATTCTGGTTCCCAATAGCGGCGCTGGGAACAGTGGAAAATATCTACACCAGCCTCGCTTAATGGTAACAAAAATTGCTCGAGGCGTTGAGGGGTGGTAGCTAAACGCGCGCTATAATCTTGTTGCTTCCATTGAGAGTAT
The DNA here is from genome assembly GCF_010500865.1 of Alteromonas profundi. Classification (GTDB taxonomy): domain Bacteria; phylum Pseudomonadota; class Gammaproteobacteria; order Enterobacterales; family Alteromonadaceae; genus Alteromonas; species Alteromonas profundi. The sequence continues at coordinate 38,526 of NZ_JAAAWN010000031.1, forward strand.
CGTAGCACGATAGGAAAATCCGGTGACGTTGCCCCACGAATAGCTTTAATAATTTCTACTGCGAAGCGTCCTCGGTTTTCCATCGTACCGCCCCAACTGTCACTGCGCTGATTAGTACCTTCCCAAAAAAACTGGTCGATGAGATAGCCATGTGCGCCATGAATCTCTACGCCATCCATGCCCATCTTTTGCGCATCTGCAGCTGCAGTAGCAAACGCCTCTATCACTGCTTCTATATGCGCTTGGGTCATAGGCTCTGCGCCCTGTTTACCGGGCTTGAAAAGCCCCGACGGCCCTGCACTTGGTAAATCAGGAAAAGGGGCTTTTTGAGCAACGCGTGCCATGCCCACGTGCCACAATTGAGGCATTATTTTACCACCCGCTTGATGCACTTGTTCTACCACATTCTGCCAAGCTGATAATGCAGCGTCTCCGTGAAACTGAGGAATATTTGCATCCATAGTGGCTACGGGGTCGTTTACTGTCGTGCCTTCTGTAATGATTAGCCCAGTGCCACCGGCAGCACGTCGAGCGTAGTAGGCGGCCACGTCTTCTGTTGGTACGCCTTTTGGTGAAAATTGGCGCGTCATAGGCGCCATAACAATGCGATTGTCTAACGTAAGGTTGTCGCTGTTAAAAGCGCTAAAAAGGGCACCGATATTCGCTGTCATATTTTGTCCTTAATGTGCGGCTATACTCCTATTATTGCAGTAGACTGCCAATAGCGTATATGCCCAAGTTTAAACCAGGGTTTAAGTGAAGTAGGAAGTAACGGGAATACTACGCTGAGTGACTCTGCTGTCAATTTTCAATTATTAATAGTCACTTATAACAAAAAATAACAGAAAATTTGTGGTAATAAATTACCCAGTTATAGAAAATTTTCTGGCACAAAATATCGCACATAATCGATATAAGGACTATTATCAATCATTAGTATAAGTTTTAATTAAAATTGTATCTGTCAAGTAAAAAAGTGTTATTATTGTTGGCATATGGGTGCTTAATCGCAAAGGATTATTGCGGGTACGCGTTAACAATAGGTGGCGAACACTGCCTATCACTGTATTTAAGGTAAGAGGTAAAAATGGATAGTAAACAAACAAATAACTCTCGTCGCCGCATTCTCAAAGGAGTTGTCGCAGGTAGCGCAGTAGCCTCTATTCCTGCTAAATCAGTGTGGGCGAGTACCGTGACGACATCTGTTACTACGTCTGGGCAAGGCTCGGGCAATTTGCAAACAAGCTGTCTAGCACTGAGATCCCCAGGCTGGGTGAAGAACAAAGGTAACGGCTACTCATCCTATAATAGCTCGCTCAAGTTCTCTGACGTATTTGGCTTCGGGTTAATTGGAACGTTAAAATCTGGTACCTCAGCCGATGATTTAAAGAACGTTACCTTACAGCAGGTTTTGGATTACGGAAGCGCTGGTAACCTTGAATGGAACAGTAAGAAAAATAAACCGAAAAGTTTAGGTGGCACTGAAAACGTTAACCGATTTTTAGTGACCATGTACGCTAACGCTTGCCTTTCTGGCTCTGGCGGAATCTGGTACCCTGTTCTCAGTAGCAATGGCGGTAGCTATCACTCAGCGCAAGATTTTGCGCGAGAAATATATAACAGCGCAAAGCTTAACCCTTACGAATTTAAGAGCCAAGCAGAGAGCTTAATTAACGATAACCATGCAAATAGTTACTTACCAGATTGTGCAATTTAACCTATGGCAGTAGCGTTTAACCTGTGTGAAGGGGTGGTTTTGCACTCCTTTTGTGACAGTAGCGGTAGTGTTTTCTATAACGATACCAGCGGCGACATCCTTTCTGTTCCTTTGACAGTATCCCCTTCTGAAGGGGGAAGGTTTATCTGTCACAACACGGAAGGTTTAGGGGGTAAAAGCGTTATAACACCTCCCGAAGCTGTGACAAACAGTATCGAGCAGTTGGTTAAACGGAAGTGGATCACGCTGCATAATGCATGAAGTTATACTTAATACCCATCCGTTTTCATTCAGAATCCACACCAACGCGCCGTTAGTCCTTAAGAACCTAGAACGTATTTATGGGGCGGAACGGTTAAATTTCTCCCCTAATAGCAATGATTTTGCGCACTATAACGTGTCTCTTGTCATAGAGCGAAAGCTCGGCCGCTTGTGGAAGCCTCAGGCACATTTTCTGTGTGATGAGATAGAACCTTTCGTGCCAATGGATAGCGATAAAGCATACGCTATGTTGGAATGGGGGTTAAATTGGGTTGTTGCAGCCCATGAAGTAAATCATGCTATTGTTCATGCTGCTGTGTTAGCAAAAGAAGACAAAGCGGTATTGTTACCCGCCCCGCCAGGTTCAGGTAAAAGCACAACTTGTTGCGCTTTCATGGCCCATGGGTGGCGTTTATTGTCGGATGAGTTAGCGCTAATTACGCCCAATACTTTAACCGTTACGCCCTTTGTGCGACCTGCGTGTTTAAAGAATAAATCAATTGAAGTGGTAAAAGGTTGGTTACCAAATAGCGTTTATTCGGATATAGCACGTAACACGCACAAAGGTGATGTGGTTCATTTATCGCCAAGCGAACATTCGTGGAAACACAGATATCATGATGCGGTATTGACCACTGTGGTAATGCCTACGTATAACGCCAATACCTATTGTGACATAACGCCCTTAACCCAACGGCAAACCTTCCAACAGGTTTTTGACAATTGTTTTAATGTTGGCATATTAGGGCAGGAAGGGTTTTCCACGCTAAGTCACGCGGCAGATAATCTTGAAGGTTATCAAATAACCTTTAATAATGCCGACGAAGTTGTTGCATTTATTGAGGAAACGCACGGGTTTGCATGAGTCAATTTAGCCCCCAATTCTTACATGATATTTGGCATAAACGTGCTGATTTAACATCACTTTCTGCAAAAGAATGGGAAGACCTGGTGTTGTTATTACGAAGCGAAATGCTATTGGCGCGCTTTGCGTACTTTTACCAACAGCAAAGTGCTGAGTTTCCTCGCTTTGTGCAATGGCACTTATCAAATGCACGTAAGTTAGCCAGGAAACAAGCCAAGCAGGTGCTATTAGAAGCGACTTTGCTTACGCCTTTGTGTCGTGCGCACTCAGATAGTGTGGTATTTCTTAAAGGCGCAGCGTATACCTTGCTAGGAGGCGAATTGGCCCAAGGTAGGGTTTATTCCGATATAGATTTACTTGTATCCAAAGCGGGCATAAACAGCATTGAAAAAGACTTAGTATTTCGAGGGTGGATAAGTAAGCCGCTTAACGACTATGACGATTATTACTATCGACAATGGGTACATGAAATTCCTCCATTGATACATAGTAACCGAGGGACAGTATTAGATTTACATCACAATATTGTGCCTCCTATTTCGGGCAAAGCGCCAAACGTAGATAGTCTTTTATCTTGTGTTACTGAAACGGATGATGGCCTTACCGTATTATCACCAGCTGGGTTATTGCTGCATTCGTGTGTTCACTTGTTTTTTAACGAAGAGCAGGAACATGGATATCGAGATCTCGTCGATATTTGGTTATTGCTGACACGCTACAAAAGCCCGGATTTCTGGCAGCAATTGCACGAAATTATTGAACATGTTGGGTTTAAAACTGAGGTGATCTTAGGGCTTCATTACACAGCACAATTTTTTGAGGTTGATATTCCCGCTTCACTAAGCCGTCATCAAATAAATTCTGTGCGCTGGTCTCTGCTAGACTTTATTTACAAACGCACGTTATTACCTAACCACAAAACGGTGAAGGTTAGCGCACAGAAACTGGCTATTTTTATGGCTTGGGTGCGAGGGCATTGGTGCAAAATGCCCATACACATATTACTGTGGCATTTTATTGCGAAGGGGGGCCGTAAACTAGCTGAAGGTTTATTTGGCACTCATATTTTCAAAAAAACCGTACCGCAACAGCAATAGCCTGCACTACGTTGCTTAAAGTGGTACTTTTATTTTAAGTGGGCAAACAGCAACACAGCAACACGGCAGTATTTCATCGTCATCAATAAACGCTAAAGGGTCGGTGGTATAAGCCACTTCACCTTCAAGCAGTTTTGTTCTACAGGCACCACAAAATCCTTCTCGACAATGATAGTGAATGTGCACATTTGCACCTTCTAAGGCCGTGAGTAGGGTAGTTTCAGAGGTAGCAGTAAGGCTTCCCACATCAACCACATCGATGTGAAAAGCCTTTGCGTTTTTACTCATGTATAGTGTTTACAGCTCGAAATCTGCGAAATCGCCTTCACCTACCGCAGAATCAATTTGACCTACTAAGTAAGAGCTAATTTCAGACTCCTGAGGCGCTACTTGAACGTTGTCGGAGTTAAGATAGTTGTTCATCCACGGAAGAGGATTACTGCTAACATCGAATGGGGCGTCGAAACCAATGGCAGTCATACGTTGATTAGCAATATATTCAATGTACTGACAAAGGATTTCTTTGTTCAAACCTATCATTGACCCTGTTTTAAAGAGGTAATCAGCCCATTCTTTTTCTTGCGCTACTGCATTCATGAAGATAGCGCGGGCTTCTTCCTTACACTCTTGTGCAATTTGCGCCATATCAGGGTCGTCTTTGCCTTTAGCCCACAAATTCAAAATATGCTGTGTAGAGGATAAATGAAGGTTTTCATCTCGCGCGATAAGGCGAATAATTTTAGAGTTGCCTTCCATTAATTTACGTTCTGCAAAAGCAAACGTACATGCGAAGGAAACGTAAAAACGAATGGCTTCTAATGCATTTACCGAGTTCATGCATAAATACAGCTTTTTCTTCAATTCATACATATTGATTGTGTGGGCAACGCCATCAATAGTGTGAACACCTTCACCTTGTGTTTGCCACAGCTGCGTGGCGAAAATCAAATCGTCGTAGTACTTCGATATATCCGCAGCGCGGCGTTTGATTTCATCATTAACCACAATATCTTCGAATATTTCACTGGGGTCTGAGAAAAGGTTTCGCAGTATATGTGTATACGAGCGTGAGTGGATTGTTTCGAAGAAAGACCAGGTTTCTACCCAAGTTTCTAATTCTGGCAGTGAAATAATGGGTAAAAAGGCAATATTCGGGCTACGGCCTTGAACTGAATCCAATAGCGTTTGATATTTTAAGTTAGAAATAAAAATGTGCTTTTCAGGATCGGATAACTTTTGAAAGTCAACGCGATCGCGAGAGACATCTACCTCTTCAGGACGCCAAAAAAAGCTAATTTGCTTTTCAATAAGCTTTTCAAATATAGCGTGCTTCTGTTGGTCGTAGCGCGCCACGTTAACGGGATTGCCGAAAAACATTGGCTCGACCAATGGGTTAGTGCTTTGCTGATTGAACGTAGTATATTTCATAGTAGCCTAAATAAAATACTCAATGATAAACGCGTTTATTTATTAATGTTCTTGCTGCCATATGGCGAGAAAGTGCGTGCTATATTTTGTTATGTCTTGTGTTTTTTAGTATCACTGAGTGGGTGGGTTGGTCGTAACCCTTGTTATCTCTCGCACTCTTCACAAACATAACTTGAATCCTCAAATTCTTTTCTATCAGTATAAATAAGT
>NZ_JAAAWN010000032.1 GCF_010500865.1 Alteromonas profundi
GGCTTACTAAAAAGTTTATTAACGCGCGCTTTTTTGTAGAAAATCCCGACTATATTTATTCTATAAATCTATTTTTGGCAATTAACGGTACTTATTAGAACGTCAGATTAATATTCTGTATTTCTGCTAGGTACGAAGTAAGCCCATACGGAAATGGTAGTAAATAAAAGGAAGCGCTATGAATAAACACGATTCTCTCGAATACCTGTGTCCCCATTGCGGCATAGTTAATACATTCCCCTTACATGCTTTAAGAGACATGTATCAAGAGCAAGTTGAAACCTGCAAATGTTGTGGTAAAAATTTGAGTCTAACTGCGGCAGATGGGATTGCGGGCCAAATTAATTTAGTTATTGGTGAGCTTGATCAAGATATACAAGCGAAGTAATAACGCCCACTAGGTCTATGGGCGTTTACAGCAAAGAAAAGCTGCGTAGAAGCGACTATGAAGAAAAGAAATCTCTTCGTAACTCTCTATCAGTAAGGAACTGGCCACCTAACGCTGAGGTTTTTGTAAATGAATTCGTGTCTCTTATACCACGAGCTTTAACGCAATAATGCGTCGCATTGATACTAACCGCCACATCTTCAGTTTCAGTAAGTGTTTGAATAGCAACCAACACCTGTTGCGTTAAGCGTTCTTGCACTTGAGGTCGCTGTGCGAAAAAGCCGACTAATCGATTAATTTTCGACAATCCAAGTACTTTATCCTTGGGTATGTAAGCTACGGTAGCAGTTCCATCAATGGTCACAAAGTGATGCTCACAGGTACTTGTTAAGCTAATGTCTGATACTTGCACCGGCTGGTCGATATTCATCTTGTTTTCGATTTGGGTAATTTTAGGAAACTTGCGATAATCCAACCCTCCAAAAATTTCATCGACATACATTTTGGCAATACGTTGAGGCGTATCGCAAAGGCTATCATCAGATAAATCGAGCCCAAGGGTAACCATAACATCATGCATAGCGCCTTCAATACGCTTGCGTTTCTGTTCGTCAGACAAACCATTGCGCACCATCGGTGTTTCTAACCCCTTATCTTCAAGGGCTCTTCTCACTCGCTGCGCTGATTCAGAAATGGAGGGATCCAGTGCATCACGCACAATTACCGCTTCTTTTGCTAACATTAACTTATTCCGTGATTACTACTTTTTTGACCTTATACGCTGTTAAAATCGTAAAGATCCGCACAGCTGGAAGATGACAGTTTATTAATCTTCACAGCCTATTCATTGTTGTTGCTAGCGAACCTATCAAACTAGCGATGGTTTTCGTACCCAGTATAAAGGAGACGCCCTTGCCGTTACCTGTGTTACTTACCGGCGCTACTCAACGCCTCGGTCTGGCGATGGCAGAAAGCCTACTGAGCCAAAATACCCCTATCGTTGTAACCTATCGAACACCCAAGCAGAGTATTCATCGATTAGAACAAAAGGGAGCCATATTAATTAGGGCAGATTTTAGCACTCAGGCGGCTATTGATCGAGCAATTGATGAGATTATAGCGGTTAGTCCTTATTATCGCGCGCTTATACACAATGCATCTGATTGGGCGCAAGAAGCAGACAATGACAACTACGATAGTTTGATGGAACAAATGATGCGTGTACACGTATTTGCTCCGTATCGAATAAACATGGCACTGGAAACCGCGTTGACTCACCGTGAAGGGCCCGCTGATATAATTCACATGACGGATTATGTGCAACAAACCGGTAGTGCTAAGCATGTGGCGTACGCTGCGAGTAAGGCCGCGTTGCACAACCTAACCCTTTCGTTTGCTAAGCGTTTGGCGCCTTCGGTGAAGGTAAATAGTATTGCCCCAGCCTTGCTGATGTTTAATTCCGGCGATGATGAGGCCTATAGAGAAAAAGCACTGAAAAAGTCATTACTGGAAATAGTGCCCGGTGCAGATGAAGCTGTTAAAGCGATGAATTATTTACTAGAGAGCGATTATATTACCGGGCAAACGGTGCATTTAAACGGCGGTAGGCATCTTAAATAACAGCAATCGTAAGCGCAATTAAGCTAGCGAGGTAAATACTCATAGCTGCCCAGTAAATTCATCATGAAAGCTGTTGGTAGCAACACTTTGCTGACTTATAATCACCTTTTTATTTAATCATTGAGAGTTGCATGCAAGGCACACGAGTTATGGCCCCGGAGTGGGATAAGGTAGATGCTGTTTTATTAGCCTGGCCGCACAGTCAAACCGATTGGGCCCCATGGCTTTCACAAGCTCGTCAAACCTATTTAGATATTATCAACGCCATTAACCGCTATCAGGCTGGTGTTATCATTTTGTGTGCCCCAGATGATATAGATGATTTAAAGGCACTATTACCTGAACAGGCCAAAGCATTGCTTATTCCTGCCTCATACAACGATACATGGATGCGGGATTACGGCTTTATATCATGCGTAGATGATCAAGGTTATGGCGCACCAGTAGAGTTTAGATTTAACGGTTGGGGCGAAAAATTTGATGCCTCCGAAGATAATATGGCCAATCAACGTTATTTGGCAGCGCTATGCGAGCAACCATTGCGTAGTAGCCCAGTGGTGTTGGAAGGTGGTGCATTAGAAATTAACCAAGCTGGGCACTTACTCACAACTGCACAGTGTTTACTGAACCCTAAACGCAATGGCGAACTAAGCCTTACCGAGTACGCCCACGTATTTGAAGAAATGTTAGGTTGTAGTAAAACGACGGTGCTCCAGCATGGGCATTTAGAAGGTGACGATACCGACGGCCATGTGGACACGCTAGTACGCTTCACGCCACACTATGGTTTAGTTATACAGGCCGCTTTTAATCGTGCCGACGATTCACATTTTGCGGGTTTAAAATCCCTTTGTGACGAATGTATGCAAGTGTTACCTGAATACGAACAATTTCACTTGCCACTTCCACATATAGTGAATGAAAGCGGTGATAGGCTTCCCGCTTCTTACGCAAATTTCTTGATCTGTAACCGCGCTATTTTGCTGCCCGTATATGGACAACCTGAAGATACTTCTGCCATTGAAGTCATGCAACGGGCGTATCCGGATCATATAATTGAACCAATTGACTGTTCTGTACTAATACAACAGTACGGCAGCTTACATTGTATTTCGATGCAAGTGCCTACCAACACATTGCGCCCCTCGGTGCTTGCTATGCTAGAGAAAGGAGTATCCATATATGCGTCCGACCACGCTTAAAGTGGGTGTTGTGCAACAAGCCGTTGCCGACAACGATAAAGCTAAAAACTGGAAACGAAGCGCTGAGCAAGTCGCAAAACTGGCAGAGCAAGGGTGCGAATGCATTTTGCTTCAAGAATTACACAGTACCTTGTATTTCTGCCAACAAGAAGACACAGACGCTTTCGATCTTGCCGAGCCAATACCAGGGCCCGCTACCGATTTTTTTGGCCAGTTGGCTAAAAAACACAATATCGTATTAGTAACTTCGTTATTTGAGAAAAGGGGCTCTGGCCTCTACCACAATACTGCGGTGGTGTTCGACCGAAGCGAGGAGATAGCCGGTAAATATAGGAAAATGCATATTCCTGACGATCCTGGCTTCTACGAGAAATTCTACTTTACCCCCGGTGATATGGGGTTTACGCCAATTGAAACGAGCGTAGGTAAACTAGGCGTTTTGGTATGCTGGGATCAATGGTACCCCGAAGCGGCGCGTTTAATGGCAATGGCGGGAGCAGATTTACTGTTTTATCCCACGGCTATAGGTTGGGATTTAACCGACACAGAAGAAGAACGTAGCCGTCAGCATGGTGCATGGGAAACCATTCAACGGTCTCACGCAGTAGCCAATTCTGTGCCAGTAATTGTTGCCAACAGAACAGGCTTTGAAGCCTCTCCGGTAGAAGGAGATCCAGGCATACAATTTTGGGGGCAAAGTTTTATTGCCGGACCACAAGGCGAATTACTGGCGAAGGCCAATGCGAATGAGGAAGCAACGCTAGCGGTAGACATTGATTTAGCGCGCACCGAGCAAGTTAAACGTATCTGGCCATATTTTAGAGATAGACGTATTGATGCCTACGACGAGCTAACTAAGCGCTGGCGCGACTAATGTCTAGGGCCAGGCATTAAGTTCGAAAAAAAGAGCGCGTAATTAGTACGCGCTCTTTTTTTGCCAATTAAGCACAAAATAACACGAATGATTTAGCTATTTGACACATTACTCTCTCGTGGGTGAAACTTTGAAAATGATATCATCGCACATAAGGTAACAAGCTCGTTCGGATACTGAAATAAGGTCTTTCAAAACTTGTTCATTCGCATCTAGCCCCCCGGTGAACTGCCCGAATGCTGGCATCATCAACATATTATTCCCCACCACAAAGCACTTCCCCGAATAACGCCTTTGCGACACTTTGGTTTTTATTTTTGGATGGTAATGTCCAATCACCTGATACGTCGGCAACGACTTACGCGTAGTACTATCACCTTGATAAGCAGTGGTAGGCTCATGTTGAAAACAAAGCCGATCGTGGGTTAGCTGCTTTAGCGCGGTACCCGGCACACCCTCGGGTAAAACAGGATCGTGGTTTCCTTCCACCCAATCCCAGTTAGGCACATGATTAACTAAGTTGAATAACAACGCCCTATCTTGTTGAGTCATTCGCGACATACTATGTTTGTCATGAAAACTATCGCCTAAGCTAATTACCTTAGAAGGCGTATAATCTTCGATTACACTACGTAACCGCGTTAATGTGGCGCGCGTATCTAAGCTAGGCAAGGGATTCCCATAACTGCGTAAATAACTGCCTTTTTCAAAGTGTAGGTCTGATACCACTAAAAAATCTAAAGCAGGAATATAAGCCACGCCTCTGGCGTCTAACAGCCACAAGTGTTCAGCAAATTTCACTATGGTTATGCGCCCCGTGGCAACTTTTTCAGTTACCCATTTATCTGTTATTGCCACTGAGTGTTTATTCTCCTTACTAACGATGCAAGCGCTTCCTCCTTAAGCCTATCAATAGGGTCTTAAGCTACTGTGCTTATATACTAGGGCGTAGATTGAGTCGCAAGTAGCGCCCTCACCTCATCCAGCATAGTTTGCGCTTCTTCATACAAACTGGCCTGTTCAATGACCGATTGGGCCCCCGCGCCCTTTATTTGTTCACTTCGAACATTCAATACAATAGGAATTGCCATAGGAGAAACCTTCTCAAGGTTAACCAAAGTGGCTTGTCCAACGTACCGTATCAAAAGGTTAGCTAACCTTCGTACATCCAGCAATTCGCGCTCAGCATCGGCTCTCGCAACAGCTAATAAAATGTGATCAGGATCGTGTGCACGTAACGTGTCATAGATTAAATCTGTTGAGAAGGTCACTTGTTTCATGGTTTTTTGGCTGGCATGGTAGCGTTGTTCCGTCAAACCACTTACCACGGCAACTTGGCGAAAAGCCCGTTTTAACATGGAGGCTTGTAACATCCAGTCTTCTAATTCATCGCCCAGTATATCTGGCTGAAATAGCTGGGTCAGTTGCTCAGCAGTAATAGGGTTCACAGCGCTAATAGACAAACCATAGTCAGTTACACTAAAGCTCAACGGCTTCACGCCCATTTTCTCCATACGCCGAGTGAGTAACATGCCCAGGGTTTGGTTCGCTTTTCGTCCATCAAACGTATAAAACAAGGTATAGTTAGTTTGCCGAAATGGAAACTGCTCTACTAGCACCTTTTCTGGCGACGGAAGTTGAGAAAAAGCCTGTTGCAGGCGCAGCCAATCCTTTACCTGCGCAGGCAACGTTCGCCATCGCCTAGGTTGCGCGAGCAGTTCTCTTACCCCCTCGGCAAGAAACGTAGAGAGCGGCATTTGTCCACCCGCATAACTTGGGATTTTCGGCTCTTTCGCTTTAGCGGGTCTAGCGTGCAGCTGCATATCCCGTATAGCCTCAAATTTCAGTATCTCTCCTGAAAAGTAAAAGGTGTCTGTGGGGGTTAACTGTTGGGCAAAAGACTCTTCAACTTCACCAATAATTTTTCCTTGGTTACCGCGGTGAATGCGTTTAACTTTCAGCCTTCCCGCCTCAACTATAGTTCCAATATTTTGTCGGTGCCGCTGAATGACTCTGCGATTAGCGGGAGAATAACGTCCATCGTCATCAATCTTAAGACGCTGATACCTTTCATAGGCATTTAACGCACTGCCACCGTCTAATGTAAATTGCCATAATTTATCAAAGTCTGACCTTTCTAGTCCTTGATAGGGTGTTGCATTCAAAATCTCTTTATACAACGAATCTGGAGTACTAGACGTGCTACATAAACAGTTAAGGATAAATTGCGGTATAATATCCAGTGCGCCTGGCTGAGGAGCCTCGCCATCAAGCTGTCCTTTCTTAATTGCAGTGATAGCAGCCTGACACTCAAGGGCTTCAAAACGATTTGCTGGTATTAACAATGCCTCGCTGGGTTCATCTAGCCTATGGTTTGCCCGTCCAATTCGCTGTAGCAAACGGCTTACGCCTTTCGGCGCACCCACTTGAATAACCTTATCCACATCCCCCCAATCTATGCCTAATTCTAATGCTGAGGTACACACTACCGCCCGCAACATACCATTAGCCATCATAGTTTCAGTTTTGCGACGCTGCTCTTTGCTAAGCGAACCATGATAAAGAGCGATAGGGAGTGAATGGGTATTCGCTTCCCATAACATTTGAAATAAAAGCTCGGATTGAGCGCGGGTATTTACAAAAACCAACGTGGTTTTTGCTTCACAAATAGCCGTGTAAATATCATCGATAGCATAGCGTGCCATAAAGCCCCCAAAAGGCATTCGTGCTTTTGATTTTAACAGCTGAACTTTCGGCTTTTCGCCCGCTTTCACTTTTATAATATGAGCAGTATCCTTGGTTCCAGCTAACCACGCTGCCAAGGTTTCTGGGTAAGCGACCGTGGCCGATAGGCCAATACGCTGAAGGGTGGGTGAAAGAATGTTAAGACGGGCCAATGCTAATGCGAGAAAATCGCCGCGCTTGTTAGTATATAAACTGTGTGCCTCGTCAATAATTACCCGTTTAAGCTTACCGAAGATGCGATCCGCATCGGCATAACTTAGCATCAGCATTAAAGACTCAGGAGTAGTTAGCAATATATGCGGGGGTTTCTTACGTTGTCGCTGCCGCTTGTGCGAAGGGGTATCGCCGGTTCTCGTTTCGGCAGAAATAGGTAACGCCATATCTTCAATTGGTTGTAGTAAGTTTCTATGGATATCTTGCGTTAACGCTTTTAGCGGCGAAATATAAAGCGTATGCATGCCGCTATGATCATGTTGATATAGCTCTGTAAGACTAGGCAAAAAACCGGATAAGGTTTTACCTGCTCCCGTGGGGGCTATCAGCAATATTGCATTGTGCTTATCTTTTTGCGCCAGCATCTTTTGCTGGTAACCACGCAGTTGCCATCCTTTATCTGAAAACCACTGACGAAATACCGGCAAAAGCGAAGGCCGTTTGGCTGACATAGAAACTCATAAAACGGTTGAAGTATAGAAACACTGTATACGTTTTGTCGCCACATCGGTTTATTTTGCGCTTAATTCAACCAATGTCCCGTGTATTGCGTACTGACTTTTACAGCACATTTCCTAAAAATGATTCAGGAGCCCTTAGCTTGCACCCTTCCCAATGGATGAAGATTGATAATATCGGTTTATACTGTAAACCCGGTGATTTCTATATCGACCCTATGTCACCGGTGCAGACCGCACTGGTTACTCACGGTCATGCCGATCATGCTCGAGAGGGTCACAAGCACGTATTCGCAAGCCATGAAACCCTCGCCATAATGCGCACCCGCTATGGCGAAGAGATGGCCGACGAACAGCAAGGGGTAGCCATGCAAACCCCACTGACATTTAATGACGTGGTGGTCACTTTTTACCCCGCTGGTCATATTTTAGGGTCCACCCAAATACTCATCGAATATGCGGGCTACAGCGTAGTCGTATCAGGCGACTATAAACGTCGGCACGATCCTACGTGTCCCCCATTTGAGGTTATTCCGTGTGATGTGTTCATTACCGAGGCCACATTTGCGCTCCCTGTTTTTCGCCACCCCCCTATCGGTGATGAAATTGCCAAACTACTCCATTCATTAGCGGTATTTCCTTCTCGATGCCACCTCGTAGGCGCCTACGCCCTAGGCAAATGCCAGCGCGTCATCTTAGCGCTTAGGGAAGCAGGTTACGATGCGCCTATTTATCTTCATGGGGCACAGATAAAGCTGTGTCAGCTTTATCAGCAGTTCGATATAGCGTTAGGCGAACTTATACCTGTTAGTGAGGTTGTCGATAAGCAAACGTTGGCGGGAGAAATTGTGATAGCGCCCCCCTCGGCCTTGGCTGACCGATGGTCACGTAGCTTACCAAACGTTAGAACCGTAATGGTTTCTGGGTGGATGCAAATTCGAGCGCGCGCGAAACAGCGAAATGCTGAACTACCGCTTATTATCTCCGATCATTGTGATTGGCCTGAACTTTTACAAACTATCGAAGAGGTTAATCCGACAGAAGTTTGGGTGACACACGGGCGGGAAGATGCACTTATTTACCAAGCGCGTAAAATGGGCTATCGCGCACGAGCCCTTTCCATGGTGGGCTACGACGAAGACGAACAAGGAGAGTCGTTTCATGGAAGCGTTTAGCGAATTACTCGAACAGTTGTACTTTACCTCTGGCAATAATGCTAAAGCAGCGCTTATCAAAGATTACCTCGCCAGTACCCCTGACCCCGATAGAGGATGGGCTGTAGCCGCGATTGCAGGTGCACTCAAATTCGACTTCTTCAAACGTAATACCGTAAAAAAATTGATTACCGAACGAGTGGACGGCGAATTATTTGCCATGAGTTACGATTACGTGGGCGAGGTTAGCGAAACCGTAGCTCACTTGTGGCCTGATTACGAACCGAGTGTAAAGCTGCCAGCATTAAGCGAGATTATCGATGACTTTATGGGTGTTAGCCGCAATAAGGTATCAGGCACATTGGCCAATTATCTATCGATAATGACACCCGCGCAGCGCTGGGCGCTATTGAAGCTAGGAACACGAGGGCTGCGTATTGGCGTGTCGGCACGATCGATTAAACAAATTTTAGCCGATTACGGCAACAAAGATATTAGCGACATTGAAACGTTATGGCACGGCGTTAAGCCGCCTTATACAAACTTACTTCTATGGCTTGAAGACAAAGGCCCTAAACCTGATATTAGCGATGTATTAACCTTCCATCCTGTAATGCTATCCCACCCAATTGAAGAAAAGCATATCGATGATTTTTGTCCTCACTTGTGGCAAATAGAAAACAAGTATGATGGTATTAGAGTGCAGCTCGCCTGCAACACACAAAAAGCGGAGTCTCAAAAAGCACTGTTTTCTCGAACTGGCGACGATATTAGCCATGCCTTCCCCGACTTATTAGAAGCAATATCTGGCAATCTCGTGCTCGACGGTGAATTGCTTGTTATGCACAAGGAAAGTATTGATACATTTAACGCACTTCAGCAAAGGTTAAACAAGAAGAAGCCCAGCAATGCGTTAATGAAAACATTCCCCGCAGGTATGATTGTTTATGATGCGCTGGTTATTGAAGGAATCGATCTTACCTCGCTTCCTTTGGCGGAGCGGCGAAAAAAGTTACAGGATTATTTAACCCAAACCGAAAAGGGAATAAACCCTCGTCTGCACTTATCAACAACCCTATTCGCCGCGTCTGCCGATGAATTACGCGCTCTGCATCAAAAGGTATGTCAAAACCGAGCGGTAGAAGGTCTTATGCTAAAACGTCTCGACAGTTATTACGTGCCCGGACGCCCTAAAGGTAAGTGGTATAAATGGAAGCGTGACGCATTTACCGTAGACGCAGTAATGATGTACGCGCAGCGAGGCCACGGTAAGCGCTCTAGTTTCTATTCAGATTATACCTTTGGTGCGTGGCAAGATGACACCCTGCTTCCCATTGGCAAAGCATATTCTGGATTTACTGACGACGAACTTAAGAAACTCGATAACTGGGTACGTCGCAATGCAATAGGCCGCTTCGGCCCTGTCCGCGAAGTGAAAAAAGAACTGGTATTGGAAGTTGCCTTTGATGCTGTGCATACTTCCAGTCGCCATAAGTCGGGGGTCGCCCTGCGATTTCCGCGCATTCATCGCATAAGGTGGGACAAACCGGCAAGCGAGGCAGATACCCTAGAGACAATAGTCTCGCTTATAGACACCTAGTTTGGGGTTAGTGTAATAGCCGGTGTTACTGCCGCCTTTACCTATCAGACCCATAAAAAAGGAAGACTACATATGCCTTCCTTTTTAATACCACCTGCAAAAAAATGCGGGGGCTGTTACTGTGCGATATCGGCCTGGGTAGGAAGTGCGCTAAATGCACCATACTGGGTTACCGTAAACGCGCCACAGCGAATAGCGAATTCAGTTGCTGCGCTTACATTTTCAAAGCTTTCAACCCAGTGATTAAACTCATCGGTATCGGCAACCTGCGTAGTAAGATAGTAAAGGAACCCGCCAATAAAAGAGTCGCCCGCTGCGGTAGTATCTTTCACATCCATTTTTGGTGAAGCAAGAGTGCCACTAAAGCTGCTGGTAATATACTGGATAGGCTCGCCACCGTCGGTAACCAATACCACTTTAACGCCACTTTCTAGCCACTGCTTAACTTTCTCTTGTGCATTTTCTTCGCCATACAACTGCGCTAGTTCTTCACGGCTTGCTTTAAGTACTGTTACCTTTTTCGCTACTTCGTCTATACGTCCTGGCGCGTTATTGGTGTCATCCCAAAAGGCCGGACGATAGTTAATATCAAGGCACACCATCATGTTTTCTTGTTTCGCCTTTTCAAGGATAAACTCAGTGCCTGGAATAAGCTCAGGACCAGCAATTGAACCAGAGCAAAAATGTAAGATGGTATTTTTATCGCACGGTATTTCTGCAAGGTCGGCCTGACCTATATGTTTATGTGCAGCATTGTCGACATAAAAATCGAAGGAACGCTCACCATCTGCGTCAAGGTTAACAAACGCAAGGGCAGTATTGCCTTTGTCACAACGCCATACATTATCGGTAGCCACCTTATAATGATTTAACATATCGATTAAAAAAGTACCGAAGTTATCTTGGCCTACTTTAGATACCATCGCACTGTTTCCGCCTAGCTGCGCTACGGCTACAGCCACGTTAGCGGGCGCGCCACCAGCATATGGCTGAAAAGGTTTCATGGTGGGTGTTGTGCCCTCTTTAGGTGCTGCACCCTGACTTAACATATCGATTAATACTTCACCTAAACATAAGACTTTCATTTTTCACCTCACCCCTTCAAAGCAGTTTATTGACTAACAAAACGAAGGAGCGATTAGCAATGCTTCCAGCTTCATTCGTTAATGAGTCGTTAATTAAATTGGCTATAGTATTTATCAGTAAAACAATTAAATCAACCTTATTGATTTAATAATTTACAACGTGTTGTACGATTTATAAGAGAAGTCTTTTTAGATAGCTGAAATTTAAAAAGTTATTCTTCTAAGATAACTGAGAGTTCGTTAAAAAGACTAGAGGAAAATTCTGACAGATAAATCAGCATGCATGATTATTTAAGGAATTATGGTATAAATGGGCGAATTACAGACCACAAAACTACCCTACATAAGTCATGGCAGAGAGCGAAACTGAACGACAAAGTACATCCGAATTACTGGACGGACGCAGTCAAAATGAACGCGCGATATTAAAACTTATCCGCCAAGAGAGAGCACTACCAAAAGCAGAGATTGCCAAACGCAGTGGGCTGTCGGCCCAATCAGCCACCGTTATTATTAATAAACTGGAAAACGATGGGCTAGTAACACGTTTACCAGCTATACGGGGCGGCGTAGGACAACCTAAAGTGCCTTTCGGTTTAGCGGCAAATGGGGCCTATGGGGTTGGATTGAAAATTGGACGGCGTAGTTATGATATGTCGTTGATTGATTTATCTGGCGAGGTGAAAGCCACCTTACATGAGAATATTGCATACCCTACCGTTTCCTCACTACTCACCTTCTCGAAACGTGCATATAGTCTGCTCTCACAGCAAATCAACGACGCATCTCGGATACGAGGGTTGGGGGTAGCAATGCCCTTTGAAATATGGAATTGGGCGGAAGAAGCGGGGGCCTCTCCTGACGCGTTAGCTACATGGCGAAACATTGATATTCAACAAGAGCTTCATCAACAATTACAACTGCCTGTCTTTTTAAGCAATGATGCTACCGCAGCTTGCAGTGCAGAGATGACATTCGGCAATAGCCCTCGTTTAACCAATTACCTGTACATATTTGTAGGCACCTTTTTAGGCGGTGGCTTGGTGTTAAACGGCCACCTTTTTACGGGTAAGTCAAAAAACGCAGGCGCTATTGGGTCATTGCCTTTTGTCACTCATAGTGGCGCGAATCAGTTAATCAGCCAGTCTTCCCTATACTTATTAGAAAAGGCGCTAAATGAGGCGGGGGAAAACGGCAATAGAATATATGATGATAGCGAATATTGGCCATCCTATGGCAAAGCATTAACCCAATGGGTAGACAACGCAGCCACTGGGTTGGCATATGCCGCGCAGTGTGCGTTTACCTTATTGGATCTTGATGGCGTCATCATTGATGGGGCCATGCCTGTTGATGTTAAACAACAGCTTCTCACTAAGACACAAAAGGTGCTAATGCAATCCGACTTACGGGGCGTTAGCGTAGGTGAATTAGTATTAGGGAAGGTAGGCAGTAAGGCACAATCTATAGGCAGTGCTAACCTACCGCTCATTGCGAATTATTATTAAGCTTTTAGCTTCAAACGAATAGGTTTTTTCATTGAATACGTTATATCCAAAGGTCCGTATCCTCGATGGTGGAATGGGCCGTGAACTCGAACGCATTGGCGCCCCGTTTAGACAACCCGAATGGTCGGCACTCGCCTTGATTGAAACTCCCGACTTAGTCGCCCAAGCTCATCAACATTTTATTGATGCGGGCGCGCGTATTATTACCACCAATACGTATGCCCTGGTGCCATTTCATTTAGGTGAGCAGCGATTTGCCACAAGCGCAAAACAGCTGGCACACGTTGCCGCCCAAATAGCGCGAAAATTAGCGGAGAAAAATGGTGTAGAGGTTGCCGGTTGTATTCCCCCCGCCTTCGGTTCGTACAAACCCGAGTTATTCGACCCTGAAAAAGTCGCCGATATATTGCTGCCGTTAATACAGGGTCAAGAAGCTTTGGTAGACTTCTGGTTAATTGAAACAGCAGCGTCTTATGACGAAGCATTACACGTGGTTCGCTTGCTAAAAGCACATTCTAACAAGCCTGTATGGTTAGCCTTTACCCTGACTAATCGAGATGACTTAGCAAAACCCCTTCGACTTCGATCTGGTGAAACCCTGTCGCAAATAATACCGCTTTTATCCGTGGTAGACGCAGTGCTTTTTAACTGTTCACAGCCAGAAGAAATGGAGGACGCAATTGCCTATATCCATAAGGCCGCGCCAGCCTTAACTATCGGAGCCTACGCCAATAGTTTTTCGGAAATTAAGCGTGAGCATAACGCCAATGCACTTTTGTCTTCCTTACGTGAAGATGTGACACCACAAAAGTACCAACAATTTGCAAAACGTTGGCTAGACGCAGGTGCTACGGTTATTGGAGGCTGTTGTGGTATAGGCCCCGCTCACATAAAAGCGCTCAATGAGCTTATCAAGTAGCTGCGCACAATTACAACACACTCCACATAGCCAAAATAACATGCATCGTAAAACAAAGAGGCCGTTGAACGCCTCTTTGTTTCACTCTACGCTGAGTATTATTCTAACTGTTTACCCTATTAACGAGTGACCACGTTTTTAGCGCCTTTAATCAGCGCCTCTTTGTCAATCTTATTGGGTACTGCCACGCCGCGCCGCGCCGCCGGCCGGGCTTCTATACTGTTTTTCCAGCGCTGTAAATGCGCTAGCCCTTCCATACTCACGCCCGACCATTCATAGGTTCTTACCCAACACCAATTGGCCATATCAGCAATGCTGTAATCATCCACTAGGTACTCGTGATCTGCTAAGTGCCCATTTAGTACCGTAAATAGCCGGCGCACCTCATTTTGATATCGGTCAATTGCTACGGGGATCTTCTCATCTAAATACCGATAAAATACATTCGCTTGCCCCATCATAGGCCCTACACCGCCCATCTGAAACATTAACCATTGCAGCACCTGACTGCGCCGGGTAATTTCGCTTGGCAGGAACTGCCCGGTTTTTTCGGCCAGATAGATCATAATCGCGCCAGATTCAAACACCACATGATCGTGATTTTCTTTATCTTTGATAACGGGAATTCGTCCGTTTGGGTTCATCGTCAAAAACGCGTCGGTTTTCTGTTCCCCTTTCATTAAATTTACCGGTTTAACCGTATAGGGTAAGCCCATTTCTTCCAGGGCTACTGACGCCTTCCATCCGTTAGGCGTGGCTGCTGTATAGAGTTCTATCATTAGGCTTTAGCGCTCTCTCTACTACTTACATTGTCATACCAACGACGCAAATTCTCTTGCTCGTCTTTAATACGTATCCCCACTACCCGCGCAAAATCAATAGCACATAAGGCGGTGATATCAGCAATAGAAAATGAATCCCCCGCGATAAAGGGTGTTACCGACAAACGGCGCTCAAGAATGTTAAAATACTTAGAGGCGTTGATCCCTGCTTCTTTACCGTATTCTGGCACCGGCACCATACGATCTTTAAAGTAGCCGGTTGTATGTTGGAAGCACATACCAACCTGTAGCATTAAGGCAAGTTCAACTTGGCGCTGCCACATAGAAATAACGCCCTTCTCTAATGCAGTTTCACCCATTAATGAGGGGGAGGGGTGAAGTGCTTCGAAGTAAGTGCAAATCGCATCTGTTTCGGCAATACAGGTACCATCATCGAGCTCGAGAATGGGAATTTTACCTAGCGGGTTTTTCGCCCTCATTTGTGCGCTTAAGTTCTCGCCCTTTTGAATATCAACCTGAACATAATCAACATCAATGCCTTTTTCAGCAAGGAACATCCGTACCCGTCGGGGATTAGGTGCTGTGCGGGTTTCGTAGATTTTCATAGTATAACCTTGGCTTTGTCGTCATTCTCAGGGTAGTTCCCACGCTTGTAAGGTGCAAATCATTAAAATATAGGGGATATATATTCAGCGCTTGAATGGTTATACCTGTGGAAAATCACCAGAAGGGGGGTTACTTCCTCATGGTGATATTATGATTTTGCATAACATTGAATATAGTTAACTTGTCTACTGGAAGTTAATTTCCAACGCTGGGTAAACGGATTAAGTTTCATTCCCGTTTGATAGGTAGAAGTGAATTCGTTGCCCACCCATTGGCTCAGCTCCTTAGGTGTGACAAACTTTCTCCACGCATGGGTGCCAATGGGTAAATAGCGCATAATATACTCGGCTCCAACTATCGCAACGATATAACTTTTAACTGTACGGTTTAAGGTGGCGAGTACCAATAATCCCCCTGGTTTCACTAACTGAGCACACTGTCTAATTAGCTGTTTCTGATTGGGAACATGTTCCACTACCTCGGCATTAATAACTACATCAAAGGTTTCGCCATATTCAACAACTTCGCTGGCGAGTTGATGGCGATAATCAATATCGAGTTGACTAATATGCGCGTGGCGCTTAGCCACTTCTACGCTTACTGCACTTGCATCAATGCCAGTAACCTGCGCCCCTTTTTTCGCCAAAGGTTCACTTATAAGGCCGCCGCCACAGCCAATATCTACTACCGATAAAGCTGTAAAAGGTGTAGGGGTTGTTGGGCTAATAGTAAAATGGTGACGAATTTGCTGCTCTATCACAGTTAACCGTGCACGGTTAAAGTCTAACGCGGTTTTATATTTACCGTTTTCATCCCACCAGCTTTCTGCCAGTGCATCGAAACGGGCAATCTCTTGGGGAGAAAAATTTAACGGAGGTGTCTTTTCGCTTTTATCTAGCATTGGCTTGCCATGTATGTTGTAGATACAAACCACATTTGCCTTTTTTGTCTATTGCTGCAATGGTTTATTCAAAGAGTAAAATTCACTAGCGATCGACCAAGACCACACGAATTAATTATACGCTGCAAAGGAGATTATCGTTTTGGCTAATGCAAAAAATGTTTATGGGCGACCATTGCAACTGTGTTGTGGCAACACAGGTTTTACCCGAGAAGGCTTTTGCTATGTGCCTGAGTCAGATAGTGGTAACCATAGTGTATGTGCTGTAATGAGCGATGAATTCTTGCAGTTCTCATTACGCCAAGGTAACGATCTTATAACCCCGTGGCCCAGCATGCAATTTGCCGGTTTACTGGCCGGCGATAGGTGGTGCCTGTGCGCAGAGCGATGGCTGCAAGCCTACGCAGCAGGTGTGGCGCCTAAGGTGAGATTAGAGGCCACCCATGAAAAGGCTCTCGCGGTGATCCCCCTTGCTATCTTAGAAGCCTACGCGGTAGATAAGCACGGATAACCGCCACGTAGGCCTTGATAACAGTGGCGTTAGTTTTGTGGAGTACGAATAACCATTAGTCGGGTTTCGGTCATATCTTCAATAGCATAGCGTATACCCTCGCGGCCTAGCCCCGAGTCTTTTACGCCGCCATAGGGCATATTATCCACCCGCCAACTAGGTACATCACCAATTACCACACCGCCCACATCAAGCACATCCCATGCTCTATTGGCTTTGTAGATATCTCGGGTAAAAATACCCGCTTGCAAACCATAGCGGCTGTTATTCACTTCATCCAGTGCTGCATCATAATCATCAAACGGGAGGAGGATAGACAAGGGGCCAAAGGCTTCCTCCGCACTGGCATCACAGTCTTTAGGTACATTTTCTAGTACGGTAGCATCGAGCATAGCACCTGTTCGCGTACCTCCGCATAATAAGGACGCCCCTGCTTCTTTCGCCGCAGTAATCCAACCCTCTAGGCGCTCGGCTTCAGATTCTGAAATCATTGGCCCAATAAAGGTATCCTCATAGGCAGGGTCGCCCGCCACTAGCCCTTTAACCCGTTCAACATAGCGCTGTTTAAAATCGTCATAAATAGCACGGTGAACAAGTATCCGCTGTACGCTAATACAGCTTTGTCCTGACTGATAGTAAGCCCCCGTAATAATTCGGTCGATGGCATCGCTAATATCAGCATCTTCATCAACAATACAGGCCGCATTCCCACCAAGCTCTAAAACCACTGGCTTTTTGCCTGCCTTCGCTTTCAATGCCCAGCCCACATCTGGCGAGCCAGTAAAACTCAGTAGCTTTAAGCGCTCATCAGTAGTAAATAAGTCTGCGCCATCACGACTGCACGGTAAAATAGAAAACGCGCCCTTAGGAAGCTGGGTTTCTGCTAGTACCTCACCGATAATAAGCGCGCCTATTGGCGTTCGTGAGGCCGGTTTTAGTATGAAGGTACAGCCTGCTGCAATGGCAGGTGCTACCTTGTGTGCAGCTAAATTCAAGGGGAAATTAAAAGGCGAAATAAACGAACATGGACCAATAGGCACTTTCTTCGTCATCCCTTGGTATCCTTTCGCACGTGCGGAAATCTCTAGGTTTACCACTTCGCCATTTATTCTTACCGCTTCTTCAGCAGCAATTTTAAAGGTGTCGATTAATCTCGCTACCTCACCTTTCGCGTCTTTTATTGGTTTCCCGGCTTCTATACATAGCGCTTGTGCAAGTTCGTCTTCACGCTCTTGAAACCGTTTAATACAGTGCTCAAGAATTTCCTGGCGCTGGTAAGGGGCAAGTGCTGACATAGCAGGTTGGGCCTTTTCGGCCGCGGCAATCGCTTTATCAATCACCTCAGCGTCAGCTAACGCTACCTGTGTAGCTGGATCACCAGAGTACTTATTGGTGACAGTTAAATCAGTATTAGCATATACGGCTTCACTGGCTAAGTAATAGGGATAGCTTTCCTTCAACATATAAGATTCCTTATAACTGGGCGCTAAGTTGGGCAATGGTTTGATTAAGGGTTTTATCGTTTTCGCTGTAATCAACAGGGCAATCGACGATATGTACGCCTGGTGTGGATAAACACTTCTCGACTAAAGGTATAAGCCCATCCGCACTTTCAACGCGCCACCCTTGTGCGCCGTAACTTTGCGCGTATTTAACAAAGTCTGGATTTTGGTAATCGAGTCCAAACTCATCGAAATGCATATGCGCCTGCTTCCATTTAATCATACCGTAAGCATCATCCCTTAGGATGATGACGACAAGGTCGAGATTCAAGCGCACTGCCGTCTCTATCTCTTGGCTATTCATCATAAAGCCACCATCGCCACAAACACTGAGAACAGGCACATCGGGGCGTACTAATTTTGCCCCTATAGCAGAAGGTAAACCTGCGCCCATTGAAGCAAGTGCATTATCTAATAATAGCGTGTTGGGATGATAAGCCGGGTAATTACGGGCGAACCAGATTTTATAAACGCCATTATCCAAAGTTACTATGCCGTCTTCTGGCATAACCTTTCTGATATCGCGAACGAAGCGTTCAGGCATAATAGGAAAACGATTGTCGTTCTCCGCCTCGGCTCTGTGTTTTACGTAGGCATCATGAACGTCTTTATAAAAATCGAGTTTCCAGTCGTTCTGCGGCGTAATCCCCTCTTTTATCTGCCAGATGCTATTGGCTATATCCCCGATCACTTCCGCCTGGGGAAAGTACACCGGATCCACCGCGGCAGATTCAAAATTTACGTGAATTACTTTTTTGCCATTGTGGTGCATAAAAAACGGCGGCTTTTCGACTACATCATGTCCCACGTTAACAATAAGATCGGCCCGTTCTATCGCTCGGTGCACAAAATCATTATCTGACAAGGCGGTATTCCCGGCGAAACGGGGATCGCTTTCATTTAGTACCCCTTTCCCCATTTGGGTGGTGACAAAAGGAATACAGGTTTTATCAACGAACTCTCTAAGCATCTTAGCTGTGAGTTTTCGGTTGGCCCCCGCACCAATGAGAAGTAAAGGCGAGGTAGCTTGTTCAATCATTTCAATTGCAGTAGAAATGGCTTTATATTCGGCGATAGGCCGTCGGGAAATACTGGGTTGTAATAACGGCTGCGTGGTTTTTTCTGCTGCTATGTCTTCTGGTAACTCGATGTGAACCGCTCCCGGGCGCTCCTCATGTGCTAATCGAAACGCTTCACGGACGATAGAAGGGATACGATCGCCGCTAACTACCTGGGACGTATATTTTGTTAAAGGGCGCATCATATCGACGATATCAATTACCTGGAAACGCCCCTGCTTACTCGTCTTGATAGGCTTTTGACCGGTAATCATTAACATAGGCATAGCCCCTAATTGGGCGTAGGCGGCTGGGGTAACTAGGTTGGTAGCGCCTGGACCTAAGGTTGCTAGGCAAACTCCTACTTTACCGGTTAAGCGGCCATAAGTAGCAGCCATAAACCCCGCCCCCTGTTCATGGCGTGTAAGCACAAGCTTTATAGACGAAGCCCGTAGCGACTCAAGTAAATCGAGATTTTCCTCCCCCGGTATGCCAAACACAAATTCGACGCCTTCAGCTTCCAATGCTTTAACGAAAAGATCAGATGCTTTCATTCCCCTCCACTCCTTATTCGCTGAGCGTAGAACGCTTTAGCGATGATTAGTGTGTATGTAGCCTTTGCTACGCACTGAGAGGCATTAACGATTACTATTTTTCAATAAAAGACCACGAGCACAAACCCGTGGTTTCCTATGAGAAGTGAGGGTGTAACCAGGCCGAACACATTACCAATGCAAATAGGCTAATCGAGTTGGTTTTCCCATTGGGCAAGTTTTTCCTGAGTAGCTGCGTCCACGTTGGCTTTATTTTGACTTATCCACCAACGCTCCATCAAGCGTACGTTTTTAAGGTTTGCTTTATAAAACACATCCACTAAGTCACCGATAAATGGAATGAAACCTAAACCGAAATCGATAGCGGAATTTTTCACCATTTCCGCAACCAGTGTTTTGGGCATGCCAAGAGACTTTCCGAGCCACACTATTCGCAGTGAAACCAGTAACATGACGGCATCACCTGCACCGGGGATTAAACCCACGAGAGAATCTAAACCAATTCGTATAGGCGTAAACGGAATTTTAACCGCGGTATCTAGTATGTTGGCTAATTTTTGGGCCTTTAACAATGCGTTAGGCGCTTTAACGTCCGTGTGCTTTTTCGCGGTCATAATGGTATTCCTATTTTTCGGCCCCAAGGGCGCGGGCTAATCCGCCGCGCTGTGAATTGTCTGCACTCACCTGCCAGCCATGCAAATTCTCTTCAACAATATCAAATAGCACGTCAATATGTTCATCATCGCTATTGAGCGCGGGTATGTATTCGTATCTTTCACCGCCGGCTTCAATAAAATATTCACGGTTCTCTTCGCCTATTTCTTCGATAGTTTCCAAACAGTCTGCAGAAAACCCGGGGCACATTACTTGTATTGATTTCACACCTTTGCTGGGCAGCGACTTCATGGTTTCATCTGTATAGGGGGTTAACCACTCTTCGCGGCCAAAGCGCGACTGAAACGTGGTCATATACTCATCATGGGCCAAACCGAGCTTTTCTGCCAATAGACGTGACGTTTTATGACATTCACAGTGATACGGATCACCATTTTTTAGATAGCGTTTAGGGATCCCATGATAAGAGAAAAGCAATTTGTCTGCTTTTCCGTGCTCCGCCCAGTGCTTTTTCACCTTATTTGCCAGCGCCGTTATATAGTTGTCCCTGTCATGATAGTTATTTACAAAGCGTAGTTCGGGCAACCAACGCCGTTGGGTAAAGTCGTTCGCAATCGCATCGAACGTTGAGCCTGTAGTAGACGCACAGTATTGCGGGTATAAGGGCAGTACAACGAGCTTTCTTACACCATTTGTCAACATACGTTCTAGGGCTGCACTTATCGAAGGATTGCCATAACGCATGGCGTAATCAACCACTACATCTTCACCGTATTTTTTCTTACAACGGGCTTCTAAGGCATGAGCTTGTGCCTTTGTTATCGCGAGTAAAGGCGAACCTTCTTCTGTCCACACCGTGGAGTAGGCTTGGGCCGACTTTTTCGGGCGAATGTTTAAAATAACCAAATTAAGAACAAACCACCATATCGCCTTTGGCACTTCTACTACCCTTGGGTCTGATAAAAACTCTTTTAGGTAAGGGCGTAGCGCGGCAGCGGTAGGGCTATCAGGCGTGCCCAAATTTGTCACCAATACGCCAATCTTGTCTGGCTGAGAATGAGTAAAACCATTGTTGCTCTTGTATTTCATCGATTAATCCGCGTTAGGCACTAATATTTTTCATGTGCTAATTATACTGAATTTAAAGGAATTATGATCTAAGGAAAGAGAAATAAACGCCGATTGGATTAACAACAAAAAGCGATTAAAAAAGGCAGTATTAAACTGCCCTTTCGATTATAATTGTGATTTATGGCTGATAGTAGGTTGCCGCACCTGGCCCAACTGGCATACCGAGTACAAACACCCATATGTAGAAAAGAATAGTCCAGCCTACAATAAATACCATGGAATAAGGCAACATCATGGCAATGAGGGTCCCCATCCCCAAGTCTTTTTTATATTTTGCTGCCATGGCGAGGATCAAGCCGAAGTAACTCATCATAGGTGCAATAACGTTAGTCACCGAGTCGCCTATACGATACGCTGCCTGAATCACTTCTGGCGAATACCCTATTAGCATCAACATAGGTACAAATATAGGCGCGGTAACCGCCCACTGGGCCGACGCACTACCTAGAGAAAGATTCACGATACCGCACATTATAATAAATAAGATAAACACGGAGGGACCATCAAGTCCCACTGCTTGCAGTAACGCCGCCCCTTTAACCGCTAGCACTGTTCCCAGGTTAGTCCACTTGAAGAAAGCAACAAACTGCGCGGCAAAAAAGACCAAGGTGATATACAACCCCATTGCGCCCATACTTTTAGACATTGCATTTATTACGTCACGATCGTTTTTCATGCTGCCGGTTATACGCCCATAGACAAACCCAGGAACGGCAAAGGTAATGAATATAAAGGCAACAATGCCTTTTAAAAACGGAGAGCCTGACACTGCGCCTGTTTCAGGGTGGCGCAAAATCCCGTTTTCAGGGACCACGGTAAGAGCGAGTACAGCACACACGATTAAAAATGAAATACCTGCCCACGCCAGGCCTTTTTTCTCAAGCGAGGTTGGCGCATCCATGCTTTGTTTTCCAAGGTCGCTTGGCGCATCAGCTTCATCAAACTTACCAAGTCGCGGCTCTACAATTTTTTCGGTAACCAGTGCGCCCATTGTTGCTACCACAAATGTACTCACGAACATAAAGTACCAATTTACTTCTGGGCCAACCGAGTAGTCGGGGTCAATCATATGGGCGGCGGCTTCGGTAATGCCAGACAACAGTGGATCCACAGTACCCAATAGTAAATTGGCACTATAGCCGGCTGACACCCCTGCAAATGCAGCGGCTAGACCAGCCAATGGGTGTCGTCCTAATGAATGAAAAATCATTGCAGCGAGGGGAATCAATACCACATAGCCTAATTCGCTTGCTGTATTAGATATAATACCGGCGAACACTACCGCGAATGTTACTGCACGCTTAGACGCGTTCATAACAAGCCCACGCATAGCCGCCGACAATAACCCAGAATGCTCAGCCACCGATACACCCAACAAGGCAACAAGTACGGTTCCAAGCGGCGCAAAGCCGGTAAAGTTTGTCACTAAACCAGTAACAATACGTTGCAGCCCTTCAGCGCTCATTAGTGAGATGACTTCTATCATGCCATCCGCTTCGCGCCCTTTCGCGCCTTCCGGGCGAGGGTCAGCTACCGCGAGATCGAAGTAACCTAAAATACCACTGAGTATTACGATAGACACAGATAGTAAGGCAAATAAGGTTACTGGGTGTGGAAGCAGATTTCCTAGCCACTCTACAGTAGCGAGAAATCGAGAGAATAACCCACTTTTTCCGCCGTGCTCCTCGGCAGAATGGGTATTAGAATTTTCCGGAATCAAAGCGTTCCCCTGTCGTTTTTATGCCACGCTTTTTGTGTATTAACGCCATCGCTTTCACATGACCAATACTAAAATAGGTGGTTTTTTATAATATTAATACCGCGGCTATCTTACCCGATTTTAGGTGCTAAGGGCAGGGGTCGCCTATTGGTCGGGACAGCCGCACAAACTAAAGTATTCAAAAACGCTGCAACCTAATGATGTTACGCACTTTTATAGCTTTATACTAAGCAAAAAAAACCAGCTACAAGGTAGCTGGTTTTATCGTAACGCAGTGTTAGGTGACGCGCTTTATTTACCCTGAGAGGCGTTCATAAAGCGGAAGAAATCACTATCAGGAGCAATAACTAGCACATCATTTTTACTATCAAAGCTGGCTTTATAAGCATCCATACTACGTAAGAAGCTATAAAACTCGGGATTTTTAGAGTACACATCAGCATAGATTTGAGCGGCAAGAGCGTCACCTTCACCACGAAGTTGACGAGCGTTACGCTCAGCATCGGCCAACATAACCGTTACTTTCGCATCAATGTTGGCGCGAATAACTTCTGCTTGCTCCTGACCTTCAGAACGGTGTTCTCTGGCTACCGCTGCACGTTCAGCACGCATACGTTGGAAGATTGAATTACTTACCTCGGTAGGTAGGTTAATTTGCTTCACTCGAACATCAACTATTTCAATGCCTAGTTCATCTGACGATGTCGATGCCTGCTCCATAGCTTGATTCATAAGTGCAGAACGCTCACCTGAAACAATTTGGCCAATGGTACGGGTACCAAATTCTGAACGCAGTCCGTTGTTTACTTTCTGCTTCAATAAGGCTTCTGCTTGGAGTTTATTACCTCCCGTAGAAAGGTAGTAACGTGCAAAGTCATCGATGCGCCATTTAACGTAAGAATCAACAATTAGGTCTTTCTTCTCGCTCGTTACGAAACGGTCAGGGGTATCATCTAAGGTTTGTACCCTTGCATCTAAATGCTTAACCGAGTCGATAAAGGGGATTTTAAAATGAAGACCCGGTTCAAACACACGAGTTTCACCACTAGCATCGTCCCGCTGTACTTTACCAAATTGAATGACAATGGCGCGCTCGCCCTCTTTCACCACAAATAAAGCACCTGAGGCAAGAACGACAAGAACGACTAATACGGCAATAGCTAAATTCTTAACCATTATTATCTCCCTTCTCTGTAACTTTCGCCGCGCAACCCTGAAGTTGACGAAGAGTTACGGCTACGTTGACCTTCATCAACGACTGGCATCTGCAGGCCTTCTAACGTACTGCGAGACTGTGGTTTCGAACTGTTTTGTTGGCGTTCCATAATTTTATCTAAAGGTAGATACATCATGTTATTGCCGCCGTCGCTATCCACCAAAATTTTGCTGGTACTGCTTAACACTTGTTCCATCGTTTCTAGATAGATACGCTCACGGGTTACTTCAGGTGCGCGCTCGTATTGAGGCAGCAACTCTTCGAAACGGGCAACTTCACCTTGCGCTTCAAGGGTAACCTGCTCTTTATAAGCCTGCGCTTCTTCGTTCATACGATTAACTTGACCACGGGCGCGAGGTTCAATTTCACGCGCATAGGCTTCGGCTTCACGAATAAAACGCTGTTCGTCTTCCTGTGCTGCGATAGCATCATCAAAGGCATCTTTAACTTGCTCAGGTGGTCTGGCATCACGGAAGTTCATATCAATAATAGCAACTCCCATGTTGTAGGGCTCAATAATACCCTGTAGCTCTTCCCACACTCGCTGACGCGTAAGTTCACGGCCATCGGTTAACACATCGTCCATGGTAGAGTGGCCTACTACATAGCGAATTGCGCTATCGAGAGACTGGCTTAGACTGGTTTCTGGGCTTTCTACAGCGAACGTCCAGCGATAAGGGTCAACCACTCGAAATTGCATTTCCATTTGCACATCTACCACGTTTTCGTCTTCTGTCAGCATAGAGCCTGACGATGACTGATCGCGAATAGATTGAACATCCACAGGGATTACAGTATCAATAAATGTAGGTGCCCAACGCAAACCTGGTTCTACTTGCTTGACATATTCACCAAACCTAAGCACAACGCCTCGCTCCGCTTCACGAATGGTATAAAAGCCACTGATAATCCAGATAACAACAATTAAGCCAATTAAAATACCAGCGCCGATGCCGCCTAGGCTTTTGCCTGAGCCGCCATTACCACCACCAGATTTTCCGAACTTACCGAATAAGTTCTTAAATACATCATCTAAATCCGGGGGACCTTGATCGCGTCCGCCGCGGTTTTTCCACGGGTCATTATTATTGCCACCCGGCTCATTCCAAGCCATGCTGATACTCCATAGATTACTGTTTTATTTTTGAAATTCGCAAGCATAGTCGATGTGCTAATCACAACGATTAATGTCGCACAACATACTCTGATATTCCGTTCTCGAGACGCTTTTCTAAACGATTCCAGTCTGCCGTTTGCATACGCACATCGACAACCCAGTCACCTTCACTATCATAATCTTCGTTTGCAATACAGTTTAATTCGTATAACACACCACGAAGCTGACTTTGCGCAGGAGGTATTTTAAGCGTGTAGTTAACCATGCTTGTACCCAAGCATTCAGTAAGCGCTTGTCCCAATAGTTCGGTACCTTCACCGGTCTGTGCCGATAACCATACACGCGTTGGGATCCCTTCCTCGTTTCGTTCTATACGCGGTTCAACATCGTCCAGTTTATCAATCTTATTACAGATTAGTAATTGTTGTATGTCTCCGGCATCAATTTCTTCTAATACATCGTTTACTTCGTCCATGGTTTCACGATACTTCGCATCTGCAATATCTACCACATGAAGCAATAAGTCCGCTTCCTGTGTCTCTTGCAGCGTGGCTTTAAAAGCAGCCACTAAATCATGGGGTAAATGACGAATGAAACCCACGGTGTCGGCTAATATTGCAGGCCCGACATCTTTAAGCTCAATTTT
Source organism: Alteromonas profundi (assembly GCF_010500865.1). Taxonomy (GTDB): domain Bacteria; phylum Pseudomonadota; class Gammaproteobacteria; order Enterobacterales; family Alteromonadaceae; genus Alteromonas; species Alteromonas profundi. The sequence goes on from NZ_JAAAWN010000032.1 coordinate 26,126, forward strand.
TCTTAACGTAGGGTCTAGCGTAGCGAAAAGCTGATCGGCTGCATAAACGTGAGAGTCAGTTATTGTATTAAAGAGCGTTGATTTGCCCGCGTTAGTATAACCTACTAAGGATACGGTAGGTATTTCAGCGCGTTTCCTCGAACGACGACCTTGCTCTCGCTGTTTCTGCACCTTTTCTAAACGACGAAGTATTGCTTTAATACGTCCTCGTAACAAACGGCGGTCGGTTTCAAGCTGAGTTTCCCCCGGCCCACGTAAACCAATCCCCCCTTTTTGCCTCTCAAGGTGAGTCCAGCCGCGAATAAGTCGCGTAGAAATGTGACGCAGTTGTGCTAGCTCGACCTGAAGTTTCCCCTCGTGCGTTCTGGCTCTTTGGGCAAAGATATCGAGGATAAGTCCAGTTCTATCTAACACTCTGCACTGACAGACCGCTTCTAAGTTACGCTCTTGTGAAGGGGACAAAGAATGATTGAAGATCACTACATTGGCGTCGTGCGCTTTTACAGCTGCAGCGATTTCTTCAGCCTTTCCCGAACCTACAAAGAATTTAGCTTGAGGCGCACTACGCGATGTAGTTAATACTTCGGCGGCGTTTACCCCTGCAGAAGACACGAGCAATTCTAGCTCGGCTAAATCTTCTTTGCTGTTCTCATCAGTAAAATTAACATGAACAAGTACAGCCTGTTCACCGGCTTCATAACGGTCAAACAAGCGCGTTACCTTTTATTCTATTCACTTTTAGTATTTTCAGAATCTCCTGTTGTGCTCGGCATAGTAATCGCGCGAGCAGGTACCACGGTAGAAATTGCGTGCTTATACACCATTTGGCTTACTGTATTTTTAAGTAGGATCACGAATTGATCGAATGATTCTACTTGCCCTTGCAGTTTAATGCCATTCACCAGGTAAATTGATACTGGTATACGTTCCTTGCGCAACGCGTTTAAAAATGGGTCTTGTAAAGATTGCCCTTTAGCCATTTGATATCCTTAGTTTTTATTATTGGTAACACCACTAAGGTGTTACTGCACGTCTAATATATACCACACTCGACGAAACTAGAGTGTGACTTTTGCTGTAATTTTAGTCAAATTATCTTTACCAAATGTGTCTAACCAGGTCACCTTCTCCCACCCTCTCAGCCAAGTTAATTGGCGCTTTGCAAGTTGCCGGGTGGCAATGATACCTCTTTCACGCATATCATGATAAGAAAGCTGACCATCTAGGTACTGCCACATCTGCCTATACCCCACCGAACGAATAGAAGGTAAATCTTCATTTAGATCACCACGTTCATAGAGCTTTTTAACTTCTTCTTCAAACCCGCTTTCTAACATTATGTCAAAACGAGTAGCAATTCGCTCATGCAGCACACGTCTTTCCGTTGGCGCTATAGCAAATTGTGTTATCTCATAAGGGCAAGTGTCGCTTTCTTCTTGCTGCCATTGTGTTAGCGTTCGTCCCGAACTTCTAAACACCTCTAATGCGCGGGTTAGCCGCTGAGGGTCATTCGGGTGAATTCGCTCGCCGCTAACGGGGTCCACACGACACAACTCTTGGTGTAGTGCTTGCCAGCCTTTGCTCTTTGCCTGGGCGTTAATTTCGCTACGAATGTTTTCATCTGACTTAGGTAGTGGCGAAATTCCATTTATCAAGGCATTAAAGTACATCATTGTACCACCAGCTAATACTGGCACCTTATTTCTACTGTGAATATCACCAATCAGTCTTACCGTATCCTGACAAAATTGCGCTACCGAGTAGCTTTGTACAGGGTCAATAATATCGATTAAATGATGAGGCACACTTTGACGTTCGCCAGCCGTGGGCTTCGCAGTGCCGATATCCATATCGGTGTACACCAATGCAGAATCTACGCTAATAATTTCGCAATCAACTTCTTTTGCTAATTCAAGAGCAAGCCCTGTTTTACCCGAGGCAGTTGGCCCCATAATGGCTACTACAGGTTTAGCAGGATTTATGCCACTACCCATTTGTCCCTCTCAAGAAGTTAACTACTTGCGTTACGTCGCGCACTGTACCAAATCGCTCGATCATTTCCCATTGTTTCAGATCGTTTTGCTGCTCCAACCAGTGCCACACCTGATGCGCGGTATTATCGTCCAATTCATTTTCTGCGACGGAAAAGTCAAATAAAACTGTCTGTTTTTGGCTACCTTCTTCCGAATCCTTTGTGTTTGCGTGTGAAAAAAGTTTTGCCGACAAGAGTTTTTCAAACCAACGTAGCCACGGTAAATGGCGAGTTCCAGCCGGAACTTGCTGTAAACGGTATTTTCCAGCTACCTGATTTATTTCAAAGTGCAATCCGTTTAATAATGCGATATTTTCTGCTCGATTATCCGCTTCATCGCCCGCACTATCCATTGGCATAGCAAGGGCTACGGGCATTAATAGGGGCTGGCTGTGCTGTGCCTTCGAACACAACTCAGTAAGCCAGTACCCCACTATGTTAACCACATCGAGTAGGTAAATTCGTTCATTGTGTGAGTAAATTCTACACAGTGACGATAGGCCCAGATACTGCACATGGTTAGGTTGCGATCCTGAATCTTTCGTTTGCATGTCGCTATTTGGCGACATAAGGGATTGAAACCCCGCTTGATAAGCTGCGCTCGGCCCTTTTGATTGGCGAGGCGTGAATGGTGCGCTCTGACCGCCCACTTTAGGCGACTGGGGAGCTGCGGCCAATGGCCTGATGTATTCGTGGTTCGCAGGCTCATGTTGAAATGGCGCGGGACTTTGACTAATGGTGTCAGCCCTTGTTGAGGACTCAGTAACCGTTTCTTCGTGGGATTCAGGCTGGGAAATAGCATGCAATGCATCGCACACAGACTTACAGATAAAGTCGTGTACTAATCGTCCTTGCTGGAAACGTACCTCATGCTTAGCCGGATGAACATTTACATCTACGTCGCGAGGGTCAAGGGTAAGATAAACCACAAATGAGGGCTGCTCTAATACGCCCCAAACACTTTCATAGGCTTGACGTATTGCGTGCATAATAAGCTTATCGCGCATCCCCCTTCCGTTCACAAAGCTAAACTGACAGTCGTTGCTACTGCGTAGCACCGACTCGTTACCTAGCCATGCATCCATTTGAATGCCTTCATAATCCACATTGATATGCACTGCGTTATCGACAAACTTTTGTCCCAATACCGAGGCTATCCGTGGCGCCAGCGCACCTTGCTTGTCGGCGATAAAACGCTTTACCAGTTTCCCATTATGTTTTAATAAAAAGCTGGCATGGGGGTAACTCAGCGCAATGCGCTTTATCACTTCTTCAATGTGTTGAAACTCGGTCTTTTCAGTACGCAGAAATTTACGTCGGGCGGGCGTGTTATAAAACAGGTCGGCCACATCTATGGTGGTGCCTTGTGGGTGAGCGGCGGGCTGCACTGTAACCGCCATTTCTCGTCCTTCACAACATGCCTGCCATGCTTCGTTTTGATTGGCCGTACGCGAAGTAAGCGTTAAACGGCTCACCGAGCTTATACTTGCCAATGCTTCGCCTCGAAAGCCCAACGATAAGATATGTTCCAAATCGTCTAGGGTGGCAATTTTACTGGTTGCATGCCGACTCAACGCTAATTGTAATTCGTCTTTCGGGATACCTTTTCCGTTATCGAAAATGCGTATTCTTTTGTGGCCGCCTTTTTCAATATCAATCTCAATACGGTCGGCGCCGGCGTCGAGGCTATTTTCGAGTAACTCTTTAACCACAGACGCAGGTCGTTCAACGACCTCACCCGCCGCTATTTGGTTCGCTAATTGGGGAGATAAAAACTGTATAGGCAATGGGATACCTGTGAGCTAAAATTAAATGAAAACGTTAGTTTAGGTGCTTGGAATGCTGAGTACTTGCCCTATTCTTACCACATCACTATTAAGATTATTGGCAGCTTTAAGCGCACTTACTTTTATATTATATCGTTGGGCGAGCAAAGAAAGTGATTCACCACTTTTTACCTTATGCGTACGGTTATTCATTTTCTCTGCGGCCCATAACGTGCCATCGGGGGGCACTTGTTTGAAGTAACGCTTTGTTGCATTGAACATCGCATGGGCAAGGCGTTCTCGGTACTTCGACCAATTTAAATTCTTTTCTTCTTGCGGGTTTGAAATAAACCCAACCTCTACCAAAATAGAGGGGATATCTGGCGCTGTTAATACGGCGAAACTAGCGGCTTGAGGACGCCTTTTATGCAAACTTGTTACTTGCCTTAATTCTTCTACTACCTTATTGCCTAAATCATGGCTGGTGGCCATGCTATGATCCATAGACAATCCTAAAATCGTTTCAGTTAGGTAGCGTTCGCTGGATTTATCACTTATCACTTCCGCTGCGCCGCCTAATAGCTCTGAGTGGCGTTCAGATTTTTCCAACCACCGCCCTAACTCTGAATCGGCCCGGCGCATAGACAACACCCAAACAGACCCCCCTCTCGGCTGAGGTTGACTAAAGGCATCGGCGTGTATAGATATCAGCAAATCAGCTTTCTTTTGTCGTGCAACTTCAGGGCGTTTATTCGGCGAAATATAGTAATCGCCACTTCGCGTCATAATCGCCCGCATACCCCGCTCTGCATTCACCATAGCTTCCAGTTTCTTGGCTATACTTAACGTTATGTTCTTCTCATAGGTTCCAGCAGGACCTATGGAGCCAGGGTCGTGCCCGCCGTGTCCCGCATCAATCGCAACTATGATGTCCCGATCTCGCGTGCTTGTAGAACCGTCCATTACTACGCGGTTAGACGCATTCGCTGATGCAGATACAGTTGGAGTAGATACAGAGGCAGGCTGGCTATCTTCTAAATCTACCACCAATCTATGGCCATGGGGTGCAGCGGGAGCCATGCTAAAGAGCGACGGCTTCGCCACTCTGTTTAGCTCTACCACCACCCGCGCTGAATGTTTATTTTTGGGCGTGGAGTAGCGCACTTTACGAACTAAACTGCCGTTGATGGCAGTAGTAGAAAGATCGGTCTTATTTGAGGTATTAGGTAGGTCGATAACCAGTCGATGAGGACCCTCTAGGGTGAAATAGGTGAATTCAGGTTCGCTGTGCATATCAAACACCAAACGCGTGGTGTTTGAGGAGGGCGAAATACGAACGCCATCTATTTTGTTTTGGGCAGCCACAGCTATGCCTGCGATCACCCATAAGCAAACTACCGAACAAATTATGCGCACCATATTCAAGCCTTACACCGCCTTTTACCTGTCTATACAGGTTTATTATCTTTTTTGATCTGCCAGTGGCCGGTTAAACACACGTACAGTTTTGCAAAATTTTAGCGCCTTTTGCAGAACGAGCTTCTACACAAAAGCGTCGTCCTTCACGTTCAATATTTATACTAATCACTAAGTCTGGCGATGCCAAGTATTCCCCGCCTTTTTCTGACCATTCAATTAACGCAATAGTTCCATCGCCAAAGTAGTCCCTTATACCCATGAACTCTAGCTCTTCAGGATCAGCCAGCCTGTACAGGTCAAAATGGTAAATAGATGCCACGTCCAGCTCGTAAGGTTCAACGAGGGTATAAGTTGGACTTTTTACACTCCCTTCATGACCTAAAGACTGAATAAAAAACCGGCTAAAGGTGGTTTTTCCAGCGCCTAGGTCTCCATTAAGAAAGACCACGGTATCTATTGGGCGCTGGCTTGCTATTGCGTTTGCTAAGTCTACAGCAAGCGTTTGCGTTTCTTCTGGCGTTGCGGCGAAATAGGTAGTTTGTGGGTATGACATCGTTAATTCGGTTCCACATCAGGTGCTAAATAACTCGCTACCCGGCGTCAGTGGTTAATAAGCGCGCGAACAGCATCAAATAAGTCGCTCGCTATCATACCACGTTGACCATATAACTGCGCAATATCATCCCCTGCCTTTGCGTGCAGCACTACACCATATTTAGCAGCCAAATCCACAGGTAACCCCTGAGCCATCAACGCACCTAATATGCCGCTCAGTACATCACCGCTGCCCGCGGTGGCCATTCCAGGGTTGCCATGTCGACAAACCCATGTTCGCTCTTCGTTATCAATTAACGTGCCTGCTCCTTTAAGTACACACACCGCGTGATAGCGTTGGGAACATTGTCGGGCGTAATTAAAGCGGTCTGATTCCACATCATCGACTGACACGCCCAGCAGACGCGCGGCTTCTCCCGCATGGGGGGTAAGAATAGACTCGTTAATAGTGAACGCAGTGGACTGCTGGCAAAGCAGGTTGAGAGCGTCGGCGTCAATAACCACAGGTTTATTTTCACTTTGACAGTGCTTCATAGTGGCGGCGAAGGTGGCCTCTGCCCATGCGTCTTGCCCAAGCCCCGGACCAATTACAATGCAGGTGGCCCACTCTAGTGCGGCAGCAAGGTCGCTATCTGTTACCATAAGTTCCGGGCGGCCAGCGCTAACTTGAATGATGGATGCTTCATGGGTGTAAACTCTTACCATACCCGCACCACTTCTAAGCGCCGCTTCACTGGCAAGGCGTATAGCACCAGCGGTACCTTTATTGCCCCCGATACAAAGCAAACGTCCATAGGTGCCTTTGTGACTATGAACATCCCTTGGCCCCATTCCCTTAAAGTGATCGATATTAAGTAATGTGGCGCAAGGTCTGGCAAGTGACTGAAATGCTTTACCTATACCCAAATCGGCGTAAATGAGCTGGCCACAAGATTGTTTTCCTGCACCTGTTACCAAACCAGGTTTAATGCCTACAAAGGTCACCGTGAGCGTAGCTTGAACACAGCGCCCTAGGCTTTGCCCGGTATTGGCATCTAATCCGGAGGGCACGTCAATGCTCACTACTGGCGTCTGCGCGCCGTTGAGGGCATCAATAATATCGGCGAATTCGTTTCGTATATGGGAGGTAATGCCGGTACCAAGTAGAGCATCAATAACTACGTCTGCACTTTCGATAAATGTAGGGTCGAATGCCTCAACCTTTCCTCCTGCATCAAGCCAATGCTGTTGCGCTTTCCCCGCATCGCCCTCTAATTTTCGCTCGGGTTCCACTGCACAAAGGATCACCCGCTTACCATTTTGCTTAGCGTGTAAGGCAGTAATGTAACCATCACCCGCATTGTTCCCTTGCCCTGCTACAACTAAAAAAACATCGGAATTAGCAAACCGCTCTTGGCACTGTTGATAAACGGCATCTCCTGCTCGTTGCATAAGTGTGAACATATCACACCCCGATTTTTCCGCCGCTTTGGCTTCGTTTTCTCTCACCTGGTCGGCGCGAAACAGTTTGTATGATAAGCTTGAGGAGAGCTGAGTATCTAACATAATGACATGTCCAAAATTCAATCTGTAGACTTAATCCAATTAACCCACAATATCAAGGCTTGGGGCCGCGCGCTAGGCTTTCAACAAGTTGGTATTAGCGATATTGATCTAAGTCACCATGAAAAGTTCCTCGCTCAATGGTTAGAGAAAGGCTATCACGGCAGTATGTCGTATATGCAAAGCCATGGTATGAAGCGGGCGAGACCTGATGAGTTAGTCCCCGGTACATTGCGGGTAATAAGTGTACGCATGAACTATTTACCCCCTGATGCATCGTTTGCCCGCCATTTACGACAATCAGACGTAGGCTATATCAGTCGCTATGCGCTGGGCCGTGACTACCACAAAGTACTGCGCAAGCGGCTAAAACAGCTGGGTGATAAAATTGCGAGTGCGTTAAGTGAGATGGATACTACGCCCGAATATCGCCCCTTTGTAGACTCTGCCCCGGTGCTTGAGCATGCCATTGCTGAAAAAGCTGGCCTTGGCTGGACGGGTAAACATAGTCTTACCCTCAATAAGGAAGCTGGCTCGTGGTTTTTTCTCGGTGAATTATTTATAAATTTACCCTTGCCCGTAGATAGCCCCGTTGAGGAAGGCTGTGGCAGTTGTACGGCGTGCATAACAATGTGCCCTACTAAGGCAATTGTAGCCCCGTATACAGTAGATGCCCGTCGTTGTATCTCTTATTTAACCATTGAATCTGACGAGGATATTCCTGTAGAGTTGCGCCCGTTAATGGGTAATCGAATATACGGCTGTGACGATTGCCAACTTGTTTGCCCATGGAATAGATACGCAGATATTACCGAAGAAGAAGACTTCCACCCCCGTAAAATGCTTCACGGGCAGCCTTTACTTTCACTCTTTGAATGGTCTGAATCTGAGTTTTTAGAAAATACCCAAGGTTCGCCAATTCGGCGAATCGGTTTTAACAAATGGCAACGTAATATTGCCGTGGCGTTAGGCAATGCGCAATACAGCGAGGCAATACTTGCAGCCTTGTTGGAAAAACATGGCAAAGTGAATGCGCAAGTAGATCGCCATATTCAATGGGCTATCGAACAGCAAACGAGTAAACGAGATGACAAAGAAGCCGTTTCAGCTAGTAATCGTCAACAGTTACGTCTAACACGGGTAGTCGAAAAAGGGCTACCGCGAGACGCCTAGCTTGTTAACTCGCCTACATGCTGCTCGGGTGTGGACGCATTCGTGGTAAAGGTTATATCTATTTGCTCTATGCCATTTTGAACATTAGATGAGCGTTCAGCTTCTTGATACCGCCACCAACTTTGTCTTTGTAGGTCGTGAAGCAAACGGGAAAAGTCTTCCTGCTTGCCCGCATATCGCGCAGAAAACTCACAAATTTCATTCACGCATGCAAACGCACTGACAGTTAGCGTTTGTCCTTGCGGGTGTTGTTGCAGGTAAGCAATAAGCTGACGTTCACCGTTGCTGTTTTTATCTGTACTGCGATCACGCTCCCCTGTCGCGTCCGCCCCGCCTTGTTTTGCCTGGTTATTGCTATGCGCCTGACCTAGGCCTTTCATAACACGCAAATCGCCAGGCGCGTGGCTACGCTCACGGGTAAGTAAGCTATTAAGGCGCACCTTTTCTGCTGTAGACGCGGTTAATTTACCGTGGTAAAAGCCAAATTGGTAACCGGCTACAGCAATAAAAAGTACTAAAACAATGCCAACCCAAAGCTTCATCATGTTTTAGGAAATTCGCTTGTCTCTTGATTGCGTAATTATTTGTGATACGGCGTACTTAGTTCATGCACGGCGTTAACGAACACACCCGCATTTTCTGGCGGCACATCTAGGTGGATACCATGACCAAGGTTGAATACATGACCACTGCCTTCACCGTAACCAGACAAGATAGTGGCGACTTCTTCACGAATACGCTCAGGCGATGCATAAAGCATAGAAGGGTCCATGTTACCCTGAAGTGCCACTTTATCCCCAATACGCGCACGCGCTTGGGCAATATCAATTGTCCAATCAAGACCCACAGCATCACAGCCCGTTGCAGCAATAGATTCTAACCACATGCCACCATTTTTAGTGAATAGGGTTACAGGTACTTTGCGGCCATCGGCATGACGGGTTAACCCATCAACAATACGTGCCATATACTGTAAAGAAAAATCGTTGTAATCACGGGGGGATAATACGCCGCCCCATGTATCAAATATCATTACTGACTGCGCGCCCGCGGCTATTTGGGCATTAAGATATTCAGTCACTGAGTCGGCAAGTTTAGCCAGCAATGCGTGTAGGGTTGCTGGTTCAGCAAAGGCCATCTTCTTAATTTTAGTGAACGCTTTACTTGACCCGCCTTCAACCATATAAGTGGCCAGTGTCCATGGGCTACCTGAAAAACCAATTAGCGGGACTTCACCTTTAAGTTCCCGTCTGATGGTACGCACGGCGTTCATCACATATTGCAATTCGCCTTCTGGATCGGGAAGGCCAATTTTGTCTACATCGGCTTTACACGTAATAGGGTTCTTAAAACGCGGGCCTTCACCGGTTTCAAAATACAGGCCTAGGCCCATAGCATCAGGGATAGTTAAGATATCAGAAAACAAAATGGCTGCATCAAGTGGAAAACGACGCAATGGCTGCAACGTAACTTCACACGCAAGCTCTGCGTTTTTACACAACGACATAAAATCGCCCGCCACCGCGCGGGTCGCTTTGTACTCAGGTAAGTAACGACCCGCTTGTCGCATCATCCAAACAGGCGTTGCGTCGACCGGCTGTTTCAAAAGGGCCCTAAGATAGCGGTCATTTTTTAATGCTGGCTTTGCAACACTGCTCTCATTCTGCGACATAAACTCACCTAAACTAAAGAAAAATTAAACACCGGAATTATATCAGCAAACCCTGCTAATTGTGCTAAAAGGTTAGTAATATTTAAACCTTGCGGTCAAATAACCAGAAAATGGGATAAGGTTTACTTGAAAATAAATTTGCATTAAATGAAAGCGTTTGCTATTACTACTACAGCAACGAAAAAGAAGCCCATTAAGGGACCGTGCTAACCTCATTGGAACCCTGCCTCGGCAGGGTTTTTTATTGTCTGGTGTTTACTGGTTTTCAATAATAGAAAGCGTTTCTTCTATTAGCTTTCCTGCAATCGATACTCTAGGCGGTATAGTGGGTAACGCGTCTGGCTTGAACCACTGAGCGTCGTCAATCTCATTTTCTTGGCAGCGAATATCACCTCCAGCGTATTCAGCGATAAACCCCACCATAATAGAATGGGGAAAGGGCCAGGGTTGGCTGTCGAAGTACTGAAGGTTCTTCACTTTAACGCCAACTTCTTCAAACACCTCGCGATGCACAGCTTCTTCTAAACTTTCGCCGCTTTCAACAAATCCGGCCAGCGTAGAGTACATATTGGCTTCTTTATGTCTCACCCCTTTTGCTAATAACAACGCCTGTTTATTGTGAATTGCAACGATAATGCAGGGTGACACCCGCGGGTAACTGCGATGATGGCAACGGTGACAATGCACAGCCATTTCCCAATTTACGCGCTCGGTATGGCTGCCGCACTTGCCACAGAATCGGTGAGTACGCAAAAAGTGAACGTATTGCCATGCCCGTCCAATGACAGAGAAAATAATCGTTTGCTGTTCGTACAATAAATGACGCAGCGGCACAGCTTCCCATTCTTCCTCTTGTACCATTTCAGCCCCCATATCAACAACGTAAACGGGGTCATTTAATACATCGGTATCAGGACTTAATGGAGGCAGTTCGTGAACGTCTTCTAGGTAGGATGTAAGAAAATTGAACTGAGATACGTGCCCGGAAGGGATTGTTTTCTCACCCTTTCGTATGATGATCCGTTCCTTACTGACAATAACCCAATGGCCAGCCCTCGTATCCAGTTGTGTCATATTTTGCTTGATCATCATAAGCTTATTACCTATTTTCGGGTCTAATTAGCGCTACGATAGCATAAATTTAATCCTATCCAGTCACCGCCTTCAATTTGTGTCGCGTTAACACGGTGTTATACTAGCACTCACTTGCGCGGCGCGGGTATCGTTTTGAGGACCAAAACATGTTAAAGCAACTAGAAGATGTTAAAACAAAATGGGGCGGTAAAAGTCAAACAGTTGATAACTGGCTAAATGCTAGACAGCAATTATTGATCAACTTTTGCAACCTCGCAGGTATGGATAAAAGAAACGAAACCTTACCCGAAGCCAATGAGATAGCGCATTTTTGCGAATGTTTAATGGATTATTTATCAGCGGGTCATTTCGAAGTGTTCGATATCTTGGTCAGTGACGATGCTGATGGACAACAATTAAAAGCGCATCTTTACCCAAAACTTACCCAAACCACCGATGCTGCGTTACAATTTAATGATAAATTTGCAGAAGCCGTTACGATTGAGCAAGCTGCAAACTTTGACGATGCATTAGCGAAACTTGGTGAAACATTAGAAGAACGTTTCGGTTTAGAAGATAAACTGATAGAACATATGCACACCACCCCAACTCGCGCCGCACACGAAGTTCGACCGACGCAGTGAAATTCACAACGTAGCCATGGTAGTAATAAATGAATAATGCAACGCTGATCCATAAAGCCCGCGTCTATTGTGAGCAGCGAGGAGCTCGTTTCACCCCTTTACGGGAAAAAGTATACGAAATTTTAGTGTCTAAACACGGGCCTATGGGCGCCTATGAACTGTTAGATGCATTAAAGGAAACCGAATCAGGTGCTAAGCCCGCCACGGTGTATAGAGCCTTAGACTTTCTATTAGATTTTGGTTTAATCCATCGCCTAGAGTCAAATAAGGCGTTTGTCGCATGTTACCACTTCGGCTGTAAACACCCAGTACAGTTCCTAATTTGCGACAGTTGTGGTGACGTCGCAGAGATACAGTCGGAAGGTTTAAAAGATACCTTAGACAACCAAGCGAAAGCGCATGGCTTTAGTATTTCCAAGCAAACCATAGAGGCTCATGGACTGTGTGCAGACTGTCAAGAGACAGAAAACCCTGACTCAAAGGAGCACGCACATGAATGCTGATTTTGTAAACCCTTTCATTGCAGGGTTGTTAAATGTGTTGGAAACAATGGCACAAACCACGCTTACACCGGGTAAGCCTAAGCGTAAACAGAGCGATGTAGCCAAAGGTGACGTATCAGGTTTAATTGGTATGGTAGGCCCTAACGTTCGCGGGTCAATGTCGATTACCTTTGATGAGTCCCTCGCCCTTACAATAATGGAGCGTATGGTGGGTGAACGGCCACAAAAGTTAGACGCAGAAGTCGGTGATATGGTGGGTGAAGTCACTAATATGATATGTGGCAACGCCAAGCGCGACTTAGCTGAAAGGGGGTTTGAGTTTGGTATGGCAACCCCTATGGTAGTGTCGGGAAAGCAACATACGATAAGCCATCAAGTAGACGGTGCTAAAATCATTTTACCTTTTATGTGCGAGGAGGGGCTAGCGCACTTGGAAATCTGTTTTGACAAATAATTTCTGGTACTCTGAAAAAATTACACTACCGGAATTCCCCCGTGGCTTTCATCTCGTAACAGAGTACATTGTTGAAGCGTTACCGGTTTTGAAAAATATTGACGTAGGTTTGCTACACTTATGGCTGCAACATACGAGTGCTAGTTTAACTGTGAACGAAAATGCCGATCCGACCGTACGACAAGACATGGAGGCTTTCTTTAACGACAGTGTTAAAGAGAACTTGCCGTATCTAAAACATACGTACGAAGGCAGTGATGATATGCCAGCGCACTTAAAATCTAGTATACTTGGTTGTCAGGTAACCATTCCTGTTCAGCAAGGTAAACTCCAGCTAGGTACCTGGCAGGGTATCATACTCGGAGAACACCGCAATTATGGCGGCCCAAGAAGAATTATTGCCACATTACAAGGGACTGAAATAAATCCCATATAACAAACGGCACAAATCGTGCTTACAGATTTTAAGTAAGCACAAGATAGAATTATCATAAATCGATAATCACTCAACGTTTAACAGGATGTGACTATGAAACGACACTTTAAATTGGCTGCACTTTCGCTAGCTGTTCTTTCTTCAACTTCAGCATTTGCTCAAGACTCTCAAGAGCCAGATTATAAGCAATGGTTTGGTCTTTCTGGTATGTATTACAATACCGATCCAGGTCGCCCATTAGCTGAAGGAATTTATGACGATGGCCAAGGCGTCTCTTTTGAGTATGGCTTTCGTTTTACACAAAGCTGGGCTGCGCGTATCGAGTATACTGACCTTGAGTTAGATTACCGTTCACCTATCAGTTCTGGTTCAGATAGTGAAGACGGCGAAATGGTTGGTGTAGACGCACTATACTTCATGCCTGACGACATGTATTACCTATTTGGTGGTATTAAACGTCAATCAGTGGGTGAGTCTACTACGCTTGCAAATATTGGTATCGGTAAACACTGGGACCTTGCTGATTCAGTTAAAATTATTACTGAAGTTGCTACTTATCACGATTTCGGTGAAGACTACAACGATTACAGCGTAAAAGTAGGTGTGAGCATTCCTTTCGGTAAATCAACGCCAACTGCGCCGCAAGATAGCGACAACGATGGCGTTATTGATAGTCGTGATCAGTGCGCGATGACACCTGCTGGCGTTCGTGTTGATGCAACAGGCTGTGCCGTAGACAATGACAACGATGGTGTACTTAACAGCGTAGACCAGTGTCCTAATACACCTGCTGGCGTTAACGTTGACGCGAAAGGTTGTGCAATTAAAGATTCTGATAACGACGGTGTCGTTGACGCAAAAGACATGTGCCCAGATACAGAGGCAGGCGTTAAAGTTGATGCTAAAGGCTGTGTAGTATTTGACGAAGAAAAAGTTGAAATTACCCTACGCGTACTTTTCGATAACGAAAGTGCGGTAGTGAAAATGCCTAAAGATCCAGAGATTTCAGAGTTTGCTGAATTTATGAAGCAGTATCCTTCTACTACTGCGGTTATTGAAGGTCACACTTCAGCGCCAGGTACAGAAGCATACAACATGGACCTTTCTAAGGAACGTGCCGCTAGCTTTAAAGACGTAATGGTTGATATGTACGGTATTGATAGCAGCCGTCTAGAAACTGTTGGCTACGGTGAGACTCGCTTACTAGATACAGCGAATAACGCTGAAGCGCACCGCATCAACCGTCGCATTTCAGTGACAGTTGAAGAAACGGTTAAAGTACCAGAAGAGAAGTAATTTTCTTTCACCTAATAAAAAAAGGCGCCCATTGGGCGCCTTTTTTATAGCTT
>NZ_JAAAWN010000033.1 GCF_010500865.1 Alteromonas profundi
GATCAACTGCTTGTATCTCATGGTAACTACTCATGTTTTTTGGCGATTACAGAGTACCACCAACAGGCAGTTGATCTCTTCTCACCGTTTAACCATGAGTGGTGCACTTATTATCTGAAATCGGGCCTTGAGAAATTGAACTATGTTAGAGCATTGCCTAAATCAGTCAATTCAAAGGGGGGAGCGCCTAGACAAGAGTGGCAGTTCAACCCGGCTCTTTTCATAAGTCAAAGCTGAATTGTGTGTTTAAATTTTTTAGTGTGCCAGAGTTTTTTTCTGGCACACATGTGGAGGCTCTTCGTGATGTATATAAAAGAATCGTTACCTATTAATACTGTACACTCTCATAGTTCTACTACTACAGATATATCTCAATTAACTGATGTTTCAGGTGTAATCAGAAACTACCTACAAACAACATTTCGCCCGTTTAAGGAAAATTACTTACAACGCTTACAACAGAACTCGGCGAACAGTATATTCAACAACTTATATAGCAGCTATTTAGCATCGGTATCACCTAGCTACTTTTCAACCTCACCAATGGATATTTACTACAACGAATCACTACTCAAAGAGCAATTAGCGAGTCCCAAGGCAAACTTAAACCATCCGATTATCGATCAACTATGGTTCACTATTTCAGCGACTAAACTAGAACTCCGTAGACTCAGTGATTTGGTTAAGCAAAGGCAGTATAGTGCTTTTTGTGAGTTACATGCCCATAGTCCTAAAAACACACGCGGTCGCCTCGAGATAGAAGTTTACGAGCACTGCTTACACTTCAAATTTTCAGCTCAAAAAGACCATAGAATAGTCGTTTATCACGGCCTAAGAGGTGAAAGTGGTCGTCAAAACCCGATAAAAGTTGCGTTTAATCCAGCTCGATTTACTTTAGTAGAGATAAAGGCTTTTTTCACATGGATACGGAAGGGGGAGGTATTCGATGATTTCGTAACAACAATGAGTAAATCTAATGTGACAAGGTTAGATATTGCAACAGATTTCATTGGTATCTCAACACCAATGTTTTTAGCGGTGAACAATCTCTCTAAGCACACAGATTATGAGCCTAAAAAGCGAACAAGAGACTTTCAATTAGTTCAAACACAAGTTCTGGGAGAGCCGGCTCAATCACACTATGATGTGTACAGCAGAAATCATAAATTATTATCGGTAGCCACTGCAGGTATGTTGCTATTAAATGATACTGGTGAGTCAATACCTATAACTCGTGTTGAGAGGTGTTGGCGTCCGCAAAAAAGTAATACACCATGCAATTTGGTAGACATAGTAGATGCGCCTAACGTGTTGAAGTCTCTTAGTATTTATTCACCTAGATTGCTGGAAGAAATTCGATCTACAGGTGAGAAAATTTTTATTGCTACACACGGCTTTTCGCATTGGTTGTATTCAGGTCGAGAGAAAATTAGCGAGAATGTACTCAAACGTGAATTGTTGTTTATTAACAAAACTGAGTTTGGTGATATGCAAACAAAAGCACTCAAGGTTTTGCGTAAAGTGATTCTAGGTTCGTAAATTTTGGAGGTGCTTGTACCTCCTTCGTTCACTATCTCGGTACAAAACAGCCGTATAACCCTTCACCAACCCTCGCTATCATATATTTAGCTTCTCAAAGCAATTCCATTCAAATTCAGAACTTTTAACTACTACTTCGGAGCACTTTATGAATACAGCTTGCCCCTATGCACTGTATTTAGGTCGACTTGCGCCTAATAGTCAGCGGTCTATTGCTTCACAGCTAAATAGTATCGCTGATTTGCTACGTTGGCCCGAAAACAAGCGCCATATGATGTACCACAAAATAGACTTTCAACAAGCTAGTCATATCAAAGCATTGCTTATTGCTAATGGCTGGTCTGCACGGTCTATAAATAGAGCAATGACAGCAATACGCAGTATTGTAGGCGTTGCCGTTATGTCAGGTATGGCGCCTGAAATGCAATTAGTTCAGCTCCGTGCTATCAGCAAAGTGAGCCACGGCGCGCATGACGGTAAGCCGCTTTCGGTTACGCAGGTTCAAACGCTATTCGCACATTTGAAACAAAATACGTCCGTTCTCGGTACCCGCAATTATGCTGTATTGGCAACACTCCTTGGAACGGGGTTACGCCGAAGTGAGCTAGTTGCGCTACTACTTCAAGACTACATAGCAGGATCGGCACTTATTGTGAGAAAAGGGAAGGGGAACAAGAGCCGTACCGTTCACTTACCGGAGTGGGCGCAGCACGCGCTAAACGAATGGGTAGTGCTACGTGGTAAACAAGAAGGTTATTTGTTTCATAGAGTAGCGAGAGGCGGGAACATCCAACACGACACTCACTTGTCTTCATGTGCTGTTTATTCTCTAATTCGTAAATCACTGTCCTCCATTGGCATCGAGGGCGTATCTCCCCACGACCTTCGGCGTACTTTCATCACACGTTTACTCGAGCAAAATGTCGATTTAAATACCGTTCGGCAGATGGCAGGGCATGCAGATATCAGTACCACGATTATGTATGACAAACGCAGTGAAAAGGTCATGCAGCAAGCTGCCTTCTTACTTTCCTATAAATTGTGAGGTTTATATGTCTCATAAAGTATTAAGAAAGTCTGGTGAGTTGCATTATCTTGCGTGTGAGTGGGGCAAGCGGTTACTTCGATACTTGCCATCAGTTGATACCGATGTACTCAGTAAAAGCCTAGCATCTAATCTGCGCGGGAGCAGTGTTTCAAGCGTACCGTTTTTCAAAGACAGAAATGAAAGCGTTAACTATAAAGCATGCTTAACTATTAGTGATAGGCAGCCTAAGGTTACCAAAACGTTTCTAGACAACTGTAGCTTCATCAGAAGCCTAATGGATTTACCGAAACAAACCGATTTGCTTGTTCAGTTCGCCTTGCTCTCACAAGTAAATCAGTGGTTAAGGGCGTTAGCTTCATCCGTGCATTTGCAGGCTAGCCATTTGTCTCTGAATGAAATTATTAAAGACATTACAGGTGTTAACGATGAGCAGTTTACTCATGCTACAGCGCGATTGAATCAATATGGTTTCTTACCGGATGTGGATTTTTCATCGTATGATTTTGGTGAAATGCCTAGGGTGCTTATCCGTAAGTTACTTACTGAAAAAGTAACCTCCAGAGAGATGCTGGTCGAGCCGCTGCTTCACCCGTCTCCTAACGCTGCATTTGGGCTCAAGGGTTTTCCGCATGTAAATACAAAGCTTTTAACGCGATACTTAAATGCTGCTACGAAAGCTAGAAGTGTTGGTACAAGCGTGTTGCTGTATGGTGACTCTGGAACCGGCAAAACGGAATTATCTCGCGCACTAGCGAAAAGTTGTGGCAGAACGCTTTATGAAATCCGCTCTACGGCACTAGCAAGCAATTACGCCGATGATGAATTTAACAGCCGTTTCCCCAACAAGGACAGGCTTCGTTATCTTTCGTTACTTAACTCATTACTCACTAATAAATCTAACGCTATGTTGTTAGTCGACGAGTGTGAGGGCTTATTTGAAAATGTTGATAGCCAATACAGTAAAGAGCACCTACAGCGTTTTATTGAGCACAACGACATCCCTTGTATTTGGATAACCAATTACGTGCAGAGCCTTGAAGTCAGCTTTATCAGAAGGTTCAAACTCGCTATTGATGTACCGTCATTGAAACCTGAAGAAATAGAAAGCGTTACGCGCTCTTATTTTCGCGGGTTGGGTGTGTCTCTTGCTGCTCGAAAGCAAATCAGTCAGGTAGAGAATATCACGCCTGCGATAGTGGCAAATGCAACGCACATTGCGCATACGATTAAAGCAAAGAGCGTCGAAGCAGAAGCAGTGGTAAACGATGTCGTCGAGTACTCTCTCCGAGCGACAGAGCAGTGGCAAGACAAGCTTAATTACAAAGGCGAAATCCCATTTAAAGTAAGCTACCTTAACATCAAACAACCACAAGCCTACCTCGATGATATTACTTATGCACTTAAGCACAATCTACCTAGTCGTACGTTAATCTCTGGTCCTCCAGGAACAGGAAAAACCGCTTATGCGCATTATCTTGCTGAGTTAAACAATAGAAAGCTCTTGCGGGTTAAGTGCTCGGACGTATTAAGTAAATGGGTGGGCGAAAGCGAACAGAAAATTGCTGAACTATTCCAGCGCGCACACATAGAAGAGCAGGTTATCCTTCTTGATGAAGTTGACAGCTTACTCAGTGCTCGAGAAGGACTAAATACTCAACATGAACTTCAGTTCGTTAATGAGTTTCTAACGCAAATAGAGTGTTTCACGCAGCCGTTATTTGCCGCCACAAACTTTGCTACCAAACTAGATAAAGCAGTGTTGCGTCGTTTCGACTTCAAGCTCGATTGCCAGTACTTAAATTCAGCGCAAGTGCTAGAACTGTATAAACAGATAACAAGAATTAAAAGGCTAAGCGAGTCAGAAAGTGCAACGCTGCTTCAACTAAAATGCCTTACTCCAGGTGACTTTGCCATCTTAGCGCGCCGCACCAAGTTTCGTCCCAATGCATCAATTCGTGATTTTGCCATCAATTTATTGGCAGATGAAAACCAACGTAAGCAAGCAAAACCCCAACCGGGCTTTATTCGCCCTCACTAACCCATAGAGGTAAACACTATGTCTACAACCGTATTGAGTTCGCTCAAGGTCATCGCTCGCCCTAAAATTGAGCCTAAGCCTCCCGTTATCGGTAAGCGTTTAAAGCTTATTGAGAGACTAGAGCAACAAAAAGAGATGGCGCAATGCCTAATCGACAACAAATGTTTTGAGGCGTTTAAGGAAAAGAAAGTTAAGAGCCCTCAAACAGGTGAAATCATCATTCAGCGCAGACCCACCACTGTTCGACCGTGGTATTACGATAGTGACGAATACTACTATCTTGAAATAAAAGTAGGTAATAAACCTATTGAACTTCAAAAAGGTAAACCTGCGATAGATGTTGGCGATAAAGCCAAGCTACCTGAGACTATCGATACCGTTATACAGGCGATTGAAAAAGGTGAGCTTGATAGTGCTCTACTGAGACCAGCTGTTCCTAAAAAAACAGGGGCTAAAAGCTAATAAAGGCAGAACCGCTGAAAGGGTGATAATCAGTATCGCCCTTTCTCTTTCAGTTGTTCAGCAGTCAAAGGCTAAATGGCAAGCCATCACGCTTTGTTTCTACAAGCAACTTAACGCTGCCTATATAACTAAATTAGCTTTTTATGCGACTCGCTTCGACAAAAAGCCAACCTATTTCAAATTAACATCAAGGAACCAAATTATGCGCATTCACAGCGAAGGGCTAGCTTTGCCTGTTACCCACAAGTTTACTAACGCAATAACGGTTATGCTGAACGAAAAGGGCATTTCGGGTGATAGTGTGACTATCAACTTTCGTGACCCGACTTACTCAGCCGAGAATGGAGGTTTTCATCCTGTCGAAATTAGACTGGAACGGCAGAATAACACTTGGCGCCTGTGCTATATCACAGACTTCGCTTACGTCGGGAGTGGCCCCTATGCAGAGTTAGCAAAAGACCTCGACTTTGATTTCCAAGCAGGCGTATTTCAAAACCTTTTCGGCGTTTTTCCTATCGAACAGGCAACCGATATGTATCAGATATGGGAAGGTAATTTTCTGCATTACTGGATTGAGTTGGAAGCGTTTTCGATAAACATCTCAGAATAGACTAGGCACTTTTTTTAAAACTATAAACAGATAAGGAGCATTGAAAAACAGTGAGGATAAATATTGTGTCGAGATGTGTTTCCAATCTCAATGTTACCAGTAAGAAAGCGGCCTATTCTGTCTTTGTGGGTCGAGAGCCAGGAGTGTACGAAACGTGGAAAGAAGCTGAAGCTCAAGTCAAAGGTTACAGCGGAAACCGTTATAAAGGTTTTCCGTCACTATTAGAGGCAAGGCGTGCCTATAGATGCTTTCTCAAGGAGGCTAAGGTAGTGACTGAATCAGAAAACAAACCCCAAAAAGTTAAAAAGACAAAGCCGGGTGTTATTACCGGCGTTGACGTTCCACCTTGGAATTTGGACTAGCTAGAACGTCAAGTGCATGGAGCTGTACAGATAACCTCTGTCGTTCCATGCCGTCTATATTACAACCGCTCGGTTATTCGGTAGATAACGAGTTTATGAGCGATAGTCCAAAATGATGGACGAGAAATAGAGGTAAACCTGCCAAAATGAAGATGATTTCTGACGTTTGTACCTTTCTTTTCTGTGATAATAATATCGACAGTTGACTGGTAAGTGTTTCATGCTCTTCGTTCGTTATAAGACAAGCTTTTTTATGATTTATACACGCTAATTGTATCCAGTCAGAATGAGTTATCTTTCTCGCATCACTTAACTCTTTTGTTCCCTCTTCAGCTGAAAGGCGTTTGTATATTTTGCCTCTACAGCTACTTACGCCAATTTGGCTCGATAAAAATGATTCTGGAGTTTTTACATGCCTTGTAGCTTCGACCATAGGATAGTTGATGAAAGCGTATCCTAAATCAGTCTCATCTGAATAAAGATTAATGAATGTCTCTAGCGTTTCAAAGGAAAATTTATCATCGTTGTATTCAAGATCGAAGAACAAATAAATTTCTGTGAATTTATGTCGAGATATGCCAGCTAAGGCCTCCTGATTCTTTGGTTGGGTTTTCGACTCCCGTAATAACTCAACCACGTCTAGATCAGGGTCTTCCAAAAGCTCTTCGGAAAGCTCGTAAACATCATTTCCAAAAACACAGACGCAAACCGCAGTTTCGTCTTGATCGAAAAAAGCTTTTTTCAGACTTTGATAATAATTAAGCTCGGTTTTTTCTCCCTCAAAAATCAGTAAAACGTGTCTACTCAATCCTCATTCCTCTGTATATTTTCTCTATATTATGAGCTTTCCGTAGTTCCTTATGAACCAAGCTTGAGAAAGGAACGATTTTGTTGTCGCTAACCTCGAAATAACAATCCGGCCTGAGAAGATCATTATCGAGTAGTGATAAGTTATGAGTTGTTAAAACAGTCTGACATTCTAGTTCGCTGAGTTTATTTACAATTTTTCTCGACAGCTCAAAATGATAAAAAGCGTCAAACTCATCAATAAACGCGAACTTTATTTTTTTGTCACACAACTGCAAGTACCAATAATAAAAAATACCCAAGGATAACGTTCCCGTACTGGCTATTCTTGAAAATTCTATTGTCTTGTTCCGATACTTAAAGACAATATATTGGTCGTCTGATGCTCCCTGTACGTCGAGATTGCAATTTACACCCACTTCATTCAAAAAATTTTCGAATTCTTGGACTTTTCCTTTTCCTATTATTTCGTCTGAAAGTTTACTTGAGCTAATCCGTTGCCCTTGATATTCAGTTCGATTGAGGCTTCGAAAGAACACCATGCCGCCTACAAATTCAATAAACTTATCAAAAATATAGTTAAGTCTAGTCTCATCTAGCACGGACATACTGAGATAACGAATGATGGAGATATCAGCTCTGGATATGTCAGTTTTCAGATTTTCACTACCATCTAAATCAAAGAAAGCTTTGTGACCTTCGTCTCTGTTTATTTCCGCGACTAGTTGCTTGTCTATATGGAGTGATTCATACACAAGGCTCAAATCGTCAGTTTTCCCATAGCGATATACCACTTCATGTCCTTCGATCTCAAACTCATACTCAAAGTTTGCGTGTTGCTCATCCGTATCCGCATTGAGAAAGTTATCTTTCAATGTATTTATTTGCACGGTTGAATCAGGTATGACGTGTGAAACGATATCTAATATCGCCAAACCGACATTTGATTTCCCACTACCGTTCTCACCATAGATGACACTATGGTTTACAGTGCCGTTTTTGAGAGCATGTGTATTAAATTCATACTTGTTAGTGCTTCGCAGATCGAATTCTAGTTTGTCTTTAAAATTCCTAAATCCTTGCACCGAAAAATAAGTAAGCATCGTAGTCTCCAATATTCTGTGTCAAGATAGCACAGCTTTATCGTGCCGTAAAAAAATTACGGTACAGTTTTTATCTTTTGAATTTTAGTGGTTTCATAAGTCGCCCTACGATACTTACACTCCTTCTTGGCCTCAACAGAAGTAGAACTTGAAGAAAGGAAGAAGGAGTTTAAGCCCCAATTCATGAGCAGTTAGATATGTATCTCCTTTACAACCGTCTCAAAATGAACCACACTGAACTAAAGTATAGAAAAGTACACAGGGAAGATGCTCGACTCCATCAGCTTTGCTCAAAAACAACGCCTTGCCTACATCGACTTTTGCCTGTTATTCAAAGGTGCGATTTATCGTCAGGACTTAATTAATCGTTTTCAGGTCGGCTTGTCGGCAGGTTCACGCGATTTCGGAATTTACAAAGAGCTTGCACCGGATAACCTGTCTTACGATTCGCGAGAAAAGCGATACTTCCAGACGCCTCAGTTCAAGCCTGTTTTTGAACACGACGCAAGACGCACCTTAACTAAACTCGCCAACGATATCTCCGACGGGTTTGATGCAATAGGCGATATTCATTTCCCAGTAGAAGCACCGTCTAGTCTGAATGTACCGGACATCTTTATAGTTGCGCGCCTTGTTCAGGCCATTCTTAATAACAAAGCGGTTAGCGTTATCTACACGTCACTTTCTAGCGGTTCGAATGCTAGAGAACTCGTACCTCACTCTATCGTGGACAATGGCCTACGCTGGCACGTTCGCGCCTTTGATCGTAAGAGTCAGAGTTTCCGTGACTTTGTACTAACACGTATTAGCAAAGTAACGATTAAAGACGTTCCTAAGGAGGAGGAAAGCGCCAAAGCCGATACCGAATGGCAGCGCCTTATTCCGCTTCAACTCGTGCCGCACCCCAAGAATGTTGAACATCCTACCGCTATCGAAATGGATTACGGCATGGAAAACAAGCAACTGCTTATCGAAGTGCGAGCGGCAATGGCGGGTTATCTGTTAAGACGATGGAATGTGGACTGCACCGAGCGCGGAACCTTAATTGGACCAGAATACCAGCTTTGGCTACAAAATCGGTTTACTCTGAACAATGTGCAAAACTTGGCGATTGCACCGGGGTATGAAGTTAAAGATAACGGAAGCGGAGGTGGTAATTGATCCTCCATTGCACCAAGAAGCTTTACGCCAAGCTGCCTGAGACGGTGAAAGCTACAGAGCAACCTGCTACTGCTATAGGTATTCAGGCACAGTGGCTAAACTGGCATGCAAACCTTATCACTATTCAGCGAAGACAATGTGTAATCGCGGTACATGATGCCACACGTTTTACGCTGTTTATTCCATGCCTAACCAAGAAAGACTTCGGAAACCTCGATTGGCATTTTAACGACGTGTTTATTAACACCTTGCTGAAAAGCGATTTGCCGCCTGAACTGGTTGATATCGGTGCGACGAACTACCAACCACTTACGTTCGATACAAACTGTAATCGTTCGGTACAAGGTACGATGAATCAAGTATCTCAAGATATTGATTACGGATTGTATTACAAGAACACGTCGGTAGCGGATATCAATCCGTACCGATACAGCGCAGATTTAAGCCATAGGCCTTGTGGCGTAAAAGATAAGAAAGATTACATTTGGCCAGATAGAGAAATGGCCCAGCTTCTAAAAACATTAGATACAAAAAATAACAATGCTGCAGAACTACTGCACTAAACAAGGAAGAGATGTATGTCAGCAGTAAAAAAACTAAACATCGTCGATATAGAAAACGGGCTTGAAGAGCTTGCGAACAGGAATTTATCCCCGGCAGAGTATGGGAAAGAACTTATTGCCTTGTTCAGTTCTTCAGCAACGCTTAAACGGTTGGGTACAAGTAAGGCAAACACCTCTGAATTTGAGAATGGGCTGTTGTGGCGCGAGAAAATTCATTATGTTCCATGCTCACCAGGACAGCTGAACGCAACTATCGACTCGGTTAAAAAATCCCATAAGACACTCAAAGCCAAAGTCAGACTGGTGGTGATTAACGATGGCTCCCACATTCTTGTTTACGATAGAAAGTATGACGAGCTGACAGACTGCACGCTCGATAAGATTAAAGATGAGCCTCAACTCTTTTTGCCATTGGCAGGGCAAGAAGGCTTTCGTCGAGAAGAAGAAAGTGAAGTCGACATCAAGGCCACTGGTAAACTGGCTAAAGTCTACGATGCGCTTATTGAGAGGAATCCTGAGTGGCTGGAAGGTAATAAACGCCATGCACTTAACCACTTCATGACTCAGATAATCTTCTGTTTGTTTGCAGAAGATACCGGTATTTTCCCGAAAGATATTTTTACCAAAGCACTGAAAAACCGCGCGGGCAGTGATGGAGAGCATGCAACTGAGGTTATCACCGAAATCTTTAGTGTTTTGGATGTCGATCAACTTAATCGTTCATATTTAGCTTCTTGGATAACTGAGTTTCCATATGTAAACGGTGGGCTCTTCAGCGGAGAAGTTCTTGTTCCCGAATTTACTCCAAAGGCCTACAGGTATCTGCTTGAAGCGGCTTCGCTTGATTGGAAACATATAAACCCTGACATTCTAGGCTCAAGCATTCAAGCAATTGTTGACCCGACGATGCGCGGCAATTTGGGTATGCACTACACTTCAGTACCCAATATTCTTAAAACATTAGAGCCGCTATTCCTCAACGAACTTCGAGATGAATTGCTGAAGGCAAGGCATTCCAAAAAGCAGATTAATGCTTTCTTAGAGCGTTTATCAAAAATTGTCGTTTTTGACCCTGCATGTGGCAAACGTTACATACCCTCTTTTAATTCCACACCCTACATGCTTTAATGGTGACACTTTAAGTCGCTCTCTATTCAGGCTGTAGTTTCTGCTGGTAAGTATCGAGCTTTTAATTCGGAAACATTATGGCCAGTCTTGAATTTATCCATTATCAGCCACGAAGCATAGATACAAGTGGGCATTCTCTCCAGTGGAAAGAGTTAAAAAGAAAACCCATCACAAATCTGCCACAGATTGTTTGGGAAGATAATTCAACTTGGGCTGAAGCCAATCTTTGGGCGTTGGAGCAAGCTACATCCTTTAAACGTGATCTAAAAACTGTTCGTTCTAATATGGCTCATCTACTTGGCTACGCTAAATGGTTGGAGGGTGAATCCATTTCATGGTGGCATTTTCCCGAAAGAGAGAGTGAACGATGTCTTGTAAGATTTAGAGGTGCTTTAATTGCTGCAAGAAATAATGGCGAGCTTGCTCCAAGTACGGCGTCTCAGAGAATGGCAGCAGCTATTCGTTTTTATAAGTGGAGCCAATCAAGACGGCTAATCTCCCCTGAATGGCCGATGTGGGAAGAACGGTCAGTAGGAATAACACTAACGAATTCTTTTGGACTTGAGCACACAATGCGTGTTGCTAGTACTGATCTCTCCATACCTAATCGTAAAGTTGCAGGTGCAATCCAACTGGAAGATGGCTTATTGCCAGTGTCTATCTCGGCAATGAGAGAAATACTTACTTTGGCAGATAAGGTTTCTACTGAAGAACTATCACTGATGCTTAGGTTAGGTTTTTTTGCCGGGTTAAGGATCGGCTCCATCACTGACCTCAAGGTAAACACATTACATAATGCGACGATTGTTCCGGAAGTTGGTTGGAAGCGCTTGGCTGTTGGACCTGCGGCAAGGCCGCCAGTAGCAACGAAATTTAGTGTTTCTGGGGCTATTCCAATCCCAGAGGAGTTACTTAAGCTTTTGTTAGATTATTCAGTCAGTACAAGGCGATTGAAGCGACAAGCATTAGCAGACCCTAAAGATAAAGACTTGCTTTTTCTAACTCGATACGGGAATTCATACTCTGGTGATGACAGTAGGGCCATTAACGTTGAAATGTCTCGTCTTCGAGCAGCAGGGAAAAAAGCAGGAATAAAAGTATTACATGGCTTTCACTTTCATCGAACCAGAGCAACTTTTGCAACTGAGTTAATGCGTGTTGCACTTAAATTTATGCCTGTGGGTGATGCAATACAGTTTGTTCGAGAAGCCTGCTTGCATAAAGAGGAAGCTACGACCATGCAGTACATTAAGTTTATTGAGACTAACAAAGCCATGGCCGACGCAGCCGACGCTTTTACCAATCTATTTATGGGGTTGGCAAGGGGGAATACTGATGAGTGAATTAGACCTTACATTCCCAAGCTATCCTATTGGCACTCATCAAGTCCCATGGGACCTAAAAATACTACTGTTTAAAGGCGCGTCTAACATACCTCGTAAATCTGCAATAGTGTCAATTGAAGGCAATAAGTTTGGCAAGCGAATCGAAGAACGAATTCCGCTAGTAGTAGCATTTCATGAGGCCATCTGTTCAATGATTAGTCTTGGAAAGTCCCGAGCGCTGGTTGAATCAAGTTTAGAAGTCCTGTGGCGCTTCTTCGCGTGGTCAGACAAAAACTCACAACAGATTTCGTCCGAAAATGTAATAGAGATATTTAAGTTATGGACTGATGTCCAAATACACAGGCACCAGATAAAAAAGGAAATTAGTGCTATCTATGCCTATCGGCAAACATCAAAGATGGCAAATTTGCTTGCGAAAGCACTACGTCTTCCGGGAGCAAAGCCTGGTGGAAATTTATTGCTTCAAACCAGAATGAGAAAGCCGATTGAAAAAAAACGCGTATTAGGGACCGAAGCAGATAAACAAAATTTAGACCATACATTTAAGTTCGGCCATTTACTAACAAAAATATGTGAAGCATTAGATGTAGAAACGGTGCGGGGAAAACTTCCAATACGCATTAATATCGGCAATGAGGCGATTCTGACCTTAGCAGGTAGTTTAATGGACCCTGACATGGATATTAATACAGTCAAAAATGCTGCGGTAAGACGTAATGCCGAGATTGCAAGGGCACCCTTGCCGGATGGTGAGAGCCTGTTCGATAGACACAAGCGTTCTGCAATTCTTAACCAAAGAATAGAAGCCGAGCTGCTTATATTTATTGCGCAAACAGGAATGAACCTTACACAAGCTGCGGGCCTTGAAAAAGAAAGCTATAGATGGAAATCAAGCGGTGAAGACCTTGAGGTCTTTCGTGTTTACAAAGGCCGCCGAAGCGGTGACGCTATATTTCGATGTTTTAAATCGTATCGGTGTCATCTAGAAAAATACATGGGTTGGCTAGGTGAAACGGGTTTTAGTGATCATGACAATCGATTATTTCCGATTTTGAGTAGAGGCATGATTCGCGCTAAAGGCGCTAAAATAAAGTTTAATACTACTAAAGAGACATTGAAGAAAGTCGACGTAAGTTTTGTTGGACCACAGCAACTGCGTAAAACCCGAGTTAACTGGTTACTGAGACGAAGTCGTGATCTAGACCTGACTGCTGAACAAATGGCACACGATAAAGGTGTACTACTTCGTGACTATGAAATGCCACACCATCAATCAGCCGCTGCTGAAATTGTTAGATTCCACAAATCAACAGATCCTGCTTTTTCGCCGCCAGGCCCCGGTGTTTGTATTGACAAGCATCACAAACCTGAGCTTGTTTCTAACCTCCCAACCGAAGCACCAAAACCAGATTGCATAAGTCCAGAAGGCTGCCTTTTCTGCACGAAGCATAGAGATATTATGAGTTCTGAGTATTGCTGGAAGCTCGCTTCTCATTTTCAACTCAAAAAATTGGAGACCGCCCTTTATAAACCATCCAAAAAACAAGAAGTACATCCTGGGTATCGAGTCATCGAACGAATTACTCAAAAGCTTGATGCGATTTCTTCGGGAAGTCAGATCAGAGCGAACTGGGTCAAGGACGCTAAAGATTTAATTCGTTCTGGAAGGTATCACCCATATTGGGACGGCCATATCAAATTGCTGGAGACAATTGTATGAATATTGCCGAGCTTCCAGGGTTACAAATTGAGTCATCAATAGTTAAAACAAATTCGGTTAATTTTAGACCACCAAGTTGGCCTCCCCCAGACGATTTTCCCGTGATTATTGACGCGGCAGGACAAGTGGTTTCTCGTTATAGCGATGTTCGCTGGGATCTATCTCCTTGGGCAGGGTATACAC
The DNA here is from genome assembly GCF_010500865.1 of Alteromonas profundi. Lineage (GTDB taxonomy): Bacteria > Pseudomonadota > Gammaproteobacteria > Enterobacterales > Alteromonadaceae > Alteromonas > Alteromonas profundi. The sequence goes on from NZ_JAAAWN010000033.1 coordinate 14,071, forward strand.
TCACTATTCATTTTGGAGACGGGCCCGGTCAAGGAAGAAAGGTAAGTCATGAAAATGCTTTAATATTGCGTCAAATAGTCGCTTGGTGGCTTTGGGGTTCAAGCGCAGTGCGTGCAGCTAGTTCTTTAGTCCATAAATTTGAAAGCATGAAACCTCTCTTTGTAGCCTGTACAGACCACGGGATATTGGCATCTGAGCTCTATAAATTTCCAAATGTAATCAAAGAGGCTGCCAACTATTACTCTTCCAGGGGCTATAGAGTGATCTCATATTTGGACTCCTTGTCCTTTGCCAACGATAAATTAGGACTTACCATTCTGGACCAAGAGGGCATGAAGACTTTCAGTGAAACATTACCTGATGTAAGCGAAACTCAAACTGCCTATATTCCTGTGCGAATATGGCATTATCAGGTGAGTCGTTTACGAGAATGTTTAGATGACTTTTTAAGTCATCTAAAAGCCATCGAAGCTTGCTATCATTTTTGTTTGCAGGCTTACACGACAAATGCCGGAGGAAGATTGTCAAGTGCGTTCGGAGGGCTTGGGGATAATTCACCATTTAATGTCAAGCGAACACTCGGTAAGCAAAAATCGGGGAAGGTCTTTTATGGTGCATTTGAAGAAACCGCTAAACGTTACAAAATAGACGAGTTATTACAGAAGTGGTGCGGCATCGGGGTTAAACTAGAGCTGAAAAATCTTTCGAGTTATCTAAGTTTAGTAAGCTCTGTAGGCTTAGCATATATTCTAAACTTTTCATTGATGCGCGTAAGTGAAGGAGGAAAATTGCGTGCAGACTGTTATGAAGTGGAGACGGACCCAATTGGTGAAAATATTCATTTATTGAAAGGCGTTACTACTAAAACGATAGCGGATGATGATGCTCGCTGGATTGTATCCCCAACTGTGAAATTAGCCATTGATGCTATGACGAGTGTTGCAAGAATGCGTCTTAAAGCAGCGGTTGAAAATCCAAACATTGAATTATCTGAAGACGAAATTGCTAACCCAGTTTTGCAATCTTTGCCCCATGAACCATGGAGTGCTAGAACCCCCTCATCAAAGGGCTCAAAAAAGTTCAAAAAGATTAGGACTTATGCCGACATTTGGAATATTTGGCCAAAACTATTTGATACAAGACAAATGACTATCACCGAGGCTGATTTCGAACTGGCTAATCGAATGACCTTTGGTCTAGACCCAAAAAAGTTTTCAGTTGGCAATATCTGGCCGATAAGCTGGCATCAATTGCGGCGCACTGGCGCAGTTAACATGCTAGCGAGCGGACTGGTTAATGAAGCCTCGCTTCAGTACCAACTCAAACATGCAAGCCGGGCTATGAGCCAGTACTACGGTAAAAACTTTTATCGTCTAGCAGAACCCTTAAATGAAGAAGCTCGCGGATATTATCTTCGAGAAATGTATCTAGCTATGGTTCGTGAATTTAAATCTTTACAAGCTGAACACTATGTTTCTCCGCATGGTGACAAGCGGAAAGATCAGCTCCTTCACGAGATAGCTGAAAAAGACCATACGCAGCTAGTCAAAGCAGCTAAAGCGGGAAATATTAGTTATCGAGAAACATTTCTTGGCGGTTGCGCAAATTCAGGACCGCCATGCCCACTTGGCGGGATTAGTAATATCAGCTCTTGCATGGGCTTCGGATTGAAAAAACCATGCGCCTCTGCGATATTGGATAAAGAAAAGTTACCCAAAATACAAGCCCTTAAAGATGTAATTTCAGTACAGCTTATCAATGCTACAGAGGGCTCACCCATGTATGAGTCATTACAAGCACAGCTAGAATCAGCGGAGCGAGCGATTAATGTCATCGAAAGTAACTAAACCAAGAAAAGTCAGCAAGGCTGAACTGAAATTTAGAGAAGCCTTCGAACGTCTTAAGCAGGGAAAGCCTGACATTCTCCCCAAAGGCACGCCTCTCAGCCAGAACAACGTTGCGAAGGAGGCTGGTGTCGACCCCTCCGCACTTAGGCGAGTAAGGTTTCCTGAGTTGGTATCAGAAATACAGGAATGGATCGAAACTCACAAAGACGAGAAAAGCACAAAAACACCAAGACAAATGATGCTTGCTCAAAGATCCAAGAATCGCGATCTAAAAGAGAAGTATCAGTCTCTTGAAGAGCAGAGAGATAAGGCGCTAAGCCAATTGCTGGACGCTCAAGCTAGGATCCTAGAACTAACTCTAGAAAATCAGAGTCTACGCTCTCAATTGCCGACAAACACAGTAACTCATCTTTTTGACCGAAATAATTAAATTCGAACTCAAAAAATGTTAAGCAAATCAATATTTACTGGTAATTTTTGTGTGAAAAATAAAAATATGCAAGTGGCATAGCCATGATCCGCTGTCATCTCGCTCGTATGATGGGCGAACATAAAATGCGTACAGCGGACACTGATACAAAAAAGCGACGACATAAGCTGGCACAGTGCTATCAAAGTGATAAAGTAATGGTCTGCTGATTATTTTTTCGGTCTTAATATGGAAATTATGTCGAGAAACAAACTCCTTAACACCTGTGTCTTTATTTGCCTTGCACTTTTGGGTGCACCATCATGGGCTAGTGATGGTGAATGGGTAAGACCCTTTATGACCGACGTTTCAAATACTTATAATGTTAGAAAAGAAGGCTACAGCATCAGTGTTACATACTCGTGTGAGTATAAGGTTAATGGCTACATTCAAGGGCTGACAGTTTTTATAAATGAAAGCTTTTTAGGTGGTCATAAGTTTGATTTGGACTCTGAAATAGAGATTGAGTTTATACGGGATGATAATAAGCTTTTTTCTAATCAGTTAACCGAAGAAGAATTACTTAATGTTCTTGCAGAGCGTAAAGCAAATATAAAGTTAGATGCTTCCCCCCTCAGAGACTTCATTTCACTTAAGCAACTTCGTCACACTATGTCGGATAACAAAAAAATCAACGGTGTTCCAATATCCAACTTAATTGAAACTGGAAAAGAGTTTGGACTTAGAGTATTGCTTGATGGTACTGAAATAAAGCGGGTTCCTGTAAACCTTGGATTTGTAGTAGGAAACAAATTTAAGGGTATAGCTCGTAGCTGCGAGTCAGACGAACAGCTAAAAGCTAAAATGGAAGACGGTAAGCGTCAATTGCTGCAAGAAGAGGAAAGAAGAAATTTGAGAGGTCTCGCAATACTATTTTCTTTGCTTGCATTCTTGGGTTTGCTTTCCTTTTTGTTTAATAAGTACATTAATAAAAGGCGAAGTAATAACTCAACACATTAGGATAGACCACAAAGTCAGTTAGTTGTCTGTTGATGCCTGTCTACGCTAGTACCTAGGCAGCTATGTAAGTTTTTCGGACATTCGTGCCTATAGAGCTTCTAATCTAGACAATGCTGACAATCGTTGGCCCGCTTAGCATCCTACCTGCAACAAAGTGTGGTTACGATGTGTCCACTAAAGTCGTGGCAGACTCACTAATTTTTGCGTGGTTATCAAGAGAGTGCTAATTTACAGAACAGCTAACACAACAATATTAAAAGGATTTCAATGAGCCCGTTTTTCATTTTCTGGGGAATATTTTCGTTACTAGTAGGTTTGTTTGCCTCGCAGCGGGGCAAGAGCTTTTTCGGTTACTTCATCTTGTCTCTGCTTCTATCCCCACTCATCAGCTTACTTATCGTGATGTTAACCGACTCGAATGACCAGAAATCTGAAGCTAAGCGCATTCAGAGCGGCAGCGAAAAAAAATGCCTTTATTGCGCAGAATTAGTTAAAGCAGAGGCGATTAAGTGCAAGCACTGTGGCAGCGACATTGGCGGGTTAAACGGAAACGCATTAGCATTCAAAGATGACCTAGACGCTCACAAAGCTCTTCAGGACGCAATATACAAAAAAGATGAAATGCGAGTTGAAGCCATACTTGAAACCAAGTTATCTGTAGCAGACTGTCCTCTCGCGTTTAACCACAAAGATTACGCAGAACTTCACGGAACACCGAGAATTATTGACATGATTGAAGCTAAAAGCTAACGGCTTCAACAAGTAGCTCTCAAATGTTATTAATCGACATGCGCGAAAAACGGCTCCAACAATCATAAGTCATTACCGTCCGCTCGTTTGTGCCAGTAGCTGCCGTTGGTACTTCACCTCGGGGGCTGCATCTCCTTATGTTTAGCAGCCTCGAAGAGTGCTTTTTCAAAGACAGAGCGCTGCGAAAAACGCACTTCAGCAACGACCATTTTGTTAGTTCCCATTAGTGCATGAAACGATATATCTGCCAAATGATAAGCACAAAAAAAGTTGAATTTTACTGCGCAAACTTATAGCAAAATACCTAATAGCCACTCCAAAACTTGCGCTTTTATTCATAAGCCTATGCTATGGTTTTGGAGTAGAGTTAAGTAAAAAACAGGGAGAGTTCGACCAATGAATAATTATATGGATGTACTTATAACAACTAGCAGCACACTAGACGGCGCAAAAATAAAACAATACTTCGGAATAGTAAGCGCACACGTTGTGGCGGGGACCAACGTGTTTTCAGATATCGCTGCTGGGTTGAGTGACTTTTTCGGTGGCCGCTCTGCAACATATGCTGACCAAATAAGCAGGATAAAAGCACAGGCGCTGACGGATCTCAAATACGAAGCAATTGAACTAGGAGCCAATGCTGTTATAAGTGTGACAATTGACGTCGATGAAGTTTCTGGCGGTGGTAAATCAATGTTCATGATAACTGCTTATGGTACGGCAGTAACGCTAGACAAAGTGCACATTGAAAACTCAGAGGATACGAAAACAGGCCTAGTAACAGGTAACGTTTTAGCTGATGCTATAGAAAAAAGAATACTTGTCGAACAACACAAGTCAGCACCACTTGAGATGACTAATGATGAATGGTGCAGGCTTCTCGAACTCAAAGTGCCTGAAATGGGAGATTTTATCGAATGGGAAATGGTCAACAGTGGTCTAAAAGAAGAGCGCCTTTTCGCCTACGTAGCCTCAATCGACTTCGATGATAGTATTGCGCTAGGGTACAAACTTTTTGAGAAAACCAGCAAGGAGGGTGAGCTTAGGACAATTCAAAAGGTTATCAATAAGATGATTCTCGTAGACTACCACCGTTCAATCAGCCTGTTGAAATCAAAGTCAAACAGCCTTGCGCACAAGAAAGCCATGCTTAACACTATTATTAAGCCCAAACGGCTTTATTCGAGAGATGATATTAATTTACTTAATGAGTTAATAGATACTGTTGAAGCATCTTTCCCTACAATTGCTATCTTTAAAAAGAAAAAAGGCTTATTAGGTAAAGAAAAAGAGCTTTGGGAATGCATGTGTAGTCAAAAAGAAAACGATGCAGATGATTCTTTTTGCAAGTCTTGTGGTAGAGACAAACGAGGATTTAAAACTGAAGATACTACTCCAGAAAAGGCAATTAGGTATTTATCAATGATAAAAGAAACCTTGAATGAGGCCTTGCCAGCTCAATAGCAGGTTTGCGATTAAGTTAATGACTAGCGACCAAAACCTAATCTGTATGATAAGCAGGCAGATAGGGTATAGCATTATTTAAGTGGTAAGGTTTGAGGATACTACGCTTCGCTTTCGCATCAAGAGCTGAGCCTATTATCACTACTAGACATTTTTACGTACTTATTCCATATTAGTCCTACAAGGATTAAGGAAGGTTTAAAATGGAATTATTGGTCATCAGTTGGTTAGTTTTTGCTTTTGTTGTAGCTATAGTCGCTGGAAGTAAAAGTCGAAGCAAGTTAGGCTGGTTTTTCATAGCCTTGCTTCTATCACCACTATTCTCGTTAATACTGTTACTGGTTCTTCCTGATAATTATGATGACTCGATAACGACGACGAAACCAACAAGCACGCCCGCTTCTACATCAACCCAACCGCTTGCTAATAAAACGCGCCCCTCTGTAAAGCCCGAAACGAAATCTTGTCCGTTTTGTGCGGAGGAAATAAAAGCCGCAGCCAAAGTTTGTCGTTTCTGCCAAAGAGAGCAACCTACCATCGCTCCTAAGCAGTATGTGCTAGAAGCTCCTGTTGCAAACAGCGACAACCCTAAAAATCCAGATACACTAAGACGTACTGCTGAAGGTAAGCTTCTGGAAGGCATCTTCTCGAAAAGCTGGGGAAAAGTTAATTCAGCTATACAATTGAACGCAGACTTAAGCATTATTGTAGACGGTTATGACATTTTGCAGTTAGCTGAAATATACAGTGAGCCAAGTATAGTATCACTTCTTCGCAAAAATATACCTGTTGAGTCTAATAATAAAGAACACGAGCTTAGAGGAGAAAGTGAGCAAGGAATTCCAAGTATTCCGGAGACTTTAATGGGCACACCAAATGGTCGAATGCTAGAAGGAATTTTCTCGAAAAGCTGGGGCAAAGTTAACTCTGCAATACAACTTGGCGCAGACGTAACAATAAGTTTAAGTGGCTTATCAGTAGAGCAGCTCGCCCAGAAATATTCCGACCCAAGTATTGTAAAATTAATTCAGAAGAATATTCATTAGCTAATAATCATTACTCTTGAGTTGGGTAGGCTCACTTCGTTTAGATTTTAGGCGTCACGGTGTTTTTCGATAGTGCCCCAAAAGCTTAGCGTTCGATGTCCGCCTTTTGTCTCAAGGTGCCTTTGACGCTGTGAGGGCTGAAACATACGTGAAGCAGCCGTTGGAGCATTAAGACCATCTGACATACAAAAAATAAATGCGAATTCAACGCAATCGGATGTAAAAATGTCTATTGATATCGAAGTAAATAAAGTTATTTTGAGTGAACTTATACTCATCTAATAGTCTTTTACTATGTAAGAGAAATATTTTTGAAAAGGTCAGGTGTGGCACTTATCTGAAGTTAATGTGCGCTACTGATAAGGGGCTGCTGTTTGTCTTTTGATGCCAGCCAAAGCTGGCTGTAGGTCAACTGTGTACGAAGAGCAGACGTTTAGCCCGTTCCATGAAAACACAGAATATGGTTTTTATGGGAAACAGGATACTATGAAGTCTCCAGTAATAAGCTGTAAGGAGTCCCCGTTCTAAATGAGCTATCTAATTACTCCACCATCAAATCACTATGACGGCGGCATGGGTATTACAGGCTGTAATTTCAGACATGCAGCTGAAACTCTAAAAGCACATGCTTCATCCTTGGATGGAGTTCTACCTCTTTGTTATCTACATCGACATGCTATAGAGTTATTCCTAAAGTCAGTGATTTTTATTCTTCACAAGAAGTACTCTATTGGATTCGGAGATGGGTTCAGTTTAGACAAGCCTGCAATTAGAGTCCGAGATAAGTGGCGACCAATGGACAATATCCACAACTTATCTGACCTGTACTCATACTTCGAGGTGATTTACGAGGATTGCAAAGTAGCACTCCCAGAAACAACTTGTTGGGATATGCCTTCGGATATTAGATCCAAAATTGACATGGTCAGTGGAACTGATCCTAAAAGCACTTTTTTTAGGTATCCTAAATCCGGGAGCGCTCATCAGGATGCCAAAAAGTCACGGATTCAAAAGACAAAATTTGAAGGTGCTTTTGAAAATCAGGATAAGCCTGCAAAATTAGTTTTATTGTTCGGTCAAAATGATGAACTAATCGAAACGTATGACATGGATGCCGATGCACTAGGCAAAATTCAAGAAGCATTAGATTATTTGAGTGGTTTTTTTTATGGTGTTCATGCAGCATTTAGGCATGAGCTGGCTAGAGGCTCCTAACAAGCGCTTGTCGGGGGAACATAACTGGGTTTCCGCTGCGCTCCCAACCAGCCGCAAATGCGGAATTTAGTTTTTTTATGAAAGAGTTTAACTTTCCCAAAGCGATTACATTTCGGCTTGATATAGACCGCGGTGATAAGATTATTGGTTTTCCAACTAATGTGGATAAAGATTTATCAGTCATCGAGAGAAACCGTTCTGAAATACTTGCGGCAATGATTACGATCGAAGATCGAATTATTGATGCTATGAGCAAATTCTTGTTTAAAGAATCCAAGCAGAAGCGTGACTATTTCATCAATGAAATAGTTGGCACATCAGACTTCTCTTTTTCATTTAAGCGAAAGGCATTTACAAGAATGCTAGAGAAGTTTGAACTCCTTGAACCTGATTCTATTAGAGATTTAAAAGCTAATCTAAATAAGCTTATGCTTTGGAGAAACGCCTTTGCTCACGGTGAGGTTATTCACGATCATCATGATGGTTACGTATTAAAATACTACAGTGGTGGGCATAAAGAGCTTATTTTGAATAGTGAGTTCTTTATTAACGCTGAGGATGTATTCAGGAGTTGTCTGTATGTATGCAATGGAATTGTTCAGACTCATAAACTCAAAACCTGAAAAAGCCACTCAAGGCTCGCGCTTCGGCTGCTGGGACGCTAACGCAAGGGCAGTGTAACTTCGTTCCTAATTTTAGCCTATCTGTTATTGCCCCTTAGTGAGATGTTGAAGGTCTGCTGTTTGTCTCAAGGTGCCTTTGACTCTGTTAGGCGTAAAGACATCAAAGAAAAACTGGGCTCTAATAAACTCGCCCAATATCAATAAATGATGTGATATCCTGCCTACGGAAAACAAACTCTTTATTTGTGCTTGTTAGGTTGGAATACAAAGTTTTTCAGGAATTGTTATGGAAGATAAAGCTGATTTAGAAGTGTTATTTAAAGGCTATTACCGAGCTAACGAAAAAGCAGTTGAAACCATATGGCGGGATGGTCAAATTATTCCAGACGCAAATGTTCTGCTTGATCTCTATCGATATTCTGACGATGCCCGTGATGCATTTCTTAATCTACTAAACAATCATAGTTCACGTGTTTGGTTACCCCACCAAGCTGCTCTGGAATACTTTCAGAACCGACCCTCTGTAATTAATGAACAATCTAAAAACTACGACGCGACATTGAATGATATCAATGAGTTATATAATTCATTCAACCAGAAAAATCGCCATCCTTTCTTACCTCCGGGGTTGTTGAGAGAGGTTGAAGAGTTATTTGAAAAGCTGAACGAGCATCTCGAAAATTCCAAGAAATCACATATAAAACGACTGAATGATGACGAGATACAGGGGAAAATCACCGAGATAATTGGGAAAAGAGTCGGTCAGCCCTTTGCTAGTGAGGATTTGAAGAGGCTCTTTGAAGAAGGTAAAGCTCGGTATCAGAGTAAAATCCCACCCGGCTATGAAGATGCCCACAAGAATGAAAATGAGAGAAACTTGGTTGGCCAGCAGCGTAGGTATGGTGACCTGATAATGTGGAAGCAAATCATTGCTTATGCAAAAGAACATAAAACTCCTGTCATTCTGATTACCGAAGATACTAAAGAGGATTGGTGGTTAAAATCAGCAGGAAGAACGTTATCCGCACGACCAGAATTGTTCAAAGAGTTTCATGATGAAACGGGACAGGAAATACAGATTTATCGTACTGAAAGTTTCCTTCATAACGCGACTAATTATTTATCTGAAAAAGTCAGTGTAGATGTCATCGAAGAAATAAAACTCATACAGAGCGAGCCTGTCTTTTACGAAGTTGTTCAACGCTCTCCTTCTTTTTATGATTTATCAGAATATATTTCCACAAACTTTAAAAAAGGAGATGAGCTACCGGGCGAAAGAGTAATAGCTGAAGCTATTAATTGGAACAGGTCTGGTGTTAGAGAAAACCTTGTGAGGTTAGATACGATGGGCTATGTGGAAATAGAGCACGGTAAGAAAACGAAACTAATTGAAAATTTACCCCCTGTATCATTAGATATGCGCGGGAAGAATAAAAAATGAGTTAGTAATACACTATCTCAATGACTAAAAGACCTTACGGCAAAGGTCCGCTCCTTGTCTGAACACGACCTTTAGAATTGCCATTGAGCAACTTCGAAAATAGGCCGTCTGCATTACGTACGCAGCAGATCCTGATTTTCATCAGGACGACGGATTGAAGGACGTACACAGGGGCCGTTCAGTTGAACACCGTTCAGTACTATACTTATCTATAGCGTAATTCGCGCTTAGTTACCAGCTTTACAATAAAAAGTAAAAAAGCTTTTAGAAAGCAGTGGTTGAGTAAATTTATAACGATAAAACTTTTTGTTGAAAGCGACCGAATGAGTCGATAGATGAGTCATACCATGAAGATAGCAAACCTTGAGAAGTCTTTATTTCAACTTGAACACATCCCGGTGGTTGTACGTCTTTTTCACGTTCCGTGCACCCGGATAGGGTGTGTCTACTCATTTCTACTCTACAGTCAAACAAGTCATCACTTTCGTTTTCTCCTGATGATTTTATCACAGCGTAATGCGGTACTTCTTCGGCGATCCGTTTTGAATACTCGAGCAAACGAGGATGTGCGGGAACAATTAGATAACCAGTCTCGACAGGTGCATATTGATTTCTTAAAACCCGCCCTAACACCTGCCTGAAATAAAGCTCTGTAGTGACCAGAGATAAATAACAACAAACTCTTAAGCGAGGTATGTTGGTTCCTTCGCTAATCATGCCAATTGATATAATCCATTTTTGACAACTTCTTTTAAATTGCCTAATGAGGCTTTCTGGATCATCTTCCTGATATGTTACAACTTCACTGGATTCGCCTAACTCAGCCAATAAGAGTTGAATTTGTCCTGCATGAGACACTGATCCAGCGACAATTAATCCTCCAGCATCTGGGGAAATCTGACGTTCTTTATTTAATTGTATTATTCCATGCTTCAATACCTCGCGGATTATCTCATTGTGAGTAATAATTTCGAAATACGATAATCCGCTTTTTAGAAGAAAGTCTGCAATCGACGTAAAAGAACGCTTATTTTTATTTTCGGCAACGTTTATGAGCTCATTGTCGAGTAGAGTGATATGTGGCGAGCGGCACACGCCATCTTTTATCGCTTGAATTAAGTCATATCGATAATCGACCAATAATCTATTATCCCTGTTCACGTAATTGGCCAAAGCAATAGGAATAGCGTCACTTCTCCATGGCGTACCAGTTAACGCCATCGTGTAGCGTGCTTTTCCTTGTATATTCATTATGAGTTGTTCTCCCCATGCATTTGCGTTTTGAGTATCGTCACCGGCGCAATGATGAATTTCATCAAGAATCACAAATACATTGAAGGTTTCGAGTAATGTCCAAAACTGAGTATCTAGATACCTCATACTTTGATAAGTGAGTGATGAGCCACTTGCACCAAGTCCACCACAGAAACGTCTCTTAGTTATAGCTTCAAGTTCAACCTTAAAGTCATTTGCAACCACAGTTGATGGCGAGAAACACAATACCAAATCAACCTTGCCTGTTTTTATTAGAATATCTGCGAGTGCAGATGCCATAACGGTTTTACCCGCACCAGGTGTCGCTAGACATAAAAAGTGAGAGTATGAAGCTTCAAATTTTTCTAGGGCAGCTTCGATAGCTTCTCGCTGCCACCTTCTCAATTCAATCATAGACGTGCTTCATACTGAGCTAGCAAGCGTTCGAAGCCTTTTACCTTTCCTAGCATCACCTTTGCTAGCTCTCGCGTTTGTTGATATTGGGACTTGATATCGTCTGCTAATTCAGGCATTTCGTTTACCCATTCAGCATATGCTTCGGTTTCACCAATACTTGTTAACATTTCAGCCTTGTATGACCTTATTTTTTCTTTCAGTTTACTTATGATGTGCTCATAACTTTTACTTTCTAATGGGGGATGTTTTTGCACTTTATTAGTGGTTTTCTCATGGTCTGACCAACAGAAAATGATGGCTTTTTGATTGTTTGTCGTTAATGTCTTTATAACTCCTTGTCTTTCCAGAGCTTTGAGGTGGCGATAAACGAACTGTGTGGCGTTTTTCTTTTTGTCAAATAACGTTACGTGAATCTGTAAAAGATGTCTCGTGACATCTGTAACTGTAAATGTTTCCAATGATGTTGAACGAATAAAACTCTGTATATCAATGTCATACTGCTTCTTTGGCATTGAGGTATGTCTCTTATAAAAATCTTCGTCTCGAATTTCGCGACAGTCTACTTCGTCTCTATCATCGAGACAATGAAAACATCAGTTTATTCACCTCATTACGACAAACTTAGGCTGTGGTTAAAAGCACATCGTGAGGATCGATCTCTTTCTTTACGAGATGTCTCGGAAAAATGGGGTAAGCATCATTCCATCTTAGGAAAGATTGAACAAGCAAGACGAAAAATAGAGCTCGTGGAATTTATTGAGTTGTGCCAAATTCTTGAGGTGGACCCGCTAGAGGGGCTTTCAGTCATAATGAAGTCGATGAATAGGAATCACAAAACTTCGAAGTCATGAACGTTCCTGCTACCAATCAACATTTCATAGCTCGGTAGCTTTGACTTCTTACCCTACAGCTAATCAGTATGCTTACGTTTGATAGAAGTTCTGTGTTCATATCCATCGTGCAGGTATGCAATCTCTTATTACAGAATTAAGTGCTTAGATGACTATTTGGAAAAGGGTTTGTTACCGATTGATAAAGAACACGTATTAGACTACTTATTTCATCGATAGATTACCCATTAGAGGTAGTGTTGCTTCATTTCGAAGGGTGTTCTGAAATCAGTTTTCTTTGTTGAATTAATCGCTCAATAATTTTATTGCTAATAGGTTCAAGCGAATTAGCTGGTATTCTTTTGGGCATATTAGTCTCAACGAGTAGCCGTCGACTATTTTCGTATACTCTTGGTGAATTAACTCCTGCAACCTATTTATCTTCAAACTCCAAGGTTGAGTCTAAAAATGTTCATCAGAGGATATAATGTCGTTTGCTAATAACGCCTCTTCGATTGCTGACAGCAACGATGACTCATTATTCATACTTCCATTTGCTCTAATACGGTCGAGAATACGAAGGGCCGCTATTTTAGATGTAGTAGGTAGCATCGAACGCTCTCTACTTGGCTCGTTGGCGTCCCTATTCATAATTGACCTATCAGACTCTTCTTTTAGACGCTGTGCTTCTTCTTTGGTATTTGCAACAACATCGAAAATATTATCAAACTTGAGGTTGGCTTGTATTTCAGGCTGTCCTTCTCTTTCTTTTACTACTTCTAGTAACTCAGCATCCTCTTCGAGGTTCTCGGAAGCGTGCTCGTCATAATCACAATCTACGGAGCCAAACTCAAGGCCAACTGGACCTCCGAGCGCCCCGTGCAGCCCTCTTTTTTTGCACCAAGCAATGGCTATTCTATCCATGATATCTGCCGGAATATCGACAGACAATTGAGAAAATGCATCATCACCAGTGTGCCCTTGGGTAACATTAAAAGAATTAGGAAAGTCGATAATAAGTTGTGCCGGATTTGTATTGTCACTTGGGTTGATATCACTGCCTTTAGCAGGAAATTCCTGATGTAAGCTATGGTCATCGCCACTAAAAATCCAGTCGGTTCTAGTCATCATAAATCCTATTCAAAATTTCGATTGGAAAGCAATCGTAGTGTGTATTCAGTCTTAGCAAGTTTAAGTATATATGAATGCGTGACGTCGATAAACGGCGGACGATACGCGAGTTATATATCCTTTTCAAAGGTGATACTAGTCGCTATCCTTGGCATTATTTGGGAGTTATTAAAGCTTAAAAGCAATTATGAATAGCAATACACTTATACTCTTTCTGCTGAGTTTCTCCATATTGTCATGCGGGTTACCCAATGATGTTTATGCTCAAGTAAAGAAAAGCACATTTGGCATATGTCATGACACGTCAAGTGCATCCTATAATCGAACCAAGAATTTTGAAGCGTTTAGTACGATTGAAGCCTGCCTTGAAAGCGGTGGCCGATTACCCAAAGCAACATCGGCATATCAACAAGCTGAAAAGGAGGCGCAAAGGGAAGGTAGATCCTTCACCTCTGACTACGATAGAGCCGATTGGCCCCATTGGATTGATGATGATAGTGACTGTCAGAACACGCGTCACGAAACGTTGATATCAACATCTAACATTCCTGTCGAGTTTAAAACAGATAAAGGTTGTCAAGTTGCCGTCGGAGAATGGTATGACCCGTATTCAGGCGACATATTCACCGATTCTACCGCGCTTGACCTTGACCACATTGTTCCGCTCAAGTTTGCACATGGCCATGGTGGCGATAAATGGTCCCGCGACAAACGTCAGACATTTGCAAATGATTCTGAAAACCTTTTATTAGTCAAAGCATCGCTTAATCGACAAAAAGGTGCCAAAGGTTTAGATGAGTGGTTACCACCAAATCATGCCTACCGGTGTGAATACATAGAGCGGTTTATGGGCGTCATCGAAAAATATGGTCTTCTACTTATACCTAACGAGAAAAGAGTCATCAATAGAATGCAGAAAGCCTGTACAGGATTAGCCCATGAAGTATGACGGAAAAGTCAATGCACAAAATTGAACATCTGTGCGCTAGTCCAGTTACGTCATAGAAGAAAGTCAGTTAGATTTATCCGTATCGCTATCACAAATCGGTTTTTGACATGGAATGCACATACACTGGTAAAGTAAAAACTATTGTTGCCGACACCTACCTCGCTTATACCTCTGATATAGACGGAGCAGAGGCGTTTAGACGTTTCGTTTCAAGAACAGAGCCTCTTATTGATGTTCGGAGAGACCCAAGGTTTTCAGCGTTTACAGATGAAGAGCTCATTGATGAAATGGTCTTGCTAGAGGAAGATATACTTATTGTAATAAGAGGACATGTGCAGAAAGATTCTCATCTACAGCTTGAATGTAAATAAACCGATGTTTAGTAACGTTGATAGGTATATTAAAGACAAAAGCGCAGAATTTCTTTAAAGGGCCAAAAGGATACTCTGTGAAATGGTGGTCTGCCGCGTACGTATTGCTGCCGCTCAGGGTGCCGCTTTGAGCGTCGATTCGCTTTATTTTCTCACTAACCAGTTTTGTGAACGCCTAAGTGTATGACTTGGTGGCGTAAAGCTGTACTATTCCAATAGTGATTCATTTATATGCGAACTATGGTTCGCATATAAATAGGTTCGCAAAATATTAACTGTGATGCCAGCGCAGCCACAACATGGGATCGCGGGAGCAAGCCCAGTATGATAAAAATTAATATACGGTACTTAGGGTCCGCATCATTTAAATGTTAGCAGTCAAGGAGGATAAAATTGTACATCGTAGATTTTAATGATTCGTGTATCGATGAACTCGGAGAAAGTTTAGATAGCGGTCCTATCATCAAACTCAAAGAGGAAAATGATGGTATCCATGAAGTATTCTCGATTAAAAAGCAGCTTATAGCCCGAAACGGTGGATACAGTTTTCATATATACGCAAAAGAACACCCACCACCTCATTTTCACGTAAAGTATGGCGAAGAAGAAAATAGTTTCTCTTTGTTGGACGCATCTCCTCTTCACCCAAACAACGGATTGAGAAAGTATTTTAAAAATATTAAAAAGTGGCATTCAAAGAATAAAGAAAAACTAGTGACCGCATGGAACAGCTCAAGACCAACAAACTGCCCTGTAGGAACATATGACTGCTAACAAAACGCTATTGTCACTCACTGTAGTTCGCTGGGACGCAAACACGGGGCCGCTTCGCGATTATAGCCCCGTGCCTACGCCCCAAAGCTTAAAGTTAGGTTCTCGCAGCCCCTCAAATAATCAAGGATTCGGAAATGGGAAAAATAAAAAATCCAGCCACGATTTCGAGTGAATTCGGTGTAGATGTTGCCGTTCTGGACAAGCTTGGAGTTGTAAACGTGCTGCTGAATACCGATACATTGGTCTTTATAGATCCACTGTTATTGAAAGGAAGTGCTCATAAGGAGATTAGTGCTGGGGCTTATCAATCATATAGGGAGCGCTTTGAAAAAATCATCAAGCTTTTGTCCGTATCTAAAGCTGTAGATGATGTTCCATGGCGTAATGCAAAAAGACTTTTCCGTTTCTCAGAAATTAGCTGGACTTGTTTGGGGTATGGCACAACCGTAAAGGGTTCAGGCTTTGGAAAGGATTTAATCTCTAGCACACTTGATACTGCTTCTCAGATTGTCGCGCTTGGCGTGGATGATATAGACCTATTTATGGCTTTAGCTTTATTCGAGGAAGGTATTGGGCCTGATCGAATCAGTGATATGACAACCAACATTATTCTGTCTGACTTGATTTCATTCTCGGACAGAGTCAATAAAACACTAAAAATTCCGACGAAACAATTTAAAGTCGGAACCAATAACTATAACTTGGTAGTTAATCCGTATTCAGATCAGCCTTTAATATTTGTACCAAATGATATAGTACGTGATTTGCCAATTGCTTCTGATTGGAGTGATATATCCAGCGTTGTCAGAGAAAATGAAGAACTTAGAGAACGGGTAAATGATCATGTCGGCGAAATCTGGGCAACAATGACCAAAAAGCAGAAGCAGAGACTCAAAAAAGCTGCTCTCAGAAGTAAAGAAGCGTTCCAACAAGTAATGGATATGATTCGTGAAGTAGAACCTACGCCATATGACTTTAAAAATGATAGAAATGGTGAGTCATTTTGGACCGAATTACTAAACCAGATCCCGAGAGACTACCCCTACGACCTTTCTAGCTATGCCGATAGAAAGCTGAGCGCTGATGAAGTTGTAGAAGTAGTTAATAAAATACTAAACCAATTCCAAGATTTAATAGAGAACAAGGGGCTATGGAAAGAGCTTTGGGATGAGAATGGGAAGCCTAGAAAGGAGAAAGCATCTCAACGGCTTTTCTTTGCTGTTGCTTACAGTTATTGCAAGGCTAACAATATTGATTTAACTCCGGAAGCAGATTCGGGTAATGGACCTGTAGACTTTAAGCTTTCTCAGGGGTTCGATTCGAGATTAGTGGTCGAAGTTAAATTATCCAACAACGGTAGTTTGGTTCATGGATATGAAAAGCAATTAGAAATTTATAAAAAGGCTGATGACACTGATTTAGGTGTATTTCTAATTATCGACGTTGGTGGGATTGGTAAAAAATATGGTGCGGTGCAGAAAATAAGAAATGACTTCATAAAAGAACATGGTAAAGCATCCGACATATGGTATGTCGATGGAAATCAAAAAGCGTCTGCAAGCAAAAGAACCTAAAAAATAAATATGCTGTTCTTAGGGGCCGCATCATTTAAATGTTATGAATCTTTGAGAGATCGAGCATGAACTGGGAAGACACACTTATAAAAATACAAAATGATGTTCCTCCAGGTAAGGTGACCACTTACAAGGAAATTGCGCTATGGGCCTTTGGTAATCCCATGGGTACACAGGCCGTAACCGCTATGCTTAAAGCTGCCGTCAGCGCAGAGCCGACTAACGCCTTGTTAACTAATCGCGTTATTCCTGAGAGCGGAAAACTTGCCGACCCGAACGGTCAAGTGTCGCAGCTATTAGATGAGGGTGTCCCAATGCATAATGGGGTAGTTGATATGAAACGCGCGAGCATTGTCAGGTTTTGAGGCAAATTCATAACAAGACGTGCAAGCAAGGGCACTCCGTGCCGGGACGGCTTTACAGCCGCCCCTTCACTCAGCGTTGAACGTCTGCTGTTTGTCTTTTGGTGCCAGTCAGCTTAACTCGTGGGTCTTCAAAGTACGTAAACCGGACGTCTAAGATTCTTTCCTATGAAAACACAGATAATGGTTTTTCAGGGGAAACGGGTGTTACTATGAAGTCTCAACAATAAGCTGCTACACCTAAACGGAGTTTTGAGCATTGCCAGAGATAGATGAACTAACTCGAAGTATTGAAGAGAGAATAACAAATATTTATGAACTTGAGGATTCTGTCAGAGGCTATATCAATACTACGCGTTACCAAAATGATCTTTTAAAAGAGTCAGATAACTGGAACCAGATTTGTTGTTCATTAGATACGATTGGTGACACGCTCTATTCTCAGCAGGATTACTTGAGTGCGAAATACCCTTCGAGCGATGGACTGAAATACATATTTACGTATGGTCTTCTCCAAGCTTTGTTTATTCAACAAGACGCAATGCGCCATTTATCAGAAGCTTTCGGAATTGAGTTTCAACTAACCGACCGCCTCAAGGAAATTCGATCAATGCGCAATGCATCGATTGGTCACCCCACAAAGAATAAGACAAAGGGCTCTACTTACTACAACTATATTTCAAGAATAAGTCTCGGAAAACAAGGGTTTACCTTAATGCGAAGCTTTGATAAGGGGAACAATGAATTCATAGTTATAGAAATATACCCCATCATCGATGATCAATTAAAAGACATTGAATCTAGCTATAAAATACTTTCTGAAAAACTGGCTGATGCAGATAAAGTGAACCGTGACAAATACAAAGACAATTTACTTGCGGATATATTTCATTCGTCCATGAACTATACCATTAGCAAAGTTGCAGAGGGAATTCACTCTCCTCATGGCAATAATGTCACATTCGCATTATCCATGCTGAACTCCATACAAAAGACCTATAGAAAATTTGAAGATGCATTGCAGGAGCGTGGAGATTTAAATGAATACATAAAATATGACCTAGATGAATATAATAATGCACTTTCGAGACTGGAGAATTACTTGGGTCACAATGCGTCTGACCTGAGTGATAGCGATGCTCGAATCTACCTCTTTTATATTCGAGAACAACATAAGCATTTTGAGCAAATTGCTAAAGAAGTAGACGATGACTATCGAGAAAAGGTATAGCAAATTGATAAATGTCAACTTACGGCCGGGCCTCCCTTCTGCTGGCCCATTATTGAGGCGTTGAACGTCCTTGTCTGAAGCAGATAGTTAAATTCTTAAAAATTAGCGAGTCTGAACGGCAGCAAACTTAAACAAGCCGTCATAGTGAAAGTTGTTATCAACCGATGTTAATCGCTCTTTGAATCGCCCCGAGTTCATCGGAGACCAGTTTGTTTAAGTCAGGCCACTTTACCTGA
Organism: Alteromonas profundi; assembly: GCF_010500865.1. Lineage (GTDB taxonomy): Bacteria > Pseudomonadota > Gammaproteobacteria > Enterobacterales > Alteromonadaceae > Alteromonas > Alteromonas profundi. The sequence continues at coordinate 33,015 of NZ_JAAAWN010000033.1, forward strand.
CTCGTTTAAATTATCATAGTAGTCTGTTTCATATTGAGCTGGTGAAATATACCCAATTGAAGATAATAA
>NZ_JAAAWN010000034.1 GCF_010500865.1 Alteromonas profundi
AATGTTGCAACGGGATATGTGTTCAGCAATTACGCTAAATAGCTATGTACATGAGCCGTATACGAGGCCCGTATGTACGGTTCTGTGAGAGGGATGAGGCGGTAACGCCTCACCCTACTCGATATGTATGCGATAAAATCGCTGAATTAAGTTTTTATGTAGCAGAACACTTGGCCACAGCGCAGCACAACCAAGGTAAATACATTTTAATACATTTTGTAGGGTAAGAATTTACCCGACATCACCACGCTCACACGATCGCCTTTTGGGTCGTTTTCTCGCTGTAAGTCCATGGAAAAGTCGATGGCACTCATGATGCCATCACCAAACTCTTCATGAATAAGTTCTTTTAACGTAGTGCCATACACATTGACCAGTTCATACCAACGATAAATAAGCGGGTCGGTAGGTACATCGGTAGGTAACGAGCCTTTATACGGTGCAATCTGTAGCCAGGCGATAGCTTCGTCAGTTAACTCAAATAACTCGCCAACGGCGGACGCTTGCTCTTTTGTCATGGCCATTTGACCAAGACAGGCCGCAGTGCTCCATTCCTTAGACTGTCCAACGACCTCTGCAACTTGGCTCCATTTAATGCCTTTGCGCACTTTTGCAGATTGGATCATTTCGGTAACTTGGCTTCGGTTGGTGATCATAGTGTTTCCTTATTTCGCAGTGGGTTAAAGCGTTATTGGGTATTCAGTAAAATAAATAATGCACAATTGATAAGCACAAGTAGCGCACTTACCCCTTGCCAAAAGCGCGTAGGGTGCTTTTCCATTAATGGCACTCTACCTTGGTTTAAAAACGACGGCATGGGGTGGTGAAGGTGGTAAATAAACTCTGACAGTGCATTAAAACGTTTATTGGGATTTACTTGCAGTGCGCGTTTTAAAGTAGCGTCAATCCATGGCGGAACCTCTCGCTTAGGCGAGAGTACGCTTTGATATCGCAATTTTTGCTGGGCAGAAAGGGTACGGGCCTTTGCTATTTGTGTACCGTAGGGATAACGGCCACTCAACATATAATAGGCAAGTACCGCAAGTGAGAACAAGTCGGCTGAATCACCACCTATATCCCCTAAAAAGTATTCTGGTGCACTGAACAATGCGGTGCCAAAAGGTGTGATCTCAACACTGTCGGTTTGCGGTTTTAGTTCGTTGATACCCGCCACATAGGCAGCACCCAAATCAATGATGGTGCATTTACCCGACGAGCCAATAATAATATTTTCAGGCCTAATATCTTGATGGATAATACCTTCACGATGTAGTGCATTAAGCCCTTTACCAATTTGCTCAATAATGTCTCTCACTTGTGAGACTGTGGGAGTAGGGTTATCAATTAACCATTGCGCTAGCGTTTGCCCTTCAATAAATTCAAATACGCTATATTGTTTTGTGGGCGGCGCATTCCGTTTAGGGCTAGTAACAACGTAGGGGCTGTTAATTCGCCGGGCTAACCACTCCTCAAGTGTAAATAAATTAACCTGCTCTTGCTGCTGTGCTAGGTCGGTGGATAAGGTTTTAATTACTACCCGTTGCTGGGTGTGGGTGTCTAGCGCCTGATAAACGTAGCTACGCGCCGATTGATATAATGGCCGCTCAATAATATAGCCATCAAGCCCTTGCCCTTCCGATAGTGTGTGGGCAAGGGGCAAAGGCGTTTCGTGATATGCGTTTGGTATGCTAGCAAGGCTTTTAATATGAAGGGTTTGGCAGGTTAGGTTATCGTCACTGTTATTATCTATGGCGGTTTGTACAATAGTTTTAGCTAAATCTTCTTTTTCGGCGTTATTTAAAACCAGCTTACCAAGACGATGGGTAGGTACATGCTCATGCACCCCATCGGTCATCATAACCAAGGTATCCTCCGCATTAAGAGGTACTTTGTGATATTCAATGTCGATATTGGCTTTAAAGCCTAATGCGTTGGCTAAATAGCTGCCGCCACTCTCGCCTACGGTGCGATGAGCAGACGTTACCACATCGTAGTTATCGCGCCGGAAGATACCCACACATGCATCGCCAACGTGGAAAATATGGGCAGTGTTACCTTTAACAATAACCGCAGTAAACGTACAAACGTAACCTCTATCGGGGGAGTAACAATAAGGCCCTTGTTGGTTTTTGCGATACAAACTGGCGTTAATGGTGCGAATTACCGTGGTAGCGCTTTGGATCACAGTCCAGGTATCTGGAGTACGATAGTAATGACTAAGAAAAGACTTCACCGCTAAATCGCTGGCCACTTGACTCACGGCGCTACTACTTATGCCATCGGATAGCGCGAAGCTTTGGCCTTTAAGCCGTTGGGTTAAGTCGTGGGCGGGGGTGTTGCTACAAAAGGTGACGCTGCCGCAGGTATCTTGATTAATGGCCTTGGTACCAGCAGTGCTAAATTGGCTATAAGAGAGACAGGTAATTTTATCAGTCATACAAAAGTTACCGTGACAGTCATAATACCGTACCTAGTGAGTTATCGAGACAGTCATAACAAGTTATCTCGTAGAGTTATCAAGACAGTCATAACAAGTTATCTCCTAGAGTTATCAAGACAGTCATAACAAGTTATCTCGCAGACTTATCAAGACAGTCACAACAAGCGTAAGTGGTTAACGTGACAGTCATAATAAAGTGCCGCTAACGAGGGTTAGCGGCACACCTGGTTTACACTACGGCAGTTTCTGTCACCGCTTTTTTGGCAACGGGTATTTTGCGTTTAGGCGCTGTTTTTACGTGTGTGGTATAAATGGTAAGTCCTGTAAAGGCAAGGCCACCTACAAGGTTACCTAGGGCGGTGGGTATCTCGTTCCAAACGAAGTAATCCATTACAGAGAATTCGCCGCCCATAATAAGACCAAAAGGGAACAAGAACATATTGACCACAGAGTGTTCAAAGCCCATGAAGAAGAACAGCATAATAGGGAACCACATAGCCAGAACTTTGCCGCTTACGTGGGTAGAGATCATGGCACCTACTACGCCAAGTGACACCATCCAGTTACACAGCATGCCGCGGATAAAAATGGTCATCCAACCTGCTGCACCGTGTTCTGCATATCCTAGAGTTCGGGCTTCTCCTATGCCTGCCACTTTAGTTGCAATAGCGCCTCCGTCGATGTTGTAACCCATGGTAAAGACAAATGACATCATAAAGGCAACCGTGAGCGCACCGGCAAAGTTACCGAGGAAAACCAACCCCCAGTTACGTAATATTTGGCTAGGGGTAACACCCGGACGTTTAGCAAGCCAAGCTAATGGCGTAAGCATAAATACGCCGGTGAGTAGGTCGAAGCCCATCAAATAAAGCATGCAGAAACCTATAGGGAAAAGCACTGCTCCGATAAGAAATACGCCTGTTTGTACCGCTACTGTAATAGCAAATACTGCGGCAAGCGCCAAAATGGCGCCGGCCATAAAAGCACGGATCAGCGTATCGCGGGTAGACATATAAATTTTAGCTTCACCTGCGTCTACCATTTTTGTGGCAAACTCAGCGGGTTGTAAATAGGCCATAATCAATCACCTTGTATTAGTAATATATTAAAAGTCAGCAGAGCTTGTTAATGCCCGAAAATGAAAAAGGCGTCCGCAATGTTCCCAAAAGAGGAAAACACTGTGGACGCCTTTATCCAGTTAAACAGATTGTGATACCGCTAATTCGCCTGACACTTGTTACCGGCGAGCGGTTGTATTAAACACTGCTAAATTAGTGCCAACGCATGTAATATTATAAATTATCTATATATAACAGGGGTTTGTGTTTTTCTGGGCGAGGCGAGAAATACCCTTGGGCTCTATTAAAAACCATACATTGGTGCATCTTTAGCTGATATTGCACCAATATGGTTAAGGGTATGGCAGCGAAAATAGCGAACGCACACCATTAATGAAGCGCCTTTTTGAGAAGCTTTAACTGCGCCGCCATTTTATCTAGACGCTGGTTTCTAGAGCTCGCTTGGGGTGTATAACGAAGTAATTGAAAATTGCTGGTTATATGCTGAAAACTATCCCGCGCTGTGGTGGGCAGTTCGTCTTTTACCAGCTCATAGTAGGCGTTAGCGGGCAGCGTATTTCGTGCGATACGGGTGTGGCGTTCCACTAATTTAGCTGCCCGTTTGAATATAACCGTTTCCTTTGGTTCAGGCGCTTTTAAGGTTAAAGGCAAGAAATAGATGGCAAGTACTAAGGCAATTACCAGCAACATGCCAATAAAAATGAGCGACATTTTGCCCGACGACAATTCGCCAAGTAGCGTGGTAAGCAGGTTTTTTTGCCGTTGATTATCAAACCCTAAAACCCATCGGCTCCACTGATAATCAAGTTGGCGAAACATTGATTGAATTGCACTGAAAAACAAGGTTTTTTGCATTGCATCAAACATATTGCTATTGCGGTTTTGTCCAAGCGTATTAAGTGTGTCGGTAAGGCCTTGGCTTATTCGTGACGGGGCTACCATACTGGTAGGGTCGTAGCGTACCCAGGTGCCGTCAATCAGTGCTTCAACCCATGCATGGGCATCGTATTGTCGCAATTGTAGGGCGCGCCCAGTAAGAACCTCTCCCCCCTGATAGCCTGTAACAAGGCGGGCGGGAATACCTGCCACCCTTAATGAAAATGCCATTGCACTTGCGTAATGCGCACAAAACCCCGCTTTCTTTTCAAACAAAAATATATCTACGGGGGTTGTAGGCATAGCAGAAGGAGTTAAGGTGTAAACAAATCGTTGAGTCGCGAAGTAACCCATAATGTGGGCGGCGACATCACGGGGTGTTTGATATTTTTTCGCCACGTCTGCGGCCCATGCTTCTGTTTTTGGGTTACTGTTTTCAGGGTATAGAAGGTTTAGCTGGCTATCGAACCCTTCAAGTGGGCTAATCGGCGCTGCGTTTGGATGATAATTTAGCAATATTGCTCTTTTGCTGGCAATTGGTGTGAACGAACGAAGGGCATAGTCAAATTGTACCCGCGCGCTTCTGCGCGATGTCCCTGCGATAGAAGAAAGATCTAACCCGTAAATATAGCGTTGATGAGTAGGCTCGATAATAACCTGATAAGCGTTTGACTCTGTACGCTCCAAAGGTAATTTTTTGCCCAGCCCATGAAGCTGTTTTTCTGCTTGGCGGCGCTTTTCACTAATAGACCAAGTTTTGCCGTCAAATGCTTCCATGGTCATCGCCCGCCAATAGCGCGTCGCCCGCGGTGGCGGTGAATCCTCGAAGGTTGCAGTAAAGGCAAGGGCTGATGATTGTGCAAGCGATGCAATATCTCCAGGGGTTACCGACTCTGCCAAGCCGGTTTGTTGTGTTTTAGAGCTAGGCATTTGCCATAACGGAGGAAACTGAGGAATTACCATAAAAAGCAGAAGTGCTATAGGTGCGCTTTGCAATAGCAAAACGCTAATGTGCCTGAACCCGCTAAATAAAGATTGGCTGGGAACAAATAGCATGCGCAGACATAGCAACAGTCCTATGCAAAGCACCATGTAGCCAAGCCATGCCGATACAGTAAGATTGAAAATAAACCCACACCCAAGCAAGAATAAACAGGCACTGAATAGTTGTAAAAAATCGCGCTTAGTATTTAGTTGCAGCAATTTTAACGCACACGCGGTAACCAATAAATTGATCATGCTGTTCAAAAGGCCATTGGACATGCCGAACCATGCGAGGGCGAGCAAGGCTAATATCGCCAATAGGTTAATTTGCCGAGTAGCAATGGCGTGTTGTTGATAGGAGAAGTAAAGCCCCAATTGCGCCCCTAAGGCGCACAGGGTTAGTATTATTACCCATACCATCAACACACTATGTAGCGACACGCTCAGTGTGGTAAAGCAAAGAGCAAGTAGCAAACTAGCCCGGTGCCGATTTACGCTAAGCTGCTGCCCCGAACGGTGCATTAAGAGCTATCCTTCGGATACAGGGCCAGAGCCTTGAGGCACTGTTTTTTGTGCTCTGATGAATTACCCGGGGCAATTGTAGTATTTGCCAGCTTTAGGCCATAGCTCTGCTGTTGTTGGTGTAGCGAGTAAATGTGATAGCTCAAATGACTCAGTGCTTTTTCTAACTTCAGGGTTGGGTCTAGGGTTAACAATTGCGCAATACCTTGTTGATTGCTAAATTCCTTACTCACCCACTGACCATTTTTTGCCACGTGTTTCCATGATACGCGGTTAAGTGGGTCGCCTTCTTTATATGCATTTAGAGCAAAAAAATCTTCGCTTCCGGTTGTTGCAATATGGCGGCTGTATTCATTACCGAAAGCCACAGTGTCAACACAGCCTTTTAAGGGCGCTGGATAAACAAGTAAATGTTGCGCGAAATCAAGATGAGTCCAGCAGCGAAAAAGCCCTAAGGGATATACACTTTCGCACGTAAGACGGGGAAGCGCATATCGCCCGCGTTGTATGAAGCGCAGGGGCACACCAAATTCATGCGGATCTTTGTCTAAATCTAGGGTAGTAACTGAAGGGCACGTGTTTATTTCTTGGTTACTCCCAGACGTATTATTTTGCACACGAGGGTTGGTTGTTGTTGTTGGTACGGTCATTTGCTGAGGGCTTTGCTGATATATTAGCCACGAAAATTGCAATAAGCCCGCCGGTTTTGCCTTGGCATGTCTATCGCGAGATACCACACTAAATGGCACCATTAAAATTTCATTAGCGCAGATATGGCTAATTTTACCCACTTTGAAGGTTAGCCGAGCAAAGTTTAAATAGCTGTGAAAAAGCGCTAAAAGTTGAAGACTCATCAGGGTGTAGCTAAGCAAGAGCATAAGGTTATTTTGATAGTTAGTACCAAGCAGAAATAAGCCAATAGCCGTGATCAGGAACCCCCAGCCAAATACGGTGGGCAATACAAATATCGATTGCATGGTTAATTGATGAGTCGCATTAGCGGGTATGCGCTTATCTAACCAAGTTAACCACCTTTTGGCTATCGCTTGCGTAAATGCTCGCTTGGCCCAATTCATATCAGGTCCCTCATCCCAATACCATCATATTAGGCGGCAAGGGGATCTACGCTATTAAGTAACAGTAGACTCAACCCTTGTTCGTGTGATGCTTCTACATTGCCTGCATTTAAACGATGTTCTGTAACCGCCACAAATACTGCTTTTACGTCATCGGGTAATACATAGGTGCGATCATGAATATAGGCCCACGCCTTTGCACCCTGTAATAAAGCGCGGCTGGCGCGAGGCGATAGTGGGTTAGGGTATTGGTTTTCAGTTCTGCTGGTGTTCACTAAGTTAAGGATATAGTGAATGACTTCGTTGCTGGCATGAATTTGGGTAACCTCGCGCTGCATGGTAAGCAAGCTTTGCTCACTTAAAATTTGGCTAAGTGGCACATCCGAATCAGCCGACTGAAGCAACATGGCTTTCTCTGCTTCCCAGCCTGGATAGCCTAAAGATATACGCATAAAAAAACGGTCGAGTTGCGATTCTGGCAAGGGATAGGTACCAGACTGATGGGCAGGGTTTTGGGTACCTATAACAAAAAATGGAGAGGGAAGTTTGTGGGTTACGCCATCAATACTTATCTGTTGTTCTTCCATGGCTTCTAGCAGTGCGCTTTGCGTTTTCGGGCTGGCGCGGTTTAATTCATCAGCTAAAACCAATTGGCTAAATAAGGGCCCAGCACGAAACTGAAAGTCGCCGCTGTGGGCATGATACACATTAACCCCCAACATATCAGAGGGAAGTAAGTCTGAAGTAAATTGAATACGTGAGTAGTGCAAACCAAATACTTGCGCGAGAGCATGGGATAAGGTGGTTTTACCCATCCCAGGTAAATCTTCGATAAGCAGATGACCGTGAGCCAGTAAACAGGATATGGCTAAGGTGAGTTGTTCAGGCTTACCGATGATTTTTTTACTGAGTGCATGGTGTACTTGCGCAATCTCTGGACGCATATAATAAGAGCCTCTTGGGCAACATTAATGAAGGTTATTAGGTAATAATAGTAGCAAGTTACACGATGATGTAATGTTTGAGCGCTATACTTGCGTATATATTTTTATTAAGTCGCTGTATTTCATGCATATTGGTTTAGCTAATCGTTGAAAAGCAGAAAAGTTAAACACAGAGGATAAATAGTGCTGCGCGAGCGTGTTCGGTTGTCTATAATGGACGTTCTTGTTAAGGAAGTAGTTATGAAAAGCATTGAAATAGATGACGATTTATATGCATTCATCGCCAGCCAAACAAAGCATATCGGCGAGAGCGCATCAGAAATTCTTCGTAGGTTATTATTGCCTGAAGACGGTGAGGTAGGCGATACATCTTCACCTAGGGCAAGCGTTAATGATACGGTAAGTAAAACCGCTGGAACACGCGCTGCTCCTAAAAAGGCGGAGTCTGCGGCAGCAAAAGCAGAGAGTGTGACGACTGTCCCAGCCACTAAACGCGCAGCACCGGCGAAAAGCCCGCGAGTTACCGCTCGTAGAATGAAAAAACAAACGCCTTCACAATCTGCAAACGCTTCATCCACTGCATCTTCATCGGCGCCCGTTGCCGAAGCTGCCACTCATGATAAAAACGATATTGTAAATATGGTCTCTGAGGATGCATTGTCTACGTTTACAAAGCGTGTTGATCAATTCTTGTTTATTTTAAGTGCAGCGCACAAACTAAATGCAGAAAATTTTAAGTATGTTGAGTCGATTATCGGTAAAAACCGCACCTACTTTGCTACAAGTAAAGAAGCATTGTTAGAAAACGGCAGCAGCACCAACCCTAAGGCAATACCAGACAGTGAGTATTGGGTGGTGACTAACAATAATACGGCGAAAAAAGTCAACATGCTGGAACAAGTATTGCGTAAACTTGGTTACGCACCTGATGTGGTTGAAACGATAGTGAGTCGTTTTGCTCCAGAAGGAAAATAATAGATTAAATACTGAATAAGGATTTTTTCATGGCACTACATCCGCAGGCAGGTAAAGCTGCTTCTCCTGAACAGCTTATTAACGTTGCAGCGTTAGTGACGCAGTACTATAGCTACAAACCAGACGCCCGCGTTGCAGGTGAAGCAGTAACCTTTGGTACGTCGGGGCACAGAGGCAGCGCTGCAAAATATACCTTTACCGATACTCATATTGCAGCCATTTGCCAAGCATTGGTGGAATATCGTGAACAAGAAGGCATAGACGGGCCTTTGTATATTGGTAAAGATACCCACGCGTTGTCTGAACCTGCAATGGTGACTGCTATCGAAGTGCTTTGTGCCAATGGCGTTGATGTGGTAATTCAACGTAGTGATAACGAAAGTTTAGGTTATACCCCGACACCTGTTATCTCTCGTACTATTATTCGCTTCAACAGAGAAAACAGCGACAAGCTTGCCGACGGTGTGGTGATTACCCCCTCGCACAATCCTCCTGACGATGGCGGGTTTAAATATAATCCTCCTCACGGCGGCCCTGCTGATAGCGATGTTACAAAACAAATTCAAAACCGTGCGAATGCTTTTATTGCCGATGGCAATAAAGACGTTAAGCGGGTGGATATTAGGGCTGCTTACGCGCGGGATTTGGTTCGTGAAGAAGACTTTATGGAACCCTATATTGACGACCTAGCCAAGGTAGTTGATATGCAGGCGATAGCCGACGCAAAGCTTAAATTAGGCACCGATCCCCTCGGCGGCGCTGGAATAGGATACTGGGCGCGTATTGCGGATAAATATGGCTTAGATATTACCGTGGTTAACAAAGATGTTGATCCACAATTTGGTTTTATGCGCCGGGACAAAGACGGCAAGCTTCGCATGGATTGTTCAAGTGCCTATGCCATGGCGGGTTTAATTGAATTAAAAGACGACTTTGATTTAGCCTGGGGGAATGATCCCGATTTCGATCGCCACGGTATCGTGTGCCCGAGTGCAGGCTTAATGAACCCAAATCATTACCTTGCTGTCGCTATTCAATACCTTTACACCCATCGTCCTCAGTGGCCTGCCGAGTTAAAAATTGGCAAGACCTTAGTGTCAAGTAGCATGATTGACCGGGTAGCCAATAGCCTCAATAAGCCACTTGCTGAAATGCCCGTAGGGTTCAAATGGTTTGTTGATGGGTTAGCGAATAGTGAAATTGGCTTTGCTGGCGAAGAAAGTGCGGGTGGAATTTTCTTGCAGCGCAATGGGGAAACCTGGGCGACGGATAAAGATGGCTTTATCTTGTGCTTGTTGGCCGCAGAAATTACAGCGGTTACCGGTAAAGATCCCGGCCAGCATTACCAAGCGCTTACTGAAACCTTTTCTTCCCCTGTATATAGCAGGGTAGACGTAGCGGCCACGTTAGAACAAAAAGAAAAGCTTTCTGCTATGGATGCGTCTGTGGTTACTAGCGATACACTAGCAGGTGAGCCGATAACAGCCGTGCAGACAAACGCCCCTGGCAATAATGCAGCTATTGGCGGAGTGAAGGTTTCCACCGAAAATGGATGGTTTGCTGCTCGTCCATCGGGAACAGAACAGATCTACAAAATATACGCAGAAAGCTTTAAAGGTGAAACTCACTTACAAGCGCTAATAAAAGAAGCGGAAGACTTAGTAGGTAAAATAATCAAATAAGCGCAAAAATCCACCAATGCAGATGGGCTTTTGTTACAGGATTGTAAAAAATCGACTGAATGCATACGAATTCAGTCGATTTTTTGGTTTTTTAACGAATTTTTTACAACATAATCGTTTAAGCACTGCTATATTGCTCTCATATTGATAGTTTTTTATGTAATTAAATTACACTTGGTGTGATTTTCTCCATCTTAACTAAAGTGAGGCGCAACATGAACGCAAAAGCGGTTACTACGCAGACTTCTCCTTCCATTAATAAGGCTGAATTTAAAGCGGCCGTCGTTAAGCATCTTCATTGTACTCTTGGCACCGATGAAAATAAGGCCAATAATCACGCATGGTGGAAAGCTACCTGCGCCGCCATTCAACAGCAAGTTCTTGAAGGGCTTCGTAAAACACAAAAAGCCCACTACCTAAACGATACCCGAGCAGTGCATTACTTTTCTGCTGAATTCCTAATGGGCCGTTTACTGTCTAATAATCTACAAAATTTTGGCTTGTTTGATGTGGCGAGCGGCGCCCTAAAAGAATTAGGTGTCGAGCTATCAGACATTATGGAAGAAGAACCAGACATGGCGCTGGGTAATGGTGGTTTAGGTCGTTTAGCGGCGTGTTTTATTGACTCGTTAGCTACAATGGAACTGCCAGCCATCGGTTATGGTATTCATTATGAACACGGCTTATTTCGCCAAGAAATAAAAAGCGGCGCACAAATTGAGCGCCCTGATAGCTGGCGTGACTACGGCAATCCGTGGGAGATCTGTCGTCCTGAATCTATTCAAGAAGTGTCTTTGTTTGGCTATGTAGAAACCAAATATGGTGATAATGGTCGCGTACTTAAAGAGTGGCACCCAGGTTCAATTGTAAAGGGTGTACCTTGGGATATTCCGGTAGTAGGTTACGAAGGCAAAACTGTAAACGTACTTCGTTTATGGCAGTCAGAAGCGTCAGATTACTTTAACTGGGACGTATTTAACGCCGGTGGCTATGTTGATGCACAACGAGAAAACGTGCAGGCTGAAACGATATCTAAAGTACTTTACCCTAACGATGAAACCGAAGCGGGCAAAGAGTTGCGTTTAATTCAGCAGTACTTTTTCTGCTCATGTTCACTAAAAGATATTATTCGCCGTTATAAGCGTGCCCACGGCGATGATTGGAGCCGTTTTGCCGATCAAGTGGTTATACAGTTAAACGACACCCACCCGGCTATTTCCATTCCTGAACTGATGCGCATATTGGTTGACCGTGCCGAACTTGATTGGGACAGTGCGTGGGATATTTGTACTAAAGTATTTGCGTATACTAACCACACCTTGCTTCCAGAAGCACTGGAAAAATGGCCTGCTCGCATGATTGAAAAAATCTTGCCACGCCACCTAGAGATTATTTATGAAATTAACCATCGCTTTATGTCTGAAGTAGACAAAAAGTGGCCGGGCGACAATGCCATGAAAGCAAAGCTTTCTATCATTGAAGAAGGCAATGAAAAAATGGTTCGTATGGGGCATTTATCAGTAATTGGCTCGTTCGCCGTTAACGGTGTGGCAGAAATGCACTCTCGCTTAGTGAAAAGTTCGCTATTCCCAGAGTTTGACGAACTGTTCCCAGGCAAGCTTACCAATGTAACTAATGGTATTACCCCTCGTCGCTGGTTGAAGGCCTGTAATCCGGCACTATCTAAACTTATCGATAAGAAGATTGGGGAAGAGTGGCCGAAAGACTTATACAAGCTAGAAGGCTTGGCGAAGTTTGCGAAAAACAAAACCTTCCAAAAGCAATTTATGAAGGTGAAGCTGGAAAACAAAGAACTACTGGCCGAGGAAATTCGTAAGACACTGGACATTGAAGTAGATGTAAACGCAATTTTCGACGTTCAAATTAAACGTTTACACGAGTACAAGCGTCAGCATCTTAACTTACTTCATATTATGGCACTCTACCGTCGTTTACTGGAAAACCCAGATTACGATATGCACCCACGTGTATTCATCTTTGGAGCAAAAGCGGCACCGGGTTACAAACTTGCAAAAGATATTATCTATGCAATTAATAAGGTAGCCGACAAGATAAACAACGATCCACGGGTAAATAACAAGATTAAAGTGGTATTTTTACCCAACTATCGCGTGTCTCTTGCTGAGAAGATGATCCCCGCGTCTGATGTATCTGAGCAAATAAGTACGGCAGGTAAAGAAGCTTCAGGTACGGGTAATATGAAGTTAGCACTAAACGGGGCCGTGACTATAGGTACCCTAGATGGTGCTAACGTGGAGATTGCGGAAGAAGTGGGTGACGAAAATATCTTTATTTTCGGCCTAACCGTGGAAGAAGTCGATGAGCTTAATGCCAAAGGTTATAACCCTAAAGATTATTACTACAAAGATCCTGAAATAAAAGCGGTACTTGACTGGCTAGAAACAGACTACTTCACACCCGGCAAGCCAGGTGCGTTGGTTTCTATTAAGCAAAGTCTATTGGATCATGGCGACCCCTATATGGTGTTGGCTGACTACCGCAGCTATGCCGAGGCTCAGTCGGCCCTTGATGAAGCATATCGTGACAAGGAAAGATGGGCAGAAATGGCGATTATTAATACCGCCAAAATGGGTAAGTTTACCTCAGACCGTTCAATTAACGATTATGTAGAACGAATCTGGAAACTTTCACCGTGTAAGATAGAAGGCTAATCGCAGAAAATCAGTAAAAAAGCCCGAAAATGTTATCATTTTCGGGCTTTTTTGATAGTGTGAACAATAGCAGATAAAACGATAACCATTTTATCGCCTTTTGTGGCGCGGGGTATGATGGTTTAGTGGAAAGCACGCTTTAATAAGTAAGTATTAAATAAAATACCTTTTCGCTCCGTTTCTCGCTAGAAAGGCCGGTGGAAGTTGCTTAAGCTACAGCAACCTGTTTAGCCACCGTAATGTGCAAGGAAAATAATAATAATGAGCCGAGTACATACCACTTTGGCAACCATTCCAAATCGTTACGCCTTTATCGATACCGTGTCTAAGGCGGCGGCACAGTACAACTCGATGTCTCTTATGTTAGTCGATGTGGTGCGTTTTTCAGACGTAACCACAAGTTTAGGTATTACCGTTGGAGACCGTTTTTTACTGGAAATAGCTAACCGTATTCACTTGATTTTTGGCGATAAAGTGGGGATAGGGCGCATAAGCGGTGATGTGTTTGGCGTCGTGTTTCCGAAAACGCAAAATTCCAGCTATATGCGTAAAATGTTTGAACGTTTAATTGAACATTTTAAAACGCCTATGCATCACGATGGCCACGCGTTTATCGCCGACTTTAACGTAGGGGTAGTGCTTAGCGACGGTAAGCGATTCGATGTTACTGCGTTTGTGTCTCGTGCCGAGGCGGCATTAAAGCAGGCCAAAGAAAATAAATACGACAACTACTACGCACTTAGTATGCGGGATAAAACCAATACGGGTAGAAGTTTAACGTTAAAAGCCGATTTAAAACGGGCGCTGTCGCAAAACGAATTAGAACTTTATTTTCAGCCTAAAGTTGATTTAACTGATTTGAGCGTGGTAAGTGCAGAGTGCTTGTTACGATGGAACCACCCACTAGATGGCGTTTTGTTCCCTGGCCCCCTCATTGAAGCGGCCGAGTCGTATAATATGATGAATGAGTTGGGCTATTGGACACTAGAACAAGCATTTAGAAGTTTGGTTGAACTGGACGCCAAAGGAATTCCTATTTCACTGTCAGTGAATATTTCACCTACTCAATTGTACGATAACCAACTTATTGGCTCACTTACCTTATTAAGCAAAAGTTACAATATGCCTATGCAGCGTATTGAACTTGAATTAACCGAAGACGTAGCACTGTCTAACTCACTAATGGTGAAAAAGCAGCTTGATGAGCTAAGACAGCTAGGCGTAGCTATTTCTGTTGATGATTTTGGTAAAGGGTACTCCAATTTAGCCTATATCCGCGATTTAGATATTACGGCGTTGAAGATAGATAAAACCTTCGTCATGGAATTGGCGGATAATGCTGTGAACCGTGCAATTATTGAAGCTGCTAATATAATTGGCAAGGCAAAAGGCTGCTCGGTAATTGCAGAGGGCATCGAAACGCTCGCTCAATTACACATATTAAGAGAAGTAGGGATAAAACAAGGCCAAGGGTATTTGTTCTCTAAAGCGGTTCCACTAAACAAATTTACACAATTGGCGCAGCAAGACATAATGGTTGGTACGTCACCTTTACACGGGTAGTACACGTGTTTACCACTTCCCCCCGGTGAAATACAGCCACTACGTGCATTAAAGGCCCTAAATCGCTAGACTATTGCCATTAGTAATAACTATGGCGTTACCCATGCAGCAACTTATAGAGCAAGGCAATTTCCTTGCGCTTTCAAGAACTCAGCCCGAACTGTTTAACACCCCGCATCATTTTCGTTTAGAAAATAACACGCAAGTATTTATTGGTGATGCAGGCATTATCGCGTTTACCCCTGAAAAGTCGGTCTCTCAGACTAGCAAGCATATAGTGTTATCGTGCGGTGTACATGGTAACGAAACCGCGCCTATTGAGATATGTGATGATCTAGTGCGCCAAATACTTACCGGTGAAATTACCTTAGCGCACCGCGTATTATTTTTATTTGGTAATTTACCAGCTATGGACATTGCCGAGCGCTTTGTCGAAGAAAATATGAATCGCTTGTTTAGCGGTGCCCATTCAGCAGGAGAAGGGTGCAACAACGACGAGCGCCGTCGGGCTAAAGCTTTAGAAGACGCGGTGAGCGATTTCTTTAGTGCGGCGTGTGATGGAGAAGGTAAGTACCACTATGATCTGCATACTGCTATCCGAGCGTCTAAAAACGAAAAATTCGCAGTTTACCCTTATCTACACGGGCGCAACCACAGTAAAGGGCAGTTGGCGTTTCTCGCCGCCTGTGGGGTGAAAACGATTTTGTTGTCAGAAAGTCCCACGACTACCTTCAGCTACTTTTCTTCTCACCAACATCAGGCCCATGCGTTTACGGTAGAGCTTGGCAAAGTACAACCCTTTGGCCACAATGATATGACGCGGTTTGCCGATGCGCGAGACGCACTGACTGCATTGATCACGCAACAAACGTTCGCCCCCGAAGTGGATATGGATAGTTTGGATATTTACCGGGTTAATCAGGTAATAAATAAGCAACAAGAAGATTTTAAGCTACATTTTGACGACGATACGCCCAACTTTACCGACTATGCAAAAGGTACTGTGTTGGCCAGTGAATCGGGCAAGACTTATGTGGCAGAGCAAGACGGCGAGGCCATCGTGTTTCCAAACGCGAAAGTGACCATCGGCCAACGTGCAATGCTAACAGTGGTACCTACTCAGTTGGAGAACCTTGATGTTTAAGTTAGATGCGCGACTAGCCGCAGACACACACTGGGTGGGAGACTTGCCTTTATGCCACGTATTATTAATGAACGATAGTCAATTCCCATGGTTAATTTTGGTGCCCCGTATTGCTGATGTTACCGAAGTCTTTGAACTACCCGAAGAGCAGCAACAACAACTGCTTAACGAGTCGATGCTGGTAAGCAAAGCGCTAAAAAATCAGACGCAATGCGATAAAATAAATATTGGGGCAATAGGCAATGTAGTAAGCCAGTTGCACATCCATCATGTAGCACGCTTTAAAGATGATGTAGCCTGGCCAAAACCTGTGTGGGGTGCACAACCTGCTGTAGCGTATACACAACCGCAAAGCGAGGCATTAATATCTACTTACAGACAATTACTCGCACTGTAAGTGTTGCCTTGTTAGGCTAACCTGCTCGAATGCAAAAATAACTGACGTTACTATAAGGAATTTCTAATGATTATATCTACCACCCCTTCTCTTGAGGGAAGAAAAATTGACGAATACTGCGGTATTGTGGTGGGCGAAGCAGTTATGGGGGCAAATGTGTTTAAAGATTTGTTTGCATCTATACGCGACATCGTTGGCGGGCGCTCAGGCTCTTACGAAGAAGAATTAACCCGTGCGCGTAAGTTAGCCTTTAGCGAAATTGAACATGAAGCAAGAAGTATGGGCGCTGACGCGGTAGTAGGCATAGACCTTGATTACCAAGTGATTGGAGACAAAGGCAGCATGCTTATGGTAAGCATAAGCGGTACAGCGGTAAAAACCTCTGCGCTATAAAAACCGCCATTAGGCTATCCTCGGCATTCTGCTTAATTTAGTTAGGCTTACTGGCGTAATAATTCACCCACAGTTAACCTGTGGGTCGTTAGAAAAGACGACTTACCAGTCGTCTTCTTCATCGTCGAAACCGTTTCTGCGACGGTCTTTTGGTTTCGTACTATCTTCAGTTTGTTCGGCGCTATTTACCTCGCCGTTTTTCTCTTCCCCGTTTTTATCTTTTGGCAAGGGGGTAGGGAATTTAAACTTCGCGCTGTATTTTAGCAAAGTGATATTGCTTACAATCACGCCAAGAACCAGTACGATAATAACAATAACCCAGGTTAGCTCCACGTTAGACTCCTTGGTTTAATACGTATCTATGAAAGATTTCATCAATATTGGCCAGTACCGTGGCTTTACCCGCAAGATCACTGCGTTCTATAGCCTCTACTAGCGAAGGTATAGAGCGCTGCTGTTCAAACGCTTTTGCGCTGGGAGTATGGGACAAATGCCAAGGTTCTTCTGCAACCCCGCCGCGATAAGTGGCAAAAGGGCGCATAAATTCATATTCATGCATATGCTGATTTAACCACTGGTTAAGCCGATAACAAGGGCCGCCCTGCGCGTATTCAGACACCACCAATGCGAAGCGTTCGTGCCATGCTTCTACTGCGGCTTTATCATAAACATCAAGATCGGTGCCCCAATGGTGGCGGCTAGTACCAGGTAATGCAGACCACATTAAGATAGCGTGCATTTTTTGGGTTTCGGATAAATCTTTATAACACAGCGGATTACCCTGTATATCCAGTAACGCCGCTTCGCCACGCCACTTTCTATTCCAAATTGCGCATTGACGATCAAAATCACGAAAGCTACTTACAATTTGTAAGTCAATACCCTCTTGTTGTGCCGCCTTTTGTAACGCTGAAAATGCCGATAGCGTTTGCGGGTGAAGCCTATGAGGAGGGGTAGCATCGGCGAGCAGAGGTTGCCCTCTGCCTAGCCAATCTAAATGGGTGTCGGTATTACTCATGCGAGTAGGCGGACCATAATGGCATAGTAAATGTCAGCTAAGGTTTCTAAGTCGGCCATTTTTACGCATTCATCTATTTTGTGAATGGTAGCGTTAACAGGCCCAAGTTCAATGACTTGAGCGCCCGTGGGGGCAATAAAGCGACCATCTGACGTGCCGCCAGCGGTAGACAAGGTGGTGGGCCTTTTACACACAGACGCTATGGCGTGTTGCGTTGCTTCTAACAATGCGCCTGTATCGGTTAAAAATGGCTGTCCGTTGAATGTCCAGTCAATATTATAATCAAGTTTATGCTTATCGAGGATCTCAGTAACCCTTGCGATTAGAATGTCGTTGGTTACTTCGGTAGAAAAACGGAAGTTAAAGCACACTTTTAACTCACCGGGAATAACATTACCCGCACCCGTACCGGCGTGAATATTTGATATCTGAAAACTGGTTGGGGGGAAGAAATCGTTTCCATTATCCCAGTGAGCAGAAGCAAGTTCGGATAGCGCATCGGTTGCTATGTGAACCGGGTTTTTAGCAAGGTGAGGATAGGCAACATGGCCTTGAATACCTTTAACCGTAAGGTCGCCCGTTAACGAGCCTCTACGACCATTTTTGACAATGTCACCCACGTCATTGGTAGAGGATGGTTCGCCCACTATGCACCAGTCAATTTTTTCATTACGCGCTTCAAGCGTATCGATAACCCGGGTGGTACCGTTAATAAAGGGGCCTTCTTCATCACTGGTGATTAGGTAGGCTATGCTGCCCTTGTGATGAGGGTAATCGCGCACGAATTCCCGGGTAGCGACTAACATAGCTGCCAAGCTTCCCTTCATATCTGCTGCACCGCGACCATGCAGATATTCACCTACTTCGGTAGCGGTAAATGGGGGCGTCTTCCACGCTGACTCTGGGCCGCTTGGTACCACATCAGTATGCCCTGCGAAACACAAAACTGGGCCTTGTTGGTTTCGGCGAGACCATAGGTTTGTTGTATCTTCGAACACCATAGTTTCATTCTCAAAACCTAGTGTTGCCAGAAACGCTTTCATTGCTTCTTGGCAGCCTTCATCTTCAGGCGTTACTGAGCGGCGGTTAATTAAATTTTTTGCAATATCTATGACATTATCGTTAATCAAAATATTTCCTCGTACTGCGCAGGTTTGAACCCGATATGATATTCACCGTCTTTATTGAGTATGGGGCGTTTTACCATGGCAGGGTAAGTGAGAAGTAGCGCTAATGCCTTATCACGCGTGATATCGGCTTTTTCTTCTTCAGTAAGCTGGCGATAGGTAGTGCCGCGTTTATTTAGCATTACTTCCCAGCCTAATGCCTTTTCGGCGTCGTCAAGAAACTCGGCGGTAATGCCGTCTTTGCGATAATCGTGAAAAGTAAACGGGATATCATGTTCGGTGAGCCATTTTTTAGCTTTCTTTATCGTATCGCAATTGGCTATACCGTAAAGGGTGGTACTCATTTCATTAATCCTAACTTTTTGTGCGTGTTAACCGGGTTTTCAGGCATATGTTTACCCATTTGGCGGTGAACAACAGTTAAATATATAAAGTGAACAGGCTATCTTGGCCCACTGTGACAACCCTTTGTTGGGTGGGGTGTACCCCTATAAGGGCGTGCGCGTTCAACACTGTCATTATACAAATATTTGCAATGCCTTGTTGTTTTAACCAAACACTATTCACTGAAAATAACACAGCGTTTTTCTTAAACTCGCTACCAGGATGAAGTGCGCAGGTAAACTTTTCGCCATATAAGTGACTGGTGCTTTCGCCATATTTGATAGCGCACTTTAGCCCAAAGCGCGATTTAACGGTAACTGAGTAATTAAGGGGATCTACAGCAACTACGACTCCATCAAACGGTGCGCATACTTTACTATCATGCGTAATAACCCCCACGCCCGGCCCCCATACACCCTGAGCGTATAAGGGATCTGAACAGCCTGCTAACGCGTGGCATTGGCCTGATACCATAGCGGGAATAGCGATCGCCTTTTTGAATTGTTCGGGTTGTTCGAACAGTAATTTTTCGTTTACCACCTACTGCGCTCCGTTAACGGTATACCCTGCTTTTACGAGCGCTTTTGTGGCATCTTTTAGTTTACTGTCTTTTACCAAGAAGAAGTCGGTTTCAAAGGTTGATACTACAAAAATAGCCACTTTAGCAGCGGCTAGCACAGCCCCAATTTGCGCCATGATACCCACCATGGATAGATGAAGTGGGCCAAGCAACTCCAGTGCTCGCCAGTTTTCATCTGAGTCCAGAGAATCTACCGCGATATCAGAAGGCAATACTATTGATAGCTCTTCTTGGGTTTTACCTAAAAAGAAAATAGGGCTTTTAAGCACGGCAGCGGGAATATCTGCCGTACCGTCGAAACTATGAATTGTGAACAATTGGGGGAGTATTGCGAGCGTTTGTTTGGGCATGTAAAACCAAAAAAATGTTATCCAACCAAGTTATCAACATTAAACCATCATCTGTGACTAAGTGTCACGTGTTATCCACTTAATCTGTGGATAAGTTTGTTGAGTAGTTTGGGGGATAAACATAACCTTATGAAATTAAACGATAAAATAAATTGTACAAACAGCGTACAGTGGATAACATTCGCTAAAAAGCAAGCATTTTCCACAGCCGCTGTCTATACACTTTTGTGAAAATGTTCTGCTTATTTTGCATTTTCTTCCCTTGACAGCACCATTTTTATGCCGACGGATTAGTTACAACTTTCAAAACAAATGTAGTAGTCTAGATTGCTAACTCGATGCCTTACTATAGCAATAATGAGAATAAATATGAGCGAAAGTTTATGGTGCGATCTCACCACAGAAGATGCGAGCGGTTTAGCCGAGTATTATGTCAAGGTTATGGGCTGGAAAACTGAAGCAGTAAGTATGGGTGATTATCAAGACTATGTAATGATGAAGCCCGACGGTACGCCAGTTGGGGGAATTTGCCATAAAAAGGGCTGCAATGCGCAGGCCCCGAAAGGCTGGATCCCTTACTTCACTGTAGATAATCTAGATGATGCTTTAGCCACTAGCCTTGGTCTAGGGGGCAGTAAAGTGGGCGATATTCGTCAGTATGGCAACGATCGTTTTTGTATTGTTACCGATCCTTCCGGCGTCAGTTGCGGCCTGTACGAAAGCCAGCAAAGGAAATAGCCCACTACAACACCCCAATAAAGAAAAGAGAAAAAGCTGACACGCGCGGCGTACTTTATGGTACGACGCGCACCCATATGCATCGCTATTTTATTGCTTATTTAGCACGCCTCGGTTTACCTGGTCTCGCTCAATAGATTCAAACAGCGCTTTGAAATTACCTTCGCCAAATCCATCGTCTTGTTTGCGTTGAATAAACTCAAAGAATACTGGGCCAAACACCGATTCGGAGAAAATTTGCAGTAGTAAACGAGGCTCGCCATTTTCTGTTGTGCCATCTAATAAAATACCCCGCGCTTTAAGTGCCTCTACCGGCTCGCCATGCCCCGGTAAACGCTCTTCTAGCATATCGTAGTAAGTATCAGGAGGCGGTGTCATAAACTTCATGCCTTTCGCCTTTAATTTATCAAGACAGGCAGGCAGATCGTCACACGAAAAAGCGATATGCTGAATACCTTCACCATTGTACTTCATTAAAAACTCTTCTATCTGGCCACCGCCACCTACCGCTTCTTCATTAAGTGGAATGCGTATTTTGCCATCTGGCGCCGTCATTGCCTTAGAAAGCAGCCCCGTATACTCACCTTTGATGTCGAAATAACGTATTTCACGGAAATTAAATAACGACTCGTAAAAACCAGCCCAATAGTCCATTCTGCCGCGATAAACATTATGGGTAAGATGATCAAGGGTATGAAATCCACATCCTTGAGGATAGCGATCTACACCTTCTTCCCAATGAAAGTCGATGTCATAAATAGTATTCTCACCTTCGTAACGATCGATAAGATACAGCATAGCGCCGCCAATACCTTTAATAGCCGGCAGCTTTAATTCCATAGGGCCTGTATAGGTGTCCATTGGTTGCGCGCCCCGTTTAAGCACTTCGCTATAAGCGTGCTGAGCATCTTTCACACGAAAGGCCATGCCGCAGGCAGAGGGGCCATGTTCCTCCGCATAATAGCCAGCATGGCAATTTTTTTCGTAGTTGCTAAGTAGGTTTATATCGCCTTGGCGCCACAGCTCTACGTCTTTTGACTTGTGGCGGGCAACACGGGTGAACCCCATAGCCTCAAAAATAGGCTCAAGCATTCCTTTCTCAGGCGCGGTAAATTCTAAAAACTCAAAACCATCTAAGCCAATTGGATTGTCAAATAAATCTGCCATTGCGTACTCACTCACTCGTTTAGATTACCGCCTTATTATTGGTGTTGACGGCTAAATTGAAACAAGATTGTAAACACGAGGTTAACGTGTGGGCAATGTAGGTGGGTGTGATAACTTTTGCAAGTGGAAAGCTAATCTGTAACGTTTAGTTGGCACTGGGTGAATAATCGTTTCTTGCTCTATAAATATCTAAGCAAATATATGATATATATAATTTTTTCAAAGATTGGAAGAGGCGGTTGATGAGGCGAAAGCGTACACGTCATCGTACACACTATAGGGCCATATACAACTGGGTATACCTTACGTAGCGAAACACGCCCACGCTCCATCTGCTGCCAAATTTACCGTTTCGTTCACCCGCTTATAAAGAGAATGCGCTTATTTACTCCCATCAAAATGCTTCGTCAGGCCATCCCAACAACGCAAATAATCCTTTTGTTTTAATGGCGTAGAAAGGGCGAATTCAGTGGGTGCTATCACAAAGCGAGACTCGAACATAAACGCCATAGTATTTTCATATTTTTGCGGAGTCAGTGAAGCATTTGATGCGTTATTAAAGACTTGTGCCTCGGGCCCGTGAGGCGTCATACAGTTATGAAGGCTCATCCCTCCGGGTAAAAAGCCCTCTTCTTTCGCATCATAGGTGCCTTCGATAAGCCCCATAAACTCACTCATCACGTTTCTATGATAATAGGGTGGACGGAACGTATTTTCAGCTACCATCCAACGAGGTGGAAATATAACAAAATCTATATTCGCGGTTCCTTCGTGCTCAGAAGGCGATGTAAGCACGGTGAAAATAGAAGGGTCGGGGTGATCGTAACTTACCGAATTAATAACATTAAAGTCGCGAAGCGCATATTTATAAGGGGCCGAGTTCCCCACCCAAGCGACGACGTCAAACGGCGAATGATCTAGCGTCGCTTCATAAAAATGGCCGCTAAATTTGCATATAAGCCTATGCGCCGACTCATTATCTTCAAACCAAGCCACCGGATACTTGAAGTCGCGCTGGTTGGCATAGCCATTTGCCCCCACTGGCCCTCGTTCAGGTAGAGTAAAAGGCGTGCCATAATTTTCACAAATATACCCTCTAATAGGGCCATCAATAGGCGTTATAGCAAATTTAATACCTCTCGGGATAACTAAAATTTCCCCAGCAGCTACCTGTAATTTTCCAAATTCTGTAACAACTTCCATCGTGCCTAACTGTGGCACAAACAAAAGCTCACCATCAGCATTGTAGAACGCCATATTGCCCATACCCACATTCGCAGTATAAACATGCACAGCCATACCAGCATGTTGCTGCGCATCGCCATTTGCAGCTATGGTCACCATCCCCTCTAAAAAATGCGTGTCGGTAGTGGGCAAAGGTAAAGGGTTCCACCGCATTACATTAGGCGGGCAAGGGGTAGAGTGGGGCGCAGTGACAATCTTATCGAAGGATATAGGTTGAAAGTCGCCCATGGCAATTGAAGGGCGTAAACGATACGTCCAGCTACGGCGATTACTCGCGCGCGGGGCAGTGAATGCCGTACTAGAAAACTGCTCTGCATACAGCTGATAGTTTACTTTTTGCGGACTAAATTGTCCTTTTGGCAGGGAATCGGGCAAGGCTTCGGTTTCGTGCTCGTTATTAAAGCCGGTTTGGTATAGCAACTTCGTCATTAATTCTTCCTTTTAACCAATAAAAGGTATTGGGCGTACAGGGTAATAGGGGATCAATTCGTTTAAATTGACTAAATCGTAGAGAGATAGATAAGGTAAATCAAATGTTAACAGGTATTTATGCAGAGCGTATTAAAGTAAGACGTGGCAAATAGTTTACATAGACATGCAACGCTAAAGGCTAAGAAACATTTGGGCTAGCAAGTTATAAGTGAAGATGAGGTAAAGCTATTTTAAAAAGTGATAGATACTGGATTTGGCTGAAAAGTTAGCCTAAATAAGAGCTTAGCGTCTTTTTCTTCAAGTTTTAACAGGCTGAACCCCCATTACTTTTTTACCATTAACTGATAAATTACCCTCACATTTCAATAATTAGGATACTGGGTTGATACCGCTAGATATATACGCAGGCAGCAGCGCTCGAAAAACAATAAAGCGAGAAGGGTTTAGCCCTCAAATATTTAACTACTTTTTGGGTGCCTCAGGCGGGCCTAAGTGGTTTACTCTTGCAGGTTTAGACAGAGTATTGTTTCCAGAATGGCTAGCTAAAGCAACCCATCCTATTCATATTATCGGCTCTTCTGCAGGGGCCTTTCGAACCATATGTGCAGTACAAAAAGACCCACTAGCCGCAATCAACCGATTAGCCGAGGCATATTCTACTACTACCTATAGCAGCAACAAGCCCACCCCCCGGGAGATAACAGCGAAAGCGGTAGATCTGTTGAAATACATAGTTGACGATAAAGGTAAGCGAGAAGTGGTTGAAAATAACCATTTGAAAGCGCACCTTATTGTGGCGAAATGCCTAGGTGCAACTCGTTTTGATGGCAAATTACAGCAATTATCGGGGCTAGCAATGAGTGCTGCGGTAAATACCCTTAGCCGCAAGAATTTATCACGGCTTTACACTCGTTGCGTGTTTTCCACCCCCGGCAGCGACTTTCGTATTAACGACCCCTATCAATTACCTACTGAATACCACGCCCTAACACAGCATAATATTCACGAAGCTCTACTTGCATCAGGCTCTATTCCTGTGGTTATAGAAGGCGTTAAAGAAATCAAAGGCGCGCCACTGGGTATGTACAGAGATGGCGGCATTATCGATTACCATTTCGATGTGTCGTTTGGCCCTGAAAAAGGGCTAGTACTTTATCCACACTTTTATGATAAGCCTATCCCTGGATGGTTTGATAAGGGGCTTAAACGGCGAGTACCTCATGCGAGCAGTTACGACAATGTTGTTATGTTGGTACCATCAAGAGAGTTCGTCGCCAGTCTCCCCTACGGGAAAATACCCGATAGGAAAGATTTTGAGAACTTAGACGCCGACACCCGTATTCGCTACTGGCAAACAGTACTGAAAGAGACTGATAGGTTAGGAGAGTACTTTATGAAAATAGTTAGTGACGGCAGTATAGAAAGTGCAATAAAACCCTTTTCATTTACCCAGTTGCCCGGTTAACACTGGGAAACCTGCTCGCTTATTCGCCACTTAACACTAAGTGGCGTAAGTTTTTCTTGCGGCAAACCCAATGCATCAGTATTATACGCCCCGTTCTCGCAATGAAGCCCTTTGTTGCAACCAGTACAATGCGTCTATAGCTCAGTTGGTTAGAGCGCTACCTTGACATGGTAGAGGTCCCCTGTTCGAATCAGGGTAGACGCACCATCTATTTTTCTTCTAAAAATTCTTTCTAGCGTCATTTTAAAAAATTAAGATTCCTAACTCATTGACAGCATTGAAATAATCGGTTTTAAGCATTTTCTCAGAATTTCTGTTTCTTTTCGTTTTTTCCTTTGAAAACAGATGAGTACTGTCAGAATGGTCACGAGTAGTCACAATTCGTGACCACTCGTGACCAAATCTAGATTTCACTATTCTGCTTCCCACAACCACGCATTAAAATATGCAATGCCGATTTTTAATGAGGTTTTAGGAGAGTATTATTAATAAAGACAGGCATCTTTGGACGTATTACTAATAAAGACAGGCACCTTTAGACGTGGGAAGTGGCATACACGACGACTTTTCAGTGCTAATTATGCCTGTCTTACTTAGGTAGAGGAGTAGGAAAAGTGGGCATCAAGATTCATATATACTAAAAACAATTTATAACGTGCTTTTCAAACGGGTTAATACGGTCTAAATTTGTATTTTAACCTTCCACTCTGCGAATCAAACATTGACCGATACAGCTTGAGCACCTTAGCTCTCGCAGCTTCTTCCTCAGCCACTTTGGTTTGTCTAATTTGGTTTTTGCGATACTCAATTGCAGCGCGGTTTAATAGTGGATAGGCTAGGTGTTGATATTTTTTTTTGTAAATGCCCTTTACCGCTCCTATAAACAAATCGATGTTATTTTCTTTTTCTGCCAATACAATGGCGTAAGCTAATCTTCCTAAATCAACTATCGTATAATACTCGGTCTGCATACGACGGAACACATTAACGAGTTCCCTGTTTGTACATGAAGCGAGCAATCTGTCTAGGTCATAAAGTACTGTTTCAGAGTTTGATGAGTACTTTTTCAAGATTTCTAATACTCGGCCTTGAGAGATTTCCGCAGAATGGTCCTTATAGTTAAACTGCATATCATGGGACAAATTTTTAGTCCATATATCCATTGCTGTATCACACGAGTTGGCCAATACCAACTTGGGTATCCACAGTAAGGTAAAAGCGACGAATACTAAGTATTTAGATTTTTTCATACCAACATTTCCTTTATAAAATTAAACTTTTATAACCGCTTATAAAAATCTCAAAACCTATTTCACGACATAGTGTGTGCAGGTCCGACTAAATTTTCAGAAGCATGAAAACCAGTCGTATTAAAAAGTGGGTATTTTTAACCGTAACAGGTTGTCAACTTTATGATTTAAAAGCATTAAACTCTGGCCGATTAGCCAAGCGTATCCCGGAAGATTAGAAGCA
This sequence comes from Alteromonas profundi, assembly GCF_010500865.1. GTDB lineage: Bacteria > Pseudomonadota > Gammaproteobacteria > Enterobacterales > Alteromonadaceae > Alteromonas > Alteromonas profundi. The sequence continues at coordinate 26,748 of NZ_JAAAWN010000034.1, forward strand.
GCATTAAGACAACGCAATAATTTAAACCTATAGCGGCGACTTTAATCCTCTATAAATAGTACATCTACATGTTGTGTGTTATTTAACCATACAACAAAAATAAATTTTTCCTAGTCTCTTTATAGCAAGAGCGAAAAAGTTGCAAATGCATTGCATACGCTTACTACTAATAAAGACAGGCACCTTTAGAAATGGAAAGAGCTAAACAAAGAAAAGCTAAAATGCTTGGCTTATTAAGCCTATGAAAAAACGAATGCACAGAGATTCGACTTATTACTATTCAAGCTGGAAGGAACATCTTTATAGATGATAGGAAGTATAGGCAGAAAGGCGTGCCAGTCGAATTGATGAAGAAGGGTATCCCTTCACTAGCGTGAAGTGGTGGTAAAAGGGGTTGTAAATTTAGCGAACTGGTTATTTAGATGCACCGCTACCCCAGTAATCGCCTGGCGTTTTGTCGTCCCTGTACCCGTTGTTGATGTTGATTGTGGGCATACTGTTCAAGGTGTACCACTTTGCCAGCTGCCTGCTTAAAGCAGGTTTCAAATTGTGTGGTTAAAGTTAGCCATTGCTCGTGTTCTATATTAAGGCGCTCTAGTATGGTGGGCAGACTATGGTCTACCTTTCCTCGCTTATTTGGGTGAATATAGCGGCTGGTTATATCTACAAGCTGAAGGTAATCGGGCAAGGTAAAAGGTAAACCCTGAGGCCCAGCCTGGTTTGAGTTGCCTACAAAAGGCATGAGTCGCTTGGGCGTTTTACCTACCCTGGCGGCGTTAATACGGTATTGAATGCTGGTATGGTCAGAGGTTTCTGGCGTTTTTGCTACTTTGTCCCGTACCGGGTTTAAATCAACATAGGCCATACAGGCGGCAAGGGCCGATTCATCTAATAGCGCTTGCGATTTAAACCGCCCTTCCCAGAAGTGCCCGGTGCAGTCATCTTCTTTATTGGCAGCTCTGGCAATATACTCATTTAATGCACGCATAAACCAACTGATATCAAATAGCCGTTTGCGCCAGACTTTTGCTGTTTCTTCCACCGCTTCAATGTGGGTTTCGTGCAAGTCTTTACGTAACTCTGGGGATAGGTAGCGTTGTGTGAGCAACGTGCCTTTATACAGCCTGTGCCAACGTAGAATCACGTCTTCTGTACTCAGTGCCT
>NZ_JAAAWN010000035.1 GCF_010500865.1 Alteromonas profundi
ATCAACTGCTTGTATCTCATGGTAACTACTCATGTTTTTTGGCGATTACAGAGTACCACCAACAGGCAGTTGATCTCTTCTCACCGTTTAACCATGAGTGGTGCACTTATTATCTGAAATCGGGCCTCCTCAATTTTCGGAAGTTTATTAAGCTTCCTACGTAAAGGGGCGTCTGGGGTGACTGACGCAGCGGTGAGTGGTTTTTCAAAGAATGAAGAAGAGAAGGCGAAAGTCTTTGCGAAAGAGACTGTGAGGGCGGTTCACGACGAAGTAAGAAAAGAATTTAATACGTCTGATTTAGATAGCAAAATCAAACAATATATTGATAAATCGACAGAATCACAGTTTTCTGCAAAAGACCTTCGCAAAGAACTAGAAACACTAATCAATGAAATAGAAGTGGAAGAGCAGTTTCCTACCGATGATTCAGGTATCGCCAAAAAGCTTATTCTCGATATTGCGGATCAGCGCCCCTCACTAGATAAAGAACAGAAGCAAAAATTATCTGACACGTTTGATGAGGTTAAAAAAACACTAGATGAAGGTGGTTCTAATAAACAAAAAGCTACGGCGTTATTTGATAGATTATCTCCCGGCGATGAAGAAAAAGGACAGCAGTACCGCAAGCAACTAATCAAATACTTAGACGAATCGGATCAAGAAACAGTAAACCCTGAAACCCTTGAAAAAGACTTGAACGCCATTTTTGATAACCCTAAAGAGGCTTACAGAATTCTGTCTAATCGCGCTTCAACGCTAGATCGTGACTCGCTTAAAGGACTTTTAGCCAATCACGATAAAATGAATAATGAAAAAGCTGAGCGAGTATTCAAGGCCTACGATTCAGCGGTTTCTTTCATTAAAAAGCAAACGGGTAAAGCATCAGATTCAGTGTCGAATTCCACTCAATACGATGAACAAGTAAGTAACCTCCCAGCGAAACGTTCAAAGGTGGAGCAACGCATACAAGCGTGGTTTGATAGATTAGATAGGCCCGAACTTCAGTATCGAAATGTAAAGAGTGACTTCATGGAAATTCTCGATAACCCAACCCATGCGCCAGAAGTTGTGGTAAACAGAGTTAAGCAAATGGATGAACAGTCACTTAGAGCACTTCTTACCAATAATAAGCGCCTTAGTGAGGAAGATATTGATAACTATATTGCGCAATTCAATGACGCGCGTAACTCGCTAGTGAAAAAATATGACGCGGTTAAAGCTGAAGCTGAAAAGCGGCTAACCGCGCTTAAAGAGGCTGCGCTAGCTGAAGCCGAAGGAGTAAGAGCCACCGCTGCGTCTGCTGCATGGTGGTTGTTTGCTAGCGCTGTGGTGTCACTAGCAAGTGCAATGCTAGCAGGGGTTGTTGCTACCAACTGGGTGTAATACCGATACGTTAGATAAAAATAAAAAACGGTAGGCCGTTAAAAAGGCCTACCGTTTTTTTAATGCCTATACTGCCACTAACACCATAGATAGAAGTGCTTAGTTAGGTCGCACTATGCTCTTGCCACGGCCACTTTTCTCAGAGGCGGCGTCTACACCCTCTTCGGTGCGCTTTATTAAGTGCACATCGCCAAATCTACGATCATCGATGGTGTAGCCCATATCTTGCAATTCACTGACGCTAGCGTCGGCAAAGCCAGGGTGCATGCGAATGGTATCTTTAGGTAATAACTGGTGGTGGAAGCGAGGCGCATTAACCGCTTCCTCGGCCGACATATCAAACAATAAAGCGTTAAGCAGCGATTGAGCTACAGATGAAATAATTGTAGTACCGCCTGGAGAGCCTGTAACGAGCACTACGTCATCGCCTTTTTTTACTAACGTAGGCGTCATTGAGGACAGCATGCGCTTATAGGGTTCAATAGCGTTAGCTTCGCCACCTACCGCGCCAAAGAAGTTTGGCACCCCCGGTTTCGCGCTAAAATCATCCATTTCATCGTTAAGCAAAAAGCCTGCGCCGGTTACTACTACACCGCTACCGAAGGTAAGATTGATAGTGGTGGTATTGGCCACCGCATTGCCCCACTTATCCATAATAGAAAAATGAGTGGTATCTTCACTTTCTGGTAACCCCGGCACTATGTTTGGCGTAGGCGAAATTGTACTTTCTTGTATTTCGTGCGCTCGTTTTTTAATGTAACTAGGCTCGGTAAGGGCTGCAACCGGAACGTCAATGAAGTCCGGGTCACCCATATATTCGGCCCTATCAGCAAACACCCGTTTTCCAATTTCAGACATTACATGGATATACTGGGTACTATTATGTTGCACCGGTGTATGTTTATCGCTGTAGGCATCCAGCATGCCTATCCACTGCGCTACCGCCACCCCACCTGAACTTGGCGGCGGCGCCGTAATTAGGGTGTAGTCATTCCAGGTAAATGCGAGGGGATCACGCCATACTGCGTGATACGCCTGTAAATCTTCATGGCTAATGAGACCGCCGTTTTGTTGCATAAAGCGCACAATTTTGTCAGCTACTTTACCCTTATAGAAACCGTCACTACCTTGGGTTTGTATTGCTTTTAACGTTTGCGCTAGTTCAGGCTGTACAAAAAGCTTCCCTGCTTTGGCGTGGGCAAAGTAGTCTACAAAGTTACTATGAAGCTTTTGTTCTTCTATCTTTTTTACATAGTTGGCTATGTTAGCGGCCAGTTTGTTAGGGACAATAAACCCTTCTTCTGCCAACGACACAGCAGGGGCGAGCAAGCGCGCCCATGGAAGGCTGCCATATTTTTGGTGTGCGGCCCACATACCAGCCACAGTGCCAGGAATGCCTGAAGCCTTGGCGCCAAACAGTGACTCATAGGGCTTTACGTTTCCTTGGCTATCTAAATACATGTCTCTGTGGGCGTTGGCAGGCGCCATTTCTCGGTAATCGAGAAATATATTTTCATTATTAAAGGCGATAGTCATAAAACCGCCTCCGCCTACATTCCCCGCCTCAGGAAGGGTAACGGCCAAGACAAACTGAGCGGCAATCGCGGCGTCAACAGCGTTACCTCCCTCTTCTAACACAGCCATAGCCGCGTCGGCACTAAAACTGTCTGGCATAGCTACCGCGTGTTGGCTTTGTATCGAGGTAGTATTGTTTTGAGCACATGCGGTTACGATAAAAACCGATAGTATTAGCAGATATTTTTTTATCATGTCATCAACCTTCCGAACGAGTGAAACTTAGCCAATCATCACAACACTGGCAATAAAGTAGGCAATAAGTGTTAGCCCTCCTGCAAACAGCGCATAAGGAAACTGGGTTTTTACATGGGTAAGCACATCACAACCTGCGGCGAGCGAGGAAACCGCAGTCGTGTCTGAAATAGGAGAGCAATGATCGCCGAATATGCCACCCCCTAATATAGCGGCAATAACCAAAGAAGGAGGTAAGCCAAGGGTTTGAATAAGTGGCACACCGATAGGGATTAAGATGGCAAATGTGCCCCATGAGGTGCCTGTAGTAAACGACATAACAGCACCTGCTATAAATAGCATAGGAACAATAAATACAATAGGTAAGTATTCACCAACTACGCCAGCCACGAAAACACCAGTTCCTAATACTTTTAGGCTGTTTCCTAAGGTTAAGGAAAGTAACACAATCGATACTAGTGGTAAGAGTTCTCCCATACCTTTAAAACCAATTTCGACGGCTTGTTGGTGGGTAAAACGTTTATGAAATAACAGCAATCCATAGGCTATAGCAGTGGCTAATCCTGTGGCATAAAGTACCGATTTGCTGCCACTACCTTGCGCTAATGACCCATCACCGGTCCAGAACATAAAGCCCACCATGCTTAGCACCATTACACTTAAGGGAACAAGCATAAAACGGGCTTTTGTTGCGGGCTCGCTGGTTTGTTCAGTGGTGGCTGCAGTGAGAGATTTTTCTTCTTCGGCCATAGGGCCATGAAGCTTATCTGTTGCAATGGTATAAGCCACAATAATAAGCGTAAATATAGCGTAGAAGTTGAAAATCACGCTGCCCCACAAAATAGAGGCAGAGGAGGCAGGTAACTCATAGGCATCGAGTAAACTTAATATAAAAGCACCCCACCCATTTAGTAGTATTAGAATACACACCGGTGCACTGGTGGAGTCGATAATATAAGCAAGCCGTGCGCGGCTCATATTGAATCTGTCAAATAGACCGCGGGCAAAAATACCGGCGGTAAGAACCGATAGATTTGACTCTATAAACACTGCAATACCCGTAAGCATAGTAAGGCTGCCTACCTGCTTTTTACTTTTAGCAACGCCTTTACTCACTAAGTAATTTACGGTGGCGGTGACACCACCAGAGTCGCGGATGAACGCCAAAAGTGCACCCACCAGTACGGAAAAAATAATTACGCGTGTATTACCGGGGCTAGAGGCGGTTACTACCACCCGTTCAATCGCGTTAATAGGAGCAAGAAAGCTAGTTTCTGGAGCTGTGGTAAAAAGAATCAATGCTTCTGCGCATAAAACCGCAAGCAACAAGGCTAAAATGACTTCTTTTTTCCAAAAAACGACAAAAATTGCCACTAAAGGGGGAATGATCGACACCCAGTCCATACTACTTTCCAATCGGTTATTATTAATTTGAAATCGGCCTGAACGCAAACGAAGAGAGGGTTTTCGGCCTATTGACGTTTTTTGTGGGTGTACTTTGTTTACAAGGGCGCACCTACAACTTAAGGTGTAAGCGTACCGTAATCTACGCAGTAATTACCAGAACATTGCCACGATTTTATTTTACTTTTTCTATTTTACTTTAAAGACCAATAATCGTGGTTTTTACCTGCGGCTCTTTCACTGACTAAGGTGTTATTTTTGAACCAGCGAATCTTCTCAATACTTGCGGGCGTCGTGCTGTACGCGAGCTTATATATGACACTAACGGGTATAGCAAACCTTGCCGTCGCTCAGCCGCTTACCGAGCAGCAGGTAAGCCGCATGGTAGGGCAACGGATTATTTTAGATATGCGTTATTTCTGTGAACAGGTAAGCAAAGGACAAACCTGCCAAACGCCTGTTACTGAATTACCTGAGGCGCTAAAAACCTTATTGGTTGAGCATAACATTGGCGGCGTAATTCTGTTTTCAGAGAACATTAAAAGCCCACTGCAGCTGGTGGAACTCAACTTTTCTCTACAATCGGCTATGATTGAGGCGGGAAAGCCGCCGCTTATTATTGCGGTAGACCAAGAAGGGGGAAGAGTTGCTCGTCTGCCAAGCGAAATGCTTACCTCGTTTGCCGGTAATCTTGCCATCGGCGCCACCTTTCACCGTCACGGTAGCGCATTTGCGCAAAACGTTTCTCAAGGGATCGCCCGGGTACTTCGCCCGTTAGGCATTAATACAAACTTCGCACCCTCGGTAGATATAAACAGTGAACCTCGAAACCCAGTAATTAATGTTAGAAGCTTTGGCGAAAACCCTGAACAAGTAGCAGCGTTAGGAGAAGCGTTTGTAGCTGGGTTACAACATGAGGGCGTAATAAGCGCTATCAAACATTTTCCTGGTCACGGCGATACCCATGTTGATAGCCACAGCGGTTTACCACAAGTGACCCATACTGCCAAACAGGCGAATAGGGGAGACTTGTTGCCTTTTCGGCAAATTATCAATAGCGCCACGCCCGCCGCTATGGTGATGAGCGCACATATCCAATACCCATCACTTGACGATAGCCAGATCACTGATGTTCACGGTCGTTCACAAACTGTGCCCGCTACCTTATCACGAAAGATTTTACATACCTTACTACGCGACCAAATGCGGTATAAAGGCGTAGTAGTAACCGATGCACTAGACATGGCAGGAATTGCGAAATTCTTTTCCAAAGAAGAGGCGACGCTTCGCGCTTTTCAAGCGGGGGCCGATATTGCGCTTATGCCATACACCATACGTTCATCGCAAGATATCGCGGGCTTTAAGCAGTTTTTCGACAATGTTGTAACGCGCATAAAGTTAGGCGAGGTAAAAGCGGATGAAATGCGCCTTACTGCACAACGCATAACGCAGCTAAAAAATACCTTCTCCTTACGAGAGTATTATGAAAAAGGGCTTGCTTGGTGGCAAAATGAAATTCAAGACCGCCAATTCCACGCGCGAAATCAAGATATTGAAAAAGCGCTTTCTCTGGCGGCGACCACCCTATTATACGGGGGCGAGAAATTACCTGTTAGCGACAAAAAATGGTTAGCGGTAATGCCAGACAGTGTTCGCTGTTATGCACTAAATAATGCGGTAGCCGCCTTAACCCCCGATACCGAACTTGCTTGTATACCCCTTACCGTGTTGCCGGCTAAACAAACCATCAAGCGGTTGATGGCACAAGCAAATGTACTGCTTGTCGGTGACATTACTCCTTTGCATGCGGTGTATGAAATGGCTAACTTTGATAGCCCAAGTGATGTGAAAAAGCGCATAAACCAAACGGCGAGACACGGGTTTATAATGTCACTAATGAAAACGGCAAAAAAACAACATAAAAAAGTGATATTCGCACCGCTAAGAATGCCTTACATTGCCCAAACCTTTCAGCCGGTTAGCGATATTGGTATAGCTACTTTTAGCTATAATGTTGGTTATCAACCCGGTATGGTAGACAGCGTTCACAGTGCTGCTATTGATGCACTTGTGCGCACCTTAATTGGCACTAACGTGGCAAGTGGCGCCTCGCCGGTGAAATGGCAGCCGCCTCTCCATCACAAACCGGAAACTTAATGGACAGTATTATTCACGTTTTCATACCTTTTTTGCCGTTACTTGTGGCCGTCAGTTCGGTGGTGGTTATTCTTAGCGCCCTGCACTATTGGTTGCTTGCAAAGCCTACGCATTTAACCCAACAGCAGAAGCTGCCTCGGCAAGTAGGTTTGTTAGTGCTTACTATTTCTGGCCTGCTGGCAATCGCCATGAGTCTGCCGGTTAGCGAAAGTACACGCAATCAGGTGATAGCGCTTATTGGCGTGCTGTTGTCAGGAGTTATTGCGTTTTCCTCCACCACAATGGTGGGCAGTTTAATGGCTGGATTAGTTTTACGGGTGAATAAACCTTTTCGAGTGGGGGACTTCATTAAAGTAGAAGGATACAGTGGGCGGGTGGCTGAAATGGGGTTACTGGATACTGAAATTCAAACCGAAACCCGCGAGCTTATTGCTTTTTCAAATACCTATATGGTGAACACGCCGGTGACGGTGACTCGAGCTTCTGGCGCTATTGTATCGGTAGATTTAAGTTTAGGTTACGACTTACATCATAGTATCGTAGAGCAACACTTGCTTAGCGCCGCGAAGCAAGCTGAGCTTAACGAACCATTTGTACAAGTTGTTGCACTAGGCGATTTTTCAGTAAGCTATCGGGTGGCTGGGTTACTTACGGAAGTAAAGAGTATGCTAAGCGCTCGTTCTCGCTTACATAAAGCGGTTTTAGACACGCTCCACGGCGCTGGTATTGAAATCGTATCCCCAACCTTTATGCATCAACGACCGCAGCAAGAGGGGGTTGCTATGATACCCACCGCCTCTTTTAGCCCCCCGCAGGCTGTGGCACCAAAAGACACAAACAATAACCCAGAGTCACTGGTATTTGATAAAGCCGAGCAGGCAGAAAAGGAAGTGAAAAGCCGTGAAGCCCTAACCGAACAGATAACGCAGTTAGAAACCCACATTTCTCATGCCGAAGGGGAAGAGAAAGCGCAGCTAAAAGCCAAGCACGAGCACCTCGTTTTGCAGCTAGAGGCGCTTAACACTCCGCGAGAGGATGAATAAGCAAGCGTTACATAGAGCGAGTCACTTTCCCTTTCTTACTTTAAACGCGCATCGTTGTGGGCAGGCGCATGTAATGGGTACAATAAGTAAGGCGCTCGTTGTTTTTTAAATGCAGCTAAGTCGGCTTGCCAACTGGCGCGAATTTCTTGTGCACTCTTTCCCGCTTTAATTTGTTCACGTAATTGTGAAGAGCCAGCTAATTTGTCAAAGAACGCCCCTCGGGTAAAAAAATTCGCGTTATTTGCAGCAAACGTCTGATACACCTGTACCCATAATTCTGGGGAAAGCCCTGTTACATCTTGCCTTGTTAAGTATCTGGCAAATATACGGGTGTTTTGATGCTTGGGTGTAGGGGCCGCCGCGGTGGATTTTATGGTAGCCCTGCTATCGCCTAGCGTTATAGTAGGATGACCTATCAGCTGAAATGGCGTAGCCGTACCGCGACCGATGCTGACATCTGTTCCTTCGAAAAAACAGAGAGTAGGGTATAGTGCTACTGAAAGGGCGTTAGGCAGGTTCGGGCTAGGTGCTACAGGTAACTTATAAGGTTTTTGTTTATGGTAGTGGGTCACAGGTACAACAGACAGGTTTAACCTATCCGCACCATCAATCCATCCTTCACCTTTAATCATTAGCGCAAGTTCACCTAGCGTCATGCCGTGTAATACAGGAATAGGATGCATGCCAATGAACGATTGGAAATCCATAGATAAGGTGGGGCCATCAGTAAAAGCACCGTTAGGATTGGGTCTGTCCAAAACTATAACCTCAACGTCATGTTGGGCCGCGGCTTCTAAAACATAATGCAACGTGCTGAGGTAGGTATAAAAGCGTACGCCTACGTCTTGTAAATCAAACACGATAACGTCAATGCCTCTGAGCATTTCCTTAGTCGGTTTTTTTGTTTTTCCATACAAAGAGTAAATCGGCAGCCCTGTGGCGCTATCTTTGCCATCGTCAATAATAACGCCAGCACCTTTGTCTCCACGAAACCCATGTTCAGGCGATAAAATACGCACAATGTCCACCTCTTTGGACACTAGCACATCGACTAAGTGCTCTTTCGCGGACACCACGGCGCTTTGATTTACCACCATGGCCACTCGCTTACCGGCAAGGCCAGGAAGGTATTGCTCAAACTGCGCTGCACCCACGTTGTTTAGTTGGGCCTCGTTTGTATAAGCGCGAGGCGACACTGTTGCTGATAGTGCGCCGCTTGCCATGCATAAGAGCACAGCAGGTAGGCAATAAAAAAGCCGTATGCCGGTGTGGTTTAGCAACCATTTTAGATGAGTAAATAAGCGCATAGCTACTGCCAATTTTGGGGTTTTAATTTTCAGCCGCATTACGTAAATAGCCTTGATGTTGTTGTAATTTATCAAGGGCCGTTGCTGAATCGACTTGAGTAAGCAGCATTAATATCGCCACTTTTACGTTATTGTTGGCAGCGCGAAGAGTATTTAGTGCCAGGCGTTCGTCGCAGTCGGTAGCTTGCATTACAATACGTAACGCTCGCGCGTTTAGTTTATCGTTAGAGGCGTTGACATCAACCATCAGGTTCTCGTAGGTTTTGCCTAACTTAATCATGGTGGCGGTACTTAGCATATTTAGTATTAACTTTTGCGCAGTACCTGATTTCATGCGCGTAGAGCCTGTTAGAGCCTCAGGGCCTACAATAGGGCATATTGCAATGTCTGCGTGATCAAAAATTACTGCATTTGGACTACAGGCCACAGCCGCAGTACGACAGCCCAACGACTTCGCATAGGCTAAGGCGCCGCTAACATAGGGGGTTCGGCCACTTGCTGATAGGCCCACGATTGTATCTTTTGCGGTAATGCCAATGGCGAGAAGATCTTCTTGCCCTGCAACAGCATTATCTTCAGCGCCTTCTACCGCATGCTGAATTGCTTTTTCCCCACCCGCTATAATGCCTACCACTAAGGTGTCGGGCACGCTAAATGTGGGGCGACACTCTACGGCATCTAACACACCGAGTCGGCCACTAGTACCGGCACCTAAATACACCAACCTACCGCCTTGCTTAATGCTTGAGGTGGCTGCATCTACCGCTTGCGCGATGGCGGGGATAACCTTAGCCACCGCTGGGGCCACTTTGCTGTCTTCATGATTAATTCGGGCCAACATGCCCTCAGTAGACAAGGTGTCAATATCCATGGTTGCTGGGTTTCGGCCCTCTGACACAATACGCGCTAAGTCTTTGGCAAGCTTGTTAATGTCTTTGTCAGACGCGGGTGATTGCATACCTATACCTTTAATGAAAGAAAACGGGATAATGATGCCCCATTGTAGTTCTAATTGTAATGAAAAATCATCTTACCTAGATGTGTAAAAGATAATTTTACGAGTTGGAGAATTTGATCCCATGTAACTCGTGTTACACTACCTGCCTGCATTATACGGAAGGAACACCTTGCGCTCGTGAGCCGACAAACCCAAGCTATTATTCATGCCGATGCCATTATTCAAAACTTCAAGGTATTAGCGGCACTTGCTCCCCACAGCCAGTCTATGGCAGTTATTAAAGCCGATGCATATGGCCATGGCGCAGTTAACGTGGCGCGTATGTTAAAGCATGTATCTCCCCGCTTCGCGGTAGCTATCATTGAAGAGGCTATTGCGTTAAGGCACGCAGGCATTACTGCGCCTATTATAGTGTTAGAAGGGGCCCACCAGCGTAAAGAATGCGAAATGGCGGCAGCCCACAACTGTATTTTGGTAACCCACAACGAACAGCAATTGTCATGGATAAAGGCCTGTGCGGTGGCCGAGCGTCCCCAGGTTTGGTTAAAGGTCGATAGCGGTATGCACCGACTGGGTTTTTCGATTGATGATGTTGAAGATATTTTGCACAAGTATAAACACGCTGGAGTGTTGAACGATAACTCTGTATTAGTTACTCACTTAGCCTGTGCTGACGACAATGAAAACCCGTTCACTGAGCGCCAGATCGAACGTTTTATGCAGCTTGCCAAGCGTACTCACTTAGGTGTTAGCGTGGCCAATTCTCCCGCCACCATTCAATGGCCTGAAAGCAGAGGTTGTTGGAATCGTTTAGGCGTAGCAGTATATGGCGGTTTTCGTGAAACATCGCTTTCTCTTGCGCCCGCTATGACGTTACGTAGCAGCATAATTGCGTTGCGTCAGGTGCCCAAAGGTGAGTCGGTGGGCTATGGACAAACGTGGACTGCTCAGCAGAACAGTAAAATAGCCACAGTAGGAATAGGCTATGCCGATGGTTATCCTCGCCACTGCCCTAATGGCACGCCTGTGGCGGTAAATGGTCAACCAGCCAGCCTCGCCGGCAGAGTCTCGATGGATATGATCACCATAGATGTAACCCATCTTCCTAATGTAGCTATAGGTGATTCTGTGGAATTATGGGGCGAGAATGTCAGCATAGGGGAGGTGGCTGAAGCCGCCGGCACTATTGATTATGAACTTATGACCCGAGTATCAGCCCGGGTCCCGCGTATCGTTAAATACAAATAACCTGTAGCCAGTTTACTAGCTGTTTTGTGGGTGAAGTTCTGGGTCTATCGCGCGATCACGCTTTTGGTTTCGGTTCTTGTCGCCCGCTACGGGAAAGTAACGTTCTGGACGGTGGTTCAGTGAAATCACCATGTTCAAGCAGAATGCAGCAAGAATAGAAATCAACACTAGATAGCCGTCAATAAAATACAGGGCACTGATTAAGATTGTACTGTCGACGGCAAGCTGAAAGGTACCGGCACGTATATTGAATTTATTTTGTAGGTAAAAGGCCAAAATTCCCAATCCACCTAAGCTAGAACTATGGCGAAACATTATTAGCATACCCACACCTATTAGAATACCGCCAAATATGGCAGCAAAAAATGGGTTAACGTGGCTAAGGTCAACAAACGCAGGGATCTGCTCAGTTAAAATAGATACCGTAGTAACGGATATAAACGTATTTATGGTGAAGCGTTTGCTTATCTGCGTCCATGCCAATGCATAAAACGGCAGGTTAATTAAGAAAAACAAAATACCGAAATCTAAATCTATTGAATGCGTTGCTAGCAGAGCGAGGCCTGCTGCACCGCCAACCATCAAATCTTGCGATTGAAACAGAAATACCCCAAACGCAACAAACAAGCCTGCACTTACTAAGGCAAAAATATCCTCAATGACACTGTGTGTTGTTTTTTGCATAACAAGAACTTGGGTTGAGAAAACATGACGTAATTATACGTTTACAACAGCTAAGGTTATAGCGCAGAGGGCTTATCTAAGTTGGCGCTTAAGCAACAATGGTATGGCTGACTTTACGAGTTTTATCAGTGAGGTGAACGTACTGTTGATGATATGTAAACGGTGCACCAAGTTGGGGCCATTAGACACCCTTATTCTACTGCGGAAAACACCACTATGTCTTGCTTATTGAATTCAATTCGGCAGCTCATCATACCCATATGTAGAGGGCTGTAGGCGTTTATACGGCTTCCGTTTGCGACAAATTGGGTGTCGTAAAGCATAAGCTCGGCAGTATTTAGCTGACGCTCAACACTTTTTTTACTCACGCCGGGCTGGAAGTTATCGCACAGAACGATGACTTCTCTGCGAGCTTCAATCCAATAAAACGTAAAGGCAACTAAAATGGCAATGGCTGCAATAGCAATAATATCAGCCAATATTGAGCGTTTCATAGCCTGCAATTTAAATACCTCGTGTACATATGGTTATGCTTAGCGCAGTTTACTAAGCGAAACTAGCAAATCAATGTGTAGTTTACTGGATTACTCATTCTGATTATTATTCTTTACGTAAGTTCACTCCCTATATAGTGTTGTTTATGTGCAATAGGTGCATTGAAAATGATCCTTTTGTAAACTTTACTCTATCTATTCACTAATAACGGATTAATTATGATGTTAGCCTGAGCCTCTTTGCCCAGCTATATCAAGATTGATGTACAGGATGAGGAATGAAAAAATTACTGTCGGTACTTTCCCTAACGGTACTTAATGCAGGTTATATGAGTAGCGTTAAGGCCGAATCACTCCCCTTTACCCTTTCTGGGCATGTTCGTGTTAACTATGGTCATCAGGACTGGCAATTACCTGAATTCAGGGATGGCTTCGAGTTCGAATCATTCAAGTTAGGGGTGGCGGGCAGTTCAGATAAGTTCAGTTACAAAGCTGAATATCGCTGGTATGAAAACACCGACTTTGACACGATCCGCTTTGCTGATGTTACCTACCATTATGACGAACAAACTGAAATTACCGCAGGTATCACGCAAACGCCGTTTGGCTTGCAACCGTTCGGGAGTAATAACTTTTGGTTTTCGGTGAACTATTATCTTGGCTTTGAAGATGATTACGATGCGGGTGTGAAAATTAATCATCAGCGTGGCGACTGGGACTTTCAAGCCGCGTATTTTATGAATGATGAGTATAACGACGCGGCGGAGTTTGGTCGATACTCCTTTGATGTGGCTGACGATGGCGAATATCGAAACAAAGAAGATGGCCAGTACAACGTACGCGCTAATTACACCGGCAGGTTTATACGTGGTGCCACCACAGAAATGGGGCTTTCCTACCAATATGGTAGTATTTTAAATATTGATACCCTAGATGATGGTCATATGAGCGCTTATGCTGCTCATCTTCGCCATACCCAAGGCGATATAAAAGTTGAGCTTCAATATATAAACTATGAGTACGACTTAGCTGTACCCGAAGGGCAACTCGACGACCGTATTGCCCTATCGTCATTTACGTTTCCATTTTTGGCCGCCGCCGATGGCGAAACCTATTCAGCCAACCTAGTTTATTCTGTGCCTTATAAATTTGATGAAATCGAGTCAGTGACGTGTTATTCGGAATACAGTGTGGCTGAAGGTGAAGACAGCAGTGGTAAAAACTCCTCGCAATGGATAAACGGGTGTAGTTTTGGATGGAATAAGTTGTTTGTGTATGTAGATAGTATTCAAGGGCGCAATATGTGGTTTTCAGGAGGCCCGGGCATTGGACTCGATTTAGGCGGGCGTCAAGAAACCACGCACAGACTCAATATTAACCTTGGCATTTATTTTTAGCCGACTAAGGAGCTGAACATGCGACTTCTGATAACGCTTACTTTTTTACTCGCACTTATCCCGTTTCAAAGCCATGCTCACGCATGGCTAACGTTAAAAATTGCTACCACCGATTATGCACCTTATACCTCTAGTGACATGCAGCACAATGGGTATATCAATCATATTATCCAAGATGCATTTCTTGAAGTTGGGGTAGAGGTTGAATTTGTAACCTTGTCCTGGGATGAGGCGCTCGAAGCGAGTCTTAGCGGCGAGTATGATGCGGTGTCATATGGAAATTTCGTGCGTTCACGTGAAGATGAGTTCTTTCACAGTAAGCCTATCACCGCAGAAAATTTGGTTTTTTACGTGAATGACGCCTCGGGCCCAAAAACATGGCAAGAGCTCAACGACTTTTCCTCGTTTACCATGGGGGTAACAAAAGGGTATCTCTATAATGATGAGCTTAGTCGTTATATTAAAACCCAAGACAATGTAGAGACAAAAGATAATGATATGGCCAACTTACAAGGCCTAATTGAAGGGGATATTGATATTTTTCCTATAGATGAACTCACAGGTTGGTATTTACTGCAGCGTGAGTTCTCGGCACAAGAACGTGAAAATGTAATGCCCATTCAGCCCTATCTATCTACCGTTACCACGCATTTACTTGTCCCTAAAGACAGAAATAACAGTCAATTAGTGTTAGAGCTGTTTAATAAGGGGTTAGAGGAGCTTACGTTAGAAGGGAAATTAACCCGCTTCAAGCGCTTACTCAAACAAGGTTACTACCAGCATCCGCAGAAAAAAGTTAACTTTGATAGACGCTAATTTTCAGTCGTTATAGGGTTAAAAAGGTGAGCATTGCTCACCTTTTTTGCGCTACCATAGCGCACCCTTTGTGCGCATACCTATAACACTGAACTAGGTAGCAAAAATCAACTTATCAAGAGGTTAGCTTGGAACAGAATTCACCTGTTACGTGGTGGGCACGTGTAGTAGCAGTTGTGCGTCTATTAGGCCCAGGTGTATTAATGGCAACCGCAGCTGTGGGAGGAAGCCATCTTGTGGCATCAACTCAGGCAGGCGCTAAGTTTGGCTGGCAACTTGCCCTGCTTATTCTTGTTGTGAACATACTGAAGTATCCCTTTTTTCGCGCTGGGGTAAGCTACACCATTAGTACCAAACAAACCCTACAGCAAGGATACCTTGAAATGGGCCGAGGGTACTTAACCTTGGCCTTGGTACTAAATATGCTCGCATCTGTGGTGAATGCCGCAGCCCTGTTATTATTTGCCGCTTCTTTACTTGCCTATTTCATTCCTTTTGATATCGCTATTGCTGTTAGCGCAGCAGCCATACTTGGCGCTATTTTATTTATCTTGTTGGCGGGGCATTTTGAGGCGCTCGATAATGTAGCAAAAGCCATTATGGCGATTTTAGTAGTAGCTACCGTAGCGGCATTTTCGATGGCTCTATCTAACGGCGCAGTCAAAAGTGATGACTATGTATCTCCTTCACCATGGACAATGGCGACACTGGGCTTCTTAGTGATCACTATGGGCTGGATGCCTGCCCCAATTGAGATATCCAGTATTACGTCGCTATGGTTAAAGCGCCAATGCAAGGGGCAAGATGTATCGCCGAAAAGTGCGTTGTTCGATTTTAACTTAGGCTATGCAGTCACTACGTTGTTAGCGTTATTGTTTTTGGGGTTAGGCGCACTTGTACTTCACGGAGGATCAGAAACCCTTGCGACTAACGGTATTGGCTTTGCTCAGCAGTTAGTAGGTTTATATGCCAATACTATTGGTAGTTGGTCGCAATGGCTTATTGCGTTGGTGGCGTTTCTTTGTATTTTTGGTTCCGCTCTTACCGTATACGACGGTTATGCGCGGGTGGTTGCGGAAGCCGTCTCGCTACTGGTGGAAAAAACACCTCATCAGCACGCATTCGTTACGCCTGTTCTGCTTATTATGTCTATCGTAAGCTTTGCTATCGTATTGTTTTTCAAGTCAGCCCTTCTTGCAATGCTCGGGTTTGCTATGACACTGGCGTTTTTAACCACGCCGGTATTTGCATGGCTAAATCATCGCCTTGTTAAGCAACAACCTTTACATCATGACGCTAAAGCGGGGGTATTAGTTACCCTTTTAAGCTATGTAGGGCTGCTTTATTTGTTTGGTTTCTTAGTCTTATTTATTTGTTGGAAATGGTTAGGGTAGCATTCGGTGTTCGACAGCAACTTTAATATCCTCTAAGTCTTGAATAATAATGTTGCCTAGAGATTTTTTCGCCATCCAACTGGTTAGTACCCACATAATTTTCGCCGGCCAACTAATGGGTTGGCAATGAAAGTCCATGGTTAAACGCGTGCCCTCAGAAATTGGCGTTAGTGTTATTTTCGAGTGGTAAACCGAGCCATGACTTTCCGCGCGAGTGGCGTAAAACTGGGGTGGGCTTGCCTCGGTTACCCAAATGGTTTCTAGCGCATCTTTGCCCATAAATTCACGGGTTTCTCGCCATTTTAAGCCTACAATATTAGGGCCATCTGCTGGTGTTATTATGTCGACACGTTTGATACCTGAAATAAATTTATCGGCATTTTCAACGTCGGTAACAACACGCCAGACTAAGTCAGCCGCAGCCACTATTTCTATCGATTGCGAAGAAATTAACGCCATAGGGACTCCTGTCGTAAGACTATTACTGACTCGCGCGGTGTAGTATCCGGTGCTTTGGTATACTCATTAGTATGTCTAGCCAGTCTTGTTTGCGCTTACGCTTTTTGAGGTGGTGTCTATACAGAATTGTAGTTTAATTACAAATAAAGGCAGCATTAATGAAAGATAAAAGTGAAAAAACTAACGCCAACACGTAGCCGCGGTTTTATCATCAAAGCAGGGAGAGGAAACGCGCCTACCCATGGTTTAGGTTCGGTGACGATGGGAATATAGCCGATAGGCTGCAGCCATTACAGTGCAAATGAAGGCGGGTAGGAGTAGCTCCATAAACCCAAACTGAGCGTAAAATAATGCCCCTACGGTGCCCCCGCATGTAAACCCTAAAATGATAAATACAAACAGTTTGGCTTTACGTTTATCAAGGGGTTCGCCACGTACAAGCGCACCAAACATTAGGCCAAGATCGGTGAAGATACCCGTAACATGGGTGGTTCTTATGATAGCGCCGCTATAGGTTGTCGCCAGCGCATTTTGAAGACCGCACGCCGCAGAAGCTAAAAAGTGGCCGTAGAATGAACCGCTAATTAATAACCAGGCTGAGGCAATTAACAATAGTGATTCAAGCACCAGTGCCGTATCGTAATGACGACCGAGTTTTAAGGTGGAATCGTGCAACAAAAATCCGGCGATAGAGGCACCAAATAAAAAGGAAATTAGTACCCCGAGTAAATTAAACAACCTGTCAAACGCAGGGGTTAATATACCTGTACCTAAAAGCGTTGCCGTACCTGACAAATGCGAAACTGATTGATGTTCAAAGCCAAGTAATCCAACGGCATTAACGCATCCAGCGGTTAATGCCAGTATAAATGCCCCCACTTCTACCCACCGAGGTAACCGTGAAATCACTCCTTTTTTACTCCTTCCATTCTACACAACAGACGCACTTATCGCGTTATATACCCACTGGGTTGTTACAACTAGAGGGTAACTATGATCTTACCATAACAGGCTTACTGAATGGGGAGGTAGATATCCGTGATCATCTCACTTTCTAATACCTCAGGAAAAAAGCGTACGCGTTCAAAAAAAAGCGGAAAGTCGCGAAGCTCAAAATCACTTTGCGACAACCACTCGCCGTACAAGTAGTTTACAGCAAGACCAATGGTGTCATCACTGCCAACATGTCTGATCTTTGCGCACAAACCCGCTGGAATACTATCAACTGTCACATCGGTATCGTTAGTGTCTATAGAACGAGGTAACGAACAGGCTAAACCAAGACGAAACTCATCGGCAGGCGTAGCGGTCGGATCGTCATAGAGTAAATTAAATGTTTGGCTTTTATTTGGGGGGAGCTGATTAGCTTTTCGCCAAGCGATAAATTTTTGGATTGTTATCCCTAAGCGCTGCATTGCCCCCTTATGTACCATTACCGCAATAGGGGTATGGGGAAAGGTCACCGTTTGTACTGTGTAGTCCATATTATCGCTCATGATCTGATTCCTTATGTGTAAAATAGGCGCATAAGTGACTTGCCAGGCTTCCCAATTTGGTGATTGCCTAAAGTCGGAGGGTGTTTGTTTAAAGTGTTTCTTAAAGCCTCGAGAGAACGCCTCATGACTGTCATAACCACTGCTAAGTGCAATATCTATTATTCTACTATCATTTCGGTACGCCAGTTGATAAGCGGCACGCTTTAGACGAAGTAACCTAACAAGAGTAATAAGTGAAACACCAAAAAATACCGAACACTGTCGATGAAAGTGGTACTTCGACACCTGTGCATAGGCACATAACTCATCAATATTTAAATCTGTATCTAGGTGAGTATCGATATAGTCTAAAATTTTGATACATCGGGCTTGATAGGTGGCCATGGTGTTTTTCTCCTTAGAGGCTCAATAGTAACCCTAAACGAGATATGGCTCTTGACCAAAGTTGCGCATTGTTACTGTTTTCTAATTAACAATATAACTTGGTTTAGTGGTGGATAACTGAGACACTTGCACAGCAATTTATCATAGGCAAAATAACATGAAACTTTTAGTACGCAATCTTGCGCGCACCACCTCAGAACAAGACATTCAAGCTCATTTCTCTACTCACGGAACCGTTGCTGAGTGCAATTTAGTTTTAGATCAGCAAACGGGCCTATCAAAGGGGTTTGCATTTGTGGAAATGCCCGATGAAAAGGATGCCCGAACAGCATTGAAGCGTTTAAACCAAACCCGCTTTCAAGACAGCACTATTCGGGTAAAGCTTGCGCAAAGCTAGTACTGCAAAATAAAACCTCTTCATAGAGAGAGCTACCTACCCCAATAATTACTTAGCAGGGATAGGTGGTGCTAACGTTTAAAAAATGCATTTTTTAAACGTTAGGCCCGCGGTTTTTTCGCTACGTAGGCAAGCACTCCTGAATACACATCCATAAGTATATGGGCGATGATAGCAACCAAAATGCTTTCAAAATATAGGTAGATACCGCAGAACACCACACCTACGAAAGCAGTTTTGATAACATATTTCCAACCAAGATAAAGGTGCCAAAGCCCAAATATAAGACTGCTGCCGATAATAGCCGCTATCCATCCTGCCTGCTGTTCAATGAAGTCATATAGATACCAGCGGAAAATTAATTCTTCACATACGCCAGCGGTTACTGACACCAATAGAGTAAATAGCAAAAGCTCTGTGCGTGAATCAGGGAGTAAATCACTAAGGGCGCCTCCGCCATCTTCAAATGACTTTACCACGTGTAGCCGCACGTCTTCATTTTTATGAATAGACCAAAGTACAAACTTCAGATAGCCAATAAATACAATAAATATAAAAATTGCAAGATAGCTTTTCCATTCTTGCGCGGGGAGGTAGTGAGGCGGACTAACATTCAACACCCCTTTAAAAAAACAGAACAACAGAAATAGCGCAACCATCCACAACATGGTTGCGCTCTTTATATATTCAGCACTTTTCGTTTCGAATTTATATTTTTCTAATATGATATCGGCTAATGGAAATAGTAAAACTATCAAAAGTAACGCAATTTCAAGTGCATGCATATCGATCATCCTTGGTAAAGCAAGCGTTGCTAAAAAGCAAACCTGAGCGACATTCGTAGTTTCTATCTAGCCGCTTTTTATTATGAAGCGCGCTGGTGATTGGCGGCTTGTTTTAGTATTTAGGGCACAACATAGCATAATTCAGTTAAGCAAGGTACGCCGTGCGGGCTAGGCGCTTAGGAGTCCGCGCAACCTTTTCCTACGCTTTCTGCTTGTTGTAAGTTATCAAGCATCTTATGTGCGACATCGAAAAACGTTTTCATGTCGTTTTCTCCAATACCTTGCGTCATAGTTTGTTCGGCGTGTATCGCTAAGGCAGATAAACTCGCCTGCATCTTTTCGCCAGTCGTTGTTAACGACAACAACTGACTACGTTTATCTTCTGGGTTGGGCACTTTTTCAACAAACCCTTGTTCCATTAAGCCATTAACAAGGCGGGTAATTTGCGCCTTATCCCTGTGCATGAAACTCGCTATATCTAAAGCGGTACAAGGCGAACGCCGGTGGATAATTTTCATCACTCTTACTTGCATGGGAACCAGACCCACAGCTTCAACCTCTAACTGAATAGCGAGTTGTTTTTTTACCGCGTGGGCTAAAAGTCGTGTGGTTTCTACCGCGCTCTTCTCTGCCATGAATAACTCCAAAAGTCCAATTTGTTGACAATGTCAACTATTTTGTATTATAGTAGACATTGTCAACTATATAGGGGTGGCCGCGATATGCAAGTTAAAACTATGTCGCTTGATTGAAAGGTAGGAGAAGGTGCGCCTCTCTTACTCGTTGTCCTCCTTGGTTGGGTAGGACTCCCGCAACAATACCGGGAATTACGTTAAATCTGCCAACCTTCTTCAATAGCTAACAGTAGGTGATATTGATATGAAAATGCGAATGACACAAGTTGCAAAAATAGAAGATTTGGGGCCGCATATGCGCCGCATTACGCTTACAGGCGACGATTTAAACGACTTCCCTCTCGAACAAGAGAGCGCACACTTCAAAGCCATCTTTCCTCAACCAGGGCATAGCAAACCCAAACTGGGTGCGTATCCAGGTTTTAAAAAATGGATGCGCTCTTACACTATTCGCGCTTTTAACAATCAGACAAAGGCGCTTACGGTAGATTTTGCAGTTAACGATCATAAAGGTTTGGGTACCAACTGGGCGAGTAACGCTAAGGTAGGCGACTACTTAGGAATAGCAGGCCCAGGTGATACAAAGCATACAAATTATCATGCAGACTGGCACCTATTAGTGGCCGATCTTACCGCATTACCAGCGGCGGCAGCAGTGTTAGAAAGGTTACCGGCAGAGGCAAAAGGCACCGCAGTATTACAAGTACCAACAGAACAAGATAAACAAGTTATTCACGCGCCGAAAGATATAACAGTTAGGTGGGTAATTAACCCCGATTTAACCAAAAATGAGTTATTAAATGCGGTGCAAAGCATATCGTGGTTGCCCGGTGAACCCGCTATTTTCATAGCAGGTGAAATTAGACAGGTAAAAGCAATCAAACGCTATGTGCAGGATATGCCAGGTTATAGCAATGAACAAACCTACTCATCGGGTTACTGGAAAGCCTAATACGTGTGGGGAAATTTTAAGCAACCCCTACTATTGGTAGAGACTTTGAGGCTTTTTTATTACCATCTTGTAGGAAAAATAAATACTAATAATAGGGCAAATAAGCAGTGCTTTGTAAGCAAAGGTTTTCGGGTAAGTATCGGGAAGTAGGTAGCCTAACAAGAGGGCAAATACAACCGAGCTTATTGCTAAGGCACTAAATACAACCAGTGAATAGAAAACAATTAAAGGCAGACTATGCTTTTGTGAAAGAAAAACGGATTGAATAATTTTGTATCCACTAATGAAAAACAAAATAGTTACCAGGTTAGCTAACGCTAGGTCCATCTTAATGTCCTTTGATTATTGTCTATAACGCCGTAAGTACCTCACCCCCCAAGAGCGATAAAATCTATCTCGGGGGCATGGTTTGTTCCAACCTTAAGCAATCTTTAGCCACAAATTATTAAACCTGTGAATGTGGTTAAACAGACAGATTAAGAAAGATAAAGTTTAGCCAATGATGTCGTTTTTTATCGTACACACTACACCAGTTATATCACTTGGTTTGTTTATTTCAAACGCGAAAGTTTTTCCCCGCTTGTGATTTTAGCTGCAAAAAAGAGGTGATAAGCAATCGCTACGGCCGATAAAACAAAACCAAATGCGGTCACTCCGCTCCAGCCCCAAATACTCATTACTTTTACACCAGCTGCAGAACCGGTAGCCGCAGCTATATAATAGCCCAGCATATACACGGCATTCATTCTGCTTTGTGCATCAGGATCTATTGAAAAAAACCTTACTTGGTTGGGAATTTGAGCGCCAAAGACCCCTAAATCAAGCAGGATGATACCCACAATTAAACCTATCAGGCTATCGCCCCAAAAAGCCAGCACGGTAAATGAAGAGGCAATAAGAAATAGCGCAACTGCAATAAGGCGCTCCGGCCCCACGCTGTCAACTAAACGACCTGAGAGTTTTGCTCCGAATATCCCGGCCAAACCAACTAAACCGAACATACCTGCCTGCTGAATATTAAAGAAGAAAGGAGCGTCTACCACATGAATAGCTAAGGTTGCCCACATTGCGTTAAACGCCGCAAACCAAAGTGCACCTGTAAAAGCGGAAGCGCGCAACAAGCGATGCTTTTTAAGTAAGCTAAACATAGAGCCAATAAGAGCAATATAGCTTAGCGACAACTTTGGCTGGTGAGCAGGCAAGCTTTTACGCAACATAACACCAAAAATTGCCGCGAGTACGGCCGCTACGAAGAAAACGGAACGCCAGCCAAAGTACTCGGCAATAGAGCCACTAATGGTTCGTGAGAGCAAAATTCCAATCGTAAGCCCCGTCATTAAGGTACCCATTGTTTTTCCTCTGGTTTGTTTGGTTGACAAAGCTGCACCTAGAGGAATGAGTTGCTGTGTAATATTTGCCCCTAACCCTATCGCGAACGATGCAATAATTAACACAGCAAAATTTGGCGCTAGGCAAACGGCCAATAGGGCTAACGTTAAAACGAAAGACAAATAACTAATAAGACTTCGTCTCACCATGGTATCGCCTAATGGCGATATAAGAAGAATGGCAAAGGCATACCCCAACTGAGAAGCGGAAGGGATTAAGCCAATGGCACCATCACCCACCCCAAAGCTTTCACCAATAGCCGGAAGTAAAGGTTGGTTATAATAAAGGTTTGCCACGGTGGCGGAGATTGCCACAGCCATAAGCAATAATAGTGGTGTAGAAAGTGCTTTAGTCTCTGATGTATACGCCATTGTTAATTTCTCTTTTATATTGATGCCCATCGCTATCATCACGCGAATTGGGTAGATTCGACGTGATAGGCAGTATCAAGCCAAATTGGCAGGACTGCCGTCACCGTTTTCGCTTTAGAAAAGGAAACCTGGTTTGTGGCGGAATATTCATACCGCTTTGTATTAGGCAAACTTGGCTACATTAGCCTTACGCGAAGCAGGCAATATAAAGGTGAGTGGTTAATAATAGAAATGTTATTATTTTTCTTTATTTATGCTGAAAGTGGATAAATGGACAGCTGCTAGGACGCTCTCTGAGGTTTTTATCGATGTACATAACCTCTGATTTACAGCTAAGGGTGCACACACTGTTTAGCCGATAAAGCTCTGCTCCCGAATTGCGCTTGTAGCGTTCGCCCTTCATGAATTTTGCTCGATAAGCTAACTATGCTGGCGTTATAAACGTTGTTTGCGATGCTATGTCCTAATGTACAACGGAATTGGAAAATACATTCATTACTATTACGCCCGATATAATAAGCGTCATTCCGATAATGGCGGGAGTATCTATCTTTTGATTAAAAGCAATAAAACCCACGGCTGTTATAAGTACAACGCCTAAGCCAGACCAAATAGCGTACGCAATGCCTACGGGTATTGTTTTTAGAACAAGAGAAAGGAAATAGAACGCAACGCCATAGCCCATAACAACACCGATGGTTGGAATAGGTTTTGTAAACCCAGCAGAGGCTTTTAAAGCACTTGTACCGACAACTTCTGCAACAATTGCTATTGCTAAATATAAGTAACTCATTCCTTTCCTCGTTAAATATGATGACGGTTGGATATTAAATAACAATACAGTACAAACCGAGTTGCCACGTATTTATCATCGTATTTTAGATGAAGGAAACAAGTCTTCAATAACGCAGTGAAAGAACAACAGCGCTGCTATTATGGCAGGGCTCACATTTAAAGAAAGAGCAATGGAAGCCGTTTTCAGAGCAAGTGCGCAGGTTAAAGTGCATACGCTCGCTACTTCTGTAGCTCATCACGGTGCTTACCTCACTATCCCATCTTTCGCAGGATAGGGCTCCAATAGCGATGTCACTAGTGAAGTGAGCTTTTTCTGTATAGTAATACTGTCTTTTTCATCAATCTCAGTACTACCCACAGCGCTATAAATAAACTCTCCTTCTTTGACTATATCAACTTGTAGATTTTGATACTGGCTAACCTGTTCACCCACTGGCACACTGAAAATGCTACCTAACGAGATCCCCCCAGAGCGTCCAAACGCCCCCGTACCTAAACCAAAGCTGATAGATTTTCCGTCTTCTTTTAAGGCAGTAGAAGGGTAAAATAGAACTGTTACATCAGCCTCGCCACTTTCTACCGGTGTAAGGCCTTTTTGCATCAGTAGGGTGTTAATAGTTGAAACCATGTAATTAGTGATAGTTGCGCTGGTGGCGTTTTCTGGAGGCTGTATATAAAATGTGTTTATAGCATCAAAGTTTTGCTCTTCACTGATGCTAATTTGCGGCTTATTGGATGCACATCCTGTAACCACAAGTAACACGGTTACGAATATTAGCCATTTAAATGTGGTAGCACCTTGCATGATAGTTTCTCGTTATCAGGGAATAAATGCTTATACGTACAGTAATACCTGGCTGGATCGCTCAAAAGACATTAATAACAAAGTGTTGTAACAAACCCTTGCTTTTAGGGTAGCCGCTATTTTTGAACAGCCTACTTCCTACCACTAATCACTAGGTACTTTATTACTCATCCTAAAGCATTTTAAAAGTTTGAGGAAAGTACTTATAGCCGATAGTACCCCAGTCAATCAATACAGCTAAAAGGGTTATTATCACTAAAAATCCAATCGTAGATATAACGATAATTTGATACATAATATAACCCTTTCTGTAATGAAAATACTATGGCAATTTAACCATGAGCCTTAGGCTGTAATGTGTTACGTTGCGTGTTATTTCGCCTGCAGTAAATCCCATTTGTTCCCATATAGGTCTTCGAATACCACTACAGTGCCGTATTCTTCTACCCGTGGTTCTTCGTTAAACACCACGTTATTTGCCTTCATTAGTTCATAGTCACGCCAAAAGTCATTGGTGTGTAAAAATAAGAAAACACGGCCGCCGCCCTGGTTGCCGATTGCTTGTGTTTGTTCATCAGAGCTCGCCTCGGCTAAAAGTAAATGGGTACCGTTTGAGTTCGGCGGAGAAACCTGCACCCAACGTTTACCCCCGCCTAGGTCAATATCTTCAATCAACGTAAACTGAAGTTTTTGCGTATAAAAAGCGATAGCATCATCATAGTTTTCGACAACGAGTGCGATACTTCCGATTTGCTGTTGAACTGGTATAGACATGCATAATTCCAAATAGCGTTAAAAACGCGATTCTACACTAAGCTACTATGTGAATAGAAAGGGCGAAATGTAGAAATAAGTGACTCAATGGATGTGAGGCGCTTATCATGCCTAGCGAGTTTCCTTTTCAATAGCGTAAAGGTCATCGTCAATGGCTTGTACACGGTTTTCGAATACCTCCCTTGCATCATGCAGACCGCGGTTATAGTAATACGCCCCTAACTCTTTTGAGACAAAATCTAACAGAAATTCAGCGTCAAATTGCCCTAACTCCTGGGATAGCTCGTTGCCAAAATAGGTCTGAAGTTTTAAAACCATTTCGTCTTTTTCTTGTTTTGTGAATTTTATTTCAGACATTTATTGCAAGCTCCTCGCTGTGTACCTTTTCGTTAAAACCAGCCCAAAAGCCTTGTGTCATCTGTTGCACCTATACGCTGGTATTGTGCTTTGTGTTATTCATGCTAACCAGAATTTTTCTAAGCAAGTAAACACAAGAATTATTGCTAGGTTTTAGTATCCATTCAAAGCGCGAATATCTAGGGAAGATGCGAATAAGTCTCTAATGTGAGATCATAGCTGCATAGTAAATCACAGCCATTACCGCTCATGAACCAACAGTTTACCTTCGCCGATAGTGAGTTTTCCAGCAAGCGCCGCCAGACCC
>NZ_JAAAWN010000036.1 GCF_010500865.1 Alteromonas profundi
TGAACTGTTGCCGTGGAACATCGATTTGACTCACACGCAAACGACCGACGCACTCTAAAAATAGGTGTCCACTTAAAAATGAGTGGGCACTAAAAATAAGCTCAACGTGTTATGGCCGTACGCTTACAACCAAGCTGACTCCACCCCACACCTATTTATGTGGATGTCTATAGCGTTAGTTTTGTGGGTGTCCGGGGAGTTTGGACACCCACCCCTCGTGGACACCCACACTTTAAGTTGAAAAATGAACCAAGCTGACTCCACCCCACACCTATTTATGTTGATGTCTATGGCGTTAATTTTGTGGGTGTCCGGGGAGTTTGGACACCCACACATTAAGTTGAAACTAAACCAAGCTGACTCCACTCCACACCTATTTATGTGGATGTCTATGGCGTTAGTTTGTGGATGTCTATAGCGTTAATTTGGTGGGTGTCCAATGAGACTACATGGGTGTCTTAGTTAATTTGTGGGTGTCTTAGTTGATATCCAGGGGGCGTTTGGCGCGTAAAAAAACCGCAGTAGCTATGCTAGTGCGGTTATTTATTTACGTTTAGTTTAGCTAACGAGGCTAACTGGTGCCCAGTTCTGCTTCAATTCGCTCGGCTTGTAATTTTTCACCTTGTACGAACTGTTTCCATTGCTGCGCCATCGCACGGCTTTTTTGGTGCTTCTCTGCTTCCGCCAATTGGTTAAGCGCCAAGGCGTATTGCTTTTGGTTATAAAGCGCCATGCCCTTGATTAAGTGAACCAAGCCAGGGTTGCGTAGATCACCTTTTGATATAGCTCTGTCCGCTGCAGCAATTGCGTCATCAAAGCGCTCTTCATTTAGAAGAATTTGCGCCAGTTGCGCATCAAGCTCGCCATCTTCCGACAATTCAGCCGCTTGCATCATTACAGGAATAGCTCTGTCCTGTTCTTTTGCAAGTGACCAACTTTGACCTAAAAACTTAAGGTTACGGAGGTTCTTTTCAAGCAAGCCATCTTTCATTGCTTGCTCCATCAGTTTCGCTCCTTTATAAGGCGCGCGATGATAATAATAAAGCTGAGCTAAATTAAAAATATCCGAAGCTGATGATACGAACCCGCGTTGATAGGCTGTTTCCATAATCGCTAACTGCTTGCGCTCTTCACCTAACTCGCCATACATGCCGGCAAGTTGGATCCAATATTTAGGTTCATCAAACAGTTTTACCATTTTCACTAAAACGTCTTTAACCTTCTTAGGCTGTTTGAGTTCATAGTAAACAGCCCGCTGAAGTATTAACCAACCTTCATCAGGTATCATACCCTCAGCTTCATGATCTTCGATAGCCTGCGTGATCCAGTCAGCCGCTAAGTCATACTTCTTATTTTGATAGTATGCTTGTGCTTTGATGACTTTATTTTTCGGTGGTACAGGCCCTTGGTTAAGCGCTTCCCAGCGTTCAATATACCTAATGGTATCGTCGTAATTGCCTTGCATTAAGTTAAGCTGTGCCAAGCTGAAAAGTGTGGTCATTTCAAACTTTTCAGGAATAGGCTGCTGTTCAACTACTTTTGCAAAAGATGCTAATGCTTTTTCATAATCTTCATTGTTGTAGTAAATGAAGCCGAAAAAGTTATACATCATGGCTTTTTCATAGCTATTCATCGAGTCAGATTTCTCTTCCACCTCGTTTAATATAGCAATGGCTTCTTCAACATTACCGGCATCGTCGGCTGCGGACTGGGCGCGTGCTAACTGCTCGTAAACCTTTCCACGAAGCGTTGGAACCCGGCGCGTTTTTTTATCGCTGGCCTTTTGTTCTTGCGCTAGTGCGTCGGTGGCAATAAGCATACTAGGCACAGAGACTGTGGCTGATGCGATTGCAAACGCCAGTGCACTAAGCAATGTACTCGTCTGTTTCTTCATCATCTTCTGTTACCCGTCTATTTGGAAGGTAATGCGGTTTTGCACACCCGATACTTCTGTGGCTTCGCCGTTTACCACCCGCGGCTTATATTTGAACTTCATCGCGGCATCAATGGCTGCCTGTTCGAATATACCTTGAGGGTTGGCTTCTACCACAATGGGGTCTCGCACTGCGCCTTGCTTAGTTACCGTAAATTCAACAATAACAAAACCTTCAATACCACGTTGAAGTGCACGTCTAGGATACACAGGAGCGACTTTAACAATAGGTAGGTATTCGCCATCGCCTGACTCAAGCGCTAACCCGCCTTCTAACGAAATATCGTCACCCACGTCAGCACCAAAGTCCATTGACGTACCTTCCGCGTTAGGGGTAGGTGAATCCATCTGAGGCTGCTGCATTTGTGGCGGCGGCTGCTCAGGCTTAGGTGGCTTTTTCGGTTTGCGATCTTTTTTCTCTACTTGTTCATCCTGCTTAACCCTTACAAAGTCAAGCACGCTTCCCTTTGGCGGTTCCGTTAAGGCGCTGCCACCCATCTTGATCAGCGACTGCATCAAGAAGAACAGGCCTAACGTTATCGCAAGGGATATAACAAATGCGATTATATATCGTGGCATGATTTATGGCTCTTGAGCTGCAATCGAAACATCGTAAACACCGGCTGCGCGCGATGCATCCATTACCTTAATAAGGGTTTCTGTTGTGGCTTTTTTATCAGCCTGGATAACAACAGTGCCTTGCGGGTTTTCAGCGTGAAGACGTTCAATGTTCGCTTGTACCGCACGAACATCGATGCGACGCTTATTGATCCAAATCTCACCTTTGTCTGAAATGGCAATAAGGATATTAGCGCGATCCTTCTTCACAGCGGTGGCCGCTTCTGGGCGGTTAACATCAATACCCGCTTCTTTTACAAACGATGCAGTCACGATAAAGAAGATCAACATGATAAATACAACGTCCAGCATGGGCGTCATGTCGATGTTTGCTTCTTCCTCATCGACTAAGTTTTGAAAGTGCTGCTTCATAATAAATACCTTACCTTAATGCCCTGTGGCATTAACGTTGAATAACCAATGCATCCTCAAGATGCGTGCGTTCAGACTTCACTGTGCGGTTTAACCAAGTAGCCGCAAATACGCCTGACAATGCGCCTACCATTCCCGCCATGGTGGGGATGGTGGCTTTCGATACACCCGATGCCATAGAACGCGCGTTTCCTGAACCCGCAATTGCCATTACATCAAATACTTCAATCATGCCGGTTACTGTGCCCATCAAACCAAGGAGTGGGCAAAGTGCAACAAGCGACTGAATAATCGGTATACTTCCATTTAAACGCATAGTTAGCTGTGAAATCGTTTTCTGACGAACTTGTTTCGCAAACCATGAAGAGCGATCTGAACGTGCCGTCCAGCGTGCCACCGCTTCATTTTTTGCTTTTTTATGCCAAATCATCAGATACATGGCACGCTCGAGGATTAAAAGCCACATAACGAATATCAGCAGACCGATGACCAGGAGAACCTGGCCACCTGTTTCTGTGAAATCGCGAATTGCTTCTAGAAACTCGATCATGATTAGCCTCGCTCAGCGCGCTCTGCAATTACGCCAGACGCTTGTTCTTGTAGGATGTACACAATGTTCTTTGAACGTGTGTTAAGCATTGCATAAAGCAGTGTCATTGGAATCGCTACAACAAGACCGAGTACTGTTGTTACAAGTGCTGTTGAAATACCACCTGCCATCAATTTCGGGTCGCCTGTGCCGAACAAGGTAATGGCTTGGAAGGTGTTAATCATACCGGTTACTGTACCTAATAGACCCATAAGCGGTGCTACCACTGAGATAATCTTAATGATAGTGAGGTTACGGCTAAGCTTAGGTACTTCACCTAAAATTGCTTCGGTTAAGTGAAGTTCTAGCGCTTCAACGTCGGCATTGGGATGCTCATCACGTACTTTAAGTACGCGGCCCAATGGGTTATTCGTTTTCACTTCGTTGTTCTTAAGCTGGCTGTTTACTTTCATTCGCGTGATAGAAAGCGTGACTAAGCGTTCTAGGGCAAGCAGTAAACCAAACGCACCAACAATAAGAATGATGTAACCAACCACACCACCTTGCTCTACGCGCTCTTGTAAGTTAGGCGCCTGAACAAGAAGGCCGAGAATTGAACCACCTGTTGGGTCGATACCGAATTGAACAAGGTCGCCACTTGATGCTTGAAGTTCAGCAGCTGAGTCGTTGTAACGGTCAGCTGGCTGGCGAATAAGCTCAGATACTGTGCCTGTTACCCCGTTATACTCGAGGTATTTACCGTCAGAAACCAGAGCAAAAGGCCCTACGCGAACCACTTCTTTGTTCACTTTCTCGCCACCCGCTTCTACTACATCGGTAGTAAATTTCGTGACTTTACCGGCTTCTGTCATTTCGCGCTGCATTTCAAACCATACGCGCTCTATTTCTTCTATAGAAGCAAGCTTTGAGCTTGACCCCATATCTTGCGCCATTTGATCTAAGAAGTCTGCGCGTCCTGGAATTTGCGCTGAAACTACTGAGTTATAAAACTTGTTTTTCGTGTCGCCAGCTATTTGCTGAAGCACACCGAAAAGCTCTTTTAATGAACCTAAGCGGGTATCAAGGGCGCCGTTTAAGTCTGCCAATTTAAATTCGTTTTCTTCAAACTGGGTTTCAAGCTGTTCAGATTGCTTAAGCATTTGATCGCGCTGAGCACGCGTTTCACGCAAGATGCGATCTTGTTCAGCGCGCTGTGCCATAAAGTCTTGTTCACGCTGCTTATTTTGCTGTGATTGGGCAAATTGACCTTCTTCTAACTGTTTTAGAAGCGCGTCTAAGTCCATGGCGCGGTCGCTTTGTGCAAAAGCACCCACGCTGATACTAAGGGCTGCTAGACCAACAGCGATACGTTTTACTGTATTAAACATTCTCATCAACCTCTTAGTCTGTAATTGCAACTGGCAGCATTAGTAAGTCTGGGGCGAGTTGTTTCTTCGCCATACGCAGACCTTTAGTAATTTGTGTACGATAGCCACTGTCTAACTCTTCCCACTGACGGGTTTGCTTATTCCATACGCCCTGCGAACTCGCATCACGGGTTTGGTATATAAGCGCGGTGCGTCCAAGGCGTAAAAACTCAACATCACGCTCTTTGCCGTCGATGGTATGAATACCACTATAAGCTTCCATCGTGCGTCCGTAGTCCATTTCAACTTGATACGCTTCCATAACACGGCGGAACTTTTCAGACGCGGCCACGTCGGCGCGGTCCATCATTGCTTTGAGGTCGGCAACACGATTGGCACGCTCTTCAGGTAAAAAAGGTACGTCTAGCGCAATAAACTGCTCTAGTCCGTCAATCATACGAATCATTAACGGCGTAATTTGACGTTCAACAACAGACACTTCATCAATTGCAGCGTTAAGGTCTGCCATTTCTTGTTCTTGGCTATTGATCTGCTTACGAAGCTGGGTGTTATACACCTCAAGACCTTCGATTTCTTTCATCAATGTTTTGAACTGTTGAAGTTTGCTATCGATCTGATCAGTAATACCATTGATAGTGGCTTGCGACCTGGCCGCAGATTCATTTATTTTCGCCGCCTCATCGACAACGGGCTTTAAGACTTCATCGTCTTGTGCAAGTGCTGGAGTCGCTGCTAGCGTACCTGCAACAAGCAAAGCAGTGATAAGCTTCATACATTCAAACCTTTAAAGTTAAAAGAAATCGGTGTTCACCGACTATAAATTTCTGCGCGTAGGATAGGATTTTTCTATGACAGTTTTATTACGGGTCTGTCATATATCTCAGACGGATGTCACTATTTTCGAATAAGCAAAGAAAAAGCCGCTTGCTAGCGGCTTTTTGCATGGTTGTTTTAGAAGTCGTATTTATAGGTTAAACCTAAGGTTGTACCTCGTGTTTCAGACCTTAACAACGTCTCTTCAAACTCTATTTCCTTATCTTGGTTAAGAAGGTTTTGAACCTTAAAGGTAATAGTGGTGTTGAAGTCAGGGTAGTATTTATAAACCACATCAAATGAGTGGAACGGTTTCTCATAGCTATCATCAAAGCCATCGATACCAGGGATAAGAATACGATCCCCAAATACGTTGTAAACCACAGACGCTGAATGTTCACCGTTATCAGAATCAAAACCTAATTGCATATTCACCACGTACTGTGAATGACCAGTCATACGTCGCGTGGTGTTAGTGATGGCCGCAGAAACCCCTGTTTGGTCAACAATATTCTGGCGGTCTAATACAATTTCTGAATCACTTACCGTTACGTTACCAGACAAAAATAGATTGTCCCATATTCCATTACCAACAACCTCTAAGCCCTGTAAAAACTCAAGTTCTAGCCCATACACTTCGCCAGATTCTGCGTTTGCAATGCGAATAAGCGGAGGGCCATCCTGTGCAGGTGACTGTACTGATTCTATCGGCGCTTCCATATCTTTATAGAATAGGCCTACAGAAAGGTTGTTTCCTGCTTCTCGATACCACTCCCAACGAAGGTCGTAGTTAATAATATCTGTGGTATCAAGGCCGGGTGTACCTGCGATAGGGAAATTAGTAAGGGGGTCGATATAAGTGGCAGACGACACTTCACGCAGATCAGGCCTTACCACTGTCTGACCTATACTTGCACGTAGCTGCATGTCGCTTTCTAAGAAATATGTCACTGCTAATGCAGGGTAAAAGTCATCTTCTTGGAAAGCTAATTGAGCGCGATCAGCTTCATCGTTTAAGTCGAACTGATTTGTGCGGGGGTCGAGCGGTGCTACCACCTGTCTAAAGTCTTCCCATCTTACGCCACCCGTAAAGCGCCATTTATTGTCATAGAAGAAATCCGCTTCCATATAGTAAGCGTCTACCTTCTGACCCGCGACATAGTCATCCCCAGCGATTGTGGTATCACGTAGAATGGCGCGGCTATTTAGCTCTAGCGTTTCAAGCACATCATCGTTAAAGATATCTGAATATGCATTACCAACCAGCACGGAACTGTCTTCTACAGCTAATGTATTGATATCAAATCGACGGTTTTCCGCTGAACGTGTTTTGGTGACATAGTTCGCCCCCACTTTCAGCTCTGTCTCCCACTTACCCATGGTATACGGGATAGTGAAATTATAACGGAAGTTTTCTAGGCGATCGTGAAGCTGTTGAAACTCATAACGTCCGGCTGTCTGCGCATCAAGCAATACAATTTCGCTATCTGTATCAAAAACGCCGTCATCGTTCACGTCTTCAAGTACAAAACGTGTATTGAAATTACCCGGAGCATTACGAATTGAGCGGCCTTCAGAATACGTCCAATCTAACCCCAAGAAGTTCAATTCAGGGAATGTGTGCATGCCCTTAAATTGATTGGTATACATGGTACGTTCTTCATATTCCACGTCGATATCACGAATACGCAAGCCTTCAGCTTGGTTTAAGTTTTCAGTATTACCATACATCTCGCGAATCTCGTCACGGGTATCGTTTAACGCGACAATGGTATAGTCGACACGGTGGTTTCGATTGTAATCAATGCCTAAGGTAAGCATTGAAGACCATTGTACTGTGCGCTCTGTGCCCCGAATATCATCAAAGAAGCGAACGAGAATGGTATTGTCACCCACGCGGTCTGGATCTTGTAATTCATATTCTTCTGAAGCACGGGTTTGCGCATCGTATCCCGCTGTAAGCAAGAAGCCGAAACGCCAGTCATCGTCATAGTCGAAACTGTTACCCACTGTCATGTTCAGCCCCATATCCGGGTCAGCGCTGGTCAATTCAGGATCGTAGTCTTTATAAACGTCTTTAAACAAGTCCAATGCAACTTGTGGATCAAGATCATCAAGAAACTGTTTACTGTTCCACATTTCTTGAATTGCTGCTGGCGCAGCACGGGTGCCGTCATCTTCACCAAACCAGTCACGGCCACCGCCAGCATAATCTAACACGTCGCCGGAGTTTTCCGTGTTGTACCCCACATTCCCCGAAAGATTGAAAACCATTTCCGATGGAATTGACTTCAAACGTATATCAACGTTACC
The DNA here is from genome assembly GCF_010500865.1 of Alteromonas profundi. Taxonomy (GTDB): domain Bacteria; phylum Pseudomonadota; class Gammaproteobacteria; order Enterobacterales; family Alteromonadaceae; genus Alteromonas; species Alteromonas profundi. The sequence goes on from NZ_JAAAWN010000036.1 coordinate 7,967, forward strand.
GCCACCAAACGATGCCGGCATTGACGGAGAATATGATTTTTGAACCGAAAGGCTCTCAATTATGTCTGAAGGAAACAAATCCAGCGGTATTACGTTACGTGTAGGGTCTGGGCTTGGAACCACTGCGCCGTTAAGTTGGGTAGAAGAGTAGCGTTCACCCAAACCACGAACGTAGATAAATTTACCGTCTACCAGTGTTAAACCCGTAACCCGTCGAAGTGCTGACGCTGCGTCGCTATCTCCGGTACGAGAAATTGATTCTGCACCTAAAATATCAGCCACGAAAGCTTGATTTTTACGTTCTTCCATTACCGCCGTTGCAGTGCCTTTAAGGCGTGTTCCAGTGGCAACAACTTCTTCAATCACTTCATCTTCGTTAGACTGAGCAAATGCGGTAGAAACCGGTGCCATTAACCCTGCTACGACTGCCAAGCTGATCGGTTTTAGAAGAAACCTGTTAGCAGGTCTGTTCATGATTAACCTCTTTGAAAGCGAATACTATCACGGAGAATTCCGTGCCTTACATGCTTAAAAACAAGTACGTCACATAGGCAACGTACTTGCTCGAATTAAGCTAGTAGAATGGAGTTTTACTCAAGACCAACAGTCCAACCAGCAGTCCAATCGTTGTCAGCGTCTTTAACTGCACCGATGAAGTCTACTGAAGAGAAGAAACTGTCGATAGTTGAAACATCTGTAGCTACAGTGTCGTTCACGGTGTAAATGCCGTTGACTACTGTTGCCGTGTTATCTAACAAGGTGTTCCCTGTTTGCGCGGTAAACCAAGCTTCTTGGTCGAAATCACCCGAGTTATTGATGTTTTCTTCACAGGCAAGAACAGAAGACTCAAGCGTTAACTGTGTTGCGTTTGTTCCATCCATGTTGGCAAGTAATGTAGTATCGCCATCACTAAGGTCAGCTTCAAAACATTCACCCATGCCCGCAGGGCCAGTTACAATGATATTGTAAAGTTGAGCGTTTGTTTGGTCCCGAAGTAGGATACCTTCAGAGTCGGCATCTGCAGTATCAAACGTGTTTCCAATTACTGTCATGTTAGCAACCATAGGGTTAGAGAATGCCGTACCGTCGCCGCCATCACCGTCGCCTTCAATTGCGCGGTTAGCATCAGAGTTGTCATCAGCATGTTTTACTAAAACAAACTGCAACTTACCTTCAAAACCGTTATCCCAATCTACAGAGTCATCTTGAATACCGGTTAAAGTAAGGTATTTAACGTTTACCGCACCACCGAAGAATTCAACACCATCATCTGCGTTTTTGTGAACTTGAACATACTCAACTGTAGTACCAGAACCAACACCACCGAATGTAATACCGTTTAGCTCATTGTCAGGCGCAATCTCAAAACCACCGTGCATTACACGAACATAACGAAGTGTACCTGAGCTGTCGGTGTTGTCTGTGCCACCAAATACCGCACCTTCTTGCGCACCTTCAACTTGAAGCGAACACTCAGAACCGTCTTGTGGACATTTAGTTGACTCGCCATTACCTAGGATGATCATACCACCCCACTGGCCAGCAGAACCTGCTTCTAGGCCACCCGTTACGTGGTCGCGCGAGGTGAAGGTAATGGGCGATGACGCCGTACCGTTTGCATTAATTTCAGAGTCACGGCTAACCACTAAGTAATCGTTACCTGAAGCGCCGTAAACCGTCACGCCAGGCTCAACTGTTAAAATTGCGCTGTTTTCTTTGTCGCCGCCTACAAATACTGCTCCTGATAAGGCGTAAAGATTTCCTTCAGTCAACGTTAAATCTGAAGTAATAGTACCCGAGATTTCACAGGTAGTGGTTTCACCATCAACCGGGGTAATACTGGTTGTGCCTGTTGGGCAACCTGAAGCACTTTGCGCTAATTCGATTGTGCCACCACCGAAACCAAACGCCCAACCTTGGCGCCAGTCAGTTTCACCAACCGCACCCACGAACGTATTTGCTTCAAAGAAAGTGTCAAGCAATGTAGACGCATCGCCACCTGCGGTAAGGAGCGGGCTTTCAGACGTCAATGAACCGTCGATGTTTAAACCTAGGTTTGCACGGTCTTCAAAAGCGATAAGCTGGTTACCGTCTTGCTCTGTGAACCACGTTTCTAAGTTAACTGCGCCTTCTGGCGTGTTGAAAGGTTCAGCACATGAGATAACAGAGTAAGTCATGGTAAGGTCACCGTCAGAAAGGTTAGCCTGAACCGTTTCGTCTGTGTCCATTTCTAAACACTCACCCATTCCTTCTGGGCCGGTGATTAGGAAATTCATCAGGTATGCACCTGTTTGGTCGCGTAGTAAAAGGCCTTCAGAGTCTGCATCTGCAGTATCAAAAGTGTTACCCACTACCGTCATATTCGCAACCATTGGCTGAGAAAACTCTAGGCCGTCACCGCCATCACCATCGCCTTCAATACCACGGTTTGCATCTGAGTTGTCAGAAGCGTGCTGTACGTAAACATATTGAAGCTTACCTTTATAACCATTGTCCCAATCTACTGAGTCATCTTGGTTTGAAGTAAGTACCAAGTGCTTGGCGTTTACCGCTCCGCCGAAGAACTCTACACCGTCATCTGCATTGCTATGTACTTGTACATAATCCACTTCGGTACCCGAACCAACGCCACCGAATGTAATACCGTTAAGCTCATTATCTGGTGCAATTTCAAAGCCAGCATATTTAACTACTACGTATTTTAAGATACCAGAGTTGTCAGTATCGTCGGTGCCGCCAAATACCGCACCTTCTTCAGCACCTTCAACTTGCAATGCGCAATCTGAACCGTCTTGTGGGCATTTAGTAGACGTAGCGTTACCAAGAATAACCACACCACCCCATTGCCCTGCACCTACTTCATCACCCACTACATCGTTAAATGAAGTCATGATGATTGGCGAACTTGCAGTGCCTTCTGCTTCAATTTTAGAATCACGGGCAACGACTAAATAGTCGGCGCCAGTACGACCAAAGATAATCGTGCCTTCTTCAATTTCTAAGGTAACGCTATCAGCTTTATCGTTACCCACAAATACCGGCCCTTCTAACGCCCATACAGTATCGTTAGTTAGTGTAATAACACCTTGGTCATCCGCATCATCGGCGGTTAATGTACCTGTTAAAACACGAACCTCAACATCTTGACCGAACGCTTCGCTTACTTCGCCACTTAAGAAGGTGCTTGATTCGCCTACTGTGGTATCTGTAGAACCTGAGTCCGAACCGCTGTCGCCGCCATCAGAGTCACTGCCATTATTATTTGTTGTATTAGTAACGCTGTTATCAATATCGCCTTCGCTGATATTGATGTCGCCGCCACAGCCAGCTAGCACAAGCGCAGTAGCAATTGCTGAAGCCTTGAAAAGTTGCTTAAGTTCCATGTGTTTCTCCAAGTACGGTATAATTATGGATTTAGAAAACGCGGAAACCTTACCTAAGGTAAATGACACATTTGTTACATTCCCCGACTGTCACAAAACTTTCACAAAACACGTTGGTTTTTTATGCAAAAAAACCAACCTGGAATAAAGGAAAAGGCTTTAGACGTTGTTTTTAAGCTACTTTTAGCGGTGTGGCGCGTGCGTCTAGAGTTAATAGAGGGGGAAGTGACAAACCATTATGCGCGATGCACAGGTAATTAAAAACACCGGCTATAGGCGGTGTTTACAGGTGTAGCATGTCGCTACCGCGGGCGATGCGAGCACTTGATGAACGCCAAAGGCACTATTGCGCCAACAACCTACGTTGTCGAATTAACACATCTTCGCGAATAGGAAAATAGCCATCTCTAACCACCTGCTGCTGCCCTTCTTTTGACAGAACGTAGCGTAAAAACTCACGCTCTAACGTGGGTAAGGGTTCTCCTGGCTTTTTGTTTACCACCAAGTACAGAAAACGAGAAAATGGGTATTGTTCACCTCGAACAGTATCGCTGTTTAAGGGAATAAAATTATCGGCTGTTTCGCCTAAGGGTAAGGCGCGCACGCCCGCTGTTTTATAGCCATAGGCAGCATAACCGATGGCGCCTATACTGCTGGCCACAGAAAGCACCACTGATGCTGAGCCAGGCTGCTCGTTTACGGTATTTTTGAAGTCACCATCACACAGTGCCATTATTTTAAACAGCCCATAGGTACCCGATACCGAATTTCGACCATACAGGCGAATAGGCCCTTGATAACTTTCCTCGCTAAGGCCTAACTGAGACCAATGGTTAATATACCCGTTACCGCCACAATACTGAGTTTGAGAAAAAATCCCATCTACTTGTTTTAACGTTAGCCCTGGGAGCGGATTGCGCCTTTCAACGAAAATAGCAATAGCGTCCATAGCGACCTTAAGCACCACTGGAGGGTAGCCGTGAACACGGGTAAAATCTCTAATTTCGCTGGGCTTTAACGCTCGACTCATAGGGCCTATGGTAGCCGTACCTTCTATTAACGCTGGTGGCGCGGTGGATGAACCCGAAGCCTGAATTTGAAACCCAACATGAGGATAAAGGGTTTTAAATTCTTGCGACCAAAACGTCATTAAGTTTGCCAGCGTATCTGATCCAACCGACGTGATTTTACCAGCTACGCCAGGCTGGCGAACATAGTGCGGCACTTGTTCGTCTTGACCTACGGCAGGTAGAATACTTATAAGCCCTGCGGTAAGACACACTAAGCGCAATGTGCGACGTAGTACAAGATTCAATGACACCTACCCTTGCTCTGCAATTAATTCTCTATCTAGCACAAAGGAGAATTGGCTTCCTTCTCCCACGGTACTGGCGATATCCAAACGTGAATTATGATGACTTAATACGTGCTTTACAATGGAAAGCCCTAACCCCGAACCGCCAGTTTTTCGTGACCGCGCCTTATCGACCCGGTAAAAACGCTCAGTTAACCGGTTAACGTGTGTAGCCTCTATGCCATCGCCATTATCGACAACCGCAAAGCGCGCGCCGGTTTCACAGGTTTCCCAATATACATGTATTTCACCTTCACTTGGGGTGTAGTGCACGGCGTTAAACACCAAATTGGAACAAGCACTTCTAATTTCGGTTTCTACACCATAAATATAGAGATCAGGCGCTATGTGAAACACAATACGATGCTGTTTTTGCTTATTCAATGCCTGCGCTTCACGCTCTATTTGCGCAAGTACCGAGGGCATATTCACGATATTTTCATAAATACGTTCTGAACTTGCCTCTATGCGAGATAGCACGAGTAAATCCTCAATTAGATTTTGCATGCGTTGGGTTTGCGAAATCATCTCGGTCATAGCTTTATGAACAAAGGGGTCGCTTTTTTCATCATGGGGTAAAATTTCTAAATACCCGTTAATAACTGTAAGCGGCGTGCGTAATTCGTGGGAGACATTCGCGACAAAATCTTTACGCATTTCTTCAAGCTGCGACACCCGCGTAATATCCCGCGCGATAAGCAATAAATGGGCATCGCCGTACGGCATGATACGGTATTCAAAGGTTTTATTGGGGTTAGTAGGAGAAGGAACCTCGATTGGGTACTTAAAATTACCCGCATGAAAATAAGCCACAAATTCAGGGTGACGCAGTAAGTTGTCTAAACGGCGTCCCGCGTCTTGCGGCCACTTTAGCCCAAGTTCTAACCGCGCTAAACGGTTACACCAACTGATACACGCTTTTGAGTCTACCACCACGACTGCATCGGGTAACGCTTCAGACCCTTCCCTAAAGCGCTTAACTAACTCGCCAAGTTCTTTCCGTTTATTTCTATTACGACGTTGAAGATAATAAATCCCCTCGTAAATATGCTCCCACACACCGCGCACTGTAGGTGGGGACATCTTTCGACTATGCCATAACCAACGATTTAGCTTGTATAAATGCCAATAGTTAAATACCAACAGCAGCGATGCGCCAATTGCTACGGCAAGCAGCTTATCGTCTAAGTACCAACCGATAATGGCAAAAACCACTAGGTATACACCAAGTCGAAGCGTACTTCTCAACCAAGAGAACGGATAATACATAGTGAAATAGGCCTGCTAACCAACAAGTGAGCGCGCGATTAGGTGCGTTTGCACCTAATAAAAAGGCGTAATATTAAAGTTTTGCGGAAAATCGATATCCGGCACCGCGTACCGTTTGAATCATAGCATCATGACCATGGCGAGAGATAGCTTTGCGCAAACGGCGAATATGCACATCTACGGTTCTATCCTCAACATACACATTGGTACCCCAAACATTATCAAGCAACAGTTCTCGGCTGTACACTCTCTCAGGATGTGTCATAAAGAAATGAAGTAACTTAAATTCAGTGGGCCCCATATCCACAGGATCGTCTTTTGCGACCACGCGATGAGATACAGGCTCAAGCTTTAACCCATTAAATTCAATCGGTTCCTCGTTAGACGTTGGTGTAACGCGTCGCATTACCGCTTTAATACGGGCAACCAACTCTTTGGGAGAAAATGGCTTAGTAATATAATCATCAGCCCCGGCATCTAACCCGCGAATTTTATCGTCTTCTTCGCCCCTAGCCGTTAGCATAATAACCGGGATATCACGGGTAAATTCGTGCTGCTTCAAGCTTTTCGCAAGCTGCACACCGCTGCCCCCAGGTAGCATCCAATCCAATAAAATTAGATCGGGGTAGGGCTCGCACAACTTCGCTTGCGCTATATCGTAATCTTCCGCTTCAATAATATTAAAGCCAGATTGCTCTAGCACAAATTTAAGCATTTCACGGATCGGCGCTTCATCCTCAACCACCAAAACTGTTCGAGACATCGTTATTTTCCTGCTCATCACAAAACGCCGCTATTATTAATGGGATATGTGACACTTTTATTAAAACGATTACCTTTATGTGTCAAGGGTTAGCCTAATTTAATCTGTCATTCTTTTCGGTGAGCTTGCTTGTTTATTCATACATTTGCGCATATTCTGGGCTATAACATAACAGGGAATAATGGACTGGAGCAGTTTGTTCGATGGCAGCTGTAAAAACTGGGTTATCAAGAAAACTTCTTACAAGGGTGCTTTCTGTCTATTTTGTTTTGACGCTTATCGTAACCGTAGGGCAGATTTTTAGTGAGTATTTAAGCACAAAAAATCATGTAGAAGACGAGCTGCAAACCCTTAAAAATACGTTTTCGTCTAGCCTAACCCGAGCGTTGTGGGAACTGAATACTCAGCAAGCGCGCACAATTGCTGAGGGGCTTTTAGAACTTCCCATTGTGGAAGGAGTGCAGGTGCGAGGCGAAAACGGCAATTATGTAGCCGAACTAGGAGTACGCGCACAGCGAACCCGCAGTACGGAAGAAGAAGCCATTTTCGAAGATTATTCTGGCGGCTTATTTAGCTACACATTTCCCCTTATATTTAAATTTTCCGGTCGCGAATCGACAGTGGGTGACGTTACCTTATATTCAAGTTTCGATACTATTTTTAGCCGTATCGAGGTGGGGATATTCTTTCTTATTGGTAATGCGATATTGAAAACTGCGTTCCTTGTATTTTTATTTATGACCGCCTTTCGAACTATGCTTTCGCAGCCTCTTGCGGAAATTATGCAACAAATGGAAAGCTTTGATGCTCGCCACCCAGAAGACAGTAAATTAAAAATTACCCCCGCTGATGATGACGAGTTATTACAGTTAAAAGAGTCGTATAACCAGGTTATCGACGACTTAATTATTTCCAATAAAAAGCTTGAAGGTACTCAGCTAGAACTTACGTTAGCGAATAAAAAACTGGATGATCAAAACCTTATTTTAGAACAAGAAGTTGCGAAGAAAACGGCGTTCCTTTCGCAAATAATGCTCGATTTAGAACAACAAAAAGACGAGTTAATATCGAACCAACGGGAACTGCGCCAGGAAAACGAAAATCGCCAGTATATTGAAGCTGAGCTACGCAAGCGTAACGCAGAGCTTGCCAGTTCAATGAAAGATTTGGAGCTAGCCAAAGACCAACTCATTGACTCAGAGCGTACAGCCTCATTAGGCGGGCTAGTAGCCGGTATTACCCATGACGTAAATACGCCGTTAGGTGTAAGCGTAACTGCAGCGAGCTTTCTTCAAGAACGCTTGGACAATTTAAAGCGCAACTTTGAAGACAAAAAACTTACCACCAAAACCATGTCTACGTTTATTGGCGAGGCTGAGCAAACTGCTCAATTGCTACTCAACAACTTAGACAGGGCATCGGAATTGATAGCCAGCTTTAAACAAGTGGCTGTGGATCAGACCAGTAATGCGGTTCGTGAATTTAATTTAAACGACTACTTAACCGAGATTATTCAATCACTTAAGCCAAGCTTCAAACGTACCAATCATACGATAAAAGTAGACTGCCCAGAAGATTTAACCATTCGCTGTGCACCAGGAGCCATATCTCAAATTGTAACCAATATGGTGATCAATTCGTTAGTGCATGGATTTGAAAATAAGAACGATGGGGTTATTAGCATTGCGGCCAGTTCCGATGGAAATAACGTTATCTTCACCTATAAGGATAATGGTAAAGGATTATCGCCTGACCATTTAGCGCAGTTGTTTGATGCGTTCTTCACCACTAAAAGAAGTGAGGGGGGCAGTGGCTTAGGCACGCACATTATCTATAACCTTGTAACCCAATCGTTGTCGGGGCATATTGAAGCACAAAGTGAACTTGGCAAAGGGCTGACTTACATAATCCATTTTCCTTTACAACCAAACTAATGCTTAAACGTTTAATAGCCGGCGCGCGCGTTTTAGCGTTGCTAAGCCTTAGGTAGATTGGTACGCTTGCGCCCCGTTTTGCAAAGAGATTGCCCTATCATGTGGTTTAAAAACATAAAAGCCTATCAAATTACTCAACCACTCTCATTTAACGATGAAGATTTAGAACGTGCCCTAAATGAACAAGCTTTTCGCCCCTGTGGTAGCCAAGATGTTGCCACTATGGGGTTTGCTTCCCCGTTTTCTCAAGCGGGTAAAACTGGCGCAATGTTTCATTGCGTACAGCAACGTTTTTGGATAACGGTTAAGAAACAAGAAAAGATATTACCTGCCGCTGTAGTCAATGCAGAGCTTGACGAAATGGTGGCTAAAATTGAAATGGAAACTGGTTCGCCGGTAGGTAAAAAAGCTAAGGCTGATTTAAAACAAGAAATTCAAACACGTTTACTTCCTCAAGCCTTTACCAAAAACAGCTATACCCACGGTTTTATTTCATTATCCGATAACTTGGTGGTTATTGACGCATCTGCCGATGGAAAAGCTGAAGCATTTCTTGCACTAGTGCGTAAAGCTATAGGCTCATTACCAGTAGTCCCGTTTGCCCGTCATAGCTTACAGTCAGAGTTAACACATTGGCTTACCGATAGCACCCCCGAGGGGATAGCCTTACTCGAAGAGGCTGAGTTTAAATCTACCGATGACGCTGGCAGTGTCATTCGATGCAAAAACCAACCGCTGGACAGTGACGAAATTAGTATCCATTTAGATGCAGGTAAACTGGTACAAAAAGTGGCCTTTGAATATCAAGACACCCTTACCGCTGTTATAGCCGAAGATGGATCGCTTAAACGCATTAAGTTTACCGATAGACTAAAAGAAGAAACCGAAGACGTGCCAAAAGACCAAGTTGAAGCCCGTCTTGATGCGGAATTCGCCCTCATGTCTGCAGAAATATGTACGTTAATGACATTCCTTCAAAAAGCACTTAATTTGAACGAAGAAAAACTGTAACTTTTTAATACGCATCAACGCGATAGCAAACAATTGCCACTACCCACTAAATAAGTGGGTAGTGAATAATGGCAATAAATCGAGTTTTACCCGCTTTATCCTGGTAGCCGTGAGGTTGATCAGCGTTAATTACACATTGCTGCCCTATTTCAACATCCCGCCATTTTTCACCTTCTAATATAGCTAGGCGCCCTTCTAAAACATGAATATGCTCCGTCACTCCTTTTAAATGCGCGGTTGAATACTGCTGATGAAACGAACTAAGCGTGATTTCAAACACCTCAAACCCTTTTTGCGCATCGAAGGGGAACAAGGTACTGGCTTGCATGTTTGGGTCGTGGATAGCGCCTTTAGATAGCGACGCTTTATCTTCTTGTGAATTTTGCAGAAAGGACGAGAACGATACTTCAAGCCCGGTGGCGATCTTCCACAAGGTGGCAATAGTCGGGCTAGATTCCTGCCGTTCAATTTGCCCTAGCATCGCCTTAGAGACCCCCGTCAATTGCGCTACCTTATCTAATGACAGCGTTTTTTGCTTTCTCAGTGTCTTCAGATGCACTGCAATACTTTGCGCAAAAATACGCCCCTCGCCCTCGCTACTCACCCTCTATCCTCTAATTTCTCTGCTTCTAAACTGATGTTCCGGTGTTCAACTATGCCAAACCTAAGTGAATTTAGAAAGATTATACACCTCACCCTTGTGCGTTATAACGCACGGGTGTATGTTATGTGAATGAGCGTTATAACGCACACTATTTTTTCATTTCCTTAATCTACCTGCCAGGAGACAAAATTGAAATCATTTTTGCGCATGAGCCACATTACCTCCGGTATCACCGCGGTGGTGGTAGGCTACAGCAGTGCTGTAGTTATTGTGATAGATGTTGCAAGGAAGGCGGGCGCCGATGACAACATGATCATTAGTTGGCTATTTGCTTTAGGGTTGGGAATGGGCCTAACCTGCCTTGCTTTTTCTTGGTTAACAAAAATGCCGGTGGTCACCGCTTGGTCTACGCCAGGTGCAGCCTTTCTACTTGGCAGTGTTGAGCAGTATCGTCTCGCTGAGTGTATTGGGGCCTTTATTGTATGTGCGGGCTTATCGTTGCTCACCGCGCAGAACCGCTACCTACTGAATATGATAAGTCGCATCCCTCCTTCCATATCATCAGCCCTATTAGCCGGTATCTTGCTCCCCATCTGTCTGGCAATTTTCACCGACCTAGACACCCACCCTATTTTGGTCCTCAGCTTCTTATTTGTTTACCTATTTGGAAGCCGATTCTTCCCCCGCTACCTAATGCTTATCCTCCTCGCACTTGCCGTAGCAGCAAGTTTTAATATGAACGACAGCCTTAACTTAACCATTGCCTTCCCCACCCCAGTGTGGGTGTCACCTGAGTTTTCTATTGCATCGACCATAGGTTTAGCTATCCCCCTTTTTATCGTCACAACCTTGTCACAAAACTTACCCGGGATTGCAATTCACCATGCCCATGGTTATCACCCCGATCACCGGCCCTTATTGAGCGCTATGGCGATAGTACAAGGGCTTCTTGCGCCATTAGGCGGATTTACCTTCAATTTAGCGGCGATAACAGCCGCCTTATGTATGGGAGAAAATGCTGATAAGGATAAATCGCAACGCTATAAGGCCGCAATGATGGCAGGCATAGCTTATTTAATCATGGCGGCATGCGCCTCCATTGTTGTGACGTTGTTTGTCGCTATGCCGAAAGTAGTAGTTCATCTATTAGCAGGGTTGGCACTGCTTGCCACGTTACAAAATGCACTGGTACGCTGCTTGGACACCCACCGTCATCGCCATGCCGCTACCGTGACGTTATTATGCACAGCGGCTGGCTTTTCATTTTTCTCTATTACATCTGCCGTATGGGGCTTATTACTAGGGCTACTCTTATTAAAAGTAGAACAAATAAAAAAGCCGAAATTAGAAAACTAATTTCGGCTTTTTATCGGTAATTTAGCTGAGTATTTAGATATTTACTTAGGCGAAAATTTGGCGTGCAGCCGCAGATAATTCGTTGAATTCGTCGGATTGAAGCGTGCTCGTGCTATCAATTACATCACGTTGAATTGCTAGATTCAGTACATCATCTTTCTTGTTTTCCATAGCTCCGGAAAGTGCAGCCCCTACTCGTACAAAATCAATATACGACACTTGCTCAGGAATATAGCTCAGGTCTTTAACGTTTTTTGCAAGGTTGGCGAAAACGTCACCAAAGCCCCATTCACGCATAATTTTCTCACCGATGCGCCCCGAAAGCTTGTCAATAGCAACTTCAAGGAAGGTGGGGTTAGCAAAGACTTCAGGGTGACGTTCAGCTTCAGTCAAAATAGGTAAAACACCAATGTTGTGTACCAAGGCACCTAGTGTCATAGCATCAATGCTCATTTCGCGTTTTTTTGTGCGCGCGATGTACAACTGCAACGTTGCCATTGCGTTTGCTACGACAGTTACAGTATTCGACCACTCGTGTTGCAAGTAACGGGCGACGACATCGTTTTTTGAGACGAATAATTGCTCCATGGCCAACGCCGTAGATATATTTTTAATTTGTCGTAGCCCTATACGCGTAACCGCTTGATTTATTGAAGTAACCTTTACGCTTCTTCCTAGATACGCACTATTCGCTATTTTAATCATGCGGGCACTTAATGAAGGATCTTGGCCGATAACGTCGCCCATCGCATTGAGGTTGATATCAGGATCGTCAGCGGCTTTTCGTACTTTCAAAGCAATCGCCGGTAACGTGGGCAGTACGAGAGTATCGTTGTTGATTTTTTCAACTAATATGGTTGAAAGCGCATTCTGTGTAGACATATACCTACCTTTTTAAGATGTGCCATAGGCCGCTTAGGCTATGAGCGTTCGTTTCCTACTATCAAACTTCGATATGCTAAGTTAACTCAAGTTCTCACTACATACGTTAGTGCTTTAACTCCTACTATACGCGATGAAAAAGAAAAGCATACCCTATATGATAGCAAGAATATTAGGTGTCTATTATGATATACCTATATTCTGTTTATTGTTATTAAACAGAAGGCTAAAAGAATCCTATTCGTTGCCATAAATCTAAGCAGCACTTTTTGAAACGTTAAAAACGACAAGAAAATTTATTATGAGAACAAAGATCAAACGTAGTCCCCTTTCCTCGTTGGCACTAGCAATAAGTGCTAGTCTATTCCTTGGCGCTTGTAGCGATGCGCCTTCTGAAAATAAAGAACCATCATCAGAAACACCCAAGCAAGAAGCAAGTAGGTTGTTAGTTGATAAATCGCGTCTTGATATTTATCAACCAGTAGAACTTACCAGCGATCTGTCGCACTTAAGTGCCGATCAAAAGAACATGATAGGCTTATTAATAGATGCCGCCGAAATCATGGACGACTTATTCTGGAAACAAGCCTTTTTCGGAGATAAAGATACGTTTCTAAGTGGTTTACAGAATGATGACATTCGTCACTTTGCAATGATTAACTATGGTCCATGGGACAGATTAAATGGAGATACTCCGTTCTTGGCAGGATATGACGCCAAAGCGCCTGGAGCGGAGTTTTATCCCCATGATACAGATAAAGCCTCGTTTTCTGCCGCCAGTTTCGATGATAAAACTGGGCTGTACTCGTTGGTTGAACGAGATGAAAATGGCAACTTTTATACAACCCCCTACTCAGAGGCCTATCGCGCGGAGCTATCAAAAGCTGCGGAATTATTAAAAAAAGCCTCCGAACTCGCTGAAGATGAGAACTTTGCAAACTATTTGTCCTTACGTGCCGAAGCCTTTTTAAACGATGATTATCTCGCGTCAGACATGGCGTGGATGGATATGAAAACGAACCCGATCGAATTAGTAATAGGCCCAATAGAGACCTACGAAGACCAACTGTTCGGGTATAGAGCTGCTTTTGAGGCCTACGTATTAATTAAAGATTTAGCGTGGAGTGAAAGGCTTGCTAAGTACGCTGCATTTTTACCAGAACTACAGCGCGGACTCCCCGTAGCCGATGAGTATAAGGCGGAAATGCCTGGCTCTGATGCAGATTTAAATGCATACGACGTAGTGTATTACGCAGGTCACTCTAATGCAGGAAGCAAAACTATTGCAATTAATTTGCCGAATGACGAAAGAGTACAGCTAGAAAAAGGGACTCGTCGTTTACAGCTAAAAAACGCGATGCAAGCTAAGTTTGATCATATTTTGATGCCTATAGCCGAGACACTCATCGTGCCTGAGCAGCGTAAGCATATTACTTTTGATGCATTTTTCGCTAACACGATGTTCCATGAGGTAGCGCACGGGTTAGGCATCAAAAACACCCTTGATGGCGAAAACACAGTTAGGGGCGCACTAAAAGAACATGCATCAGCGTTGGAAGAAGGCAAAGCCGATATTCTAGGCTTGTATATGGTACAAAGCCTACTTGAAAAAGGCGAGATAACGCAAGGCACGTTAGAGGATTATTATGTCACCTTCATGGCAGGCATCTTCCGTTCTGTACGTTTTGGTGCATCAAGTGCTCATGGCAAAGCCAATATGATCCGCTTTAACTTTTTTTCGCAACAAGGCGCATTTGAGCAAACAGATGACGGTTTGTATAGAGTAAACATGGTAAATATGGGCGCAGCGGTAGAGGCCTTATCAGAGTTAATCCTAACCCTTCAAGGTGATGGAGACTATGACGGCGTAGCAGAGCTTGTTGAAACTATGGGGGTCATTAAACCCCAGCTTGCCAGTGACTTAGCACGACTTGAAGCCGCCAACATCCCAGTGGACATCCACTTTGAACAAGGTAAATCAGTCCTAGGCTTATAGTTGTTTTTCAATACCATAAAAAGCCCGCGCCACCCGCTGCGGGCTTTTTAGACACCCACCCCCTCCAGCTTACTATAGAAAGTTAGACACCCACTTGTCTGTGAGTTAATTTCGGATAAATACCTATCCTTGCGTCCAGTTACATGTTCAACATTGTTTCGCCATAATACGTATTCTGATAACTCACTTTAGGCGTTTACCT
>NZ_JAAAWN010000037.1 GCF_010500865.1 Alteromonas profundi
CTAACAACACTAGTATTGCTAACCACGTTAGCGTCACTAGTGGCTATATTATTGGGTATGGTGCTCGTCTCTTCAAACAAACATCGGCGCTTCCAAGCCAATACCGAAAAAAGAAACGTCCTCTCATTCCACTACCTCGGCCTCAGAGCTATCGCTTGTCGAATACGGTTTACCATGCGACAGTGGGAAGCTGCACTTAAATGGTACAGCTCCATAGTAGACGGGGCCTGGGCCGGAAGCGCATGAAATTAAATTCGTGGGGATCCCTCAGACTCTGACCCCATTACGTTGCAATTTAAGCTGCAGGTTTAATAAGCGCCTCGCTAATTAGCAAGGCGCTTTTTTCTAGCGCCGTGGCTTTACGAGCATAAACAGCAACATTACATTTAACCCAAAAATCGCAATGCACAATGAGCCAATTGTGGCAGCTCGAAAGCTATAAAGTTGCGCTACAGTACCCGCACCAATAGTGCCCAGCATCATGCCAACGCGGGATGCGTTAGAATAAAACACCGAAGTAAAGCCTGTTAGGTTCGGTGATTGTTGCTGCAATAAAGTCAATCCAATACCCGCGTATAAACCATAGAACAACGCATTTAGTATCTGCAAAGAGAGTAATTCCCAGCTTGATTGAGAGAAGTAGATGCCCATATAAAAGCAGCAGCCGAAAAGAAATGCTATCGCCATGATGCTTGCTGGTGGAAAGCGGCGTGTAAGTTTTGCCGCTATCAACATGGTGGGAATTTCAAGAGCAGCGACGACGCCCATCATTAAGCCCGGCAAGTTTTCTGGTAGCCCGAGTTCACGCATTACATATAAAGGCATAGACGACAAGTACATGTCGTTACCCGCCATTCCTGCTAATACTGCAAGGCCTACCAGCCAAAACGAAAGGGAAAGAGAGCCCCTTTGTGTGTTAGTGGAAGAGTTTTGGCACGCCTTTTGGGGCGGCACTATTTTAACCACAAAAAGGGTGGCTGTTATCACACAAGCAATAGCTACACTAAACGATGCCGCAAAGCCAAAGCTAGCCACCAATGTAAATGCTAAAGGAGGGCCAACTACCCAGGCCAAGGATATTGCAGCACGGACTTTTGAGTTAAACGCTGCTAAATCTATATCCTGTTTTTTTGCCCACAACCCTGACACTGTTAGCATTTGAGATACCGCGCCAGTACCTACCGACATGAACAAAACGCCGGCAAGAAATACCTGCCAAAACTGGTTGCTAAAAATAAACGCTACCATGGTTATACCAACACAAATCATGGTAAGTCCGTATAGACGGTTTGCGTTAAAACCTTTGTCTGCCAAATGCCCTAAATAGTGGCTTATCATAAGCCCTGAAAGCGTAACTGAAACCATATATACACTGATGAAAATAGGTTGCACGTTAATTTCGTCAATTAAAAAGTAGCTCATAATCGGTGTAACGAATGACGACGTTAAGCCAGTTAATAAACTGAGCAACAAAAAAGGTAGTTGTGGCGAAAAAGCGTGACGCGATGACATGAAGGTACAAGCTCTTAACAAGGAGGGCGCATTATAAGTGCTGCGTACCTCATGTCTATGGCGACAGTGAATTAACTTATTTTATTAAAAGTGCGGTGAGTTAGCCCCTTATAATAATCAGATAAAACTGGCTATTTCGTTGAGTGATTTCTTTTGCTTAGCATGGGTGGGAAGGGTGGCATCTTTCGCAGGATAACCGGCCACAATTAGCATGTAGGCTCTCTCATTATCAGGGCGTTGGCAAACGTCAGTTAAAAAGTTCATAGGTTTAGGCGTATGCGTTAAGGTTGCTAAGCCTGCATTGTGCAAAGAAGTGATAAGCATACCCACTGCAATGCCAACAGATTCATGAACATAGTAGTTTTGACTTCTTTCTCCGGCTTCGCTTTCCCCAAATTTTTGGCTGAACACAGCTATTAGCCATGGGGCAGTTTCGAGATAAGGTTTGCTGGCATCAGTGCCCAAAGGTTTAAGGTCGTTTAACCACTGCTGTCCGGCGCGCCCATCATAAAATCCTCGCTCGTGGGCTTCCGCTTGTTCGCGAATTTGCTTTTTAATACTCGCAGAGTGAATGGCAGAAAAATGCCAAGGCTGGTGGTTGGCGCCGCTAGGTGCGGTGCCTGCGGTTAAAATACAGTTTTCAATAATGGCTTTATCTACCGGTCTATCACTGAAATGACGAATACTATGACGGCGCTGCATAGCTTTTAAAAAGTCAGAGCTTCGCGCAAGCATATTTTCTTCAGGGTATTCAATAAAATCGTTAAGTGGTGAATGGTCGTGAGGTTGCATTTTTAGTCTCGTTTTACGTCACATTTGAACACATAGAGTAAAGGTGACAGTGAACATTATCAAAACAAGAGATCGTTGTTACTTTTTCTACCAGTATAATTTGGTTTGATGTGGCAATGTAACTGTTCAATAATAAAGCACCTTCATTATTTCTTTGTGGTGACTTTCCGCAATGTTTGCACAGAATAATTCGCTGGCGGTCAGATATTTAGCACTTACATTCCTATTAATTTTGCCCTTAGGTAGTTGCGCCCCACATATGGAGTGGTTAAAAATCGATGACTTCGAATCTGAAAGCCCCTTAATGTCATGGACCAAGGTCGATGCAGAAAACCACACTATGCCTAACATTGATTCCCCCCAAGTCACAGAAGTTCGGTATGAACCACAGTTAGATAATCACTACTTACTAAAGAAGCCAGCACCAGAAGGAATTGTCGGCAATCGTAAAGCTATCAGCTTTACGAAACTGCCAGAGCCAATCACCGTAGGAGAAGTATATACCTTTTATTTGCGATTAAACGTAGAAGCATTTCCGAATAATCACCTACTTGTAATACAGGGTCGAAGAAAACGCCGTATGGTAATGGCGGACTTAAATACGACGATTTGTACATAAAAAAGGGCGTTGATTTGAGCTTACCAAAAAGTTGAATAGGCAAAAATAATGGGGTCAGGGTTAATTAAGTAACTACTTTGACATTTTTTATTTAAAGGTATTTAGAATGGAAAGCTACATGAAAAACAAAAGTGTATTACCTTGTTTACTGCTAGCGTGGTTCACCCACAGTTCGTTTGCGTCAGAGTACTTAACATTTTTTTTAGGTGGTCAATCTAACATGGAAGGCTACGGCTATGTTTCCGCGTTACCAGAAGCGCTAAAAAGTGAACAAGGGGTAATGATATTTCATGGCAACGGGGTGTTTGACAATGAACCTCACGGCGGTATAGGCATCTGGGCGCCATTGAAGCCGGGCCACGGCACAGGCTTCACGTCAGATGGTATTAACAACCGATATTCAAATCGTTTTGGGGCAGAGGTTAGTTTCGCAAAAACGCTCACAGAAATGTTTCCTGAACAAAAAATTGCCTTGATAAAATACGCTGTTGGAGGAACAGGCCTACACCTAAGCACAGGTTATGGCAATTGGTCTCCTGATTTTCGTGAAGGAAACGGACAGAACCAATATGATTTTGCTCTCAATACGATTAACAATGCATTTGCTAACAGAGATATTGATGGCGACGGGGAGCCGGATAGGTTAGTTCCTAAAGGTATTATCTGGATGCAAGGCGAAGCTGATGCCAACGCAAGTAAAGAAGCCGCCAACGCGTATTTGAGTAACTTAACCCGCCTAATGGGGTTAATGAGAGCAGCATTTAGAGACGATAGTATACCCGTTGTTATTGGTAAAATTACAGACTCGCAGCTAGGAGACAGCGATCTGATGCCTTACATTAATCGTGTACACATGGCGCAACAGCAATTTGTGGAGCAAGATATTTGTGCCAATTATATGACTAACACGGAAAGGTATCCGTATCATGAAAAGGACCCTTGGCATTACCTAAGCGAGGGTTTTGTACAGATGGGTAGGGACTTTGCGCTTTCTTATTCAAAGTTAGCGAGTAAATGTCATAGATAAGATAAAAGACAGCAGGCGTGAATCATGATGGTGCTTGTATTATCTACATTTGTACGAAACTGTCGATACATGCAATTACGAAGGATAGTATAAGCAGTGCTACTCCGCACTTTATCCAGAAAATATCATTCTCACTCGCTGAGTTTGCAATTTGAACCATCTGTGCAACGAGGTGTTCAGAAAAAGAATTTTTTTCGGGGCTAGCGAATGAAGGATCGTTTAAAAATGTATTAAACCTCTTTAAGTTATCCAACTGCCTGTAAGTAGGGTAGGCGGCGAGAATAGCACCTAATAAAGAAAGCAAATTTGCAATGAATTCCATCACCTCTACCACTCCTGCAGTTTATATTCAGCCGCTGACTGCATTTTCGATAACGCATTTCTAACGTTAAATGAACACGTTACTTCTAATTTAATCTTAGTGTCGCCAGAGGTTTTTGTTAGGTAGATCATATTGGGAGGAGCAGCTATTTGCGGGCGAAAATCGTGCTCTGTAGCAAGGCGTAGCATGACTAAAAACTGATCTGGCCCTCCCACTAATTTTTCTTCACCAGTGAGGTCGAGATGTTCATCGTGTTCAGTAAAAAGCGTTAGGATATGATAGTTGTTAATCAAAAAATTCATATTAGAATCGCGGGATTCACTTGGAAAAGTGTCAGTGAATTGTGCAAATGGAGAGTCATTCATGTTAAGTAGCCTTAAGCTAACTAAACGCGACGTAAAGACCGACGTTCAGGTGAATTGGGGCCGTGGTACCAAGGACTTGATTGGAAGTCGACCGCTGTTACCGAATTTGGCTTGTTCATTGGTTGTGAGTAAGTGGCCACTACTGATCTACCGATAGATTTTGCATTGCGTTTTCCCGCCAAGTCACAATCACATATAGTGAGTTTAGCATGTCTAGGATTAACCAAGGCTAATTTAAGTACTGTATTGTTGTGAACCCGTCTATTTTCACAAATTGCACTCGCCGCTAAAAAGCTACCTGCGGCGTTAAGCTTGCTAATTTGAGAAACACGAGGATCCTTAAGGATATCATGGTATTCGTTCCATGCCAGGATATGTACAAAAGAGGGTCTCGTCATTATTGTACCTTCCGAATTTCTTAGCCAGTTGTAGTATAAATATCAACTGATAAATTCAATATTCCCTTTGTTCGTCGGGGAGGTTTTGCATCGAGATAATGCACCTAAAGTGGAGCGTTACAGTTCCATTACTCCTCAATGGCTGGTTAAAAAATGTACTTTATTGAGGCGAGCTTGTAAATAGGAGAGGTGCAAATATAGAATTCAAGCCAATACCGAAAAAAGAAACGTCCTCTCATTCCACTACCTCGGCCTCAGAGCTATCGCTTGTCGAATACGGTTTACCATGCGACAGTGGGAAGCTGCACTTAAATGGTACAGCTCTATAGTAGACGGGGCCTGGGCCGGGAGCGCATGAAATTAAATTCGTGGAGATCCCCCAGACTCTGACCCCTTTTCTTCAGCGCTAGTTGAGCCTTAACAAAGGAGATCCCGTAAACACCGTTATAAGTTACTTTAACAAAAAGTTGGCTACCATTATGGGGAAAAACATCAGAGGACAAAAACTTGCGTTTCTAGTAACGCTATTAGCAACCACATTTTTCACTTCGGCGCAATCTGGTTCATTTGAACAGGTTGAGATGAAAGGTAGTAAGGGCAGTATGTTAGTTGGCGACGTGCTTTCATCGTTTGATAACCCTTGGGCGATGGCGTTTTTGCCTAACGGCTATAGCTTGGTTACCGAAAGGATGGGCACTATGTGGCTTCTTGATGATAAGCAGCAAAAGCGTTTTGCAGTAAGTGCTGTCCCTACCGTAACCGCTAAAGGGCAAGGGGGCTTAGGTGATGTTATAGTTCACCCAGAATTTGAGACCAACAGCACCATCTACATTTCCTATGTAGAGCACGACCCCAATGATGATACTTACAGCGGCGCTGTGGTAGAGCGTGCTAAGCTAAATATCTCCGATAGCGGCGCACACTTGTCGGATAGAGAGCTTATCTGGCGCCAATCACCCAAAGTAACTGGAAATGGACACTATTCTCATCGAATGGCGTTTTCGTCAGATGGGCACTTGTTTATTACTTCCGGTGACAGACAAAAATTTACGCCTGCCCAAAATATGGCGATGAATTTGGGAAAAATCCTGCGCTTGAATGCTGATGGGACCGTTCCGAGCGACAACCCTTTTTACGGTAACGGGAGTGTGACAGAGCAAATATGGACACTAGGGCATCGCAACCCCCTTGGTATTGATTTTGATGAACAGGGTAACTTATGGTCCCATGAAATGGGGCCACGTCATGGCGATGAACTTAATATTATCGAAAAAGCGCGGAATTACGGCTACCCCGTGGTGTCACAGGGCGACCATTATTCTGGTGTGAAAATACCTAACCACGAAGATTATCCTATTTACAAAGCGCCGGAAACAGCTTGGTTGCCTGCTATTAGTCCCGCTGGTTTTATAATCTACAAGGGGGATTTACATAAAAGCTGGAAAGGAAATGGCTTCATTGGTGGCTTGTCATCTAAAGCGTTAGTGCGGGTAACGTTCGCAAAAGATAATGAAGGGAAATGGGGTACGGAAGAAGCCGAGCGTTACGAGTGGGATAAACGCGTACGTGAAGTGGAACAAGACAGTATGGGTAATATATATGTATTAGAGGACAAAGATGGTGGCCGTTTAATAAAACTACAACCGAGTAACTAGCTGGTAAAAATAGTAAAATTGGAGGAACAGTGTCTGAGGTACCCAGTGCGACATCGCAGTCACCTTGTCGTGAAAATCGCTCGTGCCTCGCGCTATCCCATGTCATTTACTGTTCCCCTGAGAAAAAGAAAACAGCATTCGAGGGTGGTTTGATGAAGGGCGCGCCTCGTGCGTCGGAGCCTACAGTTATATAATATTTGATATCACTACGTAGAGCAGATTATCCGCTAAAATATGCTCTGCCTCCCCTTTTCAGATGAAGTTGCAAACTTCACATAGGCTAATGCTGTAATGCGCTGCAGCTAGTGACTACTTTCTCTGCTTAATCTCCTTGCGCCAATTTACTTTTAACTGGTCCTGAATGTTAATTCTTTTGTTAATTATTTGTTGAATAATAAATGAAGAACGCGTATAACGTAAAAAGACAACGTTGTTTATTTGCTGGAATTACACCACTTCAACTATCGGGACGCGATATGAAAGACTACAAACTGAACCCATTAGCTCGTCAGCTACGTGCGGCTTTTACGCCAGCGCCTCTGGCTTTAATGCTAATGGCAACGTCGTTACAGGCACAGGAAACTGAGTCTGACGCAGCACAGGCGGAGACGCCGAAAGAAGTAGAAGTAATAGAAATTTCCTACGGTTACAGTGCTGTGGAGAAAACAGATTTGACGGGGGCTATAGCCACGGTTGATATTGAGGATGTTATCGACTTACCCGCTGGCAACATAATGCAAAACTTACAGGGTAGGGTGCCAGGTCTTCAAATTACCACTACGGGAAACCCCAGCTCCACCGCCACAGTGAGAATACGTGGACAAGGTTTAGGCCCATTGGGCAATAATGACCCGTTATATATTATCGATGGTATACCTACCAAGTCGGGTTTACACGAGATTAACAGTAACGATATTGCTGATGTGCAGGTGTTACGAGACGCTGCTGCCGCCAGCATATACGGGGCTCGCTCGGGAAATGGTGTCATTGTCGTCACGACGAAGAAAGGGCATAAGGGTTTAGACTTTAATTTTCGTTTCAATCAAAGCATTGAAGAGTACGACTATGACCTCCAACCCCTAAACACGCTAGAGCGTGGAGCGGTTGTTTGGCAAGCCGCGGTAAATGATGGCTCGAACCCAAACTCAGCAAGCCCTTTATACACCTTTGACTGGAATCAAGACTTCGAAAACCCAGAGCTATACTCAGTTATATTGCCTACCTATACCGATCCGGAAAACGTGCAAAGACCTGCAGATACACAATGGTTCGATGAAGTGACCAGAACGTCGAAAATCTCTGACATGAATTTCTCTGTAGCTGGCGGTAATGAGGTGTCTCAATTCTATACCTCTTTAGGCTATTTTGACGCTGAAGGCATCGTCGATGGCTCTAAGTTTGAACGATTGGCGTTCAGGTTTAATTCTGAGCATGATGTCATCGAAGACAAACTAAAAGTTGGCCAGACGTTTATTATTACTGATCAAAAAGCCAACTTGATCAACGATTTAGCTGGACAAATTCTAGGGTTATCAATTGAACAGCAGTCTATCGTCCCCGTTTACAATGATGTTGGTGGCTGGGGTGGGCCAGTTCCGGGTATCACTGATAGAGACAACCCTGTCCGCATCATCGAGCAAAACCGCGACAACGGGCATACTTACAATAAGGTAATGGCTAACTTTTTTGTTGAATACTCGCCCATTGAAGATTTAACCCTAAGAGGGAACGTGGGTCTCGACTACAGCCAATTCTATTTTCGTAATTTTACGCGTGCATTTACCGCAGGATCGCTAAGTAGCGGAGATCGTTTAACAGTAGAAGATAATTGGAATCAGAGCATTATTACCGGCGCAACGGCGACATATAAGTGGGTAGTTAATGATTTACACAAGTTCAACTTCCTCGCAGGTGTCGAGCAAATTAACTACGAACGAGAGTTGTTCAGAGGGATTGGCTCGGGTTTCGCTTCTGATGACCGTTCGTTTGCCTATCTATCTCAAGCCACGTCAGATGTACGTGTTGAGGGTGAGGGAGAAACCTGGTCACTCGACTCTCAATTTGCTCGTGTAGATTACAACTACGATAACCGTTATTTAGCCTCATTTACTATTCGTCGAGACGGCTCCTCACGGTTTGGTGATGCGAACGAGTACGGAAATTTCCCGGCGGCTTCTTTTGGTTGGGTAGTAAGTAACGAAGACTTTTTCGACGTTGAATTCATTGACACGCTGAAACTTAGGGGGAGTTGGGGAGAAACCGGTAATCAAGAAATACCCACCAATGCCACCGTGACGACGTATGTACCACGTTACGCCACCCAGTCACTTTTCACGAACGAACAAGATGAAGGTACAGCCTACGACATAACCGGCTCGAATAGCGGTACACTGCCGTCTGGTTTTGTACGAGCTCAAACCGGTAATGCTGACCTTAAATGGGAAACCTCAACTCAAATAAACTTGGGTGTCGATTTTGAACTTTTCCGCAACACTGTTTACGGGAGCTTCGATTGGTATGAAAAAGAAACCCGCGACATTCTTACGTTAACCCAGCCTATAGCAACACTGGGTGAAGGCGCGCAAAAGTGGGTTAATGGCGGCACGATAGAGAATGCGGGTGTAGAGCTGGTATTGGGCTATGAGAAGTGGATTGAAACTGGCTTACTGGAAGACGAATTGCTGGTAGATATCAACTTTAATATTTCATCTACGGAAAACACGGTTACAGCGCTACCAGAAGATGTGGTGAACTCTTTTGGAGGGAATGGGCAAGACAAAACAATTTTAGGTCGCTCCATTAACTCGGTGTACGGATATGTCGCTGACGGTATCTTCCAAAGCCAAGAAGAAGTTGAAGAACACGCAGTACAATCTGGCGCTGCACCAGGACGTATCCGCTGGCAGGATCTCGACGGAAATGGCGTAATTGATGAGAACGATCAAGACTTCTTCGCAGACACTGACCCCGACTTTATTTATGGCATGAACTTTACGTTTAAATATAAAGCTTGGGACTTCAATATGTTCTGGCAAGGAGTGAAAGGCGGGCAAATTCGTAATAACTGGAGACTGTTTACCGATTTCACATCATTGAACATTGGCTCAAACTATGGCGCGCGCACCCTCGATGCTTGGACGCCAGAAAACGCTAACAGTGATGTACCTGCATTAACCCTTATTGACAACAATGGCGAAGGCCGTCAATCCAGCTTTTTCTGGGAAGAAGGAACGTATCTCAAGCTGCGTAATATCAGTGTAGGTTACACACCAACACTGGACTTTATCGAGCGCATGGGTCTTAACGATGCACGCATCTATTTACAGGCTCAGAATCTTTTGACCATCACCCCAGATGGAACCTTAAGTGAAGATCCCGAAACCCCCAACGAAGTATTTCCTGTCCCGCGCCGAATTACTTTCGGACTGGAATTTTCTTTTTAAGCTAACAGGATAATGGATTTAATATCATGAATCGTATAAGCAAATTTTTAACTAGTAGTCTTGTGGCTCTGTCGGTTGCTTCCTGCGGTGGCAGTGGAGAGTTGGATAGTGAACCTCAAGCTGTTTTGACAGAAGATCAAGTGGCAACCACTGAAAATATTGACGCTTTGGTCATCGCTACCTATTCATACCTTGGAAACGACCACTACACCGCGCCTAATTATCTTTGGCCCACGGGGAACCTGCGTGCAGGAGACGCGCATAAAGGCGGTAACGGTCCGTCAGACATTTTTGCCTATCATGCATTATCCATGTATGAGCCACTCGTGCCTGACATGGAGTCTTTCCCACCGGATTTGATTGACCTGAATAACAAAAAGTGGACACGAAACTACACGGGTATTTCACGGGCTAATTCGGCACTTAACGTTATTCAAGATACGCCCGCTGACGAGCTTGCCACTGCTGACGAAAAGTCTGCAGAGTTACGCTTTCTCAGAGCTGTTTTTTATTTCGACCTGAAAATTCATCATAAGCATATTCCGTGGATTGATGAGACGATGACACAGGAAGAGATATTAGCTACCACCAACCGTGACCTTACTGATCAGCAGTTATGGGATAAGATAGCAGCGGATTTTCGCTTCGCTTCTAATAACCTTCCCGCTGTTCAACAAGACGTTGGGCGTGCCTCGTCGCTCTCTGCAAAAGCCTATTTAGCGAAGACTTTGCTATATCAAGCGTACGAGCAAGATGAGTTACATAATGTCGTTAATATCAATCAACAAAAACTGGAAGAAGTAGTGAGTTTGGTTGATGAAATTGAGGCTAGCGGAGAGTATGGGCTGTATGATGATTATGCTGAAAACTTTCTCGCTGAATTTGAGAATGGTCGCGAGTCTGTTTTTGCAATCCAACGTTCATTAAATGATGGCAGTCCAGATGGGCGAGGAGCCTGGTCTAGTGCGTTGAATGCTCCAATGTCAGGAGGATTTGGTTGCTGCGGTTTTCATGTTCCCACTGAAAATTTTGTGAATGCATTTAAGACAGACAACTCGGGACTGCCCCGCTTCTCTAACTTTAACGAGAGTGTGTATAACGTAGCAAATGACTATGTTGACCCTCGCCTTGATCATACAGTCGCCATGGAAGGAAAGCCGTTTAAGTATGACCCTGATCTTATTCACGGTGGCGATAGCTGGGCGCGAGCACCAGGAATATACGGTAACTACACTGGCATGAAAGACTTAGAACACCCTGACTGTGATTGTCGAGGAGAAAATGGGCCCTTCCCTATTTTTTCATTAAACACCGTGCTTGTTCGCTATGCCGATGTATTACTGTGGAAAGCTGAGGCGCTTATAGAACTTGATCGCTGGGAAGAAGCTACCCCTATCATTAATCGTCTAAGAGCACGTGCCGCGGCAAGTACTGGCAGACTTAATGAGGCGAGTATGTACCGTATTGGTACCTACGACACTTTCGCTAATAAAACTGAAGCTCGCCAAGCATTGCGCTGGGAACGACGGGTTGAATTAGGTTTAGAGGGGCATCGCTTCTTCGACTTAGTTCGATGGGGCGTGGCAAAAGAAACCATTGATGAGTACCTCACAACCGAGCGCGGCAGAAAGCCTTATCTAGAAGATGCTGCATTTACCAAAAATAAACACGAATACCTGCCTATTCCTAATCAACAGATTAATTTGAGTGGCGGTATCTATGTACAGAACCCGGGCTACTAAGCCCGGCGTTTCGAGAGTGTCCAAGAGGTAACTTACACATCATGAATAAAATAGTTTATTGGTCTTTCACTGTTGCTATCGCCGGGTTCCTGTTCGGTTTTGATACAGCGGTGATTTCTGGGGCCGACCAGTCCATTCAGGCATTGTGGGAGACGCCACCGCTCTTTCACGGTCTCTTTGTTATGTCTTCAGCGCTGTGGGGAACAGTATTAGGCGCGTTAATGGGGAATTGGCCTTGTGACCGCTTGGGCCGCAAAAAAACGCTAGTGCTTATTGGCGTGCTTTATTTACTCTCTGCGCTAGGCTCAGCGTTGGCTCAAGACCCTTATACGTTTGCCATTTTAAGGTTTATTGGAGGTGTGGGAGTAGGGGTGTCCTCCATCGCTGTACCTGCTTATATTTCAGAGATTGCGCCGGCGAAAATAAGAGGTCGTTTGGTAGCAACTTACCAATTTCAAATTGTATTTGGCATATTGGTGGCGTTCCTTTCCAATTATCTACTATCTGGCGTCATTGTTGAAGACTGGCGCATGATGCTAGGCGTAGAAGCGTTACCTGCTCTGGTTTACTTTTTGATGGTGCTTAAGGCACCGGAAAGCCCGCGTTGGTTGCTTTTACACCGCAACGATGAAACAGAAGCAAGACGGGTGTTTCTCGAGTTGCAAAGTGAAGATATTGAGCAAACGATTAATGCTGTTAAGCGTGATAGCAGCAGCCAAAGTAAAGAGTCATTATTTAAACCAGAATACCGTTTTCCAGTGGTATTGGCATTTTTACTCGCGGCCTTTAATCAACTCTCAGGTATTAATTTTATTATTTACTATGCACCGCGTGTGTTCGACATGGCTGGGCTGGACGGCAGTGCAGCGCTACTTTCTACGGCAGGGGTTGGGCTAGTTAATCTAATCTTTACTATGCTTGGTGTCAGCTTGATTGACCGTATAGGCCGTAAATCACTGATGTATATAGGCTCATTCGGTTATTTGCTCTCACTCGCCACAGTGACTTGGGCCTTTAGTAGCCAAATGGGAGGTACAGTGGTGGTGGGTGCCGTGTTTGTCTTCATCGCAGCACATGCCATTGGTCAAGGGGCTGTTATTTGGGTTTTCATCGCAGAAATTTTCCCTAATTCAGTGCGCTCCAAAGGCCAATCTTTAGGAAGCGGCACCCATTGGGTTTTTGCTGCATTAATTACCTTAATAATGCCACAAGTCTTGGCCAGTTTCTCCGCTCCCCAGGTCTTCGGATTCTTCACCTTTGCTATGTTCTTACAACTACTTTTCGTTCGCTTTTTGATGCCAGAGACGAAAGGGAGAACCCTCGAAGATGTTTCCGCAGCGTTATCAAAATAGAGGCACTTTTTTATGAAGTCAGTGTTAAGTCTTATTATTTCTACAGCTCTTGTTGGATGTTCCATGAATCAAACTAGTCCACTCCCCGTTAGTCCGACCTCTACTGTCGAGGCAGATCGTAACGAAGATTATCGCCCGCAAATTCATTTTTCCCCTAATGAAAAATGGATGAATGATCCCAACGGCATGTTCTACTTGGACGGTGAGTATCATTTATTTTTTCAACATAACCCAGACGCGTCAGTGTGGGGGCCTATGCACTGGGGGCATGCCGTCAGCAAGGACCTAGTGCATTGGGAAGAGCGCCCAATCGCACTTTATCCAGATGAGCAGGGTACAATATTCTCAGGAAGTGCCGTGGTAGATTGGAATAATTCTAGTGGGCTGGGAAGTGATAACAACCCTCCCATAGTCGCGCTGTATACCTATCACAATGCAGAAATGGAAAAGCAGGGCCGCATCGACTATCAGACCCAAGCATTGGCGTATAGTTTGGACAAAGGTCAAACCTGGCAAAAATACACAGGTAACCCGGTGATTGAAAATCCTGGTATTAAAGACTTTCGCGACCCTAAAGTCATGTGGCACGAACCCACACAAAAGTGGCTGATGGTGCTAGCACAAAAAGATCATATTGGTTTTTATAGTTCCGATAACCTTATTGATTGGTCTTTAGAGAGTACATTTGGCGAAGAGATAGGCAGTCATGGCGGCGTGTGGGAGTGCCCAGAATTATTACTTATGCCAGTTGAAGGGACCAATGAGTCTCGCTATGTACTGCTGGTGAGTATCTCGCCTGGCGGGCCGAATGGTGGCTCAGCAACACAATATTTTGTTGGAGATTTTGACGGTAAAACCTTTGTATTGGACGCCGACTGGGAAACGGAACTTGCGCCTACGGTAGCAAAATTTCCTACCGGTAAGGTATTTGATGATTTTGAAAATGGTGTGAATCAGTGGCGTGCCGAAGGCAGCGCTTTTTCTTCTGCGCCAACCAATGGCGGTCATACCAACCAGCCTCCACCTACAGGGTATACAGGTGTCAGTTTAATCAATAGCTTTGCTGATGAAGACCGTGCCACCGGTTCACTGACTTCTCAGTCATTTACGATTACAGAGAAGTTTATAAACTTCAGAATTGGCGGCGGCCATCACCCCGACAAAGTGGGCATTCAACTTATTGTCGATGGCGAAGTAGTAAAGTCGGAAACCGGGCTTAATCGTGAAACACTTCATCATGCAAGTTGGGATGTCAGTGAATGGATGGGTGAACCTGCATTGTTGAGAATTATCGATAAAGAGGCAGGAAGTTGGGGGCATACCTATATTGATGATATTGTGTTTGCTAACGAGCCTGCCGAAAATCGATTAGAGCCCGCCATTTGGCTAGATCACGGCACCGATAATTATGCGGGCGTGACGTTCTTCAATACACCTAACAGTAATGAAAGCCGGCATGTTTTCATGGGGTGGATGAGTAATTGGTTATACGCCAACGAGGTACCGACAAATAAATGGCGTAGTGCCATGACGTTACCGAGAGCGTTAAAGTTATTAAACACCCCAAAAGGGCTGCGAGTGCAAAGCCAATTAGTCGAAGAACTTGATTCACTTGTTGAAGCCACTGAGCAAGCCACGTCACTGGCGCCAGGTGAAACTATAAGCTTATCCTCGCTGGATAGCTCAGGAAGAATGTCAGCTTTACGTTATTCTTTTAAGGTTGACGCTGAACTGGCATCACCTGTGTTAGTGGGTTTTGAAAACGATCAAGGAGAGTTCGTAGATATTGAAATTGATCACAAAAGGTCGGTGGTTTCCTTAGATCGCAGCCAGTCAGGAAAGGTTGGGTTTAATGAGCAGTTTAGCAGCGTACAAGAGGGCACTTTAACGACGATTAATACGCAATACTCGGTTTCGATTGTGATTGACAGGTCTTCACTCGAGTTATTTATCGATGATGGTACCACCGTTATGACATCGTTAATATTTCCGGCATCAGTGTACGACACGATGAGCGTCAAGACCGATAGCCAACCTCTTAAGCAGGTTTCTGTAGAGCGATTAGGATCTATATGGTCGGCTAAATAGCGTCATTTAGGCTTAGGGTATTATTATGAAGTGTCAGCTAAATTCGGCGTATTGGTCATCAGCGATAACATTTTTTTCGTTCTTTCTGACCTGGTCGTTTTGTTACTCGTTGTTTCCTCTATGGTTAAACCAAACACTGGCGTTAACCGGAAAAGAAACAGGTGTAGTATTCGCCACCAATGCGTTAGCGGCTCTGATAGTAATGCCCGTTTACGGTATTTTGCAGGACCGGTTGGGAACGGGCAAACAGCTATTATTTATGCTGGGACTATTAATGGCTGGCGTTGGCCCTTTCTTTATTCTGATTTACCAACCCCTGTTAACGTCTTTCTTCATAGTGGGCGCTATCGTCGGCGCACTATATAGTGCGCTCACCTTTGGTGCTGCAGTAGGCACACTTGAGGCTTATATAGAGCGTCTGGGTCGTCAACATGATGTCGAATTTGGCAAGGCGAGGCTTTGGGGCTCGCTGGGCTGGGCATGTGCTACTTTTGTGGCTGGTGTAATATTTAACATTAATCCTAAGCTTAACTTTGTTTTAGCGAGTGCCACGGGAGTCGGCTTCATTCTCTGCCTATTCTGGCTGCCAGCGTCTACGAAAACGCCACGCACAAAAAAGAAAAAAGTGGGAGTGAGCGATGTGCTTTCGCTCTTTAGTCAGAGCCGATTTTGGCGTTTAAGCCTCTACGTGATGGGGGTTTCTTGTCTCTATCAAATATATGATCAGCAGTTTCCTATTTATTTTTCTTCGCTTTTTCCAACCCCTGAAGAAGGCAATAGGTTTTATGGATACTTAAATTCACTGCAGGTGTTCATCGAAGCTGGAATGATGTTTATCGCTCCGTTTATCGTTAACAAAATAGGGCCGAAGAATGGGCTATTGCTAAGCGGCGCAATCATGGCCCTTCGTATGCTGGCTTCGGGCGTTGTTGCCGACCCTGTTTCTATTTCGATGGTCAAATTACTTCATGCCCTAGAATTGCCTATTTTGCTAGTGGCGATTTTTAAATACATTGCGGTTAACTTTGATACTCGGCTCTCTGCAACGATTTACCTGATTGGGTTTCATGTATTTACCCAAGTTGTTACCACACTGTTATCGTCAGTAATTGGTGAACTTTACGATGATCTTGGATTTGCCGACACTTATTTACTGCTTGGTACAGTAGTGACGGTTAATCTTATCTTTTCGTTTTGGATATTAGAAAACAACAAACCGAAAAATGATGTAGCAGCTAGAACGACTGGCGGCTATTAAGGGTAAACCGTGCAGTTTCTTTCACCGGCTCGGTGCGCTCCTCAAGTAGGCAGTTGAATGCCCATTGGCCCATTTCGTAGTGGGGGAGTGCCATGGTTGTTAACTCTGGTTGCAATAGGGTAGGAATGATATCCCAGTCATCGAAACTGCCGACGCCGATATCTTTACCTACTTTTAATCCTAACGCCTGAACGACAAAATAAACCTCAACAGCCATAGGATCTTGCCCACAGAGTATTGCATCGGGCTTAAAGTTCTTAATAATATCTTCTGCCCTACTGCGGGTGACAGAACGTTCATTATTCTCTTCTCCGAAAATAACGGATTCTACTAGAAGGTTATCAAGGTTTATATTGGCGTTGATAAAGGCTTGTTCTACGCCTTCTTTGCGCAGTTTTGCAGCAATGATATTCTCATTCAGGTTTAAGAATGCAATACGCTTATAGCCTTTATCTATAAGACTTGCCGTGATTTCTCTGGCCGCCTCTTTTTCGTCGGGAACAATAGAAGGATACCTTCCATAGCTGTCATAACAGTTTGCTAACACTGTCGGTACTTCTTTAAATTGCAAGGGAAGAGAAACTTCACGATGATACATAGCCGCATAAATTATGCCTTCAACGCGATGCTCAAAAAGATGATTGACTGCGCCTTCTACACTGTATTTATTGACGTTTACGTTCAGCACCATCAATTCTTTATTGTGTTTCCAAGCAAGATCCTGCGCGCCTCGAATAAGGTCAAAAGTATAAGGTACTCGCAATAGTTCGTCGGCGATAAATCCAATTACGCCAGACTTTTTGCGACGTGTCATTTGGGCGGCTCGGTTTGGGCGGTAGCCAAGCTCCTCAATGGCTTTAAGTACCTTTTCTCTGTTTTTAGGCTTGACGGTAGGGTCATTGTTCACAACCCTTGATACAGTTTTAAACGCCACACCCGCGTGCGCAGCCACGTCCTTTATTGTAACCATTCCATATGATTCCTAATTCACGTACTTCATTTAATTGCCTAAAGCTACACACTTTTACCAAATTTTGCCATAAGCCCGCCCGAGTACGCGATAATTACTTTCATATCAAAAATGTAAAATAAATGTTGTGTTTGTGTTTGTATAACTCTAGTCTTATTAAAAGACAACGTTGTTTAATTTGGGTTTCCCAGTAAAGCGTGTCGAAAACTGGTCGTGTTTTTTCGGCATACTCAATTAAAAAATTACAACATAGCGCATTTAGCTGCTATGGAGGATAACTATGAACACTTCACATCCATCTCCTTTACGGGGACGGCTTTCGGTCATCTTTTTATTGGTGAGCGCCTCCCTTATGGCGTGCTCAGACGATGATACACACAAAAATAAAATCGAAGCAGAATTGATTGTTTTGCAAGAGGGGCAAAGTCCTTCTGATGTTATTGGAGAGGGCAGCGAGCCCGTCGATGAAGAGCAAGAAGAAGATATTACTCTGACAGAAAATCCTGAAAGTGCAGGCTTTCCTCTGTTTAATAACCCTGAAAATAGTGATCAAACTTTATCTGGGTTCGAGTTTTGTTGTGGCCAATACAACACCTACGCAGAGCACGGTTTTGAAGACGTCACAGGAGATTTTGCCAAGCTTGATGGTGGATGGTGGGGCGCAGATGTGGCGGGCGTAGTAGGAGAGCGCGTGTTTTCTAGCTTCGGGGATGGCTTTGACAATGAAGACGAAAGCTTAGGTTGGGTAGGGTTTAGCGCTGTTGGTATGATGGACAGCCCTGCTTTTGAAATAACAGAACGTTATATCAACTTTCTCATTGGTGGGGGAAGCAACGGCTTTACAGAGCCAAATACGACAGCATTGGTATTGGTTGTTGATGATGAAGTCGTATTGCAGGCCAGCGGAGATGACACTGCGATGAGTATGCGGTGGGTAACGTGGGACGTCACTAATTATGCTGGAATGACAGCAAAAATTCGCTTCATAGACAACCATCCGGAAGATAACTCAGATACTGCTCTGCCTTACTTACTTGTCGACGAGATACGGCATGCAGGCGAAGCTGCTTCAATGCCTGACGAAACTAGTCACTTGCAGATAACAGCAAGTGCGTCAATTGAACCAGAATCGGATGGCATACCTGCTTTTACTCGTGTTTCTGACCAGGGACAACATATTGCTGGGTTTGAGTTTTGCTGCGGACAATTTAATACCTATGCCAACCACGACTTTAGAGCTACAGGTGATTTAGATAAGCTCGACGGCGGCTGGTGGGCTGCAGATATAAGCAATCACCAAGGTGAGCGAATTTTCACAAGTCGTGGCGACGGTTTTAGTGCAGATGGCACGTCGCTGGGTTGGATTGGCGACGAGGCGACAGGAACGCTAAGTTCTCCCCCTTTTACCCTTAGCCACAACTTTTTAAACTTTTTGGTGGGCGGTGGTACTCAAGATTTTACGTCAGATAATGCTACGGCGGTGGTATTGCGCGTAAATGGCAAAGTTGTTCGTCATGCCGTGGGAAATGGAGAAGAGTCACAGCTAGATTGGCACACATGGGATGTAAGTGCATTAAAGGGAAAAACCGCAGTGTTGGAAGTTATCGACTATCACGAGGGGGGACAAGAGAATGGACTTGGCTTTATTATGCTTGATGAAATTCGCTTAGCAGAGCATCCGGCTGCGACGCCCAACAACGCTGAAGTGGTGAGTGTGCCTGATGGCCATGATATTCCTTTGCCTTTAGTAATGGCAGATCCGAACCCCTATTATCATGATGGCGAGTTTTATCTTTATTACTTAATTGATACGGCGTTCCACGACTGGTATCTCACCAAAACCAGTGACCTGCAAAGAGGGAGCTTCCCACAAAGAGTTCTTGAAGCCACCGGTGATGCGAATACACAAGATCAATGGACCGGCTCCGGCAGCGTCATAGAGGATGCAGAAGGCCAGACACATATCTTCTTTACCGGTCATAATGCGGACTTTAACCCTGTTGAAGCGGTAATGCATGCGACCGCCACAGACAGCACGCTAACTGAATTTACCAAAATACCTGAAGATACGTTTACTGGAAGCAACGGCTATAGCGACTTTGATTTTCGAGATCCTAAAGTATTTTGGAATAAAGAAACCAATAATTATTGGATGTTGATTACTACCCGTTATAACGGTCAAGCGGCTATAGGGCTTTATGTTTCGGAAAATCTTACCACCTGGTTACCTCAGGAACCCCTCTTTGTTATGGATGCTCCTCTTAATTTAGAAGTGCCGGATTGGGTAGATTTTGGTGACGCGCAATACATGCTATTTTCCGATCAGAATGACGGAGAACGGGATATTAAGTATCTTCGACAAAACGGCGAGGGTTGGCAACTGGCAAACTTCACTTCCCTTGATGGCAAATTTTATTATGCTGGACGCACAGCCGCTTCAGAAGAGTCAACGTTATTATTTGGATGGGTGCCACATAAGATAGGCAGAACTAATGCTGGCGTAGGGACCTTTGGTGGCGATCTGGCCATTCACCAACTCGATACCACAACATCGGGAGAGTTGGCTGTGCATATTCCGCAGAAGTATAAAACCGAATTCGCTAGCGCTATTGATACTACCTTTCAAAGCCAACAGGGTTCAGTTTCTGGCGAGTCGCCTATTACTATGATGGCATCATCTGCTATTACACTGGAAAAGCGCGGCGACAAAAATCGCCTATCGCTGTCGGTTACCAGTGAAAACGCGACTGGCAGATTTGGTATCTACTTTCCTACCGAGGTTGAAGGAGAACAGGTTGCGAGGCTTGAACTGGATACCAATAGCAATCAAGCCTCTTTTTACTTCGGTGATACCCCACCTACCGGCGGTGCAAGCGTCACGCCCACACCTGCGCTAGCAGGCGAGCCGCTTTTCTCTCGCGAGAATGAACCTGAACAGAATGTATCGGGTTTCGAATTTTGTTGTGCGCAATACAATACCCTTACTGCACATGAGTTCACGAACGTAAGCTTCGATTTTTTGAAGCTAGATGGAGGCTGGTGGGGCGGCGATATTGCTAACAATGTTGGCGAACGCGTGTTCTCCAGTTTTGGAGATGGATTTGATGAAGACGGCACTTCCCTTGGCTGGATTGGTTATAACGCCACAGGATCCGCTGATAGCCCTTCATTTGAAATTAGCAAACCCTATATTAATTTTCTCATTGGAGGTGGGTCGAATCCTTTCGACAGTGCTAATGCGACAGCAGTCGTGTTGGTGGTAAATGGTGAAGTTGTGAGAAGCCAATCTGGTAGAGATGCTGAAAAATCCGCTGACGATAAGTTTGTCATGGATTGGGTTACATGGGATGTCAGTGAGCTTATAGGACAAACTGCGGTGATAAGGTTTATTGATCAGCACCCTGATGACGGTTCGGATTCCGCATTGCCTTACTTGCTTGCTGATCAATTTAGAGCAGCTGACTTACCCGCTGTTAGTGAGGGAGAAGACGTGGACGCGGGTAATTTAGATGCACAAGTGGCGGTACCTATGAATCTAACTGAAGGGGTAAATCTAGATGTTTGGTTAGATCCTGAGGCAGGTATAGGGACTTTGTATATAAACGAATTTAGAGCACTCAGTTTCAGGCTCTATGACCTCAATCAGCGCCCGGTGGGTATTTACGCACGAGACGTGCCTATATCAGTGAGTGAACTTCAGAGGTTTATTCGTCATTAGGGTAAAAAGGGGTCAGGGTCTGAGGGAGCCCCACGAATTTAATTTCATGCGCTTCCGGCCCAGGCCCCGTCTACTATGGAGCTGTACCATTTAAGTGCAGCTTTCCACTGTCGCATGGTAAACCGTATTCGACAAGCGATAGCCCTGAGTCCAAGGTAATGGAATGACAGCACGCTTCTGGTTTCGTTATTGGCTTGGAAGCGCCGATGTTTGTTTGAAGAGACGAGCACCATACCCAATAATATAGCCACTAGTGAGGCTAACGTGGTTAGCAATACTAGTGTTGTTAA
>NZ_JAAAWN010000038.1 GCF_010500865.1 Alteromonas profundi
GAGCAATGGCTAACTTTAACCACACAATTTGAAACCTGCTTTAAGCAGGCAGCTGGCAAAGTGGTACACCTTGAACAGTATGCCCACAATCAACATCAACAACGGGTACAGGGACGACAAAACGCCAAGCGATTACTGGGGTAGCGGTGCATCTAAATAACCAATTCGCTAAATTTACCCCCCCTTTTACCACCACTTCACGCTAGTGAGCAAATCCCTTAAGCGAAAATAAGGCTTACACGCACATTCACAATTACTGACAATCCCCAACATAGATAAAGTTACCTACATTAATAACGCCTAAGAATGCGCTTCTATTTAAAGTTCTTCTATTTCTAAATATGCCTGTCATTGTAAGTTAGTCACTGTAAGTTAATTGTAAGTGTAGCCGGTACACGAGCAACGCTATGACAAGATTTCAATCTGCTTTTGTTTTTGTGTTATCGAACTACCTGGTGTGGCAATTACTACCAAAGCCACAGCAACCCACTGCGAAACCGTCAGCGTTTCATCAATAATAATAAACGCTGCGACCGCTGCGATAGCGGGCTCTACGCTCATCATTATGCTAAAGGTTTGCTTTGGCATATTGCGCATGGCTTTCATTTCCAACGTATAAGGAATGGCAGAAGAAAAAACGCCAACAGCAAATCCTATAAAAATAGCTTGGGGGGTAAGTAAAACGCTACCTTGACTCATAACTCCAATAGGTACAATACAGATAGCCGCCACCAGCATACCTAAAGTGACGGTAACACCGCCTGAGCCTTCGTTGCCCGTTTTACTACCGAAAACAATGTAGCCCGCCCAAAAGGCTCCAGCGGTAAGTGCTAGAATAACGCCGATAGGGTCAAGGCGTTCTGCTGACTCAGCCCAAATATCAGGAAGTAACAAGCAAACCCCAGCTACGGCCAATAGCGCCCATGCGAAATCGCGCTTCTTCCTAGCGCTGAAAAACGCAACGGCTAGAGGGCCCGTAAATTCAAGCGCGACGCCTATACCAAGGGGGATACGAGCTATTGCTAGGTAAAAAATTATATTCATTGCGCCTAAGCATATACCGTAGAAAATAATATTACGCCATTCTTTCGTTGAAAGGCGTGCTTTCCAAGGCCTAAAGATAACGGTAAGAATCGCAGCGGCGAAGAATGCACGAAGGGCGCTGGTACCTTCTGGGCCTGCAATAGGGAAAAGTTGTTTCGCAAAGGATGCTCCAGTTTGAATGGTTATCATCGCCAGCAAAACAGCGGCTACAGCAAGTAAAAAACGTTGATTCACAATATGTTGCAACTCTAATGGAAAAATGAATTAAATTTAGCCTTAAAACAAAACGGTTACCTATAGACACTCTAACTAAGACAGGCATTTTTAAAACGAGAAAAGTAGCAGGCAAGACTGCTTTGTATGTCGTTAATTATACAGGTAAATCCACCTAGTTGGAGGATAGATAATAAGGGGCTTGTATACACTGTGTGCCACCGTCAAGCCGTGAACGCGAACTTTCACCGATTGACGGCGGCCTTAAGTCTTTTTATATGCAGATTTTATGACTGTCTTATTTGGTCTTATTTAAGTGTTGTTTAAGTGGTGGCAAGTATGGGGGTGCGGTTACGCAGTTGTAGGTAGCTAAGCGCCCACATAATAAAACCACCGAAAAACAGCATAGCCGATGCATAGCCCGTTTGATTGAAGCTAGCACCTGATGCCAGCATTGCACCACCCACCATAGGGCCAATTGCATTCGCAGTATTAAACGCGCACTGTACGAGCGCGCCTATCATAGCGTGCCCAGTAGGTGAAACATCTAACAGCATCGACTGGATAACCGCGGCCAGACCAACACTGGCGCCTAATAGGAATACTGTAATATAAAGCCACCAAATATCTCCAGCTGCAAACACATACATGACAGACACACCAATACTGCATAATAATGCAATACCTGTAGTGCTAATAGGAGATTTATCTGCAAGTTTACTGATAAACCAATTACCTATGGTGGTACCGATACCAAACATCATCATGGCAACTGAAATGGTCACTTCTGGCGAATTAGTAACATTAATTATGGTATCGGCAAGGTATGTGTAAATACAAAAAACGCCACCAAAACCAACAAATATTATTCCTGAAATTGACCATACGAGTTTATTTTTAAGAACGCTAAACTCTTCGCGTAACTTCGGCGGATTGGTAACTGGGCTGCTTGGTACCGAGATATAGATAAGTGCAATAGTTACGAGTGCAAGCACCGCCACAAGGGCCATACATACTCGCCAACTCATATTTTGCCCAATCAACGTAGCCATGGGTACACCAACAATAGTAGCGATAGTTAACCCAGCAAACACCATTGACATATAGCTGGCTCGTTTACCAGCGGGAGCCATATTAGCTGCAACTAATAAGGCAGTTCCGAAATAGGCGCCATGAGGTAAACCAGACAGCACACGGTAAAATACTAACTCAGGTAAGCTGGAGGCAATAGCGCTTAAACCATTAGCTACGCAAATCATGGCCGCAAAAATGATCAATGCAGTTCGTCTATTGGTTTTGTTAGTAAGTAACATAAAAGTGGGTGCTCCGATAACAACACCTATTGCATACCCACTAATTACATTGCCAGCCATCGCTGGCGTGACAGCGAAACTTTGAGCAATCAGAGGCAACATCGACATAGATGAAAACTCTGTGAGCCCTAAAACAAATGTGCCAAGAGCCATAACTAAAATTGGCCAAATTACGGCGCTTCTGTTTGAAGGTGATTCAGACATAAAAAACCTTAAAGTTTGATGACGACACATCAATCTGTGTCCCATCGATAACAATTACATTGTGAGAACATGTGCAATAACAAAGCAGAAAGCGTAGTTTAGCTAGCGTTCGATATTACAACTTGGAGTAGGGATATTTTGAATCAATGGAGCACCGAACAATAAAAATGGGTACTCATATTAATTTATGACTTCTTATTAAGAGGATTATACGCTACTAAAGCATGATAATTCTATTGCTCGCGCCACAGATTGCCTACTTTTATCGCTCAAATAACACTGTTTACTTTCTATTTACTCACTAGTAATAAAAAGCTCCATTACTACTAAACAGGACAGGCATGTTTGTGTAGAGGCAAATGTTTTATGACTGTCATGACTAGCCGAGCATTGTTTACACTGCTATGACTGTCTCGTTTATAGTCTCGTTTATAAAGGTACGTTTATAAAGGTATTAAAAGAGCGCGATGGTTAATCTGCTTCGCGTACTTCCAATGCTTCAATATTTATAATAGTAGAACGGTTTAATGTTATTTTGAATCGCTGCACTTGCTGCCGCTTTTGCTTGTTGGTATGCATAAGCACAACGTTTATTTGATAGCGTCGTTCAACCGCTTGTTTGGAGATTTTATTGTTCTCTAGTGAATAAAGCCTACCTTCGCCTTTTTTAAGGAAACGAACAAAGGGAGTAAGGTTAAAGTAAATACGTTGCTGTATATTATTGTATCCAGGTAAAAAGTCTTTTGCATTCACCTTGGTATCACTTCGAAAATGAAGTAACTGTGCAGCCTGTTTGTTTTGTTGTCTTCGGGTTTGATATAACCTATCAACTTGTTTCGGCAAATCTCTATTACGAATGTATTCAAGCCAAATGGTTTGTGTTGCAATTCTGCTTTTATTTACGCTGTGGCTGTAAATGATTTTCCACTTTGGTAGACCTTTTTGAATACGTCGCCAAATAGCCCGAGTAATATCTTCCTTAAATATTTCTCGTAACCCGTAAATAACACCAAGAATTCCCACAAAGGCTACCGTCACTTCGGTAAAATTAGTGCGAGCGTTTAACACTAACACCATTACAGCCGCCATAATCACTGCTGTTACCGTACCTTTTACTAAACGGTTTAAATAGGTGTTAAGGCTTTTTGTTTTCTTTTGAAATACCACGCCATATTCAATCAAGCGTTGCAAAAGCCGCATCTTATTCGTAATGCGGTTCGGATCGTCTAACGTAATTTGCGAGTTATATTGGTTATCTGCACGGTACTGGTTTTCTCGTTTGCAAAAGTTGAAAAGAAACTTTCGCTCGCTCGCATAATCACTACTTTTTGGGGCAGAGGCGAGTAATTTTAAAAAAGACTGTTCAACCTGCCAGCTCAAATAGTTATCTGCATTTTCAAAATACGCCCGTAACTTTTCATCAGAAGGAGTGTAGCGCCTAAGCTT
Source organism: Alteromonas profundi (assembly GCF_010500865.1). Lineage (GTDB taxonomy): Bacteria > Pseudomonadota > Gammaproteobacteria > Enterobacterales > Alteromonadaceae > Alteromonas > Alteromonas profundi. Next base: position 4,221 of record NZ_JAAAWN010000038.1, read on the forward strand.
TTTCAACAAATCTGAGGTTTGCTCTGCTAGCACGATAGCTTGGGGGTAAAGCTCTTTAGTGTCTTTAATTTTAAGCGTTTGCTTAATATCGATATCTAGCGCGGTGCGAATTTGATACGAGTATAAATTTAAATTTAAGCGGTAATCGCTTTGTTCCCCTTTTTTCTGGCTAATAAAGCGACTACGGACCAAAGGAACATGTAACTTATCGGAATTATAGGCGCTGTGGTTTTGAATGCTATGGTGGAAATACTGTTCTTCGGTAAGGGTTTTAGAGCTAATACCCATTTCATCAGGCAGCGAAAAAAATAGGTCAAGACGCTGATGATCACTCGGTAGTAGCTGATAATCGACTCTTAAGGATAGGTTTTCATCTTGCGTGAGATTTATCTTATGCACTTAGGTAATTATCGCCTTTTTAGTTACGGTGTTACAGATTACTACGCAATTTTACGCTTGGATTAATTTGTTTATAAAGATAACGAGATTAATTCCACTTATCGGATAATAGCATTTTCGCCACCATTGGAGGATTATCTACTTTTTTGTAGTGTACCCAATGGTGTACCTAAAAAGCAAAGAAGCTATTGAATCTTTAAGTACGTTAAGCTGTTGATTTTATACTGATACAGACATAAAAAAAGACGCCCTAGGACGTCTTGATTTATTAAATTGGTGGAGCTGGCGGGAAGTGCCACCTAGTTCAGAGGTTAATAATTAACCTATAACTTACAGTTGCTTATAGTTAAGTTCAAATGTTTTTCTATAGATATCGTGACACTTAATCGTGGTACCTAGAACAACTGACTGTATTTTTCTACAATTATGTAGAAAAATATATTTATCTGTTGATTTATCTGTTCTTGTGTATTATTGTTTAAGCGTCTTGAGTGTGGTCACGAAGTGTCTCAAGGTAAAACGGGAGAAGAAAAATGGCTGTTACAAAGTTTGGAAAAGAATTGAGAATACTGAGAATGGAGCGCGACTTAATTCTCAAAGATATGGCTAACTCTTTAGGTATTAGCTCTGCATTGTTATCTGCAATTGAGTTAGGAAATAGGAAGATACCTAAAGGTTTAATTGAAAAATTAAAAAGCCAGTATGATTTAGACGAAGCATTTGTGAATAAACTACATCAGCTGGCTATTGAGAGTGAGCAGTCGATAGAGTTTGATTTGAATGGCGTAGATGAAGAAACAACAAGGTTTCTAACAACATTTGCTAGGCATTATAGAGAGGAAAGCGGTAGAGAAAAGGTAAAGGCTCTCATGAGAATGCTTGAGGACGATTAAATGACATATAAGAGGAAATTGGGCTTTGAAGTTCCGCCGTTATCTCAAAAAGATATTGCCAACAAGTCCCTTAACTTGAGAAAGAGTTTAGATGAACATGCAATATTATCTTTTTCTGAGAAAAGAGTCGAAATGGCAAGGGTTCTTGAAAGAATGGAGCATCATGAGTTAATTACGATGCAAATAGTACCCAACAGCATTCTTTCTGGAGTAGAGGCTGATTGTCGTGGAACTCACATAAGAATATCTGAGAGTGTTTACGACAATGCGGTTACTGGCTGTCCACGTTCACAGTTTACCCTTGCTCATGAACTGGGTCACGCTGCATTGCATTGCAGTGTAGAGCCTGTTTCCTTCGGGTTTAATCGAAACACTAGTCATGCGATATACAGGGATAGTGAGTGGCAAGCTGATTCGTTCGCTAGCTGCTTTATAGTTCCATTTACACTTTTGGGTAAAGATACTACGGCAGCAAGAATTCAGTCGGAATTTGGTCTTAGTATGACCGCTTCGATATTGAGGATGAAAATGTACAAGCTTGAAAGACAAAGAGCCATTTAAAATGACTCTCTGTTAAAGAAAAACTCCTAGGTTACTGAAGCTTTCCCCTCGGCACCTTATATACAGCGCTCCCTTTCGTTTGGCGACTAAAGATTAGCACTGTTTATCTGGATTGGCAAATTCGGCTTCTAGCTAAACGAAAGGGGTTTGGTATGTACCAACCTAACAAAGTCGTTGACGTCTGTGAGTATTACAGACGTCGATTTGGGCGAATGGAAAAAGTGTGTAAACACAAGCGCTCACTTCCAAAACGTTAATTTATCTTTTATAAAAGGGGCCTGTCGTTGGCCTCTTTTTATATCCGACCGGTTTGCCTCATCATCTCAACTGCTTTCTCGAGTACTATTTCAGGATACTCGTTTATTGAAACGTCTGTGTTAGAGCGTCTGTTCCTTTCAAAACCCGTAAATTCATTTAAAAGTAAATTTTCACACCAACTTGCAACCTCAGATTTTTGACTATGTGACGCATCGAGCTTTATTTTGGATAAATAATCACTAGCCGTGAATAAGCGAAGCTTTTTAGTCGTATTTTCCTCTAATACGTTGAGTCGGTCATCGATTGTAGTGACAGCATCTTTGACCTCCATAACGTCTTGTTCGAGCAATTCTTGCTTAGCAATATTGTCAGCTAATGCTCGAGTATTCTGTGCTAATAGCTCCGCCATCTGCGCGAGCATAGAACCCTGGTTTCTAGGAGGGGGATAAGTACCAAACTTTGTCAGAGATGGAATTACTTCGTGAAATAACCATCTTTGAAATTTTTTAGATGACTTACTATTATCGTACGACAATAGTCTAAATACACCCGGTTGGGTTATGAATAGTTCATTATCGCCGTCGAAGCGCTTGTTTTCGCTAGGTCGGTAGATGTACTCATCGTCTTCAAAGGAAGAAGTCACAGTCCTTAGCAATGAAGGAATCGAGGCGTCTTTCGATTCCTCACCGAGGTTCACATTGTCATTAGATAGCGTTTTTATCATATCCTTAAGGGAGAAGTAGATAACACCGTCATTTGAGATAGTTCTTATCGGATACTCGCCACTTTCGTTAGAATACTTAATATTTATCAAGTCCATATGTTCTTCCTTCTATGTGCGCAACTCAGTCTACCGTGACCTTCCATGTCGATCTAGTCCTGGGCTTGCAAACTTTCAGCCATCAAGTGCCTCTTTGTATGTCAATAATTACATATATTCCTTATAAAACAAATACCTATGGTTTTTTTCGGTTTTTGGTTACGCTATAAATTGTCGTTAATCGGTAAAGCTAGAAATATGAAAAGATACCTATCCCATTATGAAGCATTTGACAACCCAAGAGTTGCTTTCCGAATCTTCAGTCAGCGATTGAAGAATGCAGAGGCAAAAAGAGAAGTAACTGATGAGTATTTAGAGGACGCTGTTAGGTTATCTGTTAGTGACTTTAAAAGAAAATACGGCACAAGAAAGAGTTACGTAGTTGTGAATAATAACAAGATTTGCATAAATGATGTGTTTACAAGATACAAAAAGCCAACTGTTTCTTACGGAAATTTTAGAGCTAGGTTAAGAACTTACGTTAGTCGGTTGAAACAATTTGGTTTTACACATGATGAGCGCATTTTTATGTGGGCTGCAACCACTGAAAGCAAAGAATGGAGCAGGATTATTGGGGCGGGTAAAGCACAACCATTCAGGTATACGGGTAAGCATTTCACCGATTTTTCGAATAGATATTTTTGCTCTCTTTACTGTTTTCTTTTATTCACAGACCTTCACGAGCGCTTCAAGCTGGTAAGGTCTAGATTGAAACAAAAATGGCCAATAGATAGAGCGCTGCTAGAGGCGAAAAAGAGACAACATCGTAGTACGGGTTTTGTTTATTGCATTACCTGTTCACCAACAGGAAAAAAGTACATAGGGATTACCAGCGGTAGTGTCGCCAGGCGTTTTGACGAACATGTTAAAGAAGCGTCGAGAAACTCTAGCAGACCATTAGCCAGAGCTATCGCTGAGTTCGGGGTACAGTCTTTCACAGCAAAAGCTCTTCATTCGAACGTACCTATCGACTCTCTAGGTGATTTGGAGAAACAGTACATTGCTTCTTTGAATACGCTTTACCCATCTGGTTTAAACGCTAATAGAGGAGGACAGGTAAGCCACACTGCGGGACGAAGTGTGGAAATTGATGGCGTGGCTTATGAATCCTATAAACAGGCTAGCGAGGTAATAAGCGAAAGCTCCGACGGTGTTGTGCCTCCATATATCGTTGAGAGTCGATTACGTGCTGGTGAGGTCGAGCTTAGCGAGTTGCGAAAGCCATGCAGAAGAATGAGTCGACACATTGAGGCTGGTTCTGCGCTCTTCCGTCGATATAAAGGATTGCTGAGAAGAAATGTTTTGTGTGCTCGGTGGACGAACTATGACTTATTCAAAAAAGATGTACTAGCATTCACATCGTTCGACTACATCAAAGTAAACCGATTAATCCTAATACGAAAAAAATCATTTAAGAAATTTTCTAAACAAAACTTTGAGTGGGTGACTAAAGCTGAAGCGACTATTAAGCGCTGCGGTAAGAAAACTGTTGTGTACGGTGTTGAATATGGCTCTGTAGAGGCTGTGTCAAGGTTTTTTGGGGTTCCTGCTAGCACTCTTAGGTATATTGTCAAAAAGAGATCTGTGAGTATAGAGGCTGCGGTTTCCATGATTTTAGATAAATGTGTTAGATGATTATCTCAGAGTAAGAACTTAGATGTTATTAAGAACCGCATGCAGAATTTCTTGTATGACAAAGTGCCGCCACATGTGCGATATTTTGTTGGAAAATGATGAAAACCTGCGTAGTATTCTCGAATGCAATTCTCGTCTTTTCTAAGTTCGAGTAGGTTGATTCCGCTTGATTATGCATTTCATCGCGTAATAACAACAAAAATGTTGAACTAATTAACCACAACTGCATACTAATTAGTACTGGTATTTTCCAGTTTAGGGAGGAAGTTATGATTGGGATTAATGAACAGGACCATGGATTTTAATAACTGGTCAAGCCAGTATTTTGGTGATATTAGTTGGTCTTACGAGTATCTAGCAGAAATACTTGGTGTTGATAGGGGAGCCGTACTGGCTCCCCTTTGTATTTTATTGTCTGCATTAATAGCCTCGGTAGTAGCATCCATATCCATGAGGCATAGCCGAATTCTTGCCCGCAAAAAAAATTCAATGGATTTTATTACTCATTATAACGACTCGGAAAAGATAGATGCCGCTGAAAAGCATATTTTGAAAATCTTCCACACAATTGAAGAGAAAAACTTCTCTGCAGAAGAGTATATGAGATCTTTGATTATCGACGTAGATAAAGCCGATGATAGCGAATTAGCAAAAGAAATTAGACTTGCGAGAAAAAATGTAGGACTGGTACTCAACTATTATGAAAGCATGGCAATCTGCGTGTTCAATGATATTTATGATTCAAGAATCGTCAAGAAAACTATGTACAGTACGGTTAAAACCATCTGGCTGGGCTGTAAGCCATACATTGACGAGAGGCGTAGAGAGGCTAATAAGCCATCATATTACCAAGAAATCGAATTACTAGTTAAAGAATGGGGTGAACACTCACCTAGTAAAGGTCCCCAAGGCTTAAGCAAGTATAAATTTTGGTCACTTTACCTAGCTAAAAAAATTGTCATAACGCCTTGGGTATGGTGCAAGCATCTTTTTAAAAAATCATAACCTCATTGGGCACCGTTCAATAATAACGTATTGACACATCACTAGTCTTTTTTTATTTCTGACTCAAAGTATTCCAGATGTCAAAAAAGTGAAGCCAGCGCTCAAGCGACAGGTGGAGTGATGACAACCCGCGCTACCTGAAACCACCGGCGGCCAGTTCACTTAACAGTATTCAAATGTTGTTGACCCTTCTTAGTATATTGCTAACCGTTTGAGCAGAATAACGTTTGCCATACTGGGTTAATAAATTACTTGAATTTAGACTTTCAGCTATAGCTCTAAAGCTCATGCCAGACTGTCTCATTGGGTATATGAGGGGGTGAACTTTCAATGCATTTTTGTTGGCAAGTTTTTGTTTTTCTCGATTTCGTTGATTGGTTTTATCGCGTAAGCCCCCTAAAATAGCCCCTGAAGCCTTTTTCGCTGCTAACGCTGCTTTCGTCCTCATACTAATAAAATCTCGTTCTTGCTCTGCTAGAGCGGCATAGATATGGAGTTGAAATTTATCTGCATTCGGCATTGAAGCGACTTTAAGCTTCAAAGTTTTGTCTTCCATGAGGGTTGCTATAAATGATACTTTTCTGCTCAACCTATCAAGTTTGGAAACTATCAGTGTCGCGTTGAGTTTCTTGGCTCTCGTTATGGCTTCTGTAAGCGCCTGTCGCGACGAATCGCTGCCGCTGACTATATCAGTGTGTGTTTCTATCAATTCTCCTTCTGAGGCGTAGTTTGAGATGAAAAGGCTGATGTCTCTTTTTTGTGCTTCTAAACCTAACCCTGACCGACCTTGCTCTTTAGTGCTTACTCTTAGGTAAGCGATATATTTTTCGTTCATTTGAGCCCTCAATTAATGCTGTAAAAAACAACAACGGTGGTTGTGTGTTTTACAGTGTAAGCAAAGTCGCTTTAAAAGGCGGGCATTTTTTTTGGTTTTGTTACTTCATTGAATTTTGCCGTTGTGGTAGGTTTCGCTCCAGTTAAAGAAGAGTGAAAGATGAAAAATATTCCGTTTAATAAGTTGGTGGCTCCTGAGCGTGATTACATTGCTTACGAGCTTTCTCCTTTCAGTCCAGAGCTGATAGGCATATATCAACCGCTTAAGAAGAATTATCGAATTGAGCTTCAATACATGGACGCGGGGGAAAGTAGACAGGGGATATCAGACGAACAAGAACTGTTGTCGTACCTTGATGTTCTCAATTCAAAAGTAGATGTCGAAGTGCTACAACAAAAGACCGGCGTACTTGATTATGTCGACTCGTCGAATAGCAAAAAACGTTCGCTCACCCAAAACGATTTCTTACCCCTAAGTCTCAGCCTAGTGCAAAAAATTGTGAAGGGTAAAGCTCAAAGTTGCACTGAATGTGTCGAGATTGCTCTTGGATTTAGTCAAGGAGTTACCGTCTTCTTGTGTACCCATTACACTTTAAAGTTGAATATTAATGACCTATACGTCTCTCGCATTAAATATGACGCTGCTCTAGCGTTGCTTGTTAAACGATATAAAGAGAGTGTGAAACCTATATCAAATTCCTATGTTAGGTTGAAAAACCGAAAAAACCATCGTTTAGACCTATCACCCGTGTTGACAGCGGCTCTCACTTTCACTTTGCGGCATGGTCGTCTGCCTAGAAGAATAGACAGTAACTTAACAGACGAACCGATTCTATGGTCGCTAATGGTCGATGAATTCGGGGCTTTTAAGAACGGTAACGAAGAGGTAATTGACTTTGATGGGGCTCGCATTCGTTATGATGATGTATGGAGAGTCTATAGACAAACAGAGAGTAAGTATTTAGTGCAAGAGATTTGCAACTCTATGAATTGATTGATTTTGTGGATTTTGAGGTGTCCTGAATAATCGCTACCTTCATGCCGGTGCCTGCTTTAGCCTTTTGTTTCACAATGATTCAAAGAGGAATAAAATGGCTAACAACAATCTTCAACTTCCCCTGTTTCTTACACGAAATCAGGTAATTGCTTTAACAAGCTTAAGTCGATCTACCCTATACCGTCTGGAGAGAGACTCCTTATTTCCCAAGTCATTTAAGATGAGCAAGCGTCGCGTCGGATATATGCGCGACGAAGTGCTGATATGGCTTACTGAAAGAAGAGGGTGATATGAAATATTTCCCCTGTTTTCCCCTGTTCCCCCCCTCAATAGAGCCACTTCCCAACTCTTATGCTTGTGTATTATCAACTATAAGAAGGGGGCGCGTTTAAATGCAAAATATGTCGTCTCTTAGTGTCGGAGAGAATCTCTACAGGCTAGAACAGGCCTACGATTCAGTATTGTCTTTCGTTAACGGTGCGCACCTTACTCGATTATATAGTACCTATTATCGTAGTGAATGGGTTATCGCCCAAAGTTACGTTCATCGTAAAGAGTTTAAAGAGTTCGCCTTTAACAGGGCATTATATCTAAAAAAGATGAGGGGAGAGCCTTCTAACCCAAAGCGTGGAAACCTCAGTACGTTGCGAACTATTCCATGTACTAGCTTTCGGTCAACTGAAAAATTTTTTTATAAGCATGACGAAGAACTAACACTTATGTTTGAGGAAATGCATGAATCGGTGAAAGCAGGAAGCTCGGATTTAGCCCACATTGTAATTAACTTTGATGACAAAACGAGTGTTAAAGCTCAGAGCTCTGTTGAAAGGTTTAAGCAGTTCAAGAGTCAAATCTCGAGACTGGCGAGAAGAGCTCTTGGCGGTCATACGCGCGGTTTTTGCGTAATAGAGAAGTCCAAGCGGGATATTGAGGAAAAAGGTGGCACTAAGCCATACAAGGCGCTTCATGCGCACATGCTCCTTGAATGTAGTGACAGCTTGTCCAAAAAAGATATTAGAGACCTTATCAGAAAGCAATTTCGCAGCTCAATTAGGAATATAGATACGGCTATTAGCGTTTACTTCGAATACAAAGTAAATTGTATCGACTCTACCGGCAAAATTAGTAAGTATAAAAGAATTGATTTAGGACTCGTTGATTACTTGGCTAAAGGTCTAAATTCACCAATCGTGAAAGGCTGCGAAAACAAATCAAAGATTGGTCGGAAACTGCTAAATTATAGGGTTAGGCGAGAATGGCGATATAGGCAGTATAAGGCATTGGAAGCTGAGTTTAAGAAGTTAAGCTTTCACATTGTTGATGTTCCGGTTGGGTTCGATTTCGAAGCTCACCTGATTGAGACAATCAATGCGGTAAAGCGACTCCCAGGGTTAATAAAGCCATCTAGGTATCGTCAAGCCAGATTGACCTAAAGGTGCATTCATACTAGGTTAGGAGATAGCCCATATTACGAAAGGACTCTAAATATGTACACGGAAGTTAGATTCTATCTCGCTAACAGCCTTACTCCGGACGTTGTGACAAATGCTAAATATGTCGTCTACGGTCATGAATGTGCAGCAGGGTTATACATTGGTTATACCACAGACCCCGCTAGACGCTGGCAGGAGCATGTTAGGAGCGCTTCAGAGAAGACTGATAGAAACTATAACAACAGCTTCAAAAGTGCGATTAGAGGCTTTCCAGAGGGCTTCAAGCATTTCATTATAGCGGTTGCTTCGACTGAAAAAGTCGCCCTGAAAAAAGAATCCGCTGCTATTCAATTCTATAAGCCTAACCTAAACACCAGAGAACCAAGAACCTCAAGCGAGTACAGCTATCCGTTTAGGGCTTTGAGCGAATCCATAGTCTCCTCATGTGTAATGAAACCAAAAACCAAGAAGACAGAGCTAAATGTGAAAAGTGATTCGGACAGGGTGACAGTGGAAGCAGTAGTCTTTACAGAAGGTGACAAGAAACGTCTTAAAACATTAAGAGCAGAGCCTTTCGAAAGAGTCATGAACATATCTTGTCACAAAGCGTCTCTCGAAGAGTTTCCCGACGGTTCAGTTGTTAAGTTGAAAGCTGCCCCTGCCGGTGGTCCAAAACGAGGAGCATATTTAAAAGCGGCCCGCACTGCGTTAATCACACGTGTAAGGTGATTGAAGTCTTAGGTATAAGCATTCACGTTGGTAGCTATGCCTTCTTAAAAAAAGCGCTCGTCATAAACAAATCTTATACGTAAGCTTTTAGGGCAAAACAAGAATAAGAAGTTCACAACGAAAGAAGTTGTTCGGGTTTGTCTATAGCCTCTGTAGTTCTCTCAGTGGAGCGCAGAGAGATGAATGATAGGGTTGGTTAAGTTACGCTAAGAACGCAATGCAGAGTACATATGAGTCGTTGAGTTAGCGTAACAATAAATATGTATGCATTTTACCCAATGTCTAAATTAGTCTCTGTTAGAGCAAATCTTACAGACTACTTAGTGTAATTAGTCTGCGGTAATACAACATCACTAAAACGACAGCTCTTTGTGTTGCGTACACAATCACTCAGTGTGCTTCCTAGAAACTATCGAGCATGGTGTTTAGGGAGAAAACGAGTATTATTATAAGGTCGGAGCAAAAAATTGTTAGATGATAGGAGGTTAAATGGAAGAACTCAGCTGTAATTGGACACCACAGCTAATAGTGGAGGTGATCAAATCAATTGTGTGGCCAGTTACTGTATTGCTTATTGGTCTGAAATTCAGAACGGTTTTTTTTGATTCTATTAGCAATTTTTTTTCTACCAACACAGTGTCCGAGCTATCAGCTTCGACTTCAGGGCTTTCGGCTAAGTTTGTAGCTGCTAAGCAGTCGATTGGAAGCAAAAAATCCTCTGGTGCGAGCTCCGTGAGCTTGCCCGAAAACATGAGCCTAGAATCAATAGCAAAAAGGCACGAACACAACAGGACGGATTTTAGCGAGGAGACTTTCAAAGCTATAAAAACACATTTGTCGGCCCTGGCTTTATCACCGGAAGAAGAAGTAGAGATATTAGCAAAAGAAGCATCCCTACTTCAAAGTGCGATACGCTACTTTGACATTAATAAAGTTCTATTTCGATCACAGTTAAACCTATTCTTTTCCATGAAAAGTAATTCAGGTTATGCATCAAAAGACGATATCCAAAGTCACTTTTTAGAAGTTAAAAAGTCAGTAGAAAATGCATATACAGATTGGGACTGGATAAAATACATGTCATATCCAGTCAGTGATGGTTTATTGAGTGATGAAAGGGATGGGTATAAGCTAACAACGCTTGGAAGCTCATACGTATCTTTTATGTCCCGTAATCCCCAGCTGGTTGATGAACTCTCGCCACTTTAACGGGCTGTAGTTTAGTAAGTCGCCGCGATTGTTGTTTACGTGAGTAAAAACGCCGAGAGAAGTAACCTTAAAGAATCTCTCTCGTTCAAAATCAGTCAAGTTATCTATCTTATTGCTCTTTTCGAAACACGATTTAAAGGTGTGGTTTTTGCCAATTAATTTAATCGGTCTCAAATTACAAAATCAGATATCTTAAAGTTAGACATTTATCTAAATAAGGGAATGATATGTCATCAGTACACGAATCAGCTTTATACAACGTTATAGTTGCCGCTCAGTCGCTAGGTTATGACCTCGACCAACTAATGAAAAAAATTAACGTCGGAATAGTTGGAAACGAACCGAACTTTGTTGCGAATACAGCAGATAAAACAAAAATCATCGAGGCAGTTAATACTGCGATAAGCGAAGTTAAGAGTAGCAGTTAGCAAGTACCTTGGAGGTCTCGATGGACTTCCTTCTCTAACTTGTCTCAGATAGGCCTTTTGATGTACTTACCCAGGTTTAATTCGCTTAATAGCAAGCCAGACTTTCTTTTCCCTATGAACTCAAGTGAGCCAGCGTTCAGTATAGCCTCTATAACGCTCATTGCGGCGTCTAAATTATTTATGGTCCACTTTGTCGATGCAGAGCGTTAAGTTCTCTCAGATGCTGCTATGAGAGCTTTAAACTAGATGCGAGCCCAAGCTGTACGGTCATTATGAATTTATGCTCATAATCAAAGCCCTAGATATAACGGCTTTGTATGGTGGGTATGGCTTCTTAAAAAAGTTCTTTTAGACTTGGTTCCTTATACTTGTAGAGATGATTAATGAAAAAACCATCTGGTTAGTAGTGGATAGAGCTTTAGATTTGTATCCATATTGGGCCTCAGTGCACTTATGTGCCTCTTAACTATCAAATCAGCACGTACATCAAACTTTCGCGAGAAGTCGCGCTAGCGAGGATTATAGGGCGCTATGTCTGTAACACAAAGGAATGGCCGAAGTCATACACAGGTTAGGGAGACAAGATTGTATACAGTAATAACAGAAAATGACGAGTCAAAATGGGCTGATGAGACTGGTGCGCTTTATCACTTCCCAAAACGATATGAGAAACACCTCATCGCGGGTACTCAAGTCCTTTATTACAAGGGCAAATTAAAAAAAATTCAATACAGAAACGTCCGACTATCTGACAGTCCGCATTATTTTGGTGTGGCTAGGGTTGGTAAGGTGTATAAAGATGGAAAGAGCTCACGAGGTGACTTGTTTGCTACAATTATAGAATACAGCCCTTTCGAGGAACCTGTACTAGCTAAGATTGATGGCGGCTATTTAGAGCAGATACCCGCTTCAAAAAAGGTCAATTATTGGCGAGACGGAGTTCGCCCCATAAACAAGCGTGTTTTTGAATCGGTATGCGATAGGGCAGATATTGTTACGGTTACACAAAGTAACAAGGAAGACTATTCCCCCTTTAATGATGTTGACGGGCGTTTGGAATCCGGAGAAGAGGGTAAGCAGTCAAAGCGGTATATTACTGCGTATTTCGGTGAATCCGAACGGTCGTTTCGGTTTTATCCGATCACTTTTTCTTCTTCTTTTTCGTCCTTGCCAGTTTTACCTTAAGTGATCGGATTGGTCTAGTTTTCTCATCGATTCTCCAGCCAGTTCAATTCGATGACTGTTGTGCAGTAAACGATCGAGTAACGCATCTGCTACAGTGGGATTGCTGATGAGTTTGTACCATTCGGTAACAGGTAGTTGGCTCGCTATGATAGTGCTGGTGTTTTGATAGCGCTCTTCCATTACATCGAGTAAGTCATTAGCTTGTCTTGCACTCATTTTTTCCATTCCCCAGTCATCTAGGATGAGCAGCTTTTTCTTAGCGAGTTGGGCAAGCTGTTGTCGGTAACTTCCATCGGCGTGGCCGATATTCAGCTCATCTAGAAGCTGGC
>NZ_JAAAWN010000039.1:0-9897 GCF_010500865.1 Alteromonas profundi
CCGTATTAAATGTACGATATTTACCTAATTTGCCACACTTATAAGTAGTAACCCACCTCCGCAGCCATTTATTGGTGTGGTCTACAGAGGATTATGTCTTTTTAGAGGGGAAAATCCCTAGAACCCCAACTGAGAAGCAAAGGCGCAACACTGAGCGACATAGAGTCGCTAGACGTAAATCTGGTTCTCCAACTCGTGACGAATATAAACAGTCAGCACAAGATAAAGCTATACAAGCAAAAGCTCTCAGGCAAAAAGGCTTATCAATACGCGCTATTGCAGAGAAAATGGAACTTTCAAAAAGTGCTGTCGGGCGTTATTTAAAAAGTGTCCCAAGTTCGTCCTCTTAACCGTAGGTTATACTGCGTAGCTCTTTCTTATGAAGTCATATTAATGACTTCACGTTTTTAGAATTAGCTTTGCGGAGGCCTTTCGGCCGACATCCTTTTTTTGTGCCCGACTGGGAGCCATTTAAAAAGAATTTTAGAGATCCATTGTTGTTATTTCGTGTGTGTAAACGTGGTTGGGGTTGTGGTCTGTTTGTGTGTCAGCTTTGCTGTCCACATACAGTCCATCAACCGAACTGCGAAGCAGCCATCCCCGTTTTCCACACTGGGTTAAATAGCTATATTTTTAGTCCTTCTCTGACGCTTGACCAATCAGGGTGGTCTGAACCACCAAATTGGATAAGCTTGCCTTCAAATCTTTCTTGGCCGTTACCATCCACATGGTCGTCGATTAGTACATCGCCTTTCAACAGCCCTCTATTTGAAATGCTTTTAAATATGTTTATAAACGGTTTATAACTGTTTATAACTGTTTATTTACTTATTTTATTCATTGCTTGTGTTCGCAGAAAAACCGCAGGCTGAACGCCTAACTCATCACAGTAATCGGTCAGCTGCTTCAACTCAGACGTAGACAAATACACAGTGAGTCGATTGTCGCGCTTCTCCGAAGCGCTCTTGGCAGGCCTACCGCCTTTTGAGGCATTTCCTGCCTCGAAGCTACTTTTTACTTTGTTTTGTCTTGTGCTTTGCGCCTTGTTTAATTTGTCGAAAGCATTACTCATTTTACTAACTCCAGTAATTTGTTTGCCAGCTGTTTGAAATCATTTCGTGCATTACTTAGCGCGGATGAGTACGGGTTTTTGAAGAATATCGAATTCGCACCAGATGTTTGTGGGTACGCCGACCGTGATTTCAGCACTAAACAATCTTTAATTACGGAAAGCGCTTCTTTATGTAGTTTAGAGGTGCTTGTAAACTTGTTTAAAACAGGTTTAATAATAGCTTTCGTCTGAAGATTATATATATCGACCATGCTATCAATATTGTCCGAATCTGCTTCAAAAGGACTTATGATGAGATCGGAATTTTCCAACATCTGCTTTTGTTCAACACTAAGTGCTGCAACACCGACTGGCGATATATCTCCAACTACATAGTCCACGTCGCCAAAGTTATCTGGAATACGATCTAGCACTATGAAAGGCCAGTCTTCATGTTTCTCACTCGCTTGCATCACGTGACGTTGCCTATCCAAATCAAGGAAAAGCACTTTATGCTGCTTTACTAGCGATAAAAAAACAGCGAAGTTTTTGGATAGAGTGCTCTTGCCAACCCCGCCCTTTGGACAATAAAAGGTGATAATTTTCATATATTAATAAACCTGTTATTAATTGCTTTTAAAGTATTTTATAACAGGTTTAAAATATGTCAAAAATACTATTAAGCTGAAAAGCTTAATAGCGCCTTTAGATGACTCCATCTACTCGCGTTCATCTGTTTTTCCAATGCGTCATTCAAGGCCGTTATTTTCTTGGCCTGTTTTTCGTTTTTTTCAGCTAATTGTATATTTTTGGTTTTCACCTCGATCAGCTGGCGCTGCTGCGCTGCGAACTCACCCAATTGACTCTCCATCACTTCAATTTTCGCATTGGCCGCAATCAATTGCTGTTCAAGCTCTGAGATACGGAGCTTTAAATTTGAGACTTTTTCCGCTTCTTCCTGCTCCTGACGTGCTTTTATCTCGGCTTGGGCTTGCTCAAGTTCTTCTATGGACTGAGGGAATTCTACTCCTTTAAATTCTTTTTGTAGTTTTGCTACATCTGATTGCGACAAGTTCAGTGACTCAAGGTAGGGGTAACGCTCTAAAAAGTCTGAAGCTTGCGACCATTTATTCCACGTGTTTACTGGTGTGTTAAAGCCTCCATCTTCTAACGAGGAAGCAACCATAGCTTGCCACCCTGAGAATCCGTATTGGCCTATTACGCTGTTTTCTATTTCCATTTTCGTTGGCCTACCTCGACCAACGAATGGAAGCAAACGCTTAACTGTACGAGTGAACTCTAGCCACTGCCTTTGATTGCCCTGGGAGCCTAGGGCTTTTGTTAATTCAGCATGTATCTGCTGAGCTTCTACTGAAATATCCATCTCTAACCTTCATTTATTATGGTATATAGGTATATTATACCCATATACCATAATAAATGAAGGTTAGATTATGCTTTTTAGAGGTTTTTGTGGTTTCTTTAATAGTGCTAATAAGCACTGTAATGTTGATATTTCGACATTACAGTGTAAAAAAACACTATTAAGTTGCGTGGAATTCACGCTTCCATCTGTCCAATGTGGACAATGAAATGTTGTATCGCTTTGCGACTTCTTTTCGTGACAGATTTAATGAATACAGCTCGTTTACGATCTGCATACGCTTGTCTTTTGGGTAGGTGAAACGGTCAGCGCCAGCACTGACAAGCTCGAACACCTCTGGATCTGAATGCGCCAACAATTCATGGCTTTCAAATATGTTGTGCCACTTCTTACCATCCACGACGAAATAGGAAATGTTGTCACCTGCTGACAAACAGTCCGTTTTTAACAAGATGCGCTGCACCTTGTTCCAAACGTTCCTGAATATCTGCTCACTGGCGCATACAAATACCTGATCCACGTCTTCATAGTTTGGATTCTCCAGTGAACCAAACACACCACGTAATGAATCAGAGGCTTCGTAGTGGTGCTCAATCCTTTCGGCCATGACTTCCAGCCAATGAGTTAGATTGGTGCCGTGCTTGGATTTGCCCCGTAACGTATTTTCAATCTCGATGGCTATCAACCGATTGTCATCGGTTAGTGCCAACGCATCTGGCACACATTGCATCATGGTATGCACATCGTTCTTTTTGGCCTGTACCTCATGCTCAGGCAAATAGTGTGTAATGTGGTAATTTTGAAAATTGATATTGTCTGTCACCAAATCAATCAAAAACTCATTACTTAAATGACGGTGATAATGATGTTCGAACTGACTTAAAAATCCGCGACATTGCGAATACGTTTCGACCTTCTTAAAGCCAGCACCTGAAAATACTGATTTCACTCTGGCCGTGCCTTTCCGTGTCAGTGCATAGCACTTTACGTTAGGCGAGTTAGCCAATGGCTCAGACCAAATATATTTTGTCTGCTCCATACGTCTAACAATGTGCCGCATTGAACCATGCGACGCATCAGCCAATTTCGCTAGTTGAGTCATACTCAACCAGCCAAACTTGGCAATACCAAAAAGCACTTGGTTTTCATTCCATTCGCCCACGGCTTTTTGGGCGTTCTTCACTTCATCGAAGCTTTGTTTCGACTCTGGCTCATCTCTCATACCACTTTGTTCCTAGTCATTTGCTGTTGCAAATAACTAGGAACAAAGCGAGCAATACCTGACTACACCTCTCCACGTTTTCGAGTTATAGTCAGGTATTGTGACGGCCTTTTCCGGCTGGACGCCTCCAAACGCCTTTAGATTTCGGGTTTTCAACCCTCCGGAGCTGGACGCACCTACGGCCTAAAAATCCACGAAATGCCACCCTACGGTGCTATCGCACCTCCGAGCAACCCGCATTTTCACACGTTTTGACTGCTGTCCGGTGCGAGGCTGCGCCTCTTCGGACGAGCTAGTCATCACTGCGCAAAATCCAGGTTGCTCGGAGCTGAAGCTCCTTCGGGTGGGGCCTGCTGCCCCACCAAAAAACGCCTCTGGGGAGGCTGTCACAGCGCTGTCGCTCGCTGGGGCGTGTGACTTTTTGGCGGCTCCCCGCCAGTTTTCACGAGGTGAAAATTCGCTTTGCTCACCCACATTCGTGGGCTGAACTCGCATCCACGACGCTCTCCAAATAACCCTGGGCGGCAGAAACCAAGCCGCGAATACACCAGGTTTTTTTGGTCGCTGTGGCTGCTCAAACAAGCGTAGCTTGGTATTGGTTTGTTACTCCGTAACACCAAGCTACTTGGAGGTCTCGACGCGATTTTAACAATGCTATGGCATTGAAAATCTCGTCTTCGGTTGGTCAGATTTATCACTTGGATATTGATTGTTTATGTCGAAAGGGGAGGGGGAAACTGTGATTTATAGCGGGGAAATTCATTTTTTTGAAAAAAAATGAAAAAATTTTCTTCTTGATTTATTTATACATTTTTCAAAATCACAACATTTTTGTTTAAAAGTCAACGAGTTATGTTGTTTTTTGATTTGTCGTTGCGATTTTCTTGTACTATAGTGTTTGCAAGTCGAGAGTGAAACTTTCACGGGTAGTTAGTGCTAAGAATATTCGCTTAAATGACAAAGTTAATTGGAATATTGATGCGCATTTTTGTCACAGTGAAAAAAAAGACCGGAAAAGTTGCGGCATTTTAAAGGCGTGCGATGATAAGTGAAAAATTAGAGGAGGAGAACGATGTAGATTGAGTAAAGCGATGGGCGTACTAACCAAGATTGTGAGGATTGCGGCCACACAACCTCGGCTGTACAGACGCGAAGCCCAAACTCGATGGAGTAAGTCTTGCGTATTAACTTACAAAGACAGTATTGCACTACTTACTCCTTTTATCAATGTTTTGAAATAGGAGTCAGAGTTATGCTTAAAGAAGCATTTGAACGCTGGCGCATTAGATTTTCTCTTGATATCGCCGTTGGCGATTCATTTGAAATGAATGTGCGATGCGGCAAGAAGAAACGATGAGTTTTGATCCTCCTGCTGGCACAGGAGGATTTTCTCCCTATTCGGGAGTGAGATGTTTCAAGCTGCTTATTCAGCAGTTGAAATAATCATACTTTAAAAGTAATTTCCAAAGTAACCTAAATTTGGAAGCGCTTGGTTGAGTTTAGCTATTGATATTTTTCTTTGGACTATTTTTAGCGTTCAGAGTGATCGGTACTCATCACTTATCTTTCTTTGCGTAGTTCTTCGCGATATATATCGAGCCAAACACCATGATCCCTATGGGCAATAAAAATATCAGTTCTTCAATAAACATACTCAATCTTCTCCGTTATAAAAGCTCAGGATGTTTTGCAACGTGAAGCATCGCTATCGCGATCCCTGCGGTGCAGCACGCCATTGGCGATATTATTAGTAGTGCATACAATGCGTCGCTCTTAATTAACGTGATGTCGATGACGTTAGTCAGAACGTGCATCAAAGCCATTGGGAAAACGCCGAACAGTGCTAGCGCGACAGCAAAAACGAAAATGTGCTTTAGCTTAGTTCTACTTGGCATAACTCATTTCTTCTCCGGTTGATACTTTATACTACCACTCGCCTCCTTGCGACTAGGTGCATGACCTGACAACGTGAGAGTCACTTATGCGTCAGTATCTTTTTGCACTATGTAACTTTAGCCATACCTCGTTCAAATAGCGAATGAGTGCTAAATTTCACATAAATAGGTGCTCTAACTTTTTAGTGTTCTCAATATCATAAATGAGACGACTAAGTTCGCTATCTGTGGCGTCATCATCTTGATTAAAGAGATAGGTTGTTTTTAACACTTTAAGAATGTCTGAACGATTGTGGCCCGCCTTCAACATGACAGTTACTTCTTTTAGGTAGTCGTCATATGTTTTCATATGGTCGCTCTGTTATAGGGGAGTCAAAGTGTTATTGGTTACCGTTCATTAAAAATGACACGAGTCACAATAGCATCGATAACACTTTGTTCTAGCTGTAGAGTATCTGACTCACGAGCGAGTTCAATAAGCATCTCAGCAGTGGGGTAACGTAAACTTCTGAGGTCTGTAGCGTTGACTTGAGTGTGGCCGTTTAGTTGTCGAAAGTATAGGTCAACAATAGTGCTGTTCAGAAACAGCCATAGGCCTCTGGCGAGGTTTTCTTCTAAAGGCTCCCCGTTGGCGTGGAAATAGTTAGTTTTATTTTCAAAGCCAACGACAGGAACATCTGCAGTGTCTGGTGTATATAGCGAAGCTGCTATCCGCCTACGCTCTTCTTTTGCTGTCAATCTTCGAGTTAAAACATACGTGCCATTTGGCACCATTAAGCTTTCAGTTTTCTCATTATGTAAAAGCGCGTTCGGCTTCTTTCCCTCAGGCAGAGGCCATGTGAGCACACCGTTTCTCATGTGCTGGGGAAATATGAGGGGGACTGAGCCTGGTACGTATTCCTGAGAAAGATTCTCCCTGGTACGGAAGTCTACCACTTTACCTGTTGATGCTTGAATGCCTAGGTCTTCAAGACCACAAGGAAGGTTTCCAGCCTTATTGGCTATTTCTCTTTCTTCTTCGTTGGTAATGATATGAATGAATCGATGAGGATTGCGAGGCTGTACAACTTCCTCAAAGGGGAGTTGATACTCAACAGGTGATGGGTCTTCTGCGCAACTGCTAGAGACTATCGTTACCATTTCTCTTTGCGGCTCACCTTTGGTTAGGTGGTATATAACATTTTCCTGAAGCACTTTGTCTACTTTGAACGCGGACTTTCGGCTGTGAAATACATGAAGCTTGTTTAGTGAGCATTCGTTGAGAATAAGCTTTCTGAAATCATTAAAATATGGCCCGTTACAAAAAGACCTGGGCGTAATCGCAACCAGCTCGCCGCCTTGTTCAAGTTGTTTAATTGCCAGAGCAACGAATGCGGAGTAGAGATTGCCTGTTTCTATTTCCACACTGCGCAGTAAGGCTCTCTCCTCGCTTTTTGCACCAATTTTCAAATATGGCGGGTTGAGTATGGCCTTAGAGTAGCGTTTTATTGTCGGGCTTTTTAAATTGGTAACAGAAGAGGCAATAAAGTCTTTTTTGAAAATTTCGGCTCTGAAACCCAGATTATTATAAGGGGCGCGCTCAGAGCATATTGCCAGGTTTTCTTCGAGGTAAGGGTGTAACTCTTCCGATATCTCGTAGCATGTACCTTCTAAACGTTTGCAGTCAGTCTTCATCGCTTCGTTGACGACTGCTGATGTTAGTGAGCCTACTCCGGCTCCGGCATCTAATAGCTTTTCTTCGGGACTGAAGCCTTCGAACATACTGGCTAGCAGAGAGGAAACGCTAAATGAGGACATAAACTGCCCTAGTTTACCGCGCTTTTTCTCGTCAATTTTTGTGTTAGCAATAGCCCGAATTCTGTCAGCTTCCAGGTTTAGATCTTCGGTTATTTTTAGGGCTGATTCAGGCATGGCACTTCTTTAAAATAAAATGGGCGTGGATTTCAGGGTGAAATTATCGCAGAAAAGCCGCAGAGGGAAAATTAAAAACCTGCACTAGATGGTAATCTAGTGATTGCCTTCAAAAGGATAAGGAGTATGTATGGATTTACGAAATAAAAAATTAGAAGAAGCCAAAGAGATACTGACATCGCTGGGTATGGACGCAGCCCGTACCAATGACCGTTCTGCTTGGGTGCTTTTGGCGCTCTGCGCGGTTACGCCCGACTCTGTTTGGGGAGAGGCGCGTGCGCCCCTGTTGACAACTAATGAAATAATGGACTTTATTCGTCGTTGTTATGGAAAGGACTATAAACCTAATTCACGAGAAACAATCCGACGTCAGACGTTACATCAATTTGAACAGGCTGGTTTAATATTGCGTAATAGGGATGACGGCGAGAGGCCGACTAATAGCCAATACAATAACTACTCCCTTAACCAACCTGTTATTGATTTACTTCGGCGCTATCCATCCGATGATTGGGCTGAGCTGGTAAAGGTTTGCCTGGGCCAGCTAACAAAGCTGATTCAACAATCAAAAAGAAATCTAAAAAAATCTCAAATACCAATTACGCTTCCAAATGATAGCGTAATTGAGTTGTCACCTGGTGCGCACAATCAACTTCATGCAGACATTATTCATAAATTTTGTCCTGAGTTTATCGGTGAAGGAGGGCGTGTACTTTACATCGGTGATACAGCGAGTAGTCGGGGAAACGAAGGGGGGAAGCTTATGGTTTTAGAAACCGAGTACCTAGAGCAGCTTGGTATCCCTCCGATGTCGCACGATAAGCTTCCCGATATCGTTGTCTATGATGAAAAGCGTAACTGGTTATTTCTTATCGAGGCTGTGACTAGCCATGGGCCTGTGAGTGAGCTGAGGTGGTCTCATTTACAGGGGATGCTTTCTAATTGTAATGCAGGCCCTGTGTACGTATCAGCATTTCCTGATAGGAAGGTATTTAGAAAACATGTGGCTGATATTGCATGGGAGACAGAAGTGTGGATTGCGGATAATCCCTCGCATATGATTCACTTCAATGGTGACAGATTCTTAGGGCCACATTAGTAAGGCTCAAAGTATATACGAGAAGAAATTACAGCCCTTCCCCCCACACACGAGAAGAAGGGCTGATTTTGCCGAGTGTACAGTCCCTTTCTCTCACACAAAAGAGGAGGGGAGATGTTAAATAATGACGCAGCTTGGCTTGGCGACGAGACAAGCTTTGCATGAAGCTACGTGCTCTACGGATGAGCACGTTAAAACCATCCTTATTTTCTCATTCCACTCACACATAGTGGAATAAAAAAGTTCGGGAAACTGAGCGTCATAACACTCAACATGAGGATTAGAATAATGATTCGATTACGCAAGTCAAGTTGTTGTTTATAAAAGACTTTGCTATTATTTTGTAACATTAAAGTAGGTATTTGTTGAGGCCTTGTTGTGCTTGGCCTGACACGTTCTCTTTTTCATATTTCAGCCTGGGATACACGCAAAAAATTATTGAAGTTCTGTTCTTATGTTCAGGTGATATTTTTTACTTTTACTATTATTTTAATAGAGTGATTATTGAACAGTTAGTGCGGCAATGAATGATAAAATTGAACAAGCGGAAGTGATGTTGAGCAATTTGCTCGCGCTTCAGCATCCAACTGAGTCTACGTTCATTATCGGGCATGATGATGTTGTTGTCACCCTGAGAACAGCAGTTGAAATGCTGATAGAAGAGCAGGATCGTAGAATAGGAAGTAGGCATATTGATTAAGTTTTTCATCGTTACCTTTCTGCTTGCTACTGGCCTAGTTGCGATTTACTTTTTTTTGCCTTCAGCGCTACCTTATCTGGTCGTATCGGGCCTCGTCCTTTTTGTGCTGGGTTCTTTTTTCTTTGTATATCGTTATCCCGATATTTTTTAGTGTAGACACAAGGGATTTAAAATCCCTTGTGTCTACCATCCGCAATACCTCTACCTTGACATGGTAGCGCTCTTTGGCAGGTTTCAACGTGAAATCCACACCTGGAAAGGCGTCATTTTCAAAAAGTGGTAAACGAATGCGTCTGACTTGAAATCAGGTGAAGGGTGCTGGTTTTGTCCGAAACGTTAAAATGCCATAAAGGTCTTTACATGCGTGGCCTAGAGAGGGTTTTTCCTGATGCAAAAGCACCTGCTTTGTCCGAATATTCCAATGTGAAATCCACACCTGGGAAGGCGTCATTTTCAAAAGTGGTAAACGAATGCGTCTGACTTGAAATCAGGTGAATGATGCTGATTTTGTCCGAAACGTTAAAATGCCATAAAGGTCTTTACATGCGTGGCCTAGAGAGGGTTTTTCCTGATGCAAAAGCACCTGCTTTGTCCGAATATTCCAATGTGAAATCCACACCTGGGAAGGCGTCATT
>NZ_JAAAWN010000039.1:9985-14632 GCF_010500865.1 Alteromonas profundi
GAAGGCGTCATTTTCAAAAAGTGGTAAACGAATGCGTCTGACTTGAAATCAGGTGAATGATGCTATAACCCTAATATTTGATAGCGGTTGGCTCCGCTTTCCTCTCTTGGTATCAAATGAATCATTGAGCAAGAAAAAAGAACATCTAAGCCCGCTCTAATTTGCTTCGGCTGCAACCTGGTGTAATCGCGAATGACTTCATGAGATACATGCACTTCAAGCTTGTCTTGGTAACGCAAACTAAGCAAAGTAATGTATATCTTTAGTGCTGCGAAGGGAGCGATGCCGCGATTTGAAATATCTTGCAGTGCCTTCCGTAGTAGATGGGAAGGTGTTTTCGCCCACTTTTTATCTTCCTCGATGTATAATATTTCGTATATGTTTCGGTAGCGGGAGCTATCGATTCTGATTATGCTCAAGTTTTTGAGGCGCTCTAATCCAGTTAGCACCATTGGTCTGCTAAGCCCAGTTAATTCCTGAAGCCCAGAAATAGAGACACTTACATCTCTGGTCTTAAAGTCTATAAGTATTGATAGGGCTAATAAACATTTCATAGCGGCAATGCCCTCGCCAACTTCAGATGCTTTCAATTCAGTGAAAAGATGGGATGCCCTGAACCACCAATTGGGTAACGAGCCAAACGTCGGCCTCTTCATTTTTCCGTACTCCCAGAGATAACAGTAAGCACAAGCTTTATCACCATATAAGAGAACCCCAATGAGAACAGCACAGTTAACACGATTAAACTTTCAGTGGGAGCCTGAGAAACAGACTCTATTACTTTTAAAACTATGTTCATGATTAATCACCCTTCAGCTACGTTTTTAATCATTTTGGCACACCAGGTAAAGAAATCTAGATAGAGCGATACCTCAATATCTTTAAAATTATTCAATAAGGCAATGTAAAATATAGCTTTTTTGTTGGATAGAAACGGTAATTATAAATCAAAGATAGTCAATGAGAGCCGCATTTTTAGGTAATTTAAGAAGTGATTTTTAGTATAATTTATAGCCGAAATGGTAAATGGCATGGCGTTTATATGCTGGGTAACTGTGAAAGCCCATTCAAAACAGAATCAAATGCGGTTTATCTAAAGCCAGGTACGTTTATTTTTAGGCGGTTATCAAAAGTAAGCTTAATTCTGATCTCCGTCTCAAAATTAAGCTTACTTTTGATCGCTTTTTCTAATCTTGGCTTGGTTAACTTTCAGTTCTGTGTCATTAAAGGGGAAGTGGACAGTGTCCTTATGACGGTATAAGGCTAGTATAGCTATAGTGGCTACTGGTTGAAATATAAGGTTAATCGCATAATGAAACTTTCATAATGAAAGTTTCATTATGGCTAACAGGAAGGTTTCTTTGACGCAAAACGCATGGTGGCGAGATGATGGACGAACATGAAAAGAAAGGTCTGACACAACGGGAGCAGGAGCGTGCCCAGGTTAGACGCAATATGCGCCGCTGGGTAAAGCTTCGCGAGCATTTTGACAAGCGTCCAAACAGGTCGAATTCGACCAGTTAAGGGTTACCTGTTGCGCCTTTTCATTACCAAGTAAGTGACGCTAAGCACCAGGATTACCGCTGCAACGATGGCGAGTAATGGGAGTAGTGATGTCATCATGCTTCCTTAATTTTTTCTTTAACGAGGGCTTATTTATGAATGATATTCAGCTAGTGGGATTGCTTGTCGCTATCGGTGGTCTTCTTTTGCTGGCGCTCTTAATTCGCTACTTTAAGCGTCGGTGAGCGCAGAGCTAACGGCTATTTCGCTTTTTTCTGGTTATGGCATACAGCGTTGCTGCTATCATCAGCGCCAATGGCAATAAAAAATCACTTCTTCAGGCATTGGTTTTCTCCGCTTGTGAGGTGTGTGACATGCAACACACTTGCCCCTAGTCGTTTTTCATATCGAATCCAGTTGTTGCACAAAATACAACAACTGATGAAGTAAAAAGCAATATGCACTTAGTGCATATTGCTTTTTACTCACGCTCAATAATGGAATTCATTTACTTTTACTCACTGAATCTTTTCCCATTCTGATACTGTTTATACGATATATGGGCAGTGAGAGTCACTACGCCAACAACCGTCAGTGAAATAGCAACAATGATATACAACGCCATCTTATCTCCTCATCAGGTGTGCCACATGTCGCACACCTTTGCCGTAGCGTTTGCAATTGTGCAACAGGCTGTTGCATAAATACCGCTTGTAGTGGCGAATTCAGGCGTTTCTTTGCAGGTATCTTCCCCAAAGGAAGATACCAAGTATAGCTGTCGCTAAAATTGTATAACCCACGATTGCGTAAACACTCACGTTGTTCGCCCTTTTTTTAAAATATGTTGTTATGCAAATAAGTGACAAAGTGTGTGACATGTCACACACCCTCCCCTGGCCGTTCGCTAAAATGCAAGCTCAGAGGCAAGGTGCACTTTTTGCACATTACTCTCAGCCGTTTTTAAACACTTCATCGATAAGACGGGGTAAAAGCCATACCGCCAAGCCTGCAACAATGGATAAGACGAATAGCGCGAGCTGAAATGCGGTCATAGCTTGTCTGGGTGACGATAAACGTAAACCACTCCTGCGCCGATGGCTACAGCCAAACCTATCATTGGTAGAAGAGGGGAAACAAAATCCCACAGCGCTTGAAGACTCATCATTGTCTCCTCCTTCAGGTCTTTATGATTTTAATTATAGCGAATTCGCTATAATTAAAAACGCGCTATCACTTGCTCTGCTGTTCATCGTTTCTGAGAACCAACGGATACGTTAATGCTGCCGCAATAGCCAAGGCCGCAATGGCATAGAAAAAATAAAGCATCATCGAGGGGCACCTCCGGCCTAATCATTTTATCGATTTGTACGGTGTTTGTTTTATGATGATAGACGGAAATGTAGCAAAAACAGAGTGCATCGTTCCATTTTGGAACCAACCACGCATTTTGCGTAGCAAGCGTAGCTAAATAGGCTCAATAGAGGGGAAGAAAAAGTGAAAAAAGGGGTTTAACATAAAATCCGTTGTTCGCCATTGGGACGATTTTGGCGTTACAGGCCGATTTCGTTGCGAAACGCCTGTTTTTACACATTTTATAAACCTGTTGATCGATACGGCATCGATCCGCTACACTCGAACGCAGTTCAGAGAAATTTTTCTGAACTCCAGATACACAAAAGCTCCTCTCAGTCGCCAAACTTGATAAGGAGCTTAAGTGTTGTATTAGATACAAGGTCAATATTAATGAAAAACAAATCATTTGCAACCTTGTATTCAGTCAAAACGAGCTGGATACAGGGAAATGTCACAGAAATTTAATACTGCGCAGCAGTTACCCCTCGATTTTCAAATCTCCGCTTACCAAGAAGCGAGCTGTTTCCTCGACGATAGTAGGAACGGTCATTACGCCATTGTCACCAAACGTGCTGATGCTAAAGTCGTGCAGCGGATGATGCCGCTGCATACACTGCCATATGTGTTAGAGCAGCAAGCCCAGAATTTTGAAAAGTACAAAAAAACGAATGGAAAGAACGATATCTGGATCAGCCAGGCCACGTTTGTGGGGTGGAAAGGTAACAACGGACAAAACCTCGCATTCAGGCGGAAAACCACGCTCGCATCCATTGCTACGCTCTTTTGCGATCTCGACTATTACAAGGATGAGAAACTAAAACACCTGTCGCCCGAACGCATGGCCGACATGGTGCTTGAGCATTGCAATAAGCTCGGCTACCCACTGCCTAGTCTCATTATTGACACTGGCCGTGGCTTACAAATCAAATGGCACCATGAACCCATCCCGCGTAAAGCGTTAACGAGGTGGGAAGCTGCAAGCTCCCACCTCGTTAATTCTTTCAAGTCTCTAGGTTGTGATATAGGAGTGCGCGACGCTACGCGAATTCTGCGTGTGTTACACACTGTGAACCAAAAATCAGGCAAGATCGTGCGCGTTGTCTGGCTTAATCCAAACCAAACAACACACAAATTCAACGATTTGTGCAATGCGGTACTGCCGTACACGCAAGAACAAATCAAAGAATTTCGCTCCGCTGCCAAGCAGCGCAAGCTTGACGGTGTAAAAGAATCGGCTGTTATTCACTTTGCTAACGCAAAGGGATTCAGCCCCCGAACATTGAACTGGGCGAGACTTAACGACTTACAGACTTTGCATAAGCTACGTAATTTCGAGATGGGTGATGGTTTACGTGAGCCGTTGGCTTTTTACATGGCAAACCAATACGCGCTATGTCACCAACAGCACTATGCCGATCCTAACCAGTACCATGAGATATTGCGCATCATCAAAAGTACACATAAAGGCATGGAACACGCCACAGCAGTGGCAAAGGCACAATGGCTCCATAAGCTTATGGGAGAAGCGCAAACAGGTAAAACGAAGGAGTTTGACGGCAAAGAATATACGCCGCTTTACACGCCTTCAAACGATTGGTTTATCAATCTCTTTGGTATCAGCTCTGGCGAGCAGAAGCACCTAGATACCATTATTGATTCAACTGGGGGTTCTAGGGATTTTCCCCTCTAAAAAGACATAATCCTCTGTAGACCACACCAATAAATGGCTGCGGAGGTGGTTTACTTTCAGCTTGGAGCCTAATCATCCACTATCGGCCTTGTTATTTCGCC
>NZ_JAAAWN010000004.1 GCF_010500865.1 Alteromonas profundi
CTTATTATCTTCAATTGGGTATATTTCACCAGCTCAATATGAAACAGACTACTATGATAATTTAAACGAGTCAGGTAAAGTGGCCTGACTTAAACAAACTGGTCTCCGATGAACTCGGGGCGATTCATTCTTTGAGATATTCAGGATCATTAGCATCATCAAACGCATAGCGATCTAGTCTAAGGCATACTAGTCCAGTATGAGATCCTGTTATAGTCTTTAAGCCTGCTCTGTATTCCTCATCATCCCACCTATCATAACCAATGACGGGAATGGGGTTTAATCCGTTGCTTTTCAAAGATTCATATAGATATGAAAGATGGTGTTCTCCAGTTTCCGTTCGGTCTCCAGGAGTTTGCCAATGATAAGAATCGAACATTAATGGCATACTGCTCCATACATCTTTTATAGCTACGCTTAACTCATCAAGAAAAGTTGCTTTGGGGTGTGGGCTACCCTGATATCGTTTTAATTCTGGATTAAACTTAGGGATATCAAACAAAGGAATCATTGTTTTTTTAACAATGTCTTTTGCTTCACTTAATGCTTTAAATTCAGCGTCCTTAGCTTTTAAGATTGGGAAGTATGCTGGTGTCATATCAGGCCTCAATTTTTTCGGATAAAACAAAGAGTTTTCTAACAAGATTCTGCCCGACCATATCGGCGAACTGGCTGTAGTTGCCAGTTTCCTTTCGAATCCTCCCTGACACAATTGCAGGATGTATTTTCAAATCTTTGGCAAATCTTTCAATTGTATCTTTACTAGGGTTATTAAAAGCATCGCTTCTACGCCAAAGAACTCGTGGTATCAAAGCTTCTGTTGCCAAACGATTCGCCTCAGCTTCCTTACGATCTTCTGAAGAAGAATCAAGGTCATCTAAAAAAGCTTCATTACTATCCACATGCTTCCATATATGAACCAACTCATGGAGCAATGTAAACCAAAAATGGTCAATTCTATCGTATCTAAGTGTTAGTCCAATAATTGGCGTACCGTCCAAATCCTTTAATGCTGCACCGTCCAATAACGTGCCTTTTAGGGCAGGTTCAATGATTACCACAATTCCCATTAGTTCAAGTTGCTCGATTGCTAACAGAGGACCTGATTCAAATCTGCTCAATCGCGCTAATTCTTTCAGAGCACTGGTGGATAAAGCCTCTGGCATAAATTTCCCAACGTTGCTCTTTTTCTTCCTAGCCCGTTGTATAACTCTTGCCACCCATGCGTAAAGTGCATATTTAGATGTTGGAGTCTCAGCCTCACCATAGAATGTCTTTCTGAAAGATGCTGAGCCAAATTCAATACCTGAATCAGAAATAAAGCCTTTGACAATTTCCTCTACACTTTCTTTTATATTTTTATTTATGCCTTGAACCCAACCTCTTTTTGACATTTCCTTGATTGGAAATTTAGACCAATCCAATTCGTTACTCTTAGCATTATCAACGGGTGACGATGCACCGACTAAAGTTTCTGCCGATATTCCAAGCCCGATAGTGAGTGCTCTGATCATTTGCACTGTCAATGGTCTTTTTCTATTTAGTACCTCTGAAACCCTACTGCTGGTACCAAAATAAGGTATGAGATCAGCACGTTTTAAACCTTTTTCTTCCATTCGGAATTTTATAGCCTCAATAGGATCTGGGCTTTCTATCGGATATTTTGAATTTTCATAAGCTTCTAAAAGTACAGTTAATAATTCCAATCGCTCACTTTGTATAGAATTGAGCTTTGGACATTCTGATATCAAAACCTGTACCTCATTTAGATAAGCTTCGTATTGTTCTTCTGTACGTATTACTTTAGCTTCCATAATATTTCTAATTCACTTTAAACCAGTAATAACAGCGATTCCTTGAGGGAATGCAATCTGCAAACTGACTTTTTTACTGGAGTCTTTAATTGGAAAAATAAAATGCCCCTGATCAAATTCTGTGGCATTAGGAAATTGTTCACAAACATCAGTAGGATGCTTCCAATTCGCGTCAGACAGCTCAGAAAGCCATGAACGAAGCCAGTTCCCGACAGAATCATCTGCTAGGATAGCTTTATGTAATGTATTTTTTCCTACAAGTCGCATAGCCAATAAAAACTCCCAATTTGGGAGGATAATACCACCTTAAGGATAAAGATCAAGCTCCCAAATTGGGAAATTCATTTATGAGAGGATATTTGGAATATACTTTAGAAATAAATAAGAACTTTAAATGCAAAAAAGCCCCGACCATTTCTGATCAGGGCTTCTGTATGAATGGTGCCTCGACCCGGGATCGAACCAGGGACACGCGGATTTTCAATCCGCTGCTCTACCAACTGAGCTATCGAGGCACATAAAACTGTGCAATGTAAGCTTTAATTTTTCTTTGCAAAACTTTGCAAGCCAAATCGAAGTGCTTACTAACTTTATATCTCTTATCCTAACAGCTTAGCTTGGTAAATTCGACCGATAAAGCTTGCACTTTTCAATCCGCTGCTCTACCAACTGAGCTATCGAGGCGAAACTCGTTGCGTTAAGGCGTTAACTGCCTGTCTCGCTGTGGGTGCGTATTAAACGGATTTCGGGCTAACAAGTCAACCGTTTTTATAGGTTTTTTTTCGCTTTCATTACCGTTTGCACATAGTTTAAACAAAAAAGCCGTTTTTGCTTACTTTTCAGGCGGCACATAGCCTTCTATTGTAGGTTCAACGCCATCAAATAAATAGGCCACCATTTTTTCTTCAAGAAAAGCGCGGGCAGTAGGCTCCATCATGTTTAACTTATTTTCATTAATTAGCATGGTTTGCTTTTTCTGCCAATCTGCCCATGCTTCTTTTGAAATATTGTCAAAAATACGTTTACCTATCTCACCGGGGTAAAGCTGAAAATCCAGTCCTTCGGCATCTTTTTGAAGCCGCTGACAAAATACTGTTCTACTCATAATTACGTCCATTACTTGTGCAACATGCTTATCTGCTGTGCTGCATACCATAATCTTACTAGAGCATATGCTCTAACCGTTGAATGATTTTCTTCGTTGGTGCCGCCAAACCTACTTCTATGGGTTCATCAAACACAAACCACTGAGCGTTTGTTTCTGCCACCTGTAACCTTTGTGCAGAGTTTACCACGGCTAACACAGGGGTTATATCTAAATGAAAGTGACTAAAGGTATGACGAAACTCTGCGTGTTTTGTGAACGTCCCTGCTGCAATACCCCGCTTAGCTAACTCAGATTTTGCCGCTTTTATATCACTCGCTTCAACAAAACCGTACAAGCCTCCCCATAACCCGCTTTGTGGGCGCTGTTCTAAATAAACTTGTTTGTTAAACACAGGTACGATTAGTAAGGTTTGTTTCTCAGGAAGTGTTTTTTTTGGTTTTTTACCCGGGTACTTACTCTGCTCGCCCTGCGCATACGCAATACAATCTTGTTGTAAGGGGCATTCATCACACTTTGGCTTAGTACGGGTACATATCATGGCCCCTAAGTCCATCATCACTTGCGTGTAGTGATGGCAGCGCTGCGCAGGGGTGTTTTTCTCTGCCACGGTCCATAACGCATTTTCCACCGTCTTTTTACCGGGCCAACCGTCAATAGCGTAATAGCGCGCCAATACACGTTTAACATTCCCGTCTAAGATGGCATGTTTTTGATGGCAAGCTATCGATAATATGGCGCCGGCCGTAGACCGTCCTATACCCGGCAGTGCTACAACATCTTCAATAGATGTGGGGAATTCTTTATTGTGAACACTGACAATCTGTTTCGCAGCTTTATGTAAATTTCGTGCGCGAGCGTAGTAGCCTAAGCCTGTCCAATGATGCAAAACCTCATCTTGAGGCGCATTTGCTAGTGCTTCTACGTTAGGGAACGACTGCATAAAACGTTCAAAATACGGAATTACCGTGGCCACTTGGGTTTGTTGTAGCATAATTTCAGACACCCATACTTTGTATGGAGTAATATCTTGTTGCCACGGAAGATGCTTACGGCCATGTTCGTCATACCATTGAAGAACACGCTGGGCGAATGTAGGTGGCGTCACTGAATTAGTCATAAATACTACGCATTAATATCACAAGGCTAGTGTATGCCTGCAAACCCCATGAGTTGGGTTATTAGGCTTTATTTTATCGTTAGCGCAATATGTTACCATGGCAACAATTTATTGTATTAATAGGATTGCCTGTGAGCGCTACGCACCCTGTTTTGTTTTTGCCCGGCACTTTATGTGACGAACGCGTGTTTCTTCCACTATGGCGACAGCTATCGATAGCTCAGCGTCGATATGTGCCTCTGCAGTGGGCATCTACGTTAGACGACATGATGGCACTTACCGGCGATCGTGTATTAGGTGATGAGAAAGTGCATCTTGTAGGGTACTCGATGGGCGGCTTTATTGCTGCCAAATGGGCCTGTGAGCACATACACAATGTCGCCTCTATTACGCTTATTGGCTATGATGCCAGTGGTTTGTCAAAAGACGAGCTTATACGGCGCAAACAATTGGTGTCTGCCCTTACTTCAGGTAAGTTTAATCTTTCTGATGAGCACTATCTCAACAGATTTATCCACCCTAACTATCGGCATGAAGACAGCGTTTCTAATACCGTGCAGGCCATGGCTAACGATTTAGGTAAAAATACCTTGCTAGCACACACGCAAGCCACTACGCCACGGGAAAACCTGCTCCCTGCCCTTGCCAAAAGTAAGGTGCCTATTAGTATTATTGCCGCTAGCGACGATAACATTGCTCCGCTTGCCAAGCTACGCGCAATGGCCACCGCGCTACCAAGCGCCTCGCTAAACGTCATAGAAGAGTCGGGACATATGCTACCTATAGAACAACCTTGCAAGGTTGCCGCTATTATCAGCAAAACCATTGGCGCTTAAAAAAACATCATTTTTATTCATTAGGGCGTTGCATATCAGGCCGCTAAGTGGATAATGCGCCACCAGTAAATTTGGGTTAGTAAGGCATTGCAAATGAGGCAATTCAAAAGTCAGGCGGAAGCAGAAGCCGCTGGTGTTTACGTAAGTAAGGTAAAAAGTTTTGTTAAGCGCGAAGGCAGGCTAACGAAAGCCCAAACCCGCGCCATAGAAACCTATTGGCCAACTATGGGGGTCGATTATCAAGATTCGCCGTTAGATTTAACCGCATGCTTTGGGCGTAGCGCCCCTGTGGTGCTTGAAATAGGCTTTGGCATGGGCAAATCTCTTGTAGAAATGGCTGCATCAGCGCCAGATAAGAACTTCTTTGGCATAGAAGTTCACCGTCCAGGCGTGGGTGCATGTTTAGCAGAAGCCGGCGAGCAATCGCTTTCTAACTTGCGTTTGATGGAACACGATGCGGTTGAAGTGCTAAAGAATATGATCCCTGACGCTAGCCTTTCTCGCCTTCAACTATTTTTCCCCGACCCTTGGCATAAAAAGCGTCATCACAAGCGTCGTATTGTGCAAACCGAATTTGCTGAACTGGTACGCAGCAAACTTGCCATTGGCGGGCATTTTCATATGGCAACCGATTGGGAGCCCTACGCTGAACATATGGCCGATGTGATGAATGGCATTGAAGGTTACACAAGTACTGCCGAAGAGGGCAGCTATGTACCTCGCCCTGATTACCGCCCTATTACTAAGTTTGAAACTCGCGGTCAAAAGCTTGGCCACGGTGTTTGGGATCTTATATTCGAGCGTACCCAATAATGATTTTAACGCCGCAAAGCCAATTACTTGAACGCAATATCGGACTTTTCGATAACGGCGACTGGGTATTTATTAACCCGTCAGACGCGTACTTTCTTGACGAATTAAAACATAAGCCTTTAACGGTAATGCACCAGTACTTCGACGTATTTGCTGAGTGTGTGAAAGTTGTTCCTGCGATTACGTTTGATAGTAGGGACATTACTGAAACTGGCTTTAGTGTTGAACAAAAAGCTGGGCTGCATACCCATTACTTCACGCCTTTTATTACCTCTGTAAAATCTCATACCGACGCTATGATTTATTTACCTAAGGCAAAAAATCACTTTTCTATGCTGCTTCGTATGGCTGCTGGATTAGTAGGTGAAGGGGGGCGAATTCATGTAGTAGGTGAAAACAAAGGTGGAATAAAAAGTGCGGCTAAGCTGATGCAACAATACGGCGCCACACAAAAAGTCGACTCTGCCCGTCATTGCAGCATTATCACTACCGAGGTATCGCAAGACCATATCGCATTTGAGCCGCACGCTTGGGTAGAGCAAGAGCGCTATGTGCTAAACGATGTCGATTGGCAAGTAGTATCTATGCCTGGCGTATTTAGCCACGGTGAACTTGATAAAGGGACGGCGCTACTTCTTGAAAAACACACCAACATATTAAGTGGAACGGTACTGGATTTTGCTTGCGGTGCAGGCGTTATCGCAAGTTATTTAACCAAACGTTATCCCCATCTTTCCATGCAGTTATCGGATGTTAGTGCGCTGGCAATTTATTGTAGCGCTATGACGCTGGCGGCCAACCAACAAGCCGCCACCTTGTTCGCGGCAAATGGCTTAGAAGGTATTAATAGTAAGGTTCAGCATATTGTCACCAATCCCCCTTTTCATACTGGGGTGAAAACCGACTACACGGTAACCAAACGGTTTATTCAAGATGCCAAGAAACTGCTTACTAAGCAGGGAACATTACACATGGTGGCGAACCGATTCCTTCCCTACCCGGGTTTGCTGGCCGAACATTTTCCCAGGGTGCTTACAACCGCACAAACAACTCAGTTTTCACTCTACCAAGCTGCTTTATGATGGTACTTTTTAACTAAAAAGTGCTAACGTAATACTCTGCTTTAAGCGTGTGGGTCATAGTTATGGCTCACCGCGTAATAATTCCCGCGTGACGTTTAAGGGCTAACATGCGCCTAAGTCACACACACGAGGTTTTTGGCGTGAAAATAGTATTTGCGATATCAGAAGTAGAAGAGCTGGTTAAAACAGGTGGATTGGCAGATGTAGGCAAGGCGCTTCCCCTAGCCTTAAACAAAGCGGGCGAAGACGTCGCGATTGTTATGCCCTATTACAAAGAGTTGGCCGAAACCTACAACCTTTCCACTGCGTGCGACACGCAAATATTGTTTTGTGAAGGGAAAGTGTACCACTTTGATATTCGCATGATGGACTGGCACAGTATAAATGTTTACTTCGTCGACTACCCTGATTACTTCATGCGCGATGGACTTTATTCTAACGCTTACGAAGCCTATGCCGATAACGGGGAACGATTTAGCTTTTTTAGCGGTGCGGTACTACAAACCTTAAAAGCGCTTTCTCTAGTGCCCGATGTTATTCACTGTCACGACTGGCATACTGCTGTACTGCCCTACTTGTTAAGCCATGATCAAGGCGGTTTCTTTGAACGTACTCGTTCAGTATTTACTATTCATAACGCTGCATTTCAAGGCGTGCACCAAATACAGCAAATTCCATTTTTACGCCACCATCCCAATATCCAGTCTCAGGTGCATGGCGGTTATATAAATATGCTGCAAATGGGTATTGAGTTTGCCACTAAAGTGACAACCGTAAGCCCCAATTATGCCCAAGAGTTACTTACCGACTTAGGTAGCCATGGATTGCACGAGCGTTTAGTTAAACGCCAAGCTGATTTATCGGGCATATTAAATGGGTGCGACTATACGCAATGGAACCCAGCTACCGATAGCTTCCTGCCCGCCAACTATGACGCAGACAATTTGCATGCTAAGCAAACTTGTAAACAAGGGTTGCAAAAAAAAGCGGGGCTTCCAGTAAATACCACCGTGCCATTAATTGGTATGGTGTGCCGCCTTACCGATCAAAAAGGGTTCGGCTATATATTGCCTATCCTTGATGATTTAGCTAAGCATAATGTTCAAATTGTTATTGTTGGTACGGGCGATCCTAAAGTGTGCATGGACTTAGACGAATTTGCCCAACAGCACCCCAACCAATTCAACTTTATTAATGGGTTTAGTACCGAATATGCCCATCTCGTAGAAGCTGGCGCCGATTTTTTCCTCATGCCCTCTCAGTTTGAGCCCTGTGGTCTTAATCAAATGTACAGCTTAGCCTACGGCACTATCCCAATTGTGCGCGCGGTAGGCGGCCTAAAAGATACCGTAGTAGATAACACCCATAGTGACGCCGCTACAGGCTTTATGTTTACATCTCCTACACCCGAAGCATTGCTTACTTGTATTCGTCGCGCCCTATTATTTTATTACGAGCACCCTAACGAATTTAGAGCAATGCAAAAGCGCGGTATGCACACCCGTTTTACTTGGCAAGCCGCTGCCGAGCAATATCTTTCCCTTTATCAGTCTGCCGTGTAGACATAGCCAGCCGTATTACTGCATTAAGCAGAATACGGCTGGCTAAAGTGGCTTTCTTTTTCTAAGAGAATAAGCCACTATTGATTAAAACAGGACGTAGAAAATAAATAAGAAAATGGCAGAACAAGCACACAAGCTTTCAATTAGAAGCTTATTTTTATGGGCGGTGATGTCAATTGCTACCCTTTCGCTTGTAATCTCCTCAGGCCTATCGATCTACAACCAAGTTAAAATCTACCGAGAAGATCTTGAGACAAATACTATTACCTTAGCAAAGCTAATTGGACAAACGTCTGCCGCCTATCTGTTAGCAAACCAACCGGATTATCTTGACCGGCAATTAGACAACCTATCTCATGCCCCGCGCATCTTAAATGTCCATATCTATAAAAACAGTTATTACCAACAGGCAACGCTCAACGCACCTGAACGGTTTGCTTCCTACAATAGAGAAGGCGAGTATTTGATTACAAGCAAGGTTAACCAACTCGATTCACTTGAAGCCAAGGTAAAGCTATCAGAAGACCGAGATTATCTTGAAATTGCAGAGCGTATCTATGATGTAGAGACGGGTTCGACCGTAGGGTGGGTATATCTGCGCATGTCCACAAAAAGCTTCAACGAACGTGTGGGCGCATCTTTACTTCTAAACGTTACAGTAATGCTGGTGCTGCTAACAATAAGCTTTCTATTAGCTATACGCTTTCAGCGGGTGGTTACAGCGCCAATTAAACATATTGCGGAATTTTTACAGCGCACGTCAAGGCAACGAGATTACTCGGCACGTAGCGATGGCTCTAATGTAAAAGAGCTCGACATATTGGCCGATGCCGTGAATGTGATGTTAATTCGCATTCAAGAATACATGCAAAAGCAAAAGCGCGCAGAAGAACAGCATAATAAGTTAAATACCTCATTAGAAGAAATTGTTAATCAGCGCACACTTGCGCTAAAAGGGGCGAACCAAGAACTAATTCAAACCCTTGAAAAACTTCACCAGTTTCAGCGTCAAATGGTACAAAACGAAAAAATGGCCGCCTTGGGTGATATGGTAGCTGGCGTTGCACATGAGGTAAATACGCCCATAGGGCTTGGCGTTACAGCTTCAACCATGATGCTCGACCGGCTGGCGGTTATTGAAAAAGATTTCAATAACAAAACACTAAAAGCGAGCGCATTGCAGCGGTTTTTAGATGAAAGCAAAGAAAACCTGAACATTATTTATCGTAATTTAAATCGCGCAGCCGAACTAATATCCAGCTTTAAACAGGTAGCCGTAGATCAAACCAGCGAAACTAGTCGATCTTTTTGCTTTGCACAGCTAGTTAATGAGATACTATTATCCTTACAGCCTCGTTTAAAAAAATTACAACACAATATCAACGTAAATTGCGACCCTACCTTATGCGTTGAGATGAAAGCTGGCCCTATTAATCAAATCTTGATTAACCTAATTATGAACTCGGTTATTCACGGATTTGAAAACATAGAAAAAGGCGATATTGAGATATCCGCCGAATTGGTAACTGCCAATAAATTTAAGTTAGTCTATCGCGATAACGGAAAAGGCATTCCAGACGATATTAAAAAACGAATTTTTGATCCGTTTGTAACCACAAAACGTGGCCAAGGCGGGTCTGGATTGGGAATGCACCTTGTCTATAACTTAGTGACTCAGGCGCTAAACGGTTCTATCGTTCTTTCCAATGAAGAGGGGCAAGGCGTAGAATTTGTTATAGTTTTTCCAATAGCTAGTGCGAAAAAAGTTTAAAAAGTGTATAACTTTTGAACTTTACTTGACTTTTGTTGGCTAACCCCAATACCTAAAACATAAAGAATATTATGTATTTGCTTGCAAATGCGCAGACGGATATTAAAATTTAACCAGTAATTGCTTAAACCGATTTTGAAAGAGTGTAGAACACCATGCAGACGCCAAATGTGTTAATTGTAGAAGATGAAGTGGTAACACGTACCACGCTAAAGAGTTTATTTGAAGCGGAAGGGTACAATGTATTTGAGGCTGAGAATGGTGATCAAATGCATGACTTTTTCGAGAATCATGCAATAAATCTCGTTATTATGGATATTAACTTACCAGGTAAGAATGGCCTTATCCTGGCACGTGAAGTACGCGACCGTAAAAATGTAGGGCTTATTTTCCTTACCGGCCGTGACAATGACGTAGATCGTATTCTTGGGCTTGAAATTGGTGCTGATGATTATCTTACTAAACCTTTCAACCCTCGCGAGCTAACTATTCGTGCGCGCAACTTGTTATCACGCACAACGAGTTCAGCAGAAGACGATGATCTGCCTAGTCGCGTTAACTTCAATGGTTGGATCCTTGATGGTGATAGCCGCTCACTTATTTCACCTACCGGTAAAGAGTTTCGCTTACCCCGCAGTGAATTCCGTGCGCTACACTTATTCTTAAGCAATCCAGGTAAGATCCTTACCCGTGAACAGCTAATCATGGAAATGACGGGCCGTGAACTACGTCCGAATGACCGTACAGTAGATGTAACAATTCGTCGTATTCGTAAGCACTTCGAATCCGATCCTTCAGATGAAGAGTTGATTGTTACTATTCACGGTGAAGGTTACCGTTTCTGTGGTTCGGTAGATAGCTAAGCAACGCTAAGCTACTAACTGTAGAAGCACGTTTATACGTGATATAAAAAAGCCGCTTCAAAAGCGGCTTTTTAGTTTTTTTGTTCCCCTTAAAAGCCCACTATTGCGCCTTCAAGGTAAGTTGATAGCGATAATACTTCTCTTCTAGCAAATATTCCTTATGGGTGCTCGGACTCCACGAATCATCGCCCCCAACCCCCATATGTGCATGGTCGATATATACAAAGGTACAATCTTGCGGTACAAGATCACACGTATGCTTAGCGTCATTTAACTGGGCTTGGCTGAACTGACTAATGGAAAAATGATAACGCCCCTGCACCACCAGCTGATTTACGCTTAACCTACAACAATTACTACGCAGCCCATTATCAGAAGGAAAAATATAGGGTGTGTACATATCATTTAGCGAAGCAGTATAGCTGCCAAAACGCGCGGCCGCTCGCCGGTCTGGATAGTTTTCAAACGGTCCTAAGCCCTGCCAGTTAACCTTATTGTTTTGAGGCTGCGGGATAGCAAACTGAACCCCAACGCGTGGCAAGGGCACAAGTGTATCAGCTAGTTTCACTTGTACATCTAAGTGCAGCTCTGCGTTTGGTAAGATGCGGTAACGCCAGTGGGTACTGGCCATAAGCGATCCCTGATATGCATACGTAAAATACGCATCAATTGTTACTTCACTAAGATTTTCACTTACCTCAAAGCCACTACAGGTTTTCTGCCACTGCCCCACTCCAGCGCGCCGCCATCGAGACTCCCATGCATTGGGGTCGGGATTATCTACTTCGCTTACACCAATATCATTATCAAGAGGGGCTCTGAAAAAGTTATCTTCTAGCGGGGCACTAAGCTGTTCTTGGCTATCAACAAGCCATGAAATGAGCGTCCCGGTTTGCGAGTGAAAACTAAACTCGCAACCTGATACTCGTACGGATACCGTTGCCTGTTCGCGGGTTAACACCACGTCGGCAGTTTCAGTTGCCGGGGCAAAGGGTAGCAAGTGCGCCTTGTTCGAGATACTAAACTGCTCAGTATCGGTAACATGTCCCTTTGGTGCCCATGGGCAATCGTGCTTTGTACTTACGTCAATATTAAGGTGGTATTGAGCATTTGCTGAAAAGGCGTGATTTGGCTGTATTGTAATGGCCACCTTGCTTTGTGGCGCTATTACAATATCTTCGCTACCGCTGGCTACACACTTTCCATCTTCAAGCAGCTGCCAGGTAAGTAATTCATTGTCTGTGGTACGAAATAGGTAATCGCTGGACACAGTAATATGATAACACTGCTGGTCTTCTTGTAGGCCAAACTGTAGGTGTTGTTGACAGTATTTAGCCTCATAAAGTGCAGGGTGAGGCGTACGGTCTGGAAAAAGTAACCCGTTGATACAGAACTGGCGATCATTGTCTGTATCGCCAAAGTCGCCGCCATACGCCCAGTAGGGTTCCCCACTATCAGTATGCTTTAACAGCCCTTGGTCTACCCAATCCCAGATAAACCCCCCTTGTAGGCGAGGATATGCCTTAAAGGCCTGCCAGTAATCAGCAAAACTACCAAGACTATTCCCCATGGCATGGGCATACTCACACAAAATTAACGGCCGGGTTTCGCCGGGCAGCGATAGCCATTTTTTTATCGCCCACTTAGGCACAGCGTCATCTTCAATATCGCTATCTACCCTTGCATACATAGGCGCAATAATATCGGTAGCGGTAGTAGCAGAGCCGCCCCCTTCATATTGGACAGGCCTTGAAGGGTCGAAGGATTTTGACCAGGCGTACATTGCATCGTGGGTGGGCCCATGACCACACTCATTGCCCAACGACCAAATAATAATACTGGGGTGGTTTTTGTCTCTTTCTACCATTTGCGTATAACGCGCTAAATACGCTCCTGTCCAGATAGGATCGCGAGACAACCGGCCCATGGGGAACATACCATGGGTTTCAATATTCGCTTCATCTACTAAATATAAACCATAGTGATCGCATAGCTCATACCAGCGGGGATGATTGGGATAGTGGGCGGTACGTACGGCATTGAAGTTATTCTGCTTAAGCAGTTTAATATCTTCAATCATATCCTGTTCGGTTACTGCATGGCCCCGGCTCTCGTGATGCTCATGGCGGTTTACACCACGAATAAGTAAAGGTTTACCATTTATGCATAGCTGCCCGTTAATTAAGCTAATATCTCTAAACCCGATATCGTAAGCTTCAGCATCTACGCACTGGTCGTTGCTATCTAATAAGCTCACCACTAAACGGTATAAGTAGGGTGTTTCTGCTGTCCATTTGTTTGGCGCTTGTACCTTCAGCGATTGAAAAACCACATCGTCCCAGCCGCCTTTTTCATCAATACGACGATTGTTCGGCGTCGAAACCTGAGGCTCGGTAACCGCGTTTTCACCATCGAAGAGTTGTATTGACACCCTGTAGTCGTCAGGGGCTGATAACGAGGTGCGAACGCTCAACGTAGCGTCACGATAGCAAGCATCAAGTTGCGGTGTAGCAAACACATCTTCAATACAATGGGTGGGCTTGCTTAGAAGCACTACATCGCGAAATATTCCACTTAGCCACCACATGTCCTGATCTTCGAGGTAACTGCCGTCAGACCAACGTATAACCATAACCGCCAAGCGATTTTCGCCTTCGTTAAGATAAGGCGTGAGATCAAACTCTGCA
This sequence comes from Alteromonas profundi, assembly GCF_010500865.1. Lineage (GTDB taxonomy): Bacteria > Pseudomonadota > Gammaproteobacteria > Enterobacterales > Alteromonadaceae > Alteromonas > Alteromonas profundi. Next base: position 13,654 of record NZ_JAAAWN010000004.1, read on the forward strand.
GGTAAACGACTGTCTTGCGAGTAACCTACATACCCCCCGTTACACCAAAGATGAAAAGCACTATTTACCCCTTCAAATATAATATGTTGGCGCCGTTTTAATGCTTCTTTGGTCAGGTTGAAGTGGGTACGGTAACAGCCAGTAGAATTGTCATCAGGGACTTTTGGCGGCGTAACAGGAAATGGGTATTTAACGTTGCAGTAAATAGGTTTATCGAAGCCCTCCATTTGCCAGTTCGATGGCACATCGATACCCTGCCATTGAGGCTTTTCCTCCTCTGATAGCGTTTTCGCTAATACGCTTTCAGGCACCTCAAAAGGCGAATCAAATAAACGAAAGTCCCATTTTCCGTTTAGGCTTCGCTTGTTTGCCTGCCTACCTGCTAAGGCGTCATCAACACTAGGGTAGCCGTGTAAAGGGCTGTGCCCGTTTATTCGATTTCGTTGATATACAACAGGGTTTTGCCAATCTTGTTGTGCTACTACGTGTGCAACTGTGTCCATCGCCCGACTCTCTTGTTTGTATTACTTATGTTAAAAGAAATATAGCGAAGATGCGTCAATTCGCTTATGCTTAAACCTCTCCTTTATTTATCCAAAACTATCAAAATTAATGAGAAACGCGATAACCCCTACCCGCTTTCAAGACATAGTCAATATTGGGCCTAACTGTGTAGAACGGTTTATAGATAGCAGTAATGCACCAGAAATAAAGGATCTATCTATAGAACTGGCGGGTTGTTCAAACTTATCAGCCCCTTACCAAGTAGGGCGAATAAATCCACCGAATCATACGCTTTTCTACTCGCTTAAAGGCAGTGGATATATTAATACGCCCCAGGGGCGTTTAGTGGTGGAACAAGGCGGCTTAGCTATTTTGCCTGCTATGCAAAGTTTCGAAGTTAATATACAAAGTAGCGCGTGGGATATTATTTGGCTTAACCTAGCAAACAACGATGTTTGGGCACATTTACGTGCTCAACAGCCAAAGTTAATAGAAGACATACAACTAGAGGGGCTACACCATGCTATGGAGTTGCTTTATTTATCTGATGATAGTGTACACCGCCAACGCTTAATACCAATAATTCAAGCTTATTTAGGGCGCATAGTTAAGCCCGAGACTCCCTCAATACCAAGTCGATTAATGGGGCTGTTTTCGCAGGTGGAGAGGCAGTTGCAGTTTAACTGGAGTGTAGAATTATTAAGTGAGCAGATACACTACTCGCCCCCACATTTGCATCGGCTTTGTTTAAGTCATTTTGGCAGAAGCCCCATGCAACAGGTTATTTTTCTTCGTATGCTACGGGCAAAAACCTTGCTCACTAATACGCAATGGCCGGTGTCATACATTGCTAACTATGTGGGTTACAGCAATGTTTTTACATTTTCTAAGCGATTTAAAAAATCCACGGGGGTGCCGCCCAGCGTTTACCGTGAACGGCAGCAACCCAAACCCAATGCTAATTAACTTCCAGCAATTTTCATCTTATCAATTAAGATAGAACCCGTTTGCACGCTACCGCGTTGGTCTTGCTCACTTCCAATCGCCGCTATTCCAGCAAACATATCGCGCAAGTTACCGGCAATTGTCACTTCGTGAACAGGGTATTGAATTTGGCCATTTTCTACCCAAAATCCTGCTGCACCTCGTGAGTAGTCGCCAGTTACAATGTTAACGCCCTGCCCCATAAGCTCAGTAACCAGTAGTCCCGTACCCATTTCTTTAAGCAGATCTGCATCGCTGTGGCCCGTATCACCAACCAACCAGTTGTGAATACCACCAGCATGGCCGTTCGATTGGGTATTTAACTTACGCGCTGAGTACGTAGTATAAAGATATGTGGCCAATTTACCGCTATCCACTATGGTCATATCTTGGGTAGCTACGCCCTCGTTATCGAAACTTGAACTGGCTAGACCGTTTTTAATAAAGGGGCGTTCTTCAATATTCAGCCACTCTGGAAATACCTGTTTACCAAGGCTATCGAGCAAGAACGACGAACGACGATATAAACTGCCACCACTAATGGCGCCCACATAATGGCCAAACAAGCTAGAGGCGATATCTTTATGGAGGATAATAGGCACATTTGCCGTATTTATTTTACGTGCGCCTAAACGCTCTACCGTAGCACGTGCAGCTTCTTCACCCACCGCTTTAGCGGAATTTAATAACGCAGCGTTGCGATTCACTGTATAGGCGTAGTCGCGCTGCATATCGTCGCTCTGGGAACCAATCACCATACAGCTTAAACTATACCGGCTGCTTGGATAACCCGCGTTAATGCCATGGGTATTGCCATATACGCGCATACCTAAGTTAGCATTATACGAAGCACCATCTGAATTAGTAATGCGCTCATCGTACTCCATTGCAGCAGTTTCAGCTTCAATTGCCGTTTTAATAGCTTGTTCTGTATCTAACGCTTGGGGATGATAAAGGTCAAGGTCAGGAAATTCGGTTGCCATTAAATCGGCGTCTGCAAGCCCAGTGCACGGGTCTTCACTGGTATAGCGGGCAATATCTACGGCTTTTTCAACCGCCAGAGTAAGCGCTACTTTACTTAAATCTGCGGTAGACGCGCTGCCTTTGCGTTTACCTACATAAACACTAATACCTAAGCCACCATCGTTGGTAAACTCAACGTTTTCTACTTCTTGCATACGTGAAGAAACAGCAATGCCCTGTACCTTCGACATGCTTGCTTCGGCTTGTGTAGCGCCTTTTTTTTGGGCTAACTTAAGTACATCATCTACGATATTTTGAATATCGACTAACTGCTGATCAATTTGCATAGTAAGTTTCGCTGTCTTAATCCGACTGTGATAGTTACAATTTAGCTAAAGTGTAACACTTATGGGATAGCAATGAGCGATAGAAAGCCTAATTCATCACAAGAATCTGCGTTTGAAGACGAAGATTTCATTAGTAAAAGCGAACTTAAGCGTCAGGCAAAAGAGCACCAAAAGCTAGGTGAGAGCCTTGTCAATCTAACGCCTGCCCATCTAGCCACTGTGCCGCTAGATGAAGAACTGGCTGATGCAGTTAACGTTGCGCGTAGTGTAAGTCGCAAAAAAGAAGGGTTCCGCCGCCAAATTCAATTTATTGGTAAACTGCTTAGACAACGAGATAATACCGCTATTGAGGAAGCAATGGCGAAGCTGGTTAATCAACACCAAGCAAGTAATGTGGCCTTCCACCGGCTAGAAAAAGCCCGTGAAGCGGTAATCGAACAGGGTGATAGTGCCATTCAAGCACTTATCGAGGAATACCCTGAACTTGATAGACAAAAGTTGCGCCAATTTCACCGCCAAATAAAGAAAGAGCGGGAAAAGAATGCACCGCCAAGAGCGTTTCGTGAACTCTTTCAGTACTTAAAAGATGTGATAAGTGAAGAGTAAGCCCATAAACAATATGGGTGGGGTATAAACGAAAAAAAGCACCGATAAGGTGCTTTTTTGTACGTAGAAATTAGGCTGTGCCGCCCACAGTAAGCTCGTCTATTTTAAGGGTAGGCTGCCCTACACCCACAGGGACGCTTTGGCCGTCTTTACCACACACCCCTACCCCTTTATCAAGGGCGACATCGTTACCAATCATTGAAATTTTTTGCATTACTTCAGGGCCATTGCCAATTAGCGTAGCCCCTTTTACCGGTGCCGTAATTTTGCCATCTTCAATCAAATAGGCTTCAGCACTGGAGAAAACAAATTTACCCGAGGTAATATCTACCTGGCCGCCGGCAAAATTAGGCGCATAAATGCCTTTCTTGATGGTGCTAATAATTTCATTTGGATGGTACTGACCCTCAAGCATATAAGTATTGGTCATACGCGGCATAGGTAAATGAGCATAAGACTCTCTTCGCCCGTTACCAGTAGGTGCAACACCCATTAAGCGCGCATTATGCTTATCTTGCATATAACCTTTAAGTATACCGTCTTCAATCAGTACATTATGCTGCGTTGGCGTACCTTCATCATCTACCGACAATGAACCACGGCGATAAGCTAAGGTGCCATCGTCTACTACCGTTACCCCTTTTGCCGCCACGCGCTGGCCAATTTTACCACTAAAGGTAGATGCTCCTTTGCGGTTAAAGTCGCCCTCAAGCCCGTGACCTACTGCTTCATGAAGTAGCACACCTGGCCATCCGTTACCTAACACCACAGGCATAGCACCCGCTGGCGAGGCCACCGATTGCATATTAACTCTTGCCATATGCAAAGCATCATCCGCTAATTGTTCGTAGAAGGGTTTACCTTCTTCATCGCGGCTAAAAAACGAGTAAGCATAGCGCCCACCAGCTCCAGCACTACCACGCTCACGACGCTCCCCTTGCTCTAGCAATACAGAACAATTTAAACGTACCAGCGGGCGAATGTCGGTGGCCAGTGTACCATCACTTGCCGCCACTAAAACTTCTTCATAAACCCCGCTTAAACTTACTACTACTTGGTCTGCTGAAGGTTCTTGTTGGCGAATATACGCATCAACGGTTCTAAGTAAGCTTATTTTCTCTGCATCTTGCATAGCAAGAATAGGGTTATTCCCCTCATACCTTGCCGTATATGCTTTGTGCCCTAACGAAGCGACCTGCTGGGTACCGCCACTTGGTGCTATGCTTCTCGCTGCGCTACATGCTTTAGTTAATGCTTCTTCGCTAATCTCATCAGAGTAAGCAAAGCCTGTTTTCTCGCCACTTATGGCGCGTACACCAACCCCACGTTCAATGTTATAGCTACCTTCTTTAATAATGCCGTCTTCCAGCACCCAACTTTCGTGCTGGCTAGACTGGAAATACAAGTCGGCATAATCGGTGTCATGACGATGAATGCTTGCTAAGGCCTTCTCTAACGCGGCAACTTCTAGGCCAGCGTCTGCGAGTAAATGGCGTTCTACAGATTTAGACAAAATGACTCCTGAAGCGGTTGTGATCGGCAACCGGCATATTCTGTTTAATGGCTTGTCGTTCATTAATGTCAACGTTAGCTTGAATGAGGCCCTCGCCTTGAGGTAGCTCGGCTAAGGTTTCTCCCCATGGAGAGACAATAATGCTGTGTCCATAGGTTTCACGCCCACTTGCGTGAACACCCGATTGGTTAGCAGCGACCACAAAGGTTTGCTTTTCAATCGCACGTGCTTTTACCAACGTATGCCAATGAGCTTCCCCTGTCTTTTGTGTGAAAGCTGCAGGCAGTACCAAAATATCGATATCGCCCATGGCGGTAAACAAGCCTGGAAAGCGCACATCATAACATACCGCTAGGCCGATGTTGCCTATTGGTGTTTCCACAACCACAACTTCCCGACCTGGCTTTGTAAAGCGAGACTCTTTGTAACTCCCCGTATTGTCGTCAACAGACACATCAAACATATGAATCTTGCGATAATCGGCAAGAGTTTTACCGTCGGGGCCAAACAATAAACAGGCCGCAGAAAATTTCAGCGGGTTTTCGGTTTGCATAGGAAATGTGCCCGACACAATATAGCAATCGTGTAGTGCGGCCAATTCACTTAGTTTGCACTGAATTTTTCCAACATTTTCAGGCTCAGCAACACTCAGTAATGTGCCGTCCTTGGTGCCAAAGCAGGCAAAACATTCGGGCAGTACAACTAGGCTATTTTTAGCCAGTTTACTGTTCGCTAGCGTATGGGAAACCATCGCTAAGTTTTCCTCAACATTTGGGCCAGATGTCATTTGAATTGCTACTAGATTAACCATCGATCACCTCCATTTTAATGCGCCTTACGTCATCCTTTGTAAGGGGTCTGTCGCCTAAAGGTTCAGTTTCTGGCGTGGTTTGTGCCGGTAATGTTATATCTTTGCTGTTTCGCTCAACTTCGTCAAACTGCGGCTCGCTGATGGTACCGGTAACGCGATAATTAACATTTGAAATAACCTTCGCCGATGTTAGCACCTGATCGATGGCTAACGCCGCTAATGCAGTGGGTGGCGTAGCAAGAAAATACACAAGAAATGGTAAGTTACCGGTAACATTCGGCGCAAAAGAAACATTGTAGTTTAGTGCGCCGCTTTCTAAGTTAGTATACCCGTTAATTTCAATTTCGCCTGCACCACCATCAATTTCGGTATCATCAGTAAACGCTCGGCCATCAGCGATACTTAAGGTGCCTTGCATGTCATCGTAGAAAAAGCCTTGTGCAAACACATCCCTAAAGTCTAAGCTTAATTTACGTACTAACGAGTTCAAGCTAAACAAGGTAAAAATACGTGAGCCCTTGTCACTTAACTCTGTTAAATAACCATCAGATAAAGACCAAGCTACATCGCCTTGTACTTTAGCTAAGTTAAAATCTAGCGGCGAAGCTGGCCACGATAAATTGAAATCTACCTCTGCGCTGGAGTCTTTTATTCCCGATGACACCCCAAACTGTTTTAGCATCTGCCCCACATCAGGGGACTCAAGTTTACCGTTTAATTGGGTTAGCGTGCGTTCGCCGTCATGGGCCCAAAGGCCACTCGCATTTATTATTGCCTCATCTGAGCGCGTAGCTAGTTGCCTAACTTTAATTCCGTTGGGGGTCTTTACGGTGTCTAAACGCACTTCACCTAACTCTACACTATACACATTACATTGTTGGCAATAGAAATATACCGGAGGGATGTCGATAGGATCTAACTGAGGCGCTTCATCTGAGGCTGCTGTAGTTTTTTTCGTGTTTTCAGTTTCACTGGCTAACCCATCAACGGGCTTGGTTAGCGAAAAATAATCGGCATTGATGTCTATGCCCTCAGACATAATATCTTGGTTGATACGCACTGTGCCTCGGGCATTTTTAGCATCAATATTCATTAGCCAATCAGCACTTTGTTGGCGCGCCGTTAATGCTACATCGTACAAACTGTGCCCGGCTATTTCTAAGCGCTCGGTGGTCACAAAAATGCGTGAGGGAGAAGGAAAGATGTTGGGTTTCCCTCCCTCTGTTTTAGCGGAAGGCTGCTTGCCCAGTAAGGTTTGAAGCGTAGCAAACCACGCCAGACCATCTGCGTAAGGTAAATTCGCCGCGATACTAAACCCTGTACCCCGATTTGATAACTCTGTTGCCCCAAGCGCAAGGTGGGCCCGGGAAAACTGCATTTCCTGATGGGGCAATACGCCTTCAAAGCGAATATTTTCTCCTAAGCTGGCATCCACAGTAGACACGCTTTTATCACCTGAACTATGCACGTATAGCGGGAGGGCATTGCCAACTAGGCTATCGAATGGTTGCGGCAATAAACTTTGGGTGGCGGCCAAATCGGCAGTAACGGTGGCATCGTATCGAAAGTCTTGTTTATCGATAGTTAATGTCACATCGCTATTCCATTGCGTTTCACCGTCTACATACTCGACAAACTTGGGGTTAATACGTTCGGCTAGGGGATGAACATGCCACAACCCCTGCATATTAAGATTAAGTGTATACGCGTCTTGCTGACGCCCTGTGAATGACAAGGCTACCGGCTGTCCTAGCAAATTGGCAGAAATAGCATCGGCATCAATATTCGCGTTATCAAAGGCTATTTTCCCTTGCGTGTTATCAAACTGCATTTTAGTGCTGCTAACATAGACCTTATTGCCAGTAAGTGTCGCAACGCCCTGCGCTCTTACCTGCTTGCCACTACTTAACGGTATATCGAGTTGTAAATCGGCCGCGAGCGCTCCCTTCACTGTCACATCATTCGACAGTAATTTACCGAGTGAGTCCGCTAAATTTGACTGGTTCATTAGCGCGGTTAGCGATTTACCATCGCCACTGCCCGTTGCGTTAATGGTTAATGTGGATGAGGAATGTAAGCGTGGAATTACTGCGCGCATATCGGTAATAGCCATGTTGCCTAACTGGCCATTAGGGCTATACATGGTAAGTGCATCGTTTTCAAAATAAAGCGATAAGTCTAGCTCTTTTAGCGCAGGCCACTGCCTTGCAAAGGCAAATTCACTTCCTTTGATATCCACATAGGCCTGAAAAACGCCTTGATTATCATTAAAAGGGAAGTCTTGCCCTTTGCCGTGCCATAAAATACGTGCGCGTTCTATTTCACCTTTACCGGTAAACGCACGGGTCAGGTATTCGAAGGTCTTCTTGCTCTTCTCATTAGAAGGAAATAAATCGCTGATCCCATCAAGCGAAAGGGGCGCTACGCTGGCGTAAATATCAGTGTTGCCCGTGGTGAGGTTTACGCTAAACGAGGGCGAAATATCAAGCTTATCAGTATCAAATACAATATCGTTAGCGCTCACCAACCATTGTGTTTCCCCTGCTTGCTGTGTTTGATAGGCATAGACACTGGCAGAGAATTCATTAACGGCTAAGTTTTCACGAATAACCTTGTCGCTAGCTAGCATTGTATTGCTACTTTTAAGGTAAAAAGCACCGCTATTTTTATACCAGTAGATATCAGCATCTAAACCAGACAACCCCGGTATACCACGGGATTGAGACCAAGATAAGTCGAATACTTTAGCGGCTAACTGCACGGAGCGATTGCGCATTTGTAACTGCAATGTGGCCAGTTGCCCTTTCGGGTTGAGACCACGCACTTCATCATCGCCAGTATCGTCCATAAATACAGGGGCCAGCGATAAAAATGGGTTTATTGGTACGGGCTTCACCGTGTTTACCAACACATCTCCATTTTTTTCCACTCGCCCGATAACATCAGCCACCAAAATTTCATCATTCGAACTTACGGTTAGCTGGTCAACCCGAACATTCCAGCCATCTTTATGAGGCAGTGCCTGTACACTCCCGCCTAAAATGCCCGTCATTATAGGAGAGTAATTTTCGCCGCCCCACTCTAATAGGCTACTGTCTAGCTCTGCCTGAACGCTTTCTACGGCATTGTTATTAATATGCGCCCACACTTTAAAATTAGCACGACTTTCAGTAAGAGGGCGTTTGGTGTTTAATAACCCGCTAACCCACGGAGAAATATCTAAGTCTTCTGCTTTAGCATAAAAAACCCCTTGAAACTTCTCTTTGCGCCCGGTGATGTCAATGATAAATGACGCTGAGTTAGAGGCCAGTTCGGTGACTTTCATTTCACCTAGCCCTTGGTGCCTATCGCCGCGGTTATTCCACGATAGCCTTTCGATATCAAAAGCGGTCTCTACTTCTTGATGAGTTATTGACACCACACCCTCTTCGAGCGAGAAACTTTGTAGTTGCTCAAGGAAAAGGCTTTCTAACGCAGCAACAACTGGGAAGTCACTTTTTCCCCCACTGCCTAAACGGTCTGCATCCACGTGCAAAGCTAAACCACGTAGTTCAAACCTAGGTGAAGAAATTAAACGCTGGGTTACCGACTGCCAGAAATCCACCTCAACATATATTTGGCGAATATTTAGTGCAACCGGCGATGCTGAATTTTGGTGGAGGGAAACAGAATTAAGAACAACACTTGGGCCAGCGCGCTGCCATACTGCATGCACACTGCCAATATTGAGGTTTACCCCATAGCGGTCATTAATATAGTTTTCTATCAGGTGTTTGTTATCATCGATATGCGGTAGAGCATAGCGGGCTGCGCTTAGGGTAAGCGCAAACAACACCAGCAGAATAGCAAGCAGCAGCCAGACTTTTTTAACTACGTAAGCGGCTACCGAGGTAAATTTTGACACACTTTGCCTTATAAATCGTTAACGTTACATCATGACGACGTCGTACTTATCCTGATTGTACAAGGTTTCTGTTTGCACTTTTATCTGTTTTGAAACAAAAACTTCAAGCTCTGCAAGCATGTGTGACTCTTCGCCCATAAGGGCATCGACCACTTTCGGAGATGCATAAACAACGAATTTATCGGCATCATAAGCGCGATTAACACGAACAATTTCACGCATAATTTCAAAACAAATAGTTTCGATAGTTTTTACTGTGCCCCGCCCTTTACATACAGGACATTCGCCGCACAGTATATGCTCGATACTCTCTCGGGTTCGCTTACGGGTCATTTCAATTAACCCTAACGCGGTAAACCCATGAATATTTATCTTCGCCCTATCTTTGCTTGTTGCCACCTCTAGACTATGTAAGACACGCCTTTTATGATCAGGTTCAATCATATCGATAAAGTCGATAAGGATCATGCCCCCTAAATTTCTAAGCCTTAGCTGACGAGCAATGGCCTGAGTGGCCTCAGTATTCGTGTTGAAGATGGTTTCTTCTAAGTTTCTATGCCCGACAAAAGCCCCCGTATTAATATCAATGGTGGTCATGGCTTCCGTTTGATCGATAATTAGGTAGCCACCAGACTTCAAATCGACTCTACGCTCTAACGCACGCTGGGCTTCATTTTCCACATCATACAAATCGAATATGGGGCGATCGCCGGTGTAATACTCTAGCTTACCGTTCATTTCAGGCACGTATTCTTTGGTAAACTGAAACAGCTCTTGAAACGAAAGCTTAGAGTCTATCCGTATACGATCTAACTCTGTGCCTACAAAGTCTCTTAACACCCGCCGGGCAAGTGGTAAGTCTTCGTACAAAACATTGGATTTTCGCTTCTTCATCCGCGATTGAATTTTATCCCACAAGCGACGCAAGAATGCGGCGTCTTGTTGCAATTCGTTTTTCCCCACCCCTTCAGCAGCGGTGCGCAAAATGAACCCACCATTTTCGTCGCAAAACTCTTGCACGAGCTGCTTTAATCTATCGCGTTCTGCTTCTTCTTCTATTCGTTGCGACACGCCTACGTGGGTTACGCTTGGCATAAAGACCAAGTAGCGACTGGGAATAGTAATGTCGGTAGTAAGGCGAGCGCCTTTGGTCCCAATAGGGTCTTTTACCACCTGCACCACGATATCTTGCCCATCGCGTACAAGCTCTCTAATATCTTGCTTTTGTATATGACTTGCCGATACTTCTTCAGCAATTTCATTGTGGATTACAATATCTGAGGCATGGAGAAATGCCGCCTTTTCTAACCCAATATCCACAAACGCAGCCTGCATACCTGGCAGTACGCGGCTTACTTTACCGCGGTAGATATTGCCAACCAAGCCTCGTTTCGTATGCCTTTCCACATGAATTTCTTGCAAAATTCCGTTTTCAATAAGGGCCACACGGGACTCAGAGGGTGTTACATTGATTAGTAGCTCTGCACTCACTCTACAACTCCAAATTCACTGAGTAACTGTCTTGTCTCATACAAAGGTAGCCCTACCACCGCACTGGCACTGCCGTTGATGGATTTTACAAACTGACCACCGATGCCTTGAATGGCATAACTTCCCGCTTTATCTGCTGGCTCGCCTGTTTCCCAGTATGCGTCAATTTGGGCATTCGTCAATGAGGCAAAGTTAACTAACGTGGTTATGGTTTTGGTAACGCTGCGCTCAGCGTTCGCCACTGAAATGGCTGTAAGTACTTGATGTTGCTTGCCCGATAACATGGTAAGAATACGTCTCGCGTCTTCTTTATCTGTGGGCTTGCCCAGACTTAAGCCGTTAAAAGCAATAAGTGTATCTGAAGCTAATATAAGCGTACTCGCTGTCAGCTCCCCCGCTTGCCTTAATCGCGTCAAAGCGGCTTGTGCTTTTTCACCGGCTAAGCGTGCCACCTGTGCGTTGGGTGTTTCATCAGGCCATGCCGACTCGTCGATATCTACCGGCATTACTTGGTGGCTTATGCCTAACTGATTAAGGAGCGCGGTGCGCCGTGGCGATGCGGATGCAAGTACTACAGATACGGTCACAGATGTTTAGCCTCGTATTAGGTGATAGATAGCTGACGACGGGTTCTACGTAGCAACCAAAACACCCACGGCCAAATAACCATAGAGGTTAGTACCGGCCATAAATAGTCTAATTGAAAATAGATATCTGTGAGTAGATGCTGCACCCAAAAGGTTAATAGATGATAAAGCGCCGACAATAGGCCTATAACAATGGCCTGCTGCCACACTGAATAGTTACGTAGCCGTTGGTAATTCGCTGCCAATACGTAGACTGAGATAGATAACCCAAAACTGTGGATCCCAAGCGTTGTTCCCATCAACACATCCACTGCGATACCGCAAATAAATGCAATACCCACGTTAACGCGATGAGGAAGTGCCATTGTCCAATAGGCCAACACCACCAATACCCAATCGGGGCGGTATAAATCTACTTGAAATGGCAAAGGAACAATTTGCAGTACCAAGGCAATGATAATACTTATGAAAATAGCGGTATGACGCTTACGAATCATTGCTGTTTTCCTCCTCGGGGATCGCAGGCAGCGACGCCTCAGGCTCAGCCCAAAGCAGCAATAGGTATTTCAATCTATCTAGGTTTGCCATTGGCTGTGCAATTATTCTTGCAAATGGACGGCTTTCATCTCTTATAACAGAGGTAACAGTAGCAACGGGATAACCCTCGGGGAAGATTTTTCCCAACCCTGAAGAAATTAGTACATCCCCTTCTTTTACATCTACGCTGTGCGGTACATGCTCTAAATACAATTCTGATAGCACGCCGCTTCCGGTGGCTATAAATCGGATATTATTGCGCAGGGAACGAACGGGTATGGCATGGGTAACATCCGCAATGAGTAATACACGGCTGTTGGTGGAGCCCACTTCCATGACTTGGCCGATAATCCCTTTTTCATCAAGTACCGGTTGCGATAAGTAAACCCCATCAATCGCGCCTTTGTTGATGACCACCTGTTGGCTATAGGGGTTTTTATCTACCGCCATAAGCTCAGCTACCATCTTTCTCGACTCGGTGCGTACCGGCGCAGACAGTAGCTCTCTTAACTGGGTGTTTTCTTTTTCTAGTACCTCAAATTGCTGGAGCTTTTCACTCATCAACAAAAGTTGATTAGTCAGTTGCGCATTTTCTGCTAGCAAATCTTCATGGGAGGTGAGCCGCTGGGCACTTTCGCTAAGCAATAGGCCAGGCAAATTTGCAAGGTACTGAATAGGACTCATAAGAGAGTTTAGGTAAACGCGGGTAGATTTGAACCCATCGAGTTTATGATCAACAAAAACGAGCAGCACTGACAACACAAGTGCCAATGCTAATCTATTATTTAATGAGGGACCGCGGGTGAAGATAGTATCCATGATACAAAGAAGGCAACCGTGTAGGTTGCCTTGCCCGTTTACTCGTAACTAAACAGGTCGCCACCGTGAAGGTCAATCATGTCGAATGCCTTACCGCCGCCACGTGCTACACAAGTAAGAGGGTCATCTGCAATAACCACTGGAATACCCGTTTCTTCCATTAGCAAACGATCGAGATCTTTTAATAACGCACCACCGCCAGTTAACACCATGCCGCGCTCGGAAATATCAGAGGCAAGCTCTGGCGGAGACTGTTCAAGGGCAACCATAACAGCTGAAACTATGCCGGTAAGCGGCTCTTGTAGTGCCTCTAAAATTTCGTTTGAGTTTAGCGTAAAGCCACGCGGAACCCCTTCTGCCAGGTTTCTACCACGAACTTCAATTTCTCGAACTTCTTCGCCCGGATAGGCAGCACCAATTTCATGCTTAATGCGCTCAGCCGTGGCTTCACCTATAAGCGAGCCAAAGTTACGGCGAATATAATTAATAATGGCTTCGTCAAATTTATCCCCACCAATACGCACTGAAGAGGAATACACTACGCCATTAAGTGAAATAATGGCAACTTCTGTAGTACCGCCACCAATATCTACAACCATTGAGCCTGTTGCTTCTGATACGGGTAAGCCTGCACCTATGGCGGCTGCCATTGGTTCATCAATTAGGTACACCTCACGTGCTCCAGCACCAAGTGCTGACTCTTTAATTGCACGGCGTTCTACTTGCGTAGACCCACAAGGAACACAAACCAATACACGAGGACTTGGGCGCAAGAAGTTATTATCGTGAACCTGTTTAATAAAATGCTGAAGCATCTTTTCGGTTACGTAAAAATCGGCGATAACGCCGTCTTTCATTGGACGAATTGCACGAATATTGCCAGGCGTACGACCTAGCATACGTTTTGCCTCGGCGCCCACGGCAGCCACACTCTTAGGGCCGGCGGCCCGCTCTTGGCGAATAGCAACAACGGAGGGTTCGTTAAGAACAATACCTTGGTCTTTAACGTAAATCAGCGTATTAGCTGTTCCGAGGTCGATGGACAGATCATTAGAGAACATGCCTCGAAGCTTTTTAAACATGAAAAGTGTATTCCTGTTAATGTGTTAACGCGTGTTAGCAAGGGTGAGATGACGACGCTTTAACGTGAAGTCGATATTTATCCGCACACTTTAACAATGGGGGCATATTTGGGCAAGTAATGCATGAGTATAGTCTTTAAATAATACTCAAATAAAATGCAAACCCACAATTGTAAAGATTGCGTATTGCCTAGGGTGACAACACTCATGAGAATTAGTTCACTAGATTACTCATTTTATTGTGAATAAATTTTCTATTTGGCGATGAAGCCTGCGCTTATATTCAACGGTATTTGGCAGCATTTTGGGTCGTTAGCCCCGTGACTAGCATCTAATTTACAAGGTAATTGGGTTAGTGGTGCCCGTTGCAGGGAAATAATCGAAATACGCCCCTGAACTTAAACTGTATCGACACCAATAGTTACTTTGGTCTTTAGCAGTGGTTTCATCATAAAGCCGTGGAATAACTTTGAAACCATCTACTCGCATGGGGCGGGCGAGTAACGCATCCCAAATGTCCTTACACCCATCAGCGGTAAACTCACCTGTAGGCCAGCCATTGGCATTTATCTTTACCGGGCTTCGGTTAACTTCTTTACCGCTTTTGTCGTAGTGAATAAGCATTATCATTGACGTATGCTGGCCTGCACGCCATTTCCAATGTGCTGATGATACATGCTCGCGGAAAACGTTAGCTAACACCGTGAACTGTTCGCTAGTTTGGTCTTCTTCGGGCGTATTTATATTGTTGATCACAAAAATTAAGGAGCCCGCAAAGACAATAACAATAACCACGCGCAATAGGTTACTAAGAACACTTGAAGTGTCTTTTTGTTTCGGTGACTTTTTCATAATCCGTGTTCATAATCAGTGCCTTGTACTATTTGTATAGCACACTTTTAATAGAACATCGGTAAGATTTTTACGCAAGGCGTGGGGGATAAATGTGGCACGTAAGGCGCCTATCTTTCGCCCTACGTCCCCATGTTATTATGCGGTTTTAGGAATACTTACTGGGTCTGTATCAGCGTTATTGTTTACCTTAGTATTCAATGTCACCTCAGCCTGCTGCTTAGCTAAAATATAGTTTTCTAAATGCTGCTGTTGGGCGTTGGATAAACGTAAACCTTGCTTAGTTCTCCGCCAAATAACATCTTCAAGAGACATCGCCCATTCATACTCAATAAGGTAGTCGACTTCGGCTTGGTATAAATTAGCGCCGAAATTCTCACCCAAAGCATCAATACTTTGTTTTCCTTCTAGGAATTTATGACATAGCAGGCCGTATTGGCGCACGTAGCGGCGCGTAATGTCGCTCGGTAGCCAAGGATATTGCTGTGACAAACTGTCAAATAGTGCCTCTTTTCCTTCAAACGCGCCGCCAGGTAGTGGAACGTCCCTTGTCCAAGCTTTGCCTGCACGGGGAAACTGTGCAGCCAGTTTATCTACTGCATGTTCAGCGAGTTTTCGGTAAGTGGTTATCTTGCCGCCGAAGATATTAAGGAGCATAGGCGTATTCTTCTCGCCAATTAATTCTACTTTATAGTCGCGCGTAAGCTCCTGGGCCGATGCATTAGCTTCTTCAAGCAATGGCCGCACACCGCTATAACTATGTACCACGCTATCTCGGTTAATTTTAGTTTTAAAGTAGGTATTAACGATATCAATTAAATAATCAGTTTCTGCCTCTGAAATCGCCGCCGCAGAAGGGTTTCCAGTGTAATTTTCATCTGTCGTACCCACCAAAGAAAAGTCTTCTTCGTAGGGGATAACAAAAACAATCCGGCCATCCTTGTTTTGCAAAATGTACGCTTCATCAGTGTCATAAAGCTTAGGCACAATAAAATGGCTACCTTTAACAAGACGCATGGCGTTAGGGTTTTTTATATCAGCCAGTCTATCTAAGAAAGACACTGCCCACGGCCCCGCAGCGTTAACTATGGATTTCGCCTCTACTGTAAACGTTTTCCCATTGGCCGATTTTAACGTAACACTCCACTTATCATTAAGCTTTTCTGCATGAACGCATTCGGTACGCGCGAAAATTTGCGCCCCTTGATCTTGTGCGGCCAAGGCGTTTAGAACAACTAATCTGGCGTCATCAACCCAGCCGTCTGAATATTCAAAACACGTGCTTATATCACTTACTAAGGGGCCTTGCGCAGACGTAGATAGCTTCTTAGAACGGGGGAGCATGTTCCGCTTAGCCAATGAGTCGTACAAAAACAATCCAATTCTTATCATCCACGCGGGCCGAAGATGCTTTTGGTGCGGTAAACGAAAACGCAAAGGCCACATTATGTGCGGCGCTTTACTTAACAGTACTTCGCGCTCCGCCAGTGCTTCTTTAACCAAACGAAATTCGTAATGTTCTAAATAGCGCAAGCCACCATGAATCAATTTACTACTTGATGAAGAGGTAGCACCGCCAAGATCGCCTTTTTCACATAGCGCTACGCTTAAACCCCGTCCTGCGGCATCAAGTGCCACACCAACGCCGTTTACTCCCCCGCCTACGACTAAAACGTCGACGCTCGTCGTTACATTGTTGTTGTAATTGGTCATGATCATGCCCCTAGTGGCTTGGCTAACTTTCATGCTATTTGACGATCAAAATGAAAACATGTCAACACAAAACGAACATTAACGAACATAAATGAGCGTGATGGCCTTCGGTCAGTTACACTAAACACGCGCACGAAGTGCTAGTGTTTGGCAAACACAATAGTGAGTATAGGTTACGCTTGAATGAAGGTGATGTTGTTTTCAGCGATAATTTCACTGATAGCAGGGGGTGGGGTTTTATCGCAAACAAGGCAGTCAACCTGCGAAATATGCCCCTGTTCAACCATGGCCTTACGTTCGAACTTGCTATAGTCTGCGGCCAGTATCACATGCTGAGTATGCGATAGAATTGCTTGAGATACCTTTACTTCACGGAAGTCGAAATCAAGAAGCGCACCATCAGCACTAATACCACTTATACCGATAATGCCATAATCCATTCGAAACTGGCTAATGAAATCACAGGTAGCTTCACCAATTATACCGCCATCTCGATAGCGAACTTCACCTGCAGCTATGATCACAGAAAAATCCTCTTTCGCTGATAATATAGTGGCTACATGGATATTGTTCGTCACTACGTGCAAGTTTTTATGATTAAGTAGTTTGCTGGCAATAAGCTCGGTTGTCGTACCTATGTTGATAAATAATGAAGCGCCATTGGGGATCATGCTTGCTACCGCTTCAGCAATACGTTCTTTGACTTCACGGTTTTGGGTTTTTCGCTCTTGGTATGGCGTATTTTCCCAGCTTCTATTTAATCCTGCACCACCATGATACCTACTCAATACGCCGGTCTCAGCCAACTGATTTAAATCGCGACGAATGGTTTGTGGCGTAACCGCACACTGAGTAACCAAATCATCAATGGACATAAAACCGTTTTGCTTGATAAGACTCACTATTTTTTCATGTCGTTGGGTTTGGTTCATGGCTTACTCCTACATAGTCATAGGCTAAGTATACGTACTTCCGCCTCCACTGCCTATGACAAAAAGAACATAGAAATGTTCGTTTTCGAAAATTCAGCGTTGTTAATTCGCTGTAAATAATGCAAACTCTTTACAAACTACGTTCAGCAGAGGTGTTCATGGGACAATATATTCTTGCCATCGACCAAGGTACAACAAGCTCTCGCAGCATTATTTTTGCCGCTGACGGCACTATCACAGCCATCGCGCAACAAGAGTTTTCACAGAAATACCCCCAAGATGGTTGGGTTGAACACGATCCTGAAGAAATCTGGGAAAGCGTTACCGCTACCATGAAGAATGTCTTTGAGAAGTGTGCTGTGTCGCCGTCTGACATAGCGTCAATTGGTATCACCAACCAACGGGAAACTACCTTGGTGTGGAATAAGGGCACAGGCAAGCCCATTTACCCTGCCATCGTTTGGCAAGATAGACGCACGAGTGCAAAGTGCCGCGAATTAAATGACGACGATAGCTTGGTCTCTTATATTACAGACACTACAGGCTTGCTGCTTGACCCTTATTTTTCTGCTACTAAATTAGCCTGGATTCTAGATAACGTAGAGGGCGCACGAGAACAAGCAGAAGCGGGCGAACTGCTCTTCGGCACCGTAGACAGCTTTTTAATTTGGCGCCTAACAGGGGGTCAGTCACATAAAACAGACGCCACAAACGCCTCTCGAACTATGCTGTTTGATATCAACAAACAGTGTTGGGATGAACGCCTACTAGATACCTTCAACATCCCCAAATCTATGCTACCTGAGGTTATGGATTGTGCAGATGAATTTGGAACTATCGACGCTTCTATTATCGGCAACCCCGTTCCTATTCAAGGGGTAGCGGGCGACCAACAAGCTGCGTTAGTTGGCCAAGCATGTTTCGAAAAAGGAATGGCGAAGAGTACTTACGGTACAGGGTGTTTCATGATCCTTAATACCGGCGATACCCCGCTACAGTCTAAAAACCGTTTGCTCACTACTGTAGGCTACCGACTCAATGGCAAAACCACCTATGCGCTTGAAGGCAGTATCTTTATGGCAGGGGCAACGGTTCAATGGTTACGCGACGGTTTAAAACTTATTGATGATGCTGCCGAAAGTGAAGCTTTAGCGCAACGTGCCAGACAAGATAATGGTGTATTTTTGGTTCCCGCATTTACCGGACTCGGCGCTCCCTACTGGGACCCTGACGCCCGTGGCGCTATTTTAGGGTTAACCCGAGATACCGGCATAAGTGAAATTGTGGCCGCGGGTTTACAGTCGGTTTGCTATCAAACTAAAGATCTTCAAAAAGCGATGGAAAGTGATGGCGCACGCCCTACCAACATAAGGGTAGACGGAGGCATGTCGCGTAACGATTGGGTAATGGGCTTTTTAAGTGACATATTAGGCGCAGAAGTTGAACGCCCCGAAATTACTGAAACTACCGCGCTCGGTGCCGCATTCCTTGCCGGGCTGCAAAACGGTTTATTTTCCTCTATCGACACCCTTACCGATTGCTGGAAAAGCGATAGCGTATTTACCCCACGTTTATCGAAAGACGAACGAGACCAAGCCTATGAAGGTTGGAAAAACGCGGTAGCTCGCATTCGCTGCAGCTAATTATTGCTACCTAGCCGCTTTGTTAATAAGGCGTAGTTATCAACTGCGCTTTTTTTATATCAAAATATTTTTATAACATTATCATTACATTGTTATTTTGTGTTAGTATCTCAATCAAGGTAAACGTTTCACCTTTTACCTTAAAAAATAAAATGCTTAAAATTCATATAGATAATAATTAGAAAATTGAATTAAATGCATTCTGCGTGTAAATAATATGTTAAATAACTTGAACCGCACGGCGCTAAAACGTAATTTAAACACAAAGTGCGTCGAAAACAGCCTACTCACGGAGATAACACAGTGACACATAAAATTAACACACCACAATTAGGCCCCATCACGAAACGCTCTCTCGTTGGTGTTGCTATCGCCTCTGCCCTATACGCCCCAATTTCATTGGCGCAGGAGGAAACAAACCCCTCTGACCAACAAGTAGAAGTTATCGAAGTAAAAGGTTTTACCAGCTCATTAAGGGCCTCGATGCTAGACAAGAAGGCATCTGATGTTGTTTATGATGGTATTACCGCTGAAGACTTAGGTAAGTTCCCTGACCAGAACGTTGCTGAGTCTTTACAACGTATTACAGGTGTAGCAATAGACCGTTCTGGCGGTGAAGGCCAATATATTACTGTTCGTGGTTTCGGCCCCGACTTTAACACAGTGTTGGTTAATGGTCGTCAGATAGCGACTGAAAACCAAGGCCGTGCATTCAGTTTTGATACCCTACCTGCGGAACTTATTAGCGGTGCAAAAGTGTATAAGAGCCCATTGGCCTCTATGCAAGAAGGCGGTATTGGCTCTACCGTAGAAGTTACGACGGCGCGCCCCTTTGCTTTCGACGGTTTTAAAGCAGTAGCCAGTGTTAAAGGTATGTATGAGGATATTTCAGAAGAAACTACCCCTCAGCTATCTGGCTTAGTAACGAATACATTTGCTGATGGTAAACTCGGTGTTTTAGCTGCCGCCTCATTCCAGCAGCGTAAACTACAAACCAACATGTTGGAAACGCGCTACTGGCGTCCCGATGTGCCGATTACTGATCGTTCTCAGCTAGACAACCCAGACTATGCAGTTGTATCTCAATATAATAATGTATATATACCGCAAAACTTTGACCAAATTGTAGATTTAGTCGACCGCGAAAGAACCTCAGGTAATTTAGTTGTTCAATATGCGCCAAACGATGATATGACGTTAACGCTAGATGGGTTGTACTCTAAATTTGAAGTTGATTCTGATGCCCACAGTGTTGGCCACTGGTTCACCGACAGCAACTTAGATGACATGACATTTACTGAAAATGGTAGCCTTAGCAGTGTTACCAGTACAGTGGTTGAAGGTGTTGGCGGTGCCACCGACTTTATTCGTCGCCGTTATGGACGTGATGTAGAAATACAAGCTTTTGGTGCTAACTTTGAGTGGTTGGTTAACGACAACCTTACTGCCAATATCGACCTATCAACCTCTACAGCTGAAGACAACAGTGGCGGTGATAACTTCTTTACCGTTTTAGGTTATAACAATGAATATAGCGTTGACTTCTCTGGCGCTACACCTACCTTGGAAGTTGCCGGTGGTGACACAGCATTGCAGGACCCTTCGTTAGCACGTATGCACTACAATGAAAGAAACGGGTTCGATACTGAAGATACAATCTCAGAATATCGTGCCGATTTCTCTTGGGTACCAGATTCAGACAATGCATTTTATAAAGTAGATTTTGGTATTTACTATCAAGATCGTGAAAAAACTAACACCCGTCGTTTCGCTTCAGGCTGTAATGTTTACTGCGGCTATACATTTGACTTCCCAGACGAACTGATCTCTGTATTTACCGCAGATAACTACTTCGATGGCGTACCAAATCAATGGCTTTCTTACGACCCTGAAGATTTCTTCGAGTATGCAACATCAGATGAGGCTGTACAACAGATCGCCGACGCAACAGGCTTATCATTTGATGAGGTTCGCACCACTATTGATGCAACCAATATTGCCGATCCGCAACCGAGTAACGACTCCTTTGTTGTAAGTGAAGAAATTCTAAGTACCTATGCCCAGTTCTACTTCTCAACAGAAGTGTCTGATATGCCGGTAGATATTAACTTTGGTTTTCGTTACAGCGAGACGGATACGTCGGTTGATGGGACAAGCCAAATTGTTAGAGATTTAGAACCTATCCCTAATGACCCGTCAGACTACAACGTGGTGTATGAAACAGATGTAGGCACACCTGTTAATGAGTCGAACAGTTATTCGTCGCTGTTACCTAACGTTAACGTGAAGCTTCAATTAACTGACGATTTGTACCTACGCTACGCGTATGCAGAAACCTTGACGCGTCCTATGATGGACGACCTAGTCCCGGTATTTAATATTACCGTTTCTCGCCCTGGTAACCTACAAGCGCAAGCCGGTAACACTGAGCTTCAGCCTTATAAGGCCACCAGCTGGGATGTATCACTGGAATGGTATTACGATGATACTAGCTACTTTTCTGCCGCAGCATTTAACAAAGAAGTTGAAGACTTTATCTCATCTTCCACAGCAGACGAGTCATTATTCTTAGATAGTGGAGAGTATGTGTTTAACGTACTTCGCCCTCGAAATGGCGACACCCTTGAAGTTGAAGGGGTTGAGATTGCCTGGTTGCATACTCTTGAGAACGGATTTGGTATTCAAGCAAACGCGACTATCGTAAATTCCGATGCTGAGTTTAGTTTGCCTGGCTTAGGTAACTCGCAAAACATTACACTGTTTTATGAAAAAGATGCCTTCCAAGCACGTGTAGCATTGAACAATCGTGAAACCTTTATGCAGGAAGCAGTAAGTACTCTAGGTGGTACTGAACCTCGCTTTACTGAAACCTATACGCAGGTTGATATGAGCGTAAGCTATGATATCAACGAGACGTTAACTGTATTCTTCGAAGGTATTAACGTTACCGATGAAGAACTAACCCGCCGTGGCCGCCTGTCTGAACACTTTGTTCAGCAAGTTGCTGACGGCGCACGCTACGCCGTAGGTGTGCGTGCTAGCTTTTAATTAAGCGCCAAAAATAAAGGGGGCCATTTCGCCCCCTTTTTGTCTTATTTCTGCTGAGGAGTTTTTCGTGTCAGGCAGCTTAACCCAACTCATCGTTTTTATTTTTATTACCGCACTTATCGGGTTACTTACTTATCTTAAGTGCCGTGGTCACGGACATAGTAAAGCCAGTGAAAACAAAGAATATTTCCTCGCTGGCGGCGGCCTTTCTTGGATTTTCGTTGCTGGCTCTATAACGCTTACCAACCTAAGTACCGATCAGCTCGTTGGTATGAATGGTAATCAAATGGCGCTGTTAGCCTGGTGGGAATTTGCTGCGGTAGCGGGGCTTATAATTTTAGCCCGGGTGTTTCTACCTGTGTACTACCACTATCAGTGCACCACCACCACCGAACTGTTGGAAATGCGTTACAACAACAAACATATCCGTGCCCTTATCGGTTTGCTTTTCTTTTTAGGCAGTAGCCTTATTTTCATGCCGGCGGTAATTTATTCGGGCTCGTTGTTTATGATCAATATGTTTAATGTTGATCTTCCTTTAATGTATGTCGCCACCGCTTTTGCGCTTATCGGCGCCTTTTACGCTATTTTCGGAGGCTTGCGTGCAGTAGCTGTTTCTGACACGTATTCAGGGGTACTACTACTTGTTATGGCGATAGTGGTGGTTGTATTAGCTCTGTTTGCTATCGACTTCGATTTTTCAGGTATCCCAGCTGAACGCCTAACCTTAATTGGTGATAATGACTCTCCGCTTCCGTGGCACACTCTGCTTACGGGAATGATCTTCATTCAAACCTTTTATTGGAGCACTAATCAGGTAATTACCCAGCGCGCTATGGCAGCACCTAACCTTAAAGAAGCACAAAAAGGGGTGTATGCCGCCGCCATTATCCGCTTTATTATCGTTCCCACCATCATTGTGGTGCCTGGCATAATTTCATTTAAGCTATATGGTGATATTAACGATGCTGCGTATGGAACCCTCGTCGGTGATGTATTACCAGACTGGTTATCGGGTGTATTTGCCGCCGCCCTTGCTGCGGCAGTATTAACCACTTATAACAGTAACCTTAATTCTGCCACCGCCTTATATGTGTGTGATATTCATGAAGCCTATGTAGATAAAAAGCCTAATGTGGCACGTTTGAGCGGCGTGGTAACCGCGCTTCTAACCGTAGTCTCTTTGGTTATGGTGCCTGTTTATGCGCAAGCTGAAAGTATTATTAATTTGCTTCAACAACTATTTGGCTTATTGAGCATGCCCATACTCTCTATCTTTATCGTGGGCCTATTGTTTAACAACGTAAATGCAAACGCTGGGATTTTCTCTGTCATTTTTGGTGTACTACTGTACGCCTACTTTAGTTTTGTACATGCGCCATTTGGCCTACACTATATCCATCTAATGTTAGTTACGCTAATTTGCTGCATAGCGCTTGCATTAGCCACAAATAGACTCGTGTTTAAACAAAAAGCCCAGTGGCGTGGCCGTTTGATTGACGACGTTCCTGTAAGCGAATAAAGAAATAGACCTCGACATGACCCCAATAAATCGTATTGTTATTGTCGGTGGTGGCACAGCAGGCTGGCTAACCGCTGGTCTGCTTGCCGCCAAACATAGCCAAGCGAATAAGCAAGGGCAATCCGTGTCGATCACCGTTGTCGAGTCTAATTCGGTACATCCTATTGGAGTTGGCGAAGGTACGTGGCCTACCATGCGCCGAACGTTAGCTAAAATTGGGATTAGTGAGCACACCCTTATCACAAAAGCCAGCGCGACATTCAAACAAGCGAGTAAATTTGTTGGCTGGCACCACACTAATAAGATTAACGACGAAAATAAAAATAGCCGTCAAAGCCATTACTATCACCCGTTTAGCGCCCCTCAAGGTTCAGCTACTGCAGATATTACCCCCTACTGGCTAAGCGAAAGAGCGGGCAATTCATATTATGCAGACGACGTTTGCTTTCAGCCTTCCTTATGTGAGGCTGGGCTCGCGCCAAAATTACCAAATCAAGCAAAATCTGCCTTTTGTGCCAACTATGGGTATCATTTAGATGCCGGTGAGTTTATTGCGCTACTAAGAGAACACTGTACACAGCAACTCAACGTACATCATCTCATCGATGACGTAGTAAACGTTGCAACAGGCATACATGGTATTGAAGCACTCACCACCCTCAACAATGGGGAAATTAAAGGCGACCTTTATATTGATTGTTCGGGCTTTAACGCTCTGCTTATAGAAAAAGCACTGGGTGTTGAATTAAAAGATGCGTCTCATCATCTTTTCGCGGATAGCGCTCTTGTTTGCCAAGCGCCTTATGAGCAAGAAAACGCCCCAATTGCTTGTCATACTCTCTCTAGTGCCCAAACGGCAGGATGGATATGGGACATAGGGCTACAACATCGCCGCGGAACGGGGTACGTTCACTCAAGTGCGCACCAAAGCTCTCACGATGCGCTTCATACCTTCACGCAATATTTAGGCTCGGTGGCGCCCTCCTTGGCCGTTGGGGACAAAATAAGAGAGATTAAATTTAAAACCGGTTATCGCCATCAGTTTTGGAAACAAAACTGTATCGCAATAGGCCTTTCAAGTGGTTTTCTAGAACCTCTGGAGGCCTCGTCTCTTATGCTTATTGAGCAAAGCGCCTCGCTTGTGGCTGAGCAACTTCCGGCGCATAGCGGGGTTATGCCCCATGTTGCCAAGCGGGTGAACGCTACTCTCACCTACTTATGGGAGCGCACCATTGAATTTTTAAAACTGCACTATGTATTAAGCAATCGCACGGAAGATTTTTGGCAAGACAACAGAAATGTCGACAGTATACCAGCGCGTTTAGCTGGCTTGTTAGATGAGTGGAAATATCGCCCCGTGCTAGAGAGTGATTTTACTAGCGCAACTGAGGCATTCAGCGCCCAAAGCTACCGCTATATTTTATATGGTATGGTCCATGGCAATAGCCCTTTTTGTGATAGTTACAAATATATGCATACCCCATTGAATGCAAAATTTGCCAGTAAACAGTTACAACTTAATCACGCCTTTACCCGTCAATTACACACACGCCTTCCCTCCCATAGGGGGCTTATTGAAAGCTACTATAGCGCCATACGATAACGAGTACATTATGACTTCACCCACCTACGTGCCGCTAGATAGCACACAACATAAACACTACTCAATTGTTCAAGACAATAGCTACTCTCATGCTAAAGACTTCAACTTAGTTAACGTTGGCTTTAATGAAATAGCAAGCTTAAGCGGCTGCATGCCGTTAGCGGTAGCCGTTGACGATACTGAACACCCACATGCGTTAGTTGCGGTAGTAGGCTGGCCACAATTTGGTAATGTCTTTTGCGGGCAACAGGAATGGTTGGGCCATGCGCTTCCTTTAAGCATTCAAAGTTATCCTTTTAATTACGCATTGGGCGAACAAAAATTTACGGTGCTATTAGACGAATCAGCGCCTTGCGTATCCCCTGACACCTCAGTGGGCGTGGCGCTATTTTCCACCGATGGTCAACCCTCGTCCCTGTTAAAAGCACAGCAAAGCGCACTGTCTAGCTTGGTCGCAGGTCAGCAACAAGCGCAAGCATTTTTGAAAGTACTCAGAGAGCTTGGGTTATTAACCAGGTTGTCGGTATCAATTACTCGGCAAGACGGTGAGGTACACGAAGCGGCAAACCTGCTCTCTATTAATGAAGAAAAGCTAGCGGAACTAAATGCAGATACTCTGTTGCAACTGCATCAACAAGGAATTCTTATGGCGATCAATGCCATGATGCTTTCGTTACGACAATACAACCGGCTAGTGCAACTAACCCGCACTAACGAAAACCCTATTGAAAAAGTAGGCCTAAAGTTAATTAGCGAATAGCGCAGACCAATAGGCGTATTTATCGCTTTTTCAGGTTGCGCTTTTAGCAAGAAAATGTAAACGTTTAACCTCTTGTTAAACGGGTACTCTTCACCTTTATTTGATACATATGGCGCGTTATATTCAGTGACCCACTGGCGTCTACTAACGACGAGGTTTTTATGCCAACACAACCTAATTTCGTAACGTTAAAAAATACGTTCGTACACCTTACTTTTGATTGCCAAGGCGCGATGCCCAAAGTAATTTACTATGGGGCGCCACTTAGTGAAGCAACTACCCCTGAGATGCTAAGCGTATTAAACACACGCCAAGAGGCGAAATGCGCCCCAGTGATAGAGCCACCTATTACACTTGTACCTACCCACGGCGAAGGCTGGACCGGCCAACCAGGGCTGGAAGTTTTTGGTGACTCAGACCAATGGTCGGCGGGCTTTACGTTAGTAGACGTAAGCCAAAGTGCAAATGAGGTTTCTTTTGTAGGCGAAGATACCCATCGCGGCATGCGTCTAACTACCAGGGTATCGCTAGACGAAGGGTCTACCGTGGCTGCATTTGTTTCGCAGATAGAAAATATCGGCGCAACACCACTGAACCTTCATTACCTCAATGCCGCTAGCTTACCGTTACCTACTACAGCAACGAAACTTAAGACGTTTGAAGGGCGCTGGTCAGCTGAATTCCAAACTACCGATCACGATTTATTCTTCGGTAGCTACGTAAGAGAAAATCGCCGTGGTAAAACCTCTCACGATACATTTCCGGGCCTAATTGCATTTCCTGAAGGTACTGGCGAACTAACTGGTGAATGCTTTGGGTATCATTTAGGCGCCTCAGCAAACCACAGACTCAGAGCCGAGCTAATGGCAGACGGTCGAAGCTACGTACAATTTGGCGAGTTACTTTTTCCCGGTGAGGTAACCCTTCAGCCGGGTGATAGCTATACTACACCAACCCTTTATACAGGTTACGGGAAAGCCGGCTTCTCCTCGCTATCTCAACACTTTCATCAATTCATTCGTCGTAATATCTTAAAGCATAGTGCAACGTCTAAACCTAGACCTGTGCACTACAATACGTGGGAAGGCATTTACTTCGACCACAACGAAGACGAGCTTAAAGCCCTTGCTGATAAAGTAGCACCCTTGGGCATTGAGCGATTTGTGTTGGACGATGGTTGGTTTAAAGGCCGTCGCAACGATAAAGCGGGGCTTGGTGATTGGACAGTAGATGAGACAATTTACCCAGCAGGGCTTGATGGACTTATCGACCATGTAACCGGGCTTGGTATGGAATTCGGTATTTGGTTTGAACCTGAAATGGTTAACCCAGATAGCGACCTTTATCGTGCGCATCCAGAATGGGCGCTACAAACTGAAAATAACCCACAGGTGCCATTTAGGAACCAATACGTGTTGGATTTAACCAACCCAGAGGTAGTGGAATACCTGTATAAGGTTATTACCGATGTTTTAAAAGCCTACCCGAAGATCAGCTACATCAAATGGGATATGAACCGCGACGTGAATCACCCAGGCAACCTTCAGGGTAAACCTGCCATGCACGGTCAAATGGCTTCCCTTTATCGTTTGATTGATCGCGTGAAGGCCGCGAAACCCGGTATCGAAATAGAAAGCTGTTGCTCTGGTGGGGGCCGGGTTGATTTAGGCATACTGCCTCATACAGACCGTTTCTGGACCTCAGACTCTAACGATGCATTAGACCGCTTATACATCCAACGTGGCTGCTCTTACTTCTTCCCGTCTGAGGTTATGGGCGCGCATGTAGGCCCACGAGATTGTCATATTACCGGCCGGCATATGCCAATTGAAATGCGTGCCGCGGTTGCGATGTTTGGTCATATGGGGATAGAGATGGACCCCCGTGAACTAACCGAACACGAGAGCAAGACACTTAGTGAAGCTATTTCTCTTTATAAAAAATACCGCCATATTACTCATGGCGGCGATCTCTATCGTATGGATGATGATGGCCTAAATGTTAAATTTGGCTATGTGTCTAAAGATAAAAACGAAGGGATTTTTGCCTACAACAGCGTGACAGAAACCTTACGTACTACGCCAAATCGTTTTTACTTTGCAGGCCTTGCAGCAGAAAAGCAGTATAAATTACAACGCGTTTGGCCTACTACCTTAAAAGAGTATTCGCCGTCTATCTTGCAGCAAACAGAAGGCCAAGTATTTAGTGGCGAAGTGCTTATGCAATACGGCATGCAACTGCCCGTACTGTTCCCTCAAACAGCGCTTGTTTATACACTAACAGCCGTATAACTAAGCCGTTAGCGGATATATAAGCCGTTGCTAACATGAAAACCGCGAGCCTTAAACTAGGCTCGCTTTCTTATTTGCTTCTCAAGTTTGGCCAATAGCTCATCAAGGCGCTTATCTTTTTTGCGCTTAATTTGCGCCAACGCCTCTTTAGCTTCATCGTTTAACTGAGTAATCTCTTCATACATTAATGGTTCTAATGTAGAGACGGCTAAATCGAAATTATCGTCGAGTAAATACATGCTGCCGAGCGAAAAGGTCGAACAATCTATAGAATAAAGATTACAAAATGTACGGGCGTGGATTTTAGAATTGCGCAATTGAAAAAAGGTTCATGAAAATAACATCATGAACCTTTTAAAACCTACACGTTTTTGTTTGGCAGTTTTTAGTCTTTCGACTCCATCTTAAGACCTAATGCCCAACGATTATCAAACCCTTTCCACGCTGGGGGGACTTTGCCTTCTACAGGCGCTTGATCACTGCTGCCTGAAACGGTTAAAAAGTCACAGTAGTCACTCATTTGTTTTACATGGCAGTTCATTAATGCCAGCGCAAAGTGCTCATTTATTGCGTTAAGTTTTTGTTCCTCCCAAGCTGGCTCAAGGTAGGTGCCAATATCAAACTCATTGCCATAAGCCTCTTTAGGCGCTGGGTGGGGTGCGATGTTGTGTCGCGCATTTTTGATAGTTAGCAGCTTAGTATCTTTATTGCCAGTATGCTCAAATAACCAGCGCACACCCTGATAGCCAGAAATATCATCGTTATCCCCTGCCACATATAACATAGGAACATTAATATTTGCTAAAGCGTCAGTATCAAATAATTGGTGTTGCCCCCCCCAAGGCGCTAACGCCATGGCCGCTTTCCACGCCGGTAGTGTCTCATCACCGGAGGCGTTGCCACCCGCGCACGTATTTAGTGCTTGTTTCACGTGTTCAATTACGGCTGGATCTTTACCCCCCGTAAAGGTAGCAGCAGCTTGATCGTTAAAGCTATAGCAGCCGCCTACTGTATTCACTGCACCGTAGCCCCCCATTGAGTAACCGATCAACCCAGCATGCTCACTATCTACGTTGCCTGAAAAAAAGGCGTGACTGGTAACTGCATTTAGGGTTAATACTTGATCCCGCGAACGATTCAGAAGCGTGCTAGGGAAACCTGAATAAGGGTTTTCGGCAAAATTCACATCTTTGTTTGTAGAATCTGTGTGATCAATTGCGGCTACCACGTAACCGTGGGATGCGAGATGTTCACCGAGGTAATACATTAGGGTACGATACCCTGTGTAGCCGTGTGAAATGACGACCACGGGGTATCCCTCTTCGGTGGGGCGCATACTGGCATCTCGGTACGCATCGGCCTGTATTTCAAATACGTTGCCATTACGGGTTTCATCGCTGTATACCGCCAAGTCGGTTTTCTCAGCAGCCGGATACCACACTTCTAGTGTTAGTGAGCGTTCTGTTTGCTTCCCATCCATGGTCATCACAGGGTTGGGGTAATTAGCTGTAATCGTTTTTACGCCTACATTATATTCCCCACTTTCGCTAAGCTCAGGCATTACATCGGCAGGGTAATCTTTATACAGTTTTTGCGCAGCATACGCTGGGGCACCAACTAACAGTGCTGCACTTAGAAAAAGGGATAACGTTTTCATAATTTGCTAATTTTTTGTTAATTAAACACAGAGTTCATATTACCTCGGTTTTTAGAACAAACAAGCCAGCCCATATTGTTTAGATGAATTAATGCTAATAAGGCTATCTTATTTTTAACAAAATACTGATACTTAGGAGGTTAAACGTATAACCAAAGATAGTAATAAGACGCTAAAGTAGGGTATTAAACGGGGCTATAGCAATATGACCGCCCAGGGGGTGTGAAAAAAGGAGTACATCGATAAGTGTGTGGTGGCATGGCTAAACAATGAGTGGTGTGCAAACAAGGCAGCAACAAATAGTTCTATAAAAAAACCCCGCTAATAAGCGAGGCTTTTAAAATTATTTTTCAACATTTGATGTTTTGTCTTTGTCTAGAACGGAATGTCGTCGTCAAAATCAAAATCAGGCTCTGCCATAGGAGGCGTTTTAGGTTGTGACTGATTGCTGCCACCACTTTGGCCTTGTGGAGGGGCTTGATTATAGCCGCCGCCCTGATTACCACCTTGATTTTGGTTGTAACCACCTTGCTGTTGATTTTGCTGCTGATAGCCGGCTTGCTGGTTATTTTGCGGACGTTGATAACCACCGCCTGCGCCGCCACCTTCACCGCCACGGCCGCCTAACATTTGCATTTGGTCAACAATGATTTCTGTTGTGTAACGATCTTGACCTTGTTGGTCTTGCCACTTACGCGTTTGCAGTTTACCTTCAACGTAAATTTGCGAGCCCTTTTTAAGGTATTCACCCGCAATTTCTGCCAAGCGGCGGTACATGGTAAGACGGTGCCATTCAGTACGCTCCTGAACCTGGCCTTGTTGGTCTTTCCAGCTTTCGCTTGTGGCTAGGCTAAGGTTCGCAACGGCGTTTCCGTTCGGCATGTATCTTACTTCAGGATCATTACCAAGGTTTCCTACAAGAATAACCTTGTTCACGCCTTTCGTTGCCATTGATGTCTCCTGTAACGTATGTATTGTCTTGTTGCTTTCAATGGGACAGCAACAAGCGCGAAAGTTCATCGATTTTTAGCCCGATAGTATATCGTATTTTGTTGGGGAAGAACGAAGTTTTTCCCGCAACTTAGCTTTCCTATTAAAAGCTAACAAATTTTTTAACTATCGTCTTGCTGAACTTTCGCCCTGTTTTGCACTATTAAGTTAAGGCCTCTATTAAGCGGCGGTTATTACCACCACGCGCTATAAAAGGCGATAAGTAGTAATACCACTGCAAAAGCAGCGAAGTTGAACCCTTTAGTGGTGCCGAACTCAACCTCATTAACATCAACAGCATTTTCATGTACGCCTTTTTTCTCGGCAAGGGAAATAACCACAGCAAGACCCACACATAACAGAAATACCAGGCCAACTCGGTCGATAAACGGCAATGAGGGCCACAGCATCCAAAATGCAAGGCTTAAGAAGAACGACCCAAGGGCTGCTGCCAAACCACCATTTGCAGTGGTACGCTTCCAAAACATGCCTAAGACGAACAGCGCACAGATACCTGGAGTAAAGAAGCCAGTAAACTCTTGTATATACTGGAATGCTTGATCGAAATTGCCAAGTAAAGGTTTGGCCGCAAGCATAGCGATGATAAGCGCAACAAAGCTGACTATGCGCCCAACTTTTACATAATGATGCTGCGACTCATTGGGGCGCTTATCTTTATATATATCCATGGTAAAAATGGTAGATACACTGTTAGTCATAGAAGCCAGTGAGGAAACAATAGCCGCCACGAGTGCAGCGAAAATCACACCTTTAAGGCCTACTGGCATTAAGGTCATTAGTGAAGGATAGGCTTGATCGGGTTTTGCCAAGTCTGGTACTAATAACACCGCCGCAATGCCAGGAAGTACGACAATAAGGGGCATTAACAGCTTAAGAAAGGCGGCGAAAGCGATACCTTTTTGCGCCTCTTGTAAACTTTTAGCAGCCAGGGTGCGCTGAATAATGTATTGGTTAAAGCCCCAATACGATAAGTTCATTATCCACATGCCCCCAATAAGCACAGATAACCCAGGTAAATCCATATAATGCGGGTTATCTTGCGATAAAATCATATCGAATTTTTCAGGCAACTGATTAGTGAGGTCGATAAAACCTTGAAGCGGCCCATTCCCATCACTTATCAAGTTTAACGCGGTATAGGATAAAAACAGCCCCCCAAATACCAATAGGACAACTTGAATGATATCGGTAAGTGCAACGGCTTTTAACCCCCCGTACAATGAATAAGCAAGGGAAAAGACACCAAGAAAAATCATACCGTACATCATATCAACACCAGAAATTGTGTTGATTGCTAATGCGCCTAGCCACAATACAGCAGTAAGGTTGACGAACACGTAGACCCCAAGCCAAAACACAGCCATTACCTTTCTTACACGGTGGTCGTAGCGCTGCTCTAAGAATTGCGGCATGGTATATATTTTGTGCTTTAAGAAGATGGGAAGGAAGAACTTACCAACAATAATAAGCGTTATGGCTGCCATCCACTCGTAAGAGGCTATGGCCAGTCCAATTTGGTATCCTGACCCAGACATACCAATAATTTGTTCAGCGGAAATATTGGCTGCAATTAACGATGCGCCAATGGCCCACCATGGCAAACTAGAGCCTGCCAAAAAGTAGTCGTTGGTGTCTTTTTCGTGCCCCTGCTTCTCCCGTGAAACCCACCACGCTATTGCAATAAGCGCGACAACGTATATCACGAACAACGTAATATCTAACGATGCTAAATTCATAACTCTTCCCAAATGGTTTATTTTTTTATGTAACTTTGCTGCGTGCAGGGTGCACAGGTGATAGCTGTTTTTATTATTATAATTAACGCGTAACGCACATTATTGTTTCTTTACGCTGCGAAACGTTGACATTAGTAACACATTTTATTTACTTATTTCACCGCTTATTCGTTATTTACGCAAAAAAAAGCCGCATAAAATACTATGCGGCTAAAAAAACATCTCGGCTGGCCTTGATGTATGGGAAAGTGTTCGTGTTAAGCGAAGGCGCCTTGGGTTGCGGTGCACACATATACATCGGCCTGATAGCCAGTAGCAGGGTAATATTTGTCGGCAACACATTGTTTAACTGCTGCAACACTATCTGTAGGTACAAGCGCCACAACACAGCCGCCAAATCCGCCTCCGGTCATACGCACACCGCCAGAAGCACCGATAAGGTCGTTGATAATCTCAACTAAGAAGTCGATAGGAGGAACGGTGATTTCAAAGTCGTCGCGCATTGAAATATGGGATTGCGCCATAGCCTTGCTAACGGTTTCAATATCGCCAGTTTTTAATGCAGCGCTCGCCGCCAATGTTCGGGCGTTTTCAGTAACGATGTGTTTCACCCGCTTGTATACCACTTCAGGCATTGATGGTTTGGCTTCTTCTAGCATAGCCTGCGTTGCCTGGCGTAACGAGGCTACGTTGAGAATAGCTGCTCCTTGTTCACACTGCTCACGACGTAAATTGTATTCACTGTCTACCAAACCCCGTTTAACATTGGAGTTAATAATGACGATTTGATGGGTAGCTGGCAACGGAGAGTGTTCGATAGCGAGCGATTCGCAGTCGAGCAACATGGCATTGCCCTCTTTACCCATGGCAGAGATAAGCTGATCCATAATACCGCATGAACATCCTACGAACGTGTTTTCAGCTTTTTGCCCTAATAGCGCTGCTTGTACTCCATCAAGGGGCAGTCCATATAGGGCACTTAGTGCTTTAAGTACTGCAATTTCAAACGACGCTGAAGAGCTTAAACCTGCGCCCTGAGGGACATTACCGGTAACCAATAAGTTGGCCCCGCCTAACCCGGGCAATGCGTCTTGTAGCACTTTTACTACGCCTCGAACATAATTTGCCCAACCTTGCGATTCATCGTATTCAATGGCATCGAGTGAAAATGAATTAACCTGGTTTCCATAATCCATGGCGGTAATAACCATGGCGTTATCGTCCCTTTTTGAGGCGGCGACCCAGGTACCAAAATTAATCGCGGCAGGGAACACAAAGCCATCGTTATAATCGGTATGTTCACCAATCAGGTTAACTCGGCCAGGGGCGTGGGCAATTAATGCCGGCGTGTGCGCGTAATGTTGGGAAAATTCAGTTGCAAGCGTTTGCTTATCCATGACTGTTCTCACGTTTCTTATAGTGCTCAACAGGCAGGGCTTTAAGTCGCTCAGCCGCCTGTTCAGGCGTTAAATCTCGTTGCGCCTCGGCCATCATTTCGTATCCCACCATAAATTTGCGTACACTTGCAGAGCGCAGCAACGGGGGGAAGAAATGGGCGTGTAGAGTCCACTCGGGGTGCGACTCACTATCAAAAGGTGCACTGTGCCATCCCATTGAGTATGGGAAAGAAGTTTCAAATAAATTGTCGTAGCGTGCCGTAATTTCACCAATAATAGAGGCCAGTGAAGCTGCTTGTGACTCACTGATATTGGCCATCGACTGAACGTCGAAGCGGGGTAGCAACAATGTCTCGAAAGGCCACGCTGCCCAATAAGGCACAACAACAACCCAATCGTCGTTTTGACATACCACTCGCTCTTGTTTGTCTATTTCCTGTTGCGCATAATCAAGAAGCAGCGGGCGTTGATGCGTAGCGAAATACTCTTTCAGTTGAACCAGTTTCTTGGCGGGATCGGTAGGTAAATGCTTTTGCGCCCACACTTGTCCGTGGGGATGCGGGTTAGAACAGCCCATCATTGCGCCTTTATTCTCAAATACCTGTACCCACGTATATTCTTCGCCTAATTCAGCGGTTTGTGCCTTCCAGCAATCCACTACCTCTTTGCGTTCTTCATCGCTAAGTTCTGGGAGCGTTTTACTGTGATCAGGTGAAAAGCAAATTACGCGACTACAGCCTTGCTCAGTTTCAAACTGAAACAAACCTGACTTTTCACTGGTAACTTCGGTATCTTTTTTGAGCGCCGCAAAGTCGTTCTCAAACACAAAGGTACCCGTGTAGGAAGGGTTAACTTCACCATTAACCCGGGTATTGCTTGGACATAAGTAACACGAGGGATCGTAACTGGGCTTTTGGTCGTTCACCGGCTCGTCTGATTGACCTTGCCACGGACGCTTTGCGCGGTGGGGCGAAACAAGCACCCACTCCCCTATTAATGGGTTGTAGCGGCGGTGCGGATCATTAGACGGATCAAAGGGCGTTCCCATAGTCACTCTCACTCGTATTAAGAGGAAAGCGATGGGCTTTCCTCACAAAAGGTTAAACGTTTTCCCTAAATAGTATAGGAAGGCCGTTTGTTTTTCAATTGTGTTAGAAAGAAAAATAATTGTTAATAAAATACGCCAAGCCTATTCTGCACAACCTACAGTGAATCTAAGTAACATTAAACTGATACTTGATGTAGGCGTTAAAAGGCGTATCAGGGGTAATAATACAACAAGGAAAGTGCGGCTGATTCGGCGAATCAGGAAAGTATTGCGGTTCTAAACACAGTGCGCCGAGTTGCTGCGAGGTGCGCAAGTTGCCCGTGTAAAACTGAATACCAGGTAAATTTGTAAATACCTTCATGCTGATACCGGTATCTTCTGCGTAAACTTGCGCTTGTTCCTCGCTATCTTGGCTATCACGGAGCACATAGTTGTGGTCGTAACCGCCTACCATATCAAACAAAGGATGGGTTTTATCTAGCTGAGAGGCAATGGGTGTAAGCGCTGTAAAATCGAAGGGAGTGGCAGCAACTTCTACGAATTTGCCTGTAGGTAATAGCGTGGCGTCAGCGTCGGTTACTTCTCTTGCATTTATTTTCACTTGGGTGTTAACCACACTTGCTTCGCGCGACAAGGTAAAATAAGCATGCTGAGTAAGGCTAATGGGTGTGGCTTTGTCAGTGGTGGCATTGAGACGAAGTGAAAGTTCGTTATCTTGATTTAACGTATACACAGCCTCTACCTGCACATTTCCAGGGAAGCCACTTTCGCCATCAACGCTGAGCAAACTAAAGTGGACAGACGCGGTGTGCGCGGTAGCACTTGTCTTTGCCTGCCACATTTTTTTGTGAAAGCCGGATAAACCGCCATGCAGGTTGTGCTCACCGCCGTTCTTCTCAAGCTGATACTCTATCCCATTAAGGGTAAACGCACCTTGTCCAATTCGGTTGGCATAACGACCGACAATAGCACCATGATAGCCTTCATCGTTTATATAGTGTTGTAAAGAATCTAAAGATTGGACACACCCATGCAATTCCGCGTTTTTATCCGGCACCTTAATATCGTGAATAATGCCACCATAATTTAGCAGGCGTACTTCCATTCCTTTATCGTTGCGCAGCAAAAACTGCGTGACTACCTTGCCATCAATCGTTCCAAAATCCGATTCAACTACTTTCATAACAATAAATTAACCTTTCTGATAACACCCAAACTGTGTCAAAAATTAAGGGCTACAGCCCTTTACGGCTAAGATAGTATACGTTTTCCCTACTTTTTACATCCTAAAGACTTACAACAAGCTTATGAAAATTTGTAAATATACTGTACGCTATGAGCCGAATTCGAGGAGCTTCGATGATCATCGCTTGCTGCGCTGTCGGCCCGATTAAGGGTGGCATATAAGTGAGAAAGCCCCGTACCCATTAACTATTAACACATGTTTTTCTATACCCATGGCAACGATTAAAGATATTGCACAGGCAGCCGGTGTGTCACTGGCCACTGTTTCTCGCGTTATAAATGATGGCCCTAAGGTGGGCAAAGACACCCGTAAACGGGTAAAGAAAATTATGGAAGACATGGGCTACCGGCCCAATGCTAATGCGAGAGCGCTAGTGACTAAACGCAGTGCTTCATTAGGTGTAGTGTTGGCAGAACTTCACGACCCTTTCTTTGCCATGCTAGCCCACGGCGTAGAAAGTGTAACCCGTAAAAGTAACGTTCAAATCTTATTGAGCGCGGGGTCTATTGAAAAAGAAACTGAATTACGTGCTATTGAAATTTTGCTTGAACACCGCGTGGAAGCCATGGTGGTGCATAGTAAGGCGTTAGACGATGCAACGCTTGTTGACTTTGCTCGCCAAATACCCGGTTTTGTACTTATAAACCGTTATATACCCGAAATTGCTAACCGCTGCGTGTGGTTAGACAATGTGACGGGCGGGCGTCTTATGGCCGAATATGCGATTAATCAGGGCCACAAGAAGCTTGCGGTAATAAGCAGTCAATACCGCATTGACGATCCAAACCATAGATTACAGGGTATTCGTGAAGCTACCAAAGCCGCCAATATCGATCTCCCTGAAAGCATGATTGAATACGCCGCCCCCGACCAAGAAGGTGGGGAACTCGCGATGCAGAATTTGCTTGCCACTGGCGCCAAATTTACCGCTGTGTTGGCCTATAAC
Organism: Alteromonas profundi; assembly: GCF_010500865.1. Taxonomy (GTDB): domain Bacteria; phylum Pseudomonadota; class Gammaproteobacteria; order Enterobacterales; family Alteromonadaceae; genus Alteromonas; species Alteromonas profundi. The sequence continues at coordinate 51,207 of NZ_JAAAWN010000004.1, forward strand.
GATGCGATGGCCTCTGGCGCTATGACAATGCTTCAAGATCATAACATCTCGGTGCCCGATGACGTTTCAGTCGTGGGTTATGATGATGTGTTGCTAGCGAAATATTGTCGACCCAAATTAACTACGCTTCGCTACCCTATCGAAATGATGTCAGCGAAAGCGGCGGAACTAGCGCTTAAATATGCTAGCGGCGCTGAACCAGAGGAAGGGTTAACGTTTAAATACACCCCAACTATTGTTAAACGCGACTCCTTAGTACGCCGATAGCAGGCAAATAGGTGACGGAAAGTGAGCGTTAGCAGAGAGGAAATTATTATCAATAATTCCTCCTCTTTTCCTCTTGACAAAAATACTTCATTGATCGTGGCGATATAATGTTTATCCCCAACGCGTTACGTGCCGCGATCTTTCAATAGCTTACGATCATTTTTTTAGGCGATCTTAAAAAATAGCCTTACACCCCTTGATTTACGCGCCTTAACGTGATCTGACCGAGTGGTCAAGAACGATCGTTTAAAAAATATATGAAAGACCTGTTGGAGAGTTAATAACAACTTGATCCACACTTTATCCACAGGCCAAAAAGGCCGTGGATGCCGCTATTTTGCTGATAAAGTGTCGATGAAAATGCGGTATTCAGATAGCGCATAATCGGTAGTAAGCGTGGCGTTGTGAGTGACCTTTGGGATGACAGATATAGATTTTTGTTCACTTGCTGCGGTTTTAAGAAGTTGTTCACTAATCGCTGGGGGGGTCACACTATCTTTCGCGCCTACTATCATCCACAGTGGGCCTTCATAGTGACGCAATATAGGGGCGATTTGCATAAGGTGCACTTCTGGATGCAGTTTCATACTTGTAATTGAGTTTGAAAAACCGGGCACCATATTGGCAATAAGATCGGAAATATTATTAAATGCCCCGTCTAACACTAAAGCATCGATGGGGCGGTTTGCCGCTACATAGCTAGCAAAATAACTTCCCACACCGCGCCCGTGCACTAGCGTAGGTAAACCATTATCAAACGTAGACTCGGCATAATCATAAATGGTCAGCGCATCATTTTTTATGGCATTAATACTCAATTCAGGCGCTTTTTCACTGGCCCCTACGCCTTGGTAATCCATCCATAATATATTAGCGGGTAATTTACCAAGGCGATGCACCACAGCGTTGTTTTCGCTCACCGCCATACGATTATCAGGATAAAAGATAATATTAACTTTTGGCGAAGGGTAAGAAACGGCAATGCCCCGCAGCGTTAACCCTTGCGCATTCTCAATTTCGACACGTGTTATGCCTGCCGAGGTTTCATCTTTAGCGATAGCGCCATGAAGCTTAGTAGTATCTAACTGTTTATTTTGGGTGTCTTGATAAAAAAAAGCATTTGGTGTGACGTTAATCGCGCACCCAGTTAACCATAGCATAGCGAAAAGGAGGGCTAGTTCGCGGGTGATTTTCATTATCTCTATCCTTGATGAATAAGTAATCATTAAAGCAAACTCATAGGACAGACACAAGTTAGCTTTACTTGCGTTGGTGCTTACACAAAGGTTGAGGCTACAGGCTAACCTGTTGGTGAACTTTGTAAAATAGCGGCTCTATACGAACTATATACGTGCCATATACGTGCTATGCGCTATCGATAATCCTGCGTGCTTCATTCGCATCAAAATCGCGATTAACCTTTAAGTACACTGCGCCTTGCTGACTATTTAAGGTAACTTCAAGCACCCCCGAGGCGTTAAGCAGTTTCCCTCGCAAAGCAAGAACTTGGGTATCAATAAATTGCCCACTCATGGTAACCCGTTTTACGCGGCTTACCTCTTTTAAACCACTTAATACATACAACCATATCAGTGTGCTTATCGCGCCTACCATATACGCAACCTCGGCAGACCAAATATCAGTAATCACCCCTGACAGTATGCCCCCTAAAAATGCGCCAAAAAATTGGAAGCTGGCGTAAATTCCCATTGCGGTGCCCTTTTGCCCCGCAGGCGCAATACTTGATACCAGAGCAGGAAAGTTCGCTTCAAGGTAGTTGAAACCAGTGAAAAAAAGCACTACCGCGGCCGTAGTCACCCACCAGCTATGATCTTTTAACGCCAGCGCAAAAAATGCGACACCCATTAATATTGAACCACTAATAAGAAACGACTTAGGGGTTCTACCACGCGCCATCCCCATCATTATTACAAGGCCCACAATAGATAATCCCAATACTGGCAAGTAGACGGACCAATGGCTGTCCAGTGTCATATCGAAATGTACAAGGGTTACGGGTAGCTGCACGAACAGCAAAGTTATGAGCATATGTAGAAGTAAGACACTCACATTAAGTCGCCACAATTGGGAAGAGAATATTAGCTGCGCTAACTGTCCTTTTTGCGGCAGCGTGTCGCCACTACTTACTTTAACGCCCGTGGGCACTATCCACTTAATCACGGGCATACAGGCTATCGCCAAACTACCGGTAATGGCAAAAATACCCGCCAGCCCCCAATTTTTGGCAATCAGAGGGCCAAGAATAACAGCAAGGTAAAATGAAAAACCGATAGCGATACCGATAATAGCCATTACCTTCGCCCGCTGACTTTCTCGGCTAACATCTGTGGCGAGGGCCATGATAGCGCCGGCAATGGCACCGGCCCCCTGCAAAATACGCCCTACTATCATCATACTCATCGTATCTGCGTTAGCGGCAATAAAACTGCCCACTGCGAATACGCTTAGCCCCAGCAGAATAACGGGTTTTCGGCCCCACTTGTCGGACATCATACCCATCGGAATTTGCAAGGCAGCCTGGGTTAGGCCATACCCTCCTACAGCAAGCCCCACCATTAGCGGTGAGTAATCAGGGTAATCCATGGCCGCCACAGCGAGTACAGGCATGACCATAAATAAACCTAACATACGTAAAACGTAAACCAATGCCAGCGCCAAAGCAGCGCGCAATTCCAAAGCGTTCAAACCGACAAAGTCCTCTAATTCAAGATGGGCGCGAAGTGTAGCATATTATGGGCGTCTACCCACGTTTCCAATAATCGATTAATCTAATCTTAAGATGATCTCTTCAAGGTGTGACGAGTATAACTTCAACAAGCATTGTCATATCACTTTAGTTGACACCTATGGCATACTGGTTCTTTTTTCTCATTTAGGCTTCAATGGATAAAATCGAAATACGCGGTGCTCGCACCCACAATTTGAAAAACATCGATTTAACCTTGCCACGGGATAAGCTTGTGGTCATCACCGGTCTGTCTGGCTCGGGTAAATCGTCTCTAGCGTTCGACACTTTGTATGCAGAGGGCCAACGTCGATACGTTGAGTCGCTGTCTGCCTATGCCCGACAGTTTCTTTCGATGATGGAAAAGCCTGATGTTGATCACATTGAAGGCTTGTCACCCGCAATATCTATTGAGCAAAAATCCACGTCGCATAATCCCCGCTCAACCGTGGGTACCATCACCGAAATATATGACTATCTTCGATTGATGTTTGCACGAGTAGGTACGCCGCGCTGCCCTGATCATGATGTTCCGCTTGATGCGCAAACGGTAAGTCAGATGGTGGATAAGGTTCTAGCAATGCCCGAGGGCAGCAAATTAATGTTGCTAGCGCCTATTATCAAAGAGCGAAAAGGTGAGCATGTAAAGACACTGCAGAATCTGTCAGCGCAGGGTTTTATACGTTGCCGTATTGACGGTGAAGTATGCGACCTATCCGATCCACCTGAACTAGATTTACATAAAAAGCACACCATCGAAGTGGTGGTTGATCGCTTTAAAGTACGTGACGATATGGCGCTTCGCTTGTCAGAGTCGTTTGAGACAGCGCTTAGCTTAGCCAACGGGAATGCGCTAGTAGCGGATATGGACGATAAAGACGCTGAAGAAATTGTATTTTCAGCAAATTTCGCCTGCCCTCATTGCGGTTACAGCTTAAGTGAACTAGAGCCACGGTTATTTTCCTTTAATAACCCAGCGGGGGCCTGCCCCACCTGTGACGGCCTTGGAACACGCCAATTTTTCGACCCATCACGGGTGGTAGGAAATACCGAGCTAAGTTTGGCTGGTGGCGCAATCCGCGGATGGGATAAACGCAGCTATTACTATTTTCAGATGCTACAGGCTGTTGCTGATCATTATGGTTTCGATTTGGCCGCGCCGTTTGAAACCCTAAGTCAAGAACATAAAGACATTGTGTTGTATGGCTCGAAAGGCAAGTCGCTTTCATTTAAGTATATTAACGAACGCGGCGATATTATGGAGCGAAAGCATCCATTTGAGGGCATTATCCCGAATATGGAACGCCGATACCGCGAGACGGAATCTAATTCGGTACGCGAAGAGTTAGCTAAGTATTTAAGTCAGCAGCATTGCAGTAGTTGCGACGGTTCTCGATTGCGTACAGAAGCAAGAAACGTGTTTATCCAAGACACTAATTTGCCGGCAATTGCCGAAATGTCTATTGCTGGCGCTTACGATTTCTTTGAAGCGCTCGATTTAGCTGGACAAAAAGCACAGATTGCAGAGAAGATTTTAAAAGAGATCCTCGATCGCCTTCGCTTTTTGGTGAATGTGGGTTTGAATTATCTTTCCCTATCCCGCAGCGCTGATACCCTTTCAGGGGGGGAGGCGCAACGTATTAGGCTGGCAAGTCAAATTGGTGCTGGACTCGTAGGCGTAATGTACGTGCTAGATGAGCCCTCAATTGGTCTTCATCAAAGAGACAACGAGCGCCTACTTAAAACGCTCACCCATCTACGAGACCTAGGGAATACGGTATTGGTGGTTGAACATGACGAAGATGCCATTCGAGAAGCCGATTATGTGGTGGATATTGGCCCTGGTGCGGGTGTGCATGGTGGAGAAATAATTGCTGAGGGCACATTGGAAGATATTGTTAACAGTGAGCATTCACTTACAGGGAAATACCTATCAGGCCGGGAAAAAATTGATATCCCTCCACAACGAACTCCGACACATAAAGATAAATGGTTAACATTAAAGGGGGCGACAGGTAACAACCTGCAGTCGGTGGATTTACGTATTCCTATGGGCGTAATGACCTGTGTAACGGGCGTATCTGGCTCCGGGAAATCTACCCTTATAAACGATACCTTTTATAAAATTGCCCATTGCGCCTTAAATAAGGCTACCACCTCTGAACCTGCCCCCTATGAAAGCATGAGCGGGCTAGATCAGCTAGATAAAGTGGTGGATATTGACCAAAGCCCTATCGGAAGAACGCCTAGGTCCAACCCTGCTACGTATGCGGGTATATTCACGCCAATTCGTGAAATGTTTGCCGGCACCCAAGAAGCACGATCGCGCGGCTACAAACCAGGTAGGTTTAGTTTCAATGTGAAAGGCGGGCGTTGCGAAGCATGTCAGGGCGATGGCGTTATTAAGGTAGAAATGCACTTTCTGCCTGACGTTTATGTACCCTGTGATGTGTGCAAAGGGAAACGCTACAATCGCGAAACGCTAGAAGTTAAGTACAAGGATAAGAATATTCACGAAGTTCTTGAGATGACAGTGGAAGATGCTCATCAGTTCTTCGAAGCTATTCCCGCAATTGCACGTAAACTTCAAACATTAAAAGATGTAGGCTTGTCTTATATTCGCTTAGGCCAAGCTGCCACTACCTTATCGGGCGGTGAAGCACAGCGGGTAAAACTGGCTAAAGAGCTTTCTAAGCGTGATACTGGGCAAACACTATATATTTTGGATGAACCGACGACTGGCTTGCACTTCCATGATATTAAACAATTGCTTGCGGTATTGCATAAGTTACGCGATCACGGCAACACTGTAGTGGTGATTGAACATAATTTGGATGTGATTAAAACTGCCGACTGGATTGTAGACTTAGGCCCTGAAGGGGGCTCTGGCGGTGGCCAAATCATTGCCGAAGGCACCCCTGAAGAGGTTGCAGAGCAAGCAGTGTCTCATACAGGTCGCTTCTTAAAGCCTATGCTTAACCAAAGCTAACGCAAACTAAAAAACGCGCCATACTGGCGCGTTTTCTCTACAAGACACCCACTAGTCCCGAGACATTCATCTACGTTTAAATGCAACCTTGCACACAGGTATGGATGTCATGTTTCGGGAATATGGCTGTCTAATTTAACATGGGTGTCTAAAAGTGCTGTAAAGGAAACTACTACGCTACTGTTTTGCGGCTTGTATCGCTAACCCTTCACAAACTGAATTGAATGCATCATTCTCTAACCGGGGCATTCCGTTCAAAAGCGTTTCATAAAGTGCGTCAATAATTATCGGAGAAAGGCTCATTCCCCCCGTTATCATAACTACTTCAGGTTTAACGGCTGTTTTCTCTAAACATTCAACTACCAAGGCTTTTACTTTGCTAAGCCAAGGTTTTAATGCTTTCTTGAGCGCTTCTTTACTAATGTCTACGTTAAAGTCGTCCTCTACATACTGTAATGGCAAGGTAATAGTATCTTTGCTCGACAAGAGTTCTTTCGCCATTCTAACCGAGTTAACCACACGGGCAGACAGCTTGTTTTCCTGTACAATAAGTAGACGCTCTAATTGCTTTGCGTCTTTAGTAATAGACATAGTCTGGGCAATGTCTAAACCGTAATCATCAGAGAAAAAACGCGTTAATGCGGGTATGTTATCAACTGCACACATGTCAGAATAGTAGGTTGGCGGCACAGGCAAACCGTTTATTGTTTTTAGTCCCATGCCCATTTCTGGCGCTACAGCCTTTAATAACAGGCTTTTATCACAGTCCATTCCGCCAAGGCGTCTTCCTGTCACCGACAAAACATCCTCAGCTCTGTTTAGCTGGTTAGTTCTATCAGGTGAAAGATTAATACAACATACGTCAGTGGTGCCCCCACCTATATCCACAATTAATGCTGTAGTATCCCGCGATAAGGTTTGCTCTATTTTGTAAGCGGCAGCGATAGGCTCATCGAGAAAGCCGACTTGAGCGAAGCCTGCCAAAGACGCGGCTTCTGTCATAATTTGTATAGCTTGCCGATTGCCTGCCTCACCACGCGTACCATGAAACTTAACCGGCCTACCTATAATTGCTGAGGTTACGGTCGTATTAAGTTGCATTTCGGCACACTGTTTAAAATAGGCGAGTTGGTTAGCAATAATACCTTTAAAAGCTTTTTTCTGATCTTCGTCTAATGATGCGCCTAGAAAATTTTTAGGTGAATAGATAAGCCTGCCTTTATCTGGCATTTTAAGAAAACGTTTGAATCCTTCTTCCCCAAAAGCGAACTTTCCACTTTCAACTAACCGTAGCAGAGGTATCTCATCTAATGACATAGCATGCATAAGTTGCTGTATTGCTTTGCGTTGCAACGCCGGTTTATTATGATATTCGCCACGAAGGTCGTCTATACGACCGCTATACACCGACTGCTCTTTGGGATCTTTTGCCGAATAGTAGCCTTGTTTAGCGCGCTCAATTTGCTCATTAATAACGCGCTTCAATTGGGATACTTTTACTTCAACCATTTCGTCCGGGGGCGGAGGTAGCTCGTCCTCAAAATATATAAATACGGATGAGCGGATTTTACTACCATTCTTCACCAATGGATCTAGCTTTATATGCCTATGGGTAGCACCGTCAAAGTACACTACTTCGGAGTTAGATGTACCGTAATCAATCCCAATTGCCGTCATAATCAATGTTTAATCAGAAGTTTGACGGGGATTGTAAATGAAAATTAGCCGGGGGTCACATTACGCTTTAGATACATTTTTTAGATATACCTATAGCGCATTTTCACTCTACGACTAAGATAAGAAGCCGCTTACTCGCTTCTTTTTCCACCTTCCACTTCAATGCTTGTAACCCTAAACCTTCACAAATTCAAAATGCAGCTTTGCGTAGTGCAATAGTGATGCTTATTTTTGAACGAAACTGTGTTTCTATTCCGCTAGTCATTTTAAACCAATAGCCTTCGTTAATCCCCACTCGCGAAAGTATAGGTTCACAATTAGCAGGAATAACCCCCTCGGCTTTTTGTGTTAACCTTCGTCCCGTATAGTCAACTAGTTGCATGTAGTGCTCCAATGCGAAGGGAAGCCCTTTTTCCGCCTTTGAATTTGTCGACCCTATGAAAGGAAGAAGACTGCGTGGTTGCGCGTTCGCTTTCGCAGCTTTAACTCGTCGTTTAATGCTCGTATATGCCGATTTTTCAGGGGTCTTTGCCTTTCCTGCCCTTATAGGGTTCAAGTCCACATATGCCATACACGCTAGTAGCGATGCTTCATCGAGTAAGGCTTGTGATTTAAAGCGTCCTTCCCAAAAGCGCCCGGTACATTCATCCTCTTTGTTGGCTAATCTTGCAATATACTCATTTAGCAAGCGCATAAACCAACTTATATCGTACAACCTTTTCCTGTATACCGACACGCTTGACAATACGCTTTGCAACTGAATTTGAGAAAGCTTAGATCTCGATTTACTGTTCATGTATTGGCGGGTTAGTTCTGTACCTTTATGCAGCATATGCCAGCGCCGCAGTACATCATCCGTACTGAGCGAAAGCGCTTTTCGCTTATCTACATAAAGCACCAGGTGGGTATGATTGCTCATAACAGCATAAGCGCAAACGTCTATCGCAAATACGCTTGCAAGCTTCAGTAGACGGTTCTCTACCCAATGCCTACGGTGCTCATAGCTTTTACCGCTGTAGTGGTCTCTACCGCAAAGGAATGCACGCCTAACACAACGGGATACACAATGATAATAAGACGTTGCATCAAGACAAATAAGTGTTTTTCTGGGCTGTGGCATAGGACGGACACATAAAAAATGAATAACACTTACTATGGGTGAAAGGAAAAGCTAATGGTACTGCCCCTTAGGATAGAAATTGCAAAGTGAGTGTCTTGGCGAAACGTTCTGCTAAGCGGGTGTCCTAAGTGGGTGTCTAGTAAAGACTCGGTAAAGACTCGGGTACTATTGGGTTAGTGAATGGGTGTCTATAAAAAGTGGGTGGCTGAAAACAACCTATCGCCATGCTAAAGTGAAGGAAACTTCATATAACCCTAAGTATTTTATGACAGCTTCTACCCCTCTGGTTACTTCTTTTGATGTACGTTTTTGTGAAACTGATGCCTTGCAGCATGTCAGCAATACCGCGTTAGTCGCTTGGTTTGAAGCCGCTCGAGAGCCAATATTTAGAATGTTCACCCCAACTTTAGATTTACAAAACTGGCCGCTTATTTTAGCCAGTTATAAAGTAGATTTTCTCGCGCAAATTTTTTATGGCTATCCGGTAACGGTAAAAACGTTTATTAGTCGTCTTGGGAATAGCGCCTTTGATGTATACCAAGAGCTATGGCAGCAAGATAAACTTTGCTCTACAGGTGTTACAACGATGGTTCACTTCGACTATCAAACCCAACGCTCCGCGCCTATACCAAAAATGGTAAAAGAAGAGTTACAACGCCATTTTAAAGCCGTAACTGATAAGTAGGTGAAAAACGCGTGAGTGATTTAATAGAAGTTATAGATGATGTATTGCCGCCAGAGTTATGCTCTGAACTTATGGCGCGTTTTGATAGGAGCCCTAACCTTACTCAAGGTCGAACCGGGGGCGGGGTTGATTTAGATAAAAAACGCAGCACCGATGTATCGATTAGCCAAAACGCAGAGTTTGCTGACCTTTTCAAGCAGGTAATGCAACTCACTGGGCAGCAACTTGTTGCCTATATTGAAAAGTACTACTTTGCTCTAGTTGGCCCAATGGGTCTAACAGTGCGCCACCCTAAAACCGGAGACCCGGTAAAGTTAACTGGGGAAAACTTCGATGAAGTCGGCAAACCTAACTTAGCAAATTTAGTTAACTACCTATATCGGGTGGGCGATATTAATGCACAACGCTACACAGCTAGGAATGGGGGTTATCCTTATTGGCATTCAGAAGTATTTCCTCAAATGCCCCATAATGACGCTTTGCACCGTGTATTACTGTTTATGTACTATCTAAACGACGTGGAAGAAGGTGGAGAAACAGAGTTTTATTATCAAAACAGAGCGGTAAAACCTAAAGCCGGCCGAATGGTTATCGCTCCTGCATATTTTACGCATACGCATCGTGGCGCTATCCCTAAAAGTAATGACAAATATATCTTAACCTCATGGTTACTCTACAACCGTGCTGAGAAAATATACGCTAAGTAGAAGCGTTAAAACGCTTCTACAGCTTGGCCACTTAACCGATAGCCTACCGAGGCAATATCGCCACTCCAACCCTCTGTTGACAATACACCGGTAACCCAAATTGCATCGTAAATATTATCAATCGCAATGCCCTCTTCAAATTTCACATACACGATTTGATTTGAAGGCGGAGGGGGTACATGTATACATGCGCCAAAATATGGCACTAGTAAAAATTCTGTAGTTAATTCATCTGTCCCTTCTAACGGCACAACAAAGCCTGGTATCTTTACTCGCTTATTATTATAAGTGTCTACCACAGGTGCATCGGGCTGCAACTGACTCATTTCCCCATTATGCTGAACTGCAGGGGGCGCCATTTCGTTAAAGCCTTCAGGAACCAAGTCTTCCCAGTATACTTCCACGGGTTCTTCGGCAGATTTAGCTGCCATTGGCAACACCATCAAAATTAGGCTTATCAACGCCCATACGGTATTCATTTGTTTGCGCATAATTCTCTCTTACCAATAAAAAAGGGCTGGTAACTACCAGCCCTTTCTATCATTAATTTGAAGCTGCGTGAATTATTCTGCTTCGAAACGCTTAACGCTTGAGACAATTTCAGCTTTTGCCGCTTCTGCGTCAGCCCATCCGTCAATCTTAACCCATTTGCCTGGCTCAAGATCTTTATAATGCTCGAAGAAATGTTCAATTTGCTTCAATAGTAATGGAGGTACATCAGAGATTTCTTTCACATCGCGGTAAATTGTAGAAAGTTTGTCTACAGGTACAGCAAGAACTTTTGCATCTTTTCCTGATTCGTCAGTCATATTAAGTACGCCCACAGGACGACACTTGATAACCGAGCCCGCCAATAATGGGAAGGGTGTCATCACTAACACGTCAACTGGATCGCCGTCTTCAGATAGAGTGTCATTAACGTAACCGTAGTTAGTTGGGTAATGCATGCAAGTTGCCATGAAACGGTCGACATATAACGCGCCAGTTTCTTTGTCTACTTCGTATTTCACCGGGTCAGCGTGGGCTGGAATTTCGATGATTACATTTACTTCGTCTGGCAAATTTTTGCCGGCAGGAACAGCACCTAAGCTCATTCTATAGTCCTTACAATGATATGTTGGAAATTTTGCCCATAAGTATACGGCGACCGCAGCAAAATAAAAATGTTTTACGACGCTCGTCGTATCAATCTATTGTATTTTGCTGCTATTTTTATCTATTCACTCTTTTCGGCATAACTCAGGCAAGCTTCAACTTCGCCTTTTGAACCAATGATACAAGGTACACGTTGATGAATTTCTTCTGGCATCACCTCTAATATACGCCCTGTGCCTGTCTCGGCCTTACCCCCCGCTTGCTCCATTAGAAACGCCATAGGGTTCGCTTCATACAACAAACGTAGCTTACCTGGTTTTGACGGATCACGATTATCATACGGGTACATAAATATGCCCCCTCTACATAACAATCGATGAATATCTCCTACCATGGCAGCCACCCAACGCATATTATAGTTCTTTTTGCGAGGGCCTTCTTTACCTGCTAATAAATCAGCGATATACGCCTGCATGGCGGGCTCCCAATGACGCTGATTTGAGGCATTGATAGAATACTCAGTAGTGTCTTCTGGTACCTGAATATTCGGGTGAGTCAGTAAGAATCCACCATGGGTTTTGTCCAAGGTGTATATGTGTGTACCACGACCGGTGGATAACGCTAGCATGGTTGAAGGCCCGTAAAGAACATAACCTGCGGCCACAATTTGAGTACCTGGTTGCAAAAATGCTGAAGGATCATCAGGCTCCATCCATTGAGGGGCATGAGTAATGGAGAAAATAGTACCTATCAGGCTGTTTATTTCCGTATTGGATGAACCATCCAACGGGTCGAAACTGACAAGATATTTGCCCTCCGGGTTGCACGGCACCACGTCATCTTCCTCTTCAGAGGAAATTGCCTTCACGTAACCAGATTCTCTTAACGTGTCTTTTAAGATATGGTTTGAAATAACATCAAGTTTTTTTTGAGTTTCTCCCTGTACGTTTTCAGACAAGGTTGACCCCAAAACACCTGCCAGTGCTCCCTGACTTACGCGGAAAGAGATTTCTTTACAACCCGCGAGTAATGTACGTATGAGCAATATAAGCTCAAGCGGCGCCCCGTCTTGCTGCAATTGGGAGTTTAAACGTTTCATCTTTGTTAGCCTTTTTTGAGATATGTAGGGTATGACAACATAAGGCGCACAGTTTTCCTTACTGGCTGTTTCTTACCTTGCCAACAAGCATTAAAAAATAACACCTGTAAGTTGATTGTAACCGTGAATGCCGCGAAGGGAAACATTGAAGAATAATCCAACAAACAACCCATACCAGTTCCGCACAGCTTGAGCCCGTAAAGCAACTAACTCACTGAAATTTGGTTATTCAACCTAGCCCTGGTTCTGATAAAGTACACGCCTAATAGAACGTTTATATGAGAAGGCGCCATGCACGTACACATTCTTGGAATTTGCGGCAGTTTTATGGGCGGCATTGCTGCTATTGCTAAGTCACTGGGTCATAAAGTCACAGGGGCAGATGCCAATGTCTATCCGCCAATGAGCACGCAATTAGAAGCGCTGGGCATTGAATTAACTGAAGGCTGGGATGAGACGCAATTTGAGCCCGCCCCAGATATGGTTATTGTGGGTAATGCCATGTCTCGGGGAAACCCAGCGGTAGAATTTGTATTGAATCGCAATTTACCCTATACCAGCGGACCACAGTGGCTACTTGATAACTTACTAAAAGACCGATGGGTTATTGGTGCGAGCGGTACGCATGGAAAAACGACCACCAGCAGCATGATTGCCTGGATATTAGAATATGCCGGGCTGAACCCCGGGTACCTTATTGGTGGTGTACCGGAAAATTTTGGTGTCTCTGCCCGCGTCGGCGAAGGCCCATTTTTCGTTATTGAGGCCGACGAATATGATAGTGCTTTCTTTGATAAACGTTCCAAATTTGTTCATTACCGCCCGAAAACACTGGTAATTAATAACTTAGAGTTTGATCACGCTGATATTTTTGCTGATTTAGCGGCCATCCAAACGCAATTCCACCATCTCGTTCGTATGGTGCCACAGCGCGGCTTAATTTTAACGCCCGATAACCAGACAGCCATAGAAACTACGTTAGAAAAAGGCTGCTGGTCGCAGCGACAGTCTTTAGGTAAAGAATGGGACGCAGCGCTTATCAATGGGGACGGGAGTGAGTTCCACGTTATTCACAATAGTCACAACGCAGGTACCGTTCGCTGGACACTCATGGGGCAGCACAATGTAGATAACGCACTTATGGCCATTGCTGCTGCCCATCACGCGGGCGTGACACTCACCGATGCCATAGCAGCACTAAGTTCTTTTAAAAATGTAAAACGGCGAATGGAAATTAGAGGCGTTGTTAACGGTATAACGGTTTATGATGACTTCGCCCACCATCCAACAGCTATTGCTACTACCCTTGATGGCCTTCGTAAAAAAGTAGGGAGAAAACGTATTATTGCGGTGTTAGAGCCACGTTCAAATACGATGAAGATGGGTGTCCATAAAGATACTTTAGTAGCCTCGTGGCAACAAGCTGACGAAGTATTGGTTTATGAACCAGAGGGCTTAGAGTGGTCTTTAGCTTCCCGAGCTAAAGAAAGTGAGACACCCACACAATGTTTTAATAACGTCGACGCAATCGTTCAACAGCTATCTCACGTAGCAGCGTCGGGCGATCATATACTTATCATGAGTAATGGTGGCTTTGACGGTATTCATCAACGCGTACTCAATATGCTTAACGAGGTTGCACCATGAAACACGAAAAACAAGTTACACTTGCTATAACTGGCGCATCCGGTGCCCCTTATGCGTTAACCCTACTTAATTCTCTAGTGAAGGCAGATTATCAGGTATATGTATTAATCTCCTCAGCAGCAAAAGTTGTTTTTGCAACAGAAGAGAACCTTAAAATACCTAGCCGCCCTGAAGACGCAGCAGCATTTTTCACTGAAAAGTGCGCAGGCAAGCCTGGCCAAATTAGCGTTTTTGGCAAAGAAGAATGGTTTTCACCCGTGGCATCAGGCTCTGCAGCCCCGGCTAAAATGGTGGTTTGCCCCTGCTCTACTGGCACTTTATCCTCTATCGCGGTTGGCGCTAGTGATAACTTAATAGAACGCGCCGCCGACGTAGTACTAAAAGAGCGCGGGCAACTTATATTAGTACCGCGTGAAATGCCACTGTCATCTATTCATCTTGAAAACATGCTTAAACTGTCTCAAATGGGTGCCACAATTATGCCCGCGGCTCCCGGGTTTTATCACAACCCAACAACCATTGATGACCTCGTGGATTTTGTTGTTGCCCGCATTTTAGACCACTTAGGTATTGCGCAATCATTGGTGGCTCGATGGGGATATCAAACCGCCAAACATTTAGAGGAAGAAAAATGCCGACGTTGATGAACAAGATTATTACCTTTGCACTTGGTGCCATTATCGCCATAGCACCGAGTTTTCCAGCTTTTGGATGGGGACAAACTGGCCATAGAGTTACTGGTGCAATCGCGCAACAATTCTTAAGCCCCTTAGCGCAAGCGGCATTAATGGAGTTGCTTCCCAACAGTTCGTTAGCAGAGGCTTCTACGTATGCTGATGAAATGCGTACACAAGAGAGTGAATTTTGGCAAAAAACAGCTACACCTTGGCACTTTGTGACCATTCCAATGGGTAACCATTACAGTGAAGTAGGCGCTCCTTCAGAAGGTGATGCGATCACCGCGCTCAAAAAATTTACAGAAACACTTCAAAGCCCTTCAGCGAGTATCGAAGATAAGCGTCTCGCCTTACGTTTTGTGGTGCATATTATAGGCGACCTTCATCAACCTTTACATGCGGGCAATGGCACGGATCGTGGTGGCAACGGCCTTAAAGTACGCTTTTTTTGGCAGGATTCGAACCTACACCGTGTATGGGACTCACAAATGATCGATCAACGTAAGCTTTCTTACACAGAATGGACACAGTGGCTAACCCGCAGTATTACACCTAAAGATATTCGGGATTGGGCAAACACAGACCCCTTAGTGTGGGTTGAAGAAAGTACTCAAATACGTGACAAGATTTACCCAGAAAACGCCAACAATATGGCATACAAATATTTAGATACAAACCTTCCAATTGCCACTACTCGCCTTCAGATGGCGGGGATTCGAATGGCCATGTATTTAAACGAAGTGTTTGATCAGGAAAAGTAATTACTAACGGTTATCTATACCGTAAAAGCAATAAAAAAGAAGGCGTTATGCCTTCTTTTTTTGTTCTATAACTGGCTTCAAAAAGTTCTTAATCCAAATCCAGTGGCTCAGGGGAGAGAATAACGCCAGTACTATCTGCATATAAATGATCTTCAGGCAAGAATGTTACTCCGCCAAAGTTAACAGGTACATCGACATCGCCGATACTCTCACTTTCAGCATTTACCGGGATAGCCGCAACAGCCAAAACACCTATGTCCATATCAGCCAAAGAGTCTACTTCACGTACACTGCCGTAGCACACAATACCTTCCCAATCATTTTCTATCGCAATTTGGACAGATGAAGCATCTATAAGCGCACGCCGGGTAGAACCACCGCCGTCAATCAACAGCACTTTTCCAGAGCCGGGTTGAGCTAATACTCGGTCAATTAACCCTCGATCTTCAAAGCACTTCACGGTCGTTATTTCACCACCGAAAGAATATCGCCCACCATAACTTGCGAATATTGGGTCTACCACATCAACGCTATCTGCAAATAAATCGCATAATTCGGAAGTATTGTAATCCATTGCTCTGCCTTACTTTAAATGAGGGAAGGAAATAATCCACTATGGTTAGCATAGCATTTATTTGTGCGCTGAAAATGGCTGATTTAGATAGCACGAAAGAAACATTCCTCATGTCACCGCTAACTGCTGTATAAAGCACAAAACTCGAAGTTTTCCGCGTAATGTGTATAAAAATTGCTTCGTTCAACACAACAGTGAGCTTTTATAGTTGTATCGCCGCTCTCAGTTCACCGTCGATATTATCACTAGTGTTTATTCTCGTGCTAGTAAAACGGCAATGGGAGTCGGACGAATTAACACTAATTTGAACGTGCGCAATAATGAGTTGCTCTTACTGGACGTTTTAGGTTGAACATTCGTAGTAAAACCATGGGTGTCTGGTTTTTTCTTTTCGCTTAACGGTAATATAGTGGCTGTCCATGTTTATGGTTGTGGGTGTCTATAGCAGCTGTTCGCCAAATAATGTGGGTGTCTTCGAACATCCAAAGTAAGGTACACGATGGGGGCATGTCATAAAGGTTTCTTTTTTCTGTCACTGATTGGTCACAGTACCTTTCTAGCCTGTGCATTAAATCATCACAATGGGGACTAGGGCGGGTGAATTTAAAATCCTTGAACAAGTACGATACAACGCTTTTTTATCGTCTCTACCGTCTTACTGTAAAAAGAGACTGTCGTAGCATTATATGGCTGTCTAAAACCGGTGACGGCTACTTATATTTTGTCATTGGAATGTTGCTATGGGCTTTTGAACCAGAGCACGGTGAGCTCTTTTTGTACACGGCATTAATGGCTTACGCTTTGGAGCTTCCCGTTTATGTGTTGCTTAAAAAGATGTTCAAGCGCCCTCGCCCATGTGATTTTCTATTAAATTTAACCGCACATGTCACTCCCTCCGATAAGTTTTCATTGCCCTCGGGGCATACTGCTGCTGCATGGTTAATGGCAAGTATTATTGCTCACTATTATCCTTCCTTTGCTATCATCGCCTACAGTTGGGCGGCGCTTATAGGGCTCTCTCGAATTCTACTAGGTGTACACTATCCATCAGATGTTCTTGCAGGCGGCGCACTAGGCATAACGATAGCCTCATTGAGTTTAGCAATATTGGGATAATATGAGAATTTTATATGGTGTACAGGGCACGGGCAACGGGCATATTGCGCGTGCAAGAATTATGGCCGCCGCATTAGCGAATCGCCCTGATATTGATGTTGATTTTGTATTTACTGGCAGGCCCCCTGAAAAGTACTTCGATATGGAAGTGTTCGGTGATTATCGCACCCTCACTGGCTTAAGCTTTGTCACCCAAAATGGCCAAGTCGATCGTTGGACTACGTTGCGCAACGCGAACATAAAACAGCTTTTGCACGATATCAAAAAACTAGACACCCACAGTTATGATTTATTGATAAACGATTTCGAGCCCGTCACGGCGTGGGCTGCGAAGCAGCAACACACCCCTTCTATTTCAATTAGCCATCAAGCGGCCTTCGCCTACAAGGTACCGAAAACGGGTGATGGTATAGCAGACAAACTATTGATGAAGGGCTTTGCCCCCACCCAATACCAACTCGGGGTACACTGGTACCACTTTAATCAGCCTATAATTCCTCCCTTTATTGCAGATAAACCAGCTTTTGCTCCTAGTGCTGACAATATTCTGGTGTACTTACCTTTTGAAGATATAAGTGAAATTCACCAAATGCTAGAGCCCATTAGCGATCAAAACTTTCTATGCTTTCATCCTGCGATTCAACAGTCGGCAAAGCAGGGAAACATTCACTGGCACCCCACTTCAAAACATCATTTTCAGCGTGCTTTGCAGCAGTGTAAAGGGGTTATCGCAAACGGCGGTTTTGAACTTTCTAGTGAAGCATTGCAACTAGGGAAAAAACTACTGATTAAACCCTTACACGGGCAGTTCGAGCAACTTTCAAATGTTTTAACCCTCAATAAACTCAACCTATGTCACACGCTTTTTCAATTGGATACCGGCGTCACAGAAGAATGGCTCGATGCCCCTGATAATGAAGCGATAAGTTTTCCCGATGACCCTAGTGTATTGATAGATTGGTTAAAAAAAGGCAATTGGCAAGATACCAACGATTTGTGCAATACCTTGTGGAAGAATGTACATTACGGTGAGAAAACCCAAGAACACTTATTGTCTCTTGCATTTTAATACCGCAATGCGATGATAGCGGCATTTGTTCTAGCTTTCGCGGGATTCTTCGTGCTTAAAAAGTGTGTTGTACTATCAGTTATCGCCATAGCATTAACTGGCTGTGGTTACAAAGGAGCGCTCTATATTCCAGATGCGCCCAGTAAAAATACACCTCTTGATACGTCGGATGAGGCTGCGCTCAAAAACAAAACCCAAGCGCCCCCCGCCACATTAGGAGATGTTAACTAGTGGATTTTTTTGCTTATAAAGAAGGCCAATTGTTCGCCGAAGATGTTTCAGTAACCTCTCTGGCGCAACAACACGGTACGCCTCTGTACGTATACTCACGTGCCACCCTAGAAAGGCACTGGCACGCATTCAACGATGCAATAGGCGAACACCCCCACCTTATTTGCTACGCAGTTAAAGCCAATTCGAACTTAGGGGTACTGAGTGCCCTGGCGAAATTAGGCTCGGGTTTTGACATCGTATCTGGCGGTGAACTTGCTCGCGTTATCGAAGCTGGCGGCGATGCCAGCAAAGTCGTTTTCTCCGGGGTCGGTAAAAAATCTGATGAGATTCGGTATGCGTTACAACAAGGCATTATGTGCTTCAATGTTGAATCAGAACCAGAGCTACACCGAATTAATGCCGTAGCAGAAAGTCTAGGAACACAAGCACCTATTTCATTACGTATTAACCCCGACGTTGATGCGAAGACGCACCCCTACATTTCTACCGGTTTAAAAGCGAACAAATTTGGCATAGCCCGAGAACGCGCTATACAAACCTACGAATTGGCCGCCTCGCTTTCGCACTTAAAGGTAGTGGGCATGGATTGTCATATCGGGTCGCAATTAACTGAAATAGGCCCTTTTGTTGATGCGCTTGAGCGTTTGCTGCTACTTATTGATGAACTTGCTGAGCGCGGCATTGTAATAGAGCATCTGGACGTAGGTGGCGGCCTTGGCGTTACTTACGACGATGAAGAACCTCCTCACCCGAAAGCCTATGCCGCCGCGATGGCAGAAAAGATGGACGGGCGAAGTAACCTTAAACTCATTCTAGAACCAGGACGGGCTATTGCTGCGAATGCAGGAATCATGGTTACAGAGGTAGAATTCATTAAGCAAGGTGAAGAAAAAAGTTTTGCTATTGTTGATGCCGCAATGAATGATTTGCTACGTCCGGCTCTTTATTCTGCTTGGCAAAATATTATCCCTGTAATACAAGGCTCAGGTGCCACACCTCATACCTATGATGTAGTGGGCCCTGTCTGCGAAACAGGCGATTTTATAGGAAAAGATAGAGAGTTAGCTATTTGTGCAGGAGACTTTCTCGCGGTAAGAAGCGCGGGCGCATATGGATTTACTATGGCGTCAAACTACAATAGTCGCTGCCGTCCAGCGGAAATAATGGTAGATGGCGACGAAGCAATTGTTGTTCGAGAACGAGAAATTCAAAAAGATCTCTGGAAAGGTGAGCACAAACTTACGTAAACTAGGGAAAACTCAATATAAAGATGCGCAGTTAATGCAGGTTCAATTCTCAAAAATGCACGGTCTGGGGAATGACTTCATGGTGATCGACAACGTCACCCAGAACGTTTTTTTCTCAAAAGAAAAAATTCAGCAGTTGGCCAACCGCAATTTCGGTATTGGTTTCGACCAATTACTGATGGTGGAGCCGCCTTATGACCCAGAGCAGGACTTTCATTATCGCATCTTTAATGCTGATGGTTCAGAAGTAGAGCAATGCGGTAACGGTGCGCGTTGTTTTGCGCGCTTTGTAAAACAAAAAGGCTTAATCAACCGCAATAAAATTGTAGTGAGTACCAAAGCGGGAAAAATGGTGCTGTATCTTGAAAAGGATGGCCAAGTTACCGTCAATATGGGGAAGCCTGAATTTACCCCATCTGACATTCCTTTGAAGGCTAATAAACAAGAAAACACCTATATCTTAAGAGTGGATGACCAAACGCTTTTCGTCGGTTCGGTGTCTATGGGCAACCCCCATTGTGTTATTGAAGTTGACGATGTAGATACCGCCGCGGTGTTGGAAATAGGCCCTCAAGTAGAGCGTCACGAGCGTTTTCCTGAGGGAGTGAACGTAGGTTTTATGCAAATAATTAACGACTCGCATATTCGCCTTCGCGTATTTGAACGAGGATCTGGTGAAACCTTAGCATGTGGTAGCGGCGCTTGCGCAGCGGTTGCAATCGGTCAAATACAAGGTAAATTAAGCAAGGATGTTCGGGTAGATTTACCCGGTGGCAGTTTAAGGATCCGCTGGCCAGGCCCTGATAGCGTACTAAAAATGACAGGGCCTGCTGAGCATGTCTACGATGGACAAATAAACTTATGAGCGAAACTTCAGGGCAATCAAGCGCTTCTGCTGTAGTAGAAGTATTTTCTGGCGATAGTAACCTGTCGCCTGCGGATGTGTATGCGTATTTGGTTAAGCACCCTGAATTTTTTGCGCAGCACCCCGAACTCGCCGATAAAATCAAAGTACCCCATGAGCAAAAGGGAAGCGTATCTTTGGTTGAAATTCAAAGCGAACAACTACGAAAAAAGGTACGCCAACTAAATTTCAAACTTTCGCAACTGGTTAGTGTTGCTAAACAGAATGAGAAAATATATCGCGTTTATACCGATCTTAATGTGCAATTGCTCAGGTGCAAAAGCGTAGCGGAAGTACAATTTACCCTTGAAGATGTACTGCAAGAACGCTTGCAATTAGCTTCCGCGGTAATAAAAAGCTTTAAAGGTCCTCACGCTATCCCCGAGTTACAGCGCCGCCTATTTACCGAGAAACGCTTTAAAAATAGTTCTTTCTTCTTTGGCCGCTTGTCGCAACACGAACGACAGCTTTTATTTGCAGAAAATGATGCAGAGTCGGTAGCCCTTATTCTTCTTGGCGATAAGCAAGATCTTGGCATATTAGGGATCAGTAGTAGCGATGCCACACACTTTACGCCAGACATGGACACCTTATTGTTAATGCAGCTACAACAAGTACTCAATATTATTCTTCCAGAGATGATGGGGTACTAGTTGCTGTGGCAACAACGCCTGAATTAAGCGGTTCCTGCCAGTTTTGGTTAGATAAATACCTGCTACACTTACAAGTTGAGCGAGGCCTTTCTCAACATACACTTTCAAACTATCGTCGCCAATTAATTGATATTGCGCAGACATTAGGGCTAGATGAATGGTCTGGCATCACCCCCTCTGACGTAAAGCGCGTTATGGCAGCAGCCAAAATGGCAGGGCATAAGCCTCGTAGCATCGCGTTACGGTTGTCAGCTTTACGTACTTTCTGCCTATACCTAATTGAACAAAAACAGCTTTTCAGTAATCCTGTGGAAGGAATTTCGGCACCTAAACAAGGCAAGCCGCTCCCTAAGCAATTAAGTGTAGATGAGATGCAGCAATTGCTTAACGGTGAATCTGATGAAGGCATTGTGTGTAGAGATGCCGCTATGTTTGAATTACTGTATGGTTGCGGACTGCGCTTAAATGAGCTTACCAGTTTAAACTTAAGTGACTACCAAAGAGACGGCACCTTACGAGTAATGGGGAAAGGAAGCAAACAGCGCCAATTACCCATAGGACGACACGCACAGAAAGCCCTTAACGCATGGCTAAAAGTGAGGCCCGCCTATGCGGATCCCTATGAGACAGCCATCTTCGTAAGCAAACGAAAAACCCGTATTTCTAATCGGCAAGTGGCTAATCGATTGAACCAAATGGCTGAGCAACAAAGCCTCGACCGAAAAGTTAGCCCTCATAAGCTGCGCCATTCCTTCGCAACGCACGTATTAGAGTCTAGTGGTGATTTACGCGCTGTACAGGAGTTGCTTGGGCACGCCAACTTATCAACCACCCAGGTATATACCCACTTAGACTTTCAGCATCTCGCTAAGGTGTACGATGCAGCGCACCCGCGAGCACACAAAAAATAAAAAGGCCCCGATCACCCATGCAGTTTTTTCGCCCTCTATCTACTGTAAAAGCTATCACGTTCGATTTAGATGACACCCTTTACAATAATGAACCTATTATCCAGCAAGCTGAAGAAGCACTACGACTTCATATCGGCAAACATCACCCACGTGCCGCCACCCTAAACGCTAAACAGTGGAAGCGGCTGAAAGTTGACAGTATTGCCAATAACCCCCTACTCGCATCGGACATGGGTAAATTACGGCTTACCGTGCTTCGCATGGCATTATCTGAAGACTTTGGATTATCGGTTAGCGACAACGAACCACACGCTGAACTTGATGCTGCAGTAAAGCGATGTTTTGATTGCTTTTACGACGCTAGGAGCAATTTCACTCTTGCAGATGAGGTGCATAATACACTGGCGACGTTAGCGCAATGTATGCCCTTAGTCGCTATTACAAACGGCAACGTTAATGCAAAAAAAGTGGGGATAGACAAATATTTTAAACATATTTACCACGCAAGTGTTAAGCGACGCATGAAACCTGCACGGGATATGTTTGACGAAGCGTCTCATGCGCTTAACCTCCCCCCTCAACATATTTTGCACGTTGGCGACAATCTTCAAAAAGATGTTTACGCCGCCATTAACGCAGGTTTTCAGTCTGCGTGGTTTGCCTGTAATCGTCCGATGCAGTTGCATAAAGAGCCCGTCTCAGTGCTTCCCCATATCGTGTTAGACAACCTAGCTGAACTTTCCGTTTTTGCTCGCTAACGCTACGCATTACTTTTTTGTCTATTAGACAGCCACATACTCGCACTGCAAGGGAAACCTTTTAGACACCCATAACCTTTTAGACACCCATCATTATATTTGTAAATTATGGGTGTCTATGTCGAGTGAAATACACTGGACACCCACATTTGCATGTTTATTTCGTGGGTGTCTATACCAAAAAAGGTGGGTGTCCTAGTTAGCTCTATTTCGTGGGTGTCTATATCAAAAAGGTGGGTGTCCTAGTTAGCTGCCTAGTTAGCTCTTGTCCGCTTCTTTGGTTTAGCCGTTATCTTCCAATACGTTTTGGCGCATTGACTCGCATGGGTTTTTGCATACGGGGCGACCTACTACTTTGGCAGGTACGCCTACTACCGTCACGTGGGCAGGTACATCATCAAGTACCACGCTACCCGCGCCCACTTTAGAACCTTCACCAATTTCAATATTGCCTAAAATTTTTGCCCCTGCACCTACTAACACCCCTTGTCGGATTTTAGGATGACGGTCGCCCGACTCGTTGCCCGTACCACCAAGGGTTACGCTCTGTAATATAGAGACATTATCTTCGATAATTGCGGTTTCCCCCACAACAATACCCGTGGCATGGTCAAACATAACGCCTTTGCCGATGCGCGCTGCGGGATGGATGTCTACACCAAAACTTGCCGAGTTTCTACTTTGTAAAAATAGCGCTAGCTGATGACGGCCGTGTAACCACAGATAGTGCGCCATACGGTGTACTTGCACCGCGTGAAAGCCCTTAAAATGCAGTAAAGGAGTAAGATAGTCATTCACCGCAGCATCGCGTGCTTTAATAGCAAGAATATCTGCTATAGCCGCCTCGCTGATACCTGGCTCTAATAAGTAGGCTTCATCGAAAACCTCACGAATAGCCAGGGCAGGCATCACATCATCGGCCATCTTATTGGATAATACAAAGCTTAACGATGACTCAAAGTTATGATGTGCTAATACACTAGCGTGCACATAACTAGATAGCAAAGGCTCGCTATCTGCCACTTTTTGGGCTTCTTGTTTTAACGACGACCAAAAATCATTGGGCGTAGAAAATGCGGTCATGGGCTATTCCTATGAGAGGTGATGAGCAAGATGCAGCCGGTTGAAGTAACTACACGTTGAATAGTGCAAATATTACCTTAACTGCCGACGTATCAACAGCGAGGCAGCACCCGCTAAGCCTATTATTCACTCAATTCAACCAATATCTTGGTTATATCTTATTCTATACCTTGCTATATCAGCGCCCACGTTAGCAATACACATGAAATATTAGGAGTACACGGGCCCCCTCGCTTACACTGTAAAACTGGACTGTATAAATTAACAGTCAGCTGGCATAATACCGCGGTTATAAATTTGCAACGAATTAGGTAAATCACACTATGGATGTATCCAGACTGCTTGACGAACTCAACGACAAACAACGTGAAGCGGTAGCGGCACCTTTGTCCAATGCCTTGGTTTTAGCCGGGGCTGGAAGCGGTAAAACCCGTGTTCTAGTGCATCGTATTGCCTGGTTAATGGAAGTGGAGAACATAGCTCCCTTCTCTATTTTGGCGGTAACTTTTACCAATAAGGCTGCCCGTGAAATGCGAGGCCGTATTGAGTCATTAATGGGCCGCAATTTACATAGCATGTGGATTGGTACTTTTCACGGTTTAGCTCACCGCCTATTGCGGGCTCACCACGCAGAAGCTGGTTTACCTGAAAACTTTCAAATTCTCGACTCTGATGACCAGTATCGGCTTATCAAGCGCATTCTAAAAGCAATGAATTTGGACGAGAAGCATTGGCCGCCTCGCCAAGCTCAGTGGTATATCAATGGCAATAAAGATGAGGGCTTGCGTCCTCAGCATATTGAAACCCACGGCGACCATATTCAGCAGAAAATGCGGGAAATCTATGCTGCCTATCAGGATGCATGTGACCGCTCTGGCCTTGTAGATTTTGCGGAGCTACTATTACGCGCCCATGAGCTATGGGCCAAAAATCCCGACGTGTTAGCGCATTACCAACGTCGCTTCCGGGCAGTTTTAGTCGATGAGTTTCAGGACACCAACAACATACAATACGCTTGGCTACGCATGTTATGCAGCGGCGACAACAATAACATAATGATCGTTGGCGATGATGATCAGTCTATTTATGGTTGGCGGGGCGCTAACGTCGACAATATCCAGCATTTTCTGAAAGATTTTGATAGCCCTAACACCGTACGTTTGGAACAAAATTACCGCTCTACGGGCAATATATTAAAAGCGGCTAATACAGTTATCGATAATAATACCGGCCGTTTAGGCAAAGAGTTATGGACTGACGGTAGCCAAGGCGAACTTATTTCCGTCTATGCCGGCTTTAATGAACTTGATGAAGCACGTTTTATTGTATCGAAAATAAAAGACTGGTTGCATCAGGGTAACGCACTAAAAGATGCAGCTATTTTGTACCGAAATAACGCCCAATCTCGGGTACTTGAAGAGGCGTTGCTACACCAAGGTATCGCCTATCGCATTTATGGCGGCTTACGCTTCTTCGAACGCCAAGAAATCAAAGACGCGCTTGGTTATTTGCGGATGATAAACCATCCTAACGATGACGCTGCTTTTGAACGTGTAGTGAATACTCCTAGCAGAGGAATTGGTGAAAAAACGTTATCACAAGTACGCGAGGCAGCACGTGCTCACAACTGCTCTATGTGGCAGGCTACCCAATATTTAATTAACGAAAAAGCGCTGAAAGGGCGTGCACTAAATGCCATGCAAAGTTTTGTTCTACTTATTAGCGAATTAGAACAAGCCACCACAGAGATACCGTTAGAAGAACAAGCCGACCTCGCCATTCGCCAATCTGGCTTATATGCCATGTATAAGGCTGAACGCGGGGAAAAAGCCCAAGCGCGACTGGAAAACTTAGAGGAGTTAGTAACTGCCTGTAAGCAATTTATCGTACCTGATGAAGCGGAAGAAATGACGCCACTTTCTGCCTTTCTCGCTCACGCCTCTCTGGAAGCAGGTGAACAACAAGCCGATAAAGACCAAGATGCAGTGCAAATGATGACTATTCATACAGCCAAAGGGCTAGAGTTCCCGCTGGTCTTTATGGCTGGAGTAGAAGAAGGCATGTTCCCAAGTCAGATGACCAATGACGAGCCAGGTAGAATGGAGGAGGAACGTCGTCTATGCTATGTAGGTATGACGCGGGCAATGCAAAAACTCTATATTAGCTATGCAGAAAGCCGTCGACTTTATGGGCAAGATAAATACCATACGGCATCGCGTTTTATAAAAGAAATACCCGCCGACTGTGTGGAAGAAGTGCGATTAAAATCAACTATTTCGCGCCCAGTTCATAACCGCTTTAGTCAAGCTACGTCGCACGCGTCGTTTGAAGAGACCGGCTTTCAACTTGGCCAACGTGTTACTCACAGAAAATTTGGCGAAGGCATAGTTCTGAACTACGAAGGCAGTGGCGAACACGCACGGGTTCAGGTTAATTTTGATGAGTTCGGCACCAAGTGGCTTGTACTCGCTTACGCTAAATTGGAGCCGGCGTAACCATCTGGCAAGGTAGCCCGCTACCAAGTAGGCGTTTATGCAACAAAATGTATTGGTTATCGAAAATAACGAGGCCAACCTAGATATTGTCTCTAAGCTTGTTCACAAGGCAGGCTTAACGCCTGTGAGGGCTAGTTCGCTTACCGCTGCGCGGGTGCTATTTGCCCAAATGGTACCTGAGAGCTTCTTATGTGCTGTGGTGGCCTATGCGCTCCCCGACGCTACTCACGGTGAGGCCATCGACTTCACCGTGAATGCCTATATCCCTACTATTGTGACTACTGAAAATCTGGAAACTGCTACCCGAGATAAGGTTTTAGCGAAAAATGTGGTGGATTACATTCCAAAAGAAAACGCGCAGATTTATGACTACCTCAACCGCTTAATCGTCCGCTTGGAAAGAAACAAAACCATTGGAGTGGTGGTGGTTAGCAATAACCGTAGATATCGACGACATATGTCGTCACTATTAAATCGCCACAATTTTGTGGTGTATGATTGTTTATCCGCCCATGCGGCCATGGCCGTGCTAGCTCAGCATATTCATGTGCGCTTAGTTATTACAGATAACGCATTGCCTGATATGTCTGGCACCCAATTTGTATCCCATTTGCGCAAAGCCTTCACCAAAGAGCAATTAGCTATTATGGGGATAGCGGACGACCAAGGCATGTTGATGTCTGCCCACTTTATCAAAAGCGGTGCAAACGATTTCCTGCGTCTACCTATCTATCATGAAGAGTTTTTATGCAAGGTGATGCAGAATATTGAATATATCGAGAACGTAGATGCTATACGCCGCGCCGCGAATACCGATTATTTAACCGGCTTGCCTAATCGGCGACACTTTTTCTATACCGTCACTGTCGCCCATCAGCAATTACCTGAAACCCAGGCATTAGCTATTGTCGATTTAGATCATTTTAAGCAAATTAATGATACCTATGGCCATGAAGCCGGCGACATGGTGCTAAAAACGGTAGGCAATTTGTTAGAAAAAAGCTTCGAACACGATGTTCTTTCTCGTTTTGGTGGCGAAGAGTTTTGTGTGTACTTACCCAACCACACGCATCAACAGGCCAAACAAAAACTAGAAACGTTTCGCTTAGCACTTGCCGTTACCCCTATAGCGATAGGCGAGGCTATTATCTATGCTTCCTGTAGTATTGGCGTCAGTGTCATTGCTACCCAGAACATTGAAGTATTATTACGGGCAGCCGACCAGCAACTATACCTTGCCAAAACACGGGGAAGAAACCAACTTTGTTGTGACGCCACTGCTGTCTTAGCCTAACTGCAGGCTAAGACGATAAGGCCGTACGGGCGCGTTTTTGTTGTCTATATGCCACCAGCGAGTCGGCGCTAAATACCAACAGGGCTAACCACACAAAACCAAATGTAACCAAACGTGCTTCCTCTAAGGGCTCGTTGTAAAGGTATACCGCCAATATAAACATTAGCGTTGGCCCTATGTATTGAAAAAAACCAAGTGTGGAGTACATGATGCGTCGAGCCGCTGCGGTAAAGCACAACAGTGGCGCAGTGGTAATAACACCCGCAGCAAATATCAATAAATTGAGGGACAAAGGATTATTTGTTAATTGGCTATATTCAGAACCAAACAACACCCAATACCCCAGTGCTAGGGGCGACAGCATTAAAGTTTCAATGAACAACCCTGGTAGCGAGTCAACGGCCACCCGCTTTCTTAATAGCCCATACACACTGAAACTTGCAGCCAGCACCAGCGCTATCCACGGTACATGACCGTAGGAAAAAATTAAAACCGTAACGCCGACAAGCGCTAAAATAACGGCGAGTTTCTGATAGCGGCGAAGCCGTTCACCCAGAAAGAGACGGCCTAAAAACACATTAATTAACGGGTTGATGTAATACCCTAAACTGGCATCAAGAATATGGTTGTTATTAATAGCCCATATAAAAAGCAACCAGTTTGCCCCAAGCAAAAGCCCTGCAACGAACAAAATTTTCATAACCTTACGGTTGCGCAACGCGGCTGTCACTTTAGGCCATTGCTTTAGTCCGGCGATAAACACCACTAGCAGTAGCACCGACCAAATCACTCGATGCATTAAAATTTCCGCGGCTGGAATTATCGTTAACTGCTTGAAGTAAAGAGGGGCAACCCCCCACATGGAATAAGCGGCAATGGCGCATAAAACACCAACCTTGGCGTCTGCGCGTTGACGTTCAGAGTGCGACAACAAATTCTCCTATCTAACCGCAAAGGCTAGCAATCAAGGTGATGGCCTAGGCGTACATGCGCCCCAGGCCACTGTTTTAGAGTAAAAATAAAGTACCAAGACCTAAGAAGGCCACAAAACCCACTATATCGGTTACCGTGGTAAGTATTACCGAGCCTGACAAGGCGGGGTCTATTTTAAGTTTGTCCAAAATTACTGGAACAAATACCCCAGCCAGTGCTGCCGCCACAATATTAAATAGAATGGCTAAACATATCACTATCCCAAGCATTACATCGGTAAACCAAAAATAAGCCACAACGCCAATTACCAGCGCCCAAATTACGCCGTTTACACCGCCTACTTTCAATTCTTTTAACATTAATGCCCGCATATTGGCCGGGGTTACTTGCCCTAACGCTAACCCTCTTACAATTAGCGTTAGCGTTTGACTCCCTGCAATACCGCCCATACTCGCCACCACCGGCATCAGTACTGCCAGCGCCACTACCTGCTGTAAGGTGGCCTCGAACAAACCAATAAACCATGACGCTAAAAATGCGGTGAGTAAGTTAATGCCCAACCATAATGCGCGATTGCGAGCACTTTTTGCTACAGGCGAAAATAAATCTTCATCTTCATCCATACCGGCAGATGCCATCACTTGGCGTTCATAAAACTCGTTAATAAGCTCGCTAGCAGAGGTTATATCTAACCGTCCTATGAGTTTACCCGCTTCATCAGTTACCGGCAGAGCAGAGAACCCCGAACGCTGTACTTGCAATGATGCGCCAGATACATCTTCTGTACCTAACAAGGGGGTAACGGCCTCTTCAGTTAACTCAAACAAAGAGGCATGTTCATGCGCAACGAACAGGCGGGTAACTTTCACTAACCCTGAAAACTGACCTGACCGATTCACTAAATAGATACTGTCGCAATGCTGGGGCACTTCTCTGCGCAGTAAACGCAAACCTTCCCTAACTTTGGCATTTGCCGGTAAAACCAATAATTCGTGGTTAATCCAGTGCCCCACTTGCGAATCAGGAAACTGCGTTGCATCTCGAAAGTACTTTCGCTCTTGGCTATCAAGGGCTTGGTACGCTAAGTCCACCAACTTATTGGGTAACGAGTCGAGTAGTTCGAGTAAATCTTCAGCATCGATATCGGCGAAGATAGACGCCCATTCGTTGTGGGGTGTCGCATCGATAAGAATTTCACGAGGATCGCTACGCATCTCTACCAGAACGGCAAGTTTACGTTCTCGAGGCATACCCTCCCATACCACTAGGCGCCGCTCTACCGGCAAAGATTCTAATAACGATGCAATATAAACCGTATCTTGTTGGCTAAGGGCCATTAATATGGTGGCTGGATCATCGCCTGTGCTATCGTTAACAAACTCTTCAATTAAATCTGGCAAGGGTTCTGCCACCGTACACCTCCACTGAATGCTAAGCTACTATCCCAACATATAAGTTCCCGTTCCAAATGCAATATGATCGCCTAGCTCGTTGTGTAACTCCATTCGGCACACCGTTAACTTACTGCCTTTGCGAATAACTGCCGCTGTAGCAACAAAAAGAGTTCCTCTACCTGGCCTAAGGTAGTCTACGCGCATATCTACGGTTCCCATGGTAGCCAGTTTTTGTTGCAAATTAGCGAGCTCATCGCAAGGCGTAAGCCTTATGGTTTCGATAATGGCGGTTATACCACCGATTGTATCTAGCATAGTGGCAGTTACCCCACCATGAAGTATCTTTTGCAGCGGGTTACCCGTTAGCGATTGTTGCCATGGCACGTGTAACTCGATATCGTGTTGCTTACGAAGAAACTGTAAACCTAACAATTGGTTAAACGGCATTGTATCACGGAACAAACTGATCACATGCTCAATCAATTGCTCCCTTAACGGATTATTCTCAAGGGTATTTGTACTCATCATTCGTCCTTTTTGTTTTTATTTCATCTTCAAAGACGTTACGTGAGAAAACTGAGAAGTCATGTTTTAAATAATTATACCTATTAATATTTAATCTGAATTTTAGTCCAGTTTTTACGTTTCACCCGTGAAGAACGACACAAAACAGCGTAAAATCCCCGCCCATGACAACTGTAATAGCTCCAACTACGCAAGACACTGCCTTGCCGGCCGCCATATCACCTGAAACCGTACTGAAAAATGTATTTGGTTATGATGCGTTTCGTGATGGTCAAAAAGACGTAATTCACCATGTCTGCAATGGCAATGACGCACTTGTGCTACTTCCCACAGGTGGAGGTAAGTCGTTGTGCTACCAAATTCCCGCCCTAGTTAGGCAAGGAACAGCTATTGTGGTGTCGCCCCTTATTTCCTTGATGCAAGACCAAGTAGAACAAGTGAAAGCGCTGGGGGTAAAAGCAGCATATCTAAATTCAACCTTAGATCCGGCGTTGCAAGCGCAAATAGCCGACCAGCTTATCCAAGGTAAGCTCGATCTGTTATATGTTTCTCCTGAGCGCCTGCGCCAATATGGATTTCAACAAACCTTAAAATTAGCAACCGTGGCTTTGTTTGCCATTGATGAAGCCCACTGCGTTTCCCATTGGGGCCATGATTTTAGGCAAGACTACCGTGCTCTTGGTCAAATTAAAGCAAATTTTCCTGACATTCCCGTGGTAGGGCTAACTGCTACCGCTGATATTGCTACCCAAAGTGACATCTTAGCTCAACTGCAGCTCAACAATCCTTTAGTGTATAAGGGAAGTTTTGACAGACCCAATATTCGTTACCGTGTGTTATCTAAGTACAAGGCTTTCGAGCAAGTGGTGAGTTATGTAAAGCAACAAGAAGGCAGCGGCATTATTTACTGCAACAGCCGCGCAAAGGTGGATGACCTACATGCTAAATTGTTCCGCCAGGGGTTTCGGTGTGCCGCGTATCACGCAGGCTTAGACGCCGACGAGCGTGAGTTAGTACAGCGCCAATTTCTTACCGATAAAATTGATATTGTGGTAGCCACAGTGGCGTTTGGCATGGGCATTAATAAGTCGAACGTGCGCTATGTAGTACACCATGATGTACCGCGCAGCGTAGAAAGTTACTATCAGGAAACTGGCCGGGCTGGTCGAGATGGCCTCGACGCTGAAGCCTTATTGTTATTTGATGAAAAAGACGCAGCAAGAGTTAAACAATGGATAAGCCAAGGAGAGCAATCTGAGCGCAATGACATAGAGCTTCAAAAGTTTGCCGCGATGGAAGCTTTTTCAGAAGCACAAACCTGCCGTCGTCAGGTGTTACTAAATTATTTTTCTCAGTTTAGCGATAGCGCCTGTGGCAATTGCGACATCTGCTTAGATCCCCCCACCATGATTGATGGCACCGTATTAAGTCAGAAGGTACTTTCTTGTGTACTGCGACTGTCCCAACAAGCGGCTACACAATATGTAATTGACGTTTTACGGGGTAAACAACTGCGACGCTTGCAAGAAGCCGGGCACCATCAATTATCCACCTATGGCATAGGCAAGGATAAGTCAGACAGCTACTGGCACAATATTATCAACCAACTTATTCACAAAGGGCTCATTCGCGTAGATATTACCGCCAACGCAGCGCTGAGACTAACCGAAGCGGCCCGCCCTGTGCTAAAAGGTGAAGTTGCCATTCAATTGGCAGTGCCACGACTTGAATTTAAACCGGACAAAAAAGCTAAACAAGCGCCGACCAATTACGATCGTACGCTGTTCATGCGCCTTAAACACTTACGTAAAGTACTCGCAGAAGAAAACGAAGTGCCTCCCTACGTCGTATTCAGCGATGCGACCTTGGTAGATATGGCCGCTAAGCTGCCCACCAGCCGCGAAACGCTGCTCTCGGTAAGCGGTGTGGGACAAACCAAACTAGCTCGCTATGGCGAGGCCTTTATGCAACTTATCGACGACTACATAAACCGAGAAGCTTAACCTCGCAAGGGCAATATAAGGGCTAAGCGTAAGCGTACTCTCCGCCTTTTTCCAATGCCCGTTGATAAGCAGGGCGTGCGTGAACCCGCTTTACATACCCTTGAATAGCACTAAAATCTCGGGCGCGGCCACTGGCCACCAACGACTCTAATGGAAAAATCATCTGGATGTCAGCCCCCGTAGGCGCCTCGCCTGCAAACCAGGTAT
The DNA here is from genome assembly GCF_010500865.1 of Alteromonas profundi. Classification (GTDB taxonomy): domain Bacteria; phylum Pseudomonadota; class Gammaproteobacteria; order Enterobacterales; family Alteromonadaceae; genus Alteromonas; species Alteromonas profundi. The sequence continues at coordinate 84,077 of NZ_JAAAWN010000004.1, forward strand.
TGCGTGATAAGTAAGATTCTACATAACGTAAACTCTGCGCTAAATTTGGCCCATAATAGGCATTCAATATGCCGTCGATAAGTTTGTTAGTAATGGGTTTAATAAAAAACGGCTTCGAGCCCTTTTCTCGCGCTTTTTCCAACACCAAGTTGGCCACCAGCGGTGGCATTAGCGAGCCTTCTGCAAAATGCAGCCAGAACCAATATTGCTGACGGTCTTCACCGGCGGTGGGCATAACAAAATGCTCTTTAGCATGAGTATGAACTAAATACTCCACTATAGCGCCAGATTCAGCAATCGCCCCGTCAGGCGTAGATAACACAGGAGAACGTCCTAATGGGTGTACCCCACGCAGAGAATCTGGTGCTAAATTAGTCTTACTATCTCGTTGATAATGTTCTATTTCATAATCCACACCTAGCTCTTCTAGCAGCCATAAAATTCGCTGAGACCGTGAATTATTTAAATGATGTAGTGTTAACATACCTCTCCTTAGACGCTTTCCTGTTAGAATAATTGTGTTTAGCTCGATTACTATATACATATATTATAAGTAGGTAGATTACTACCTTTGGCACGCGAAGTAGCCCGTGAAACGGCAACACCCCTATTCTTATCGCATCAGCCATCTTCTACAACGGTATCACTATTATGCAGCAGTTAACCGCAACGTTACTTTTAACTCATTCTGTCGTTTCTGAAAACGCAATCCAGTTTGTCCTTCCCCTCCCTTCTACCCCTTTAAAAACACAACAGTGGGTAGACGCTTTTTGTCAGCAGTTTAATTTTACTCAAGCCGAAGCGGACTGGGGCGCTGACCGTTTTCAGGTCGCATTGGCCACCTCTACCCCCATCACAGATACTGGCGCTGAGCTTCATTGTTTACTGTGTGTAGAATGGTTGTGTGAAGCAATATGGCTTGAACCCATTGGTACAAATCAAGACCCCCACCGCCTTTTCGCGTATTTACATGCACAAAAGTGAGTAAGGCGTGAACATTTGTTTCTACAATGACGCAAAGTTCAGCTAGTATAGCCTTATGCAATTGATTTCATCAGGTCATTCAAAGGCGTCTATGCCATTAATAAAAAAGGGATTTATTCTCTTATCAGCCGCCCTGCTAGTGTTTCTATGGGTAGTACCCGTTGCTGTGTCTACCGCTGCAACTAACCAACTACGTATCGATGAAAGTTTTGATATCGCCACTATCAACGAGGTAAGCAACCAATTTATCACCCCTCTATCCGCCTCGTACTTTGATGTTTTGCAGCCTAACGGCGCCCTAAGTAACGATGATACGCTCACTGAGCAGAACAGCCGCTTTTGGCTTTCTACCGAGTTGGTAAACACGGGCTTTAGTACTGTGCCATTGGTGCTAAATATCGACCGCTTAAACCTTGATGACTTGCACATTTACTTACTGGATGACAACGAGCGAATAATTAAATCCTATCGGTATCAAGCAGGCAAAGGTGATTACTCACTACAAAAACTCCTCCCTAGTATTCGCCTTAGCTTTTCTTTAGCTGCGCAAGAACGCTCTAGACTGCTGATAGGCATTAGAGATGAAGGTTTACAAGAATTCCCCATTGCCTTGTGGCACAAACAAAAGATAGTGCAATACGATCAAAATATGCAGGTATTAATAGGGGTGGTAATAGGCATACTGGGTGTATTAGCTGGCTACTTTTTACTGTCATACTTGTTTCAGCGTACCCCCTCTCGTTTTTGGTTGGCCATGAATAACGGCGTGCTCATTGCGTTGTTCTTTATAGCTCAGGGAGGTTTAGCATGGTGGCCTTCACTTACCAACGCCAGTGAAGACGTGTTTACCCTGCTACTGGGTATTACATTCTTAATATTGGCTAAGGTGACCCACAATCTCTTTTCACGTATCCCACTTATCTTACGCATAGTCACCTTTGGCTTGCCTGTGGTTATGATGACGTGGGCATTATTGAGTAATGACTACCAGGCTTCACTTATTGTCATGGCGGGTGCTGCACTCATCGGTATTTATCACGTGCTTTTAGCGCTAATTTATAACGATAAGCGTACACCCGGGTTAAGCCGCATATTCACCATCGCATGGGTCTTCTTCTTTGTACTATACGCAATACTTCTGGATACCTTGCTTGGAAGCCTTTTGTATACCACCCCTGTGGTAACAATTATTTTAATCATATTGTGTGCCGGTTTACTTTGCTTAGGCTTCAGTGTTGAACTGAAAGAGCGTAGCTTTAATATTCAAAAACTGCTTGAGCGGGAAGCAACAATTACCAACTTGAATCGCTTTTATGACCTGTTCAGAAACTCGGCAGAGGGGTTATATACCTCTACGCTGGACGGCGAACTGAAAACCGTAAACCCCGCTATGTGCGCGTTGTTTGGTTATGAGGATGAATCTCACATGCTTAGCGCCATAGCGAATACCCGTGAATTTTATGCAAACAAAGAAGATCGCGATCTAATGGTGGGTGAGTTACTCGCCGATGGCATTATTATGGGGCGTGAATTTCAGGGGCTTAAAGCGGATGGTAGCGAGTTTTGGTTTTCCATATCCTGCCAAGTACGCAACGCACAAGATGGCAAATTTTTGTATGGCTCTATTATTGATGTCACAGAGAAAAAGCATTCCGATCTAAGCTTGCAATATATGGTAAGTCACGACGCGCTGACAGGGGTGTTTAATCGTCGGCATTTTGAAAGTATGCTTAAGAACAAATTGGCCAATGAGGATATACAAAGTATTACCCTACTCTATCTCGATTTAGATAGGTTTAAAGTGGTAAACGATACCTGTGGTCATAAGGCCGGGGATGCTTTGATAAAAGAAGTCGCCCTGCTACTTAGCGACGCGCTTCCTGATAACGCCATGATTGCCCGTTTAGGCGGGGACGAATTCGGCGTAGTCATCGACAATGAAGCCCCTGAAGGCACACACTCTATTGCCGAAACGCTGTTAGATGCGGTGCACGATTACCACTTTATGTGGGATAAACGTATTTTCAATTTAGGTGTGAGTATAGGGTTAGTAGAATGTGATAACCGCACTACGCCTTCAGAACAGTATTTGAGTATGGCTGATGCGGCTTGCTATTTCGCCAAAGAGCAAGGGCGAAATCAGATTCACCAGTACAATAAAGATGATAAGAGCATTCAGCGCTATCAAAAAGAACTCGACTGGGTAACGGAAATAAACCAAGCCCATACCGAGGAGCGCTTTTTATTATATTACCAACCCCTGCGCCCGCTTAGCTCACCTAATGACGGTTACTACTATGAAGTACTCCTACGCCTAAAAAACCCCGATGGGAATATTATTAAACCTACTGCGTTTTTACCTACAGCCGAACGCTTTGAAATGAATGTAAAAATTGATAAGTGGGTACTAACTAACACCTTTAAGTGGTTGCAGGAGAACCCTGAACATTTGGCAAACTTAAAGCGTTGCAGTATTAATTTAAATTGCCACTCACTTACCGATCGAGACTTTAAACTCTTTGTGTTAAACGCCTTCGACCGCTATGAAATTCCTTATCATAAAATATGTTTTGAAGTCATTGAGTCGGTGGCCATTATAAAAATGGAAGATACTGTTGGCTTTATGCAAACCTTTAATGAACTAGGCTGCTCCTTCGCCCTCGATGATTTTGGCAGTGGCTTTTCCTCTTACAGTTACCTAAAACACCTGCCAGTAGACATTGTAAAAATAGACGGCGCATTCATTAAAGATATGCTCACCGACCCCGTAGATGCGGCTATGGTCGCGTCTATTAAAGATGTAGCAAAAGCGATGGGTATGCAGACTGTGGCCGAATTTGTCGAATCAGACGCTACCATGGCGCAGTTAGGTAAAATAGGTATCGACTATGCCCAAGGCTTTGGGGTTGCGCATCCTACACCACTTAATGAATTCAAGCCGTTATAAGAGAATGTACATTATGTGCAAGGTAACGCTACCCATTTAAATTGATATAATGTAACATTCCCCGTCAATTTATTGGGGCAATTATCTAATCTCAGGTCTTGTAAAAGGCCATGTTCAGCCCCATTTCAACGCTTATGAACATGGGTGTAGAAGTAACATGAGCAGCAAACAGCCTAAATACGAATTTGTCAGTTCCGCAAAATTACCTACCCGAGTGGGTGACTTTCGGATTCATGGTTTTGTCGAAGCCAGCGGCCAAGAGCACGTTGCGCTATCTTATGGCGAGTGGAAAGAGAACGATGTTGTCCCTATTCGTATCCATTCTGAATGCCTTACCGGCGATGCGCTGTTTAGCACCCGATGCGATTGCGGCTTTCAGTTAGAAAAAGCCATGCAAAATATTGTAGACCATGGCTGTGGTGTACTTTTGTATCTACGCCAAGAAGGCCGTGGTATTGGCCTCCTTAACAAGATACGCGCTTATAACCTGCAAGATAGTGGTATGGATACTGTAGAAGCGAACGAACATCTTGGCTTTGATGCGGATTTACGTAGCTACGATATTTGTAAAGTTATGCTTGATACGCTTAATGTGCAACGGGTTGAATTGATGACTAATAACCCTAAAAAGCTGGCTGCGCTTACTGCACTAGGTATTGATGTGGTGGCTCGTAAGCCTATTGATCACGGTATAACCAAAGACAATAAAGGCTACATAAAAACCAAAACAGAGAAACTTGGCCACGTTTTCGACCCTCACGCATTTAAGTAATTATCCCCCTTTTTTGCCAGTAGTTTCCCTCCAAACTGAGTAAGCTTATTCAGTTTGGTTCAGCTTAGGTTAAGACCCAAAGGGCTATAAATAGTACATACTTTATGTCATTGCCTGTTCTGTTTAATTAAAAACGATCAGCGTAGTGTAGGGAGAATGTATGAAAAACATAGCCTTAACCATAGCCCTTACATTTGCTACCAGCGCAGCAATAGTGCCGCAAATGGTATTAGCATCCTCTACCGCAAATACTAGCGTGAGTAATGCCCAATACACGGATGCTGAGCTGGACAGTTTGCTTGCCCCCATTGCACTGTACCCAGACACATTATTAACCCACATACTTATTGCCTCTACCTACCCGCTAGATGTTATTGCGGCAGATCGCTGGCGTCAAAGTAACACCCATTTAAGTGCCAAGCAGGTTGAGCATGTTATTGCCCCTATCGATTGGGACCCAAGCGTTAAAGCGCTTGTTCCTTTTACCGATATTCTCAATACCATGGCGCAGGATATTGAGTGGATGGAGCAACTCGGCGATAACATGTTAGTGAATGAGGAACGGGTGTTAGCGCGAGTCCAAGATTTACGCGGGCATGCAATGAATGCCGGAAACCTAACCACCAACGAATACCTCAGTGTGGAGCGCGAAAAAGAAATTATTTACATTGCTCCGCGCCATAGAGAAACCGTGTATGTGCCTTACTATAACCCCACCATAGTGTATGGTACTTGGCACCATAGTATTGCACCACGACATTGGCATCATGGTGTAAGCTTCCATCAACGGGGAGGTTTCTACTGGTCACCCCAAGTGCATATTTCTGCTCTGTTTTATTTTGGTGGTATCCATTGGCACAATCGTTATGTGGTTACCCATCGTCAGCCTGTGAAAACTTACTATCGTGGCGCGCCTGCCAAACGGGTATATAGCAAAGGCTATCAGCGCTGGCAGCACAATGTACAGCACAGACGCGCACGCTACTCGCCCCGCATTGTGCACAGCACGCCCAAAAGCTTTCAACATAAGCGGGTTGTCCACACTAAGCCACGTGCGTCGGCTACGCGCCATGTGCACGTAAATGGCAAAAAGGCACCTAAACTAGCGCGCAAAGTAGCTTATCGCGGCGAACCTTCGGGGAAAAAACATGCCCGTGTAGAACGCGCCTTGAAAAGTCGTCCTGTGGCCCGTGAACATAGACCAAACACAAATGTGCGTCCATCAAAAGCCTCTGTAAACAAACGTGTAGTAGGTACGCACCCAGTAAAGCCTCAGCCTTTAAGAACAGCTAAAGCTCAAGATACAAAGCGTCAGTATACGCAAAAGCCGAGAACGCCGTCTCAGGGAGCCCATCGTAGCGCGAAAACACCGCGTGTTGAAACGCCTAAATCGCATTCGTTCGGTAATCGAAACGGGCGGTCTAAACCACAGCGCTACACAACAGGGGGCGAGCGGAGGGTGAAAACTCAGGTTAAATCACAACGTGTCCAACGCCATGGCAACCGCGGGCAGCTAAGCCATAAAGGATAAATCAATACCTATTAAGGTTAGCGCTGTTGTTGATGGAACGACAACATAGCGTCTACAAACCGAGGCGCGGATGCGGGGTCTAAATTGAAATACAGTGAGGGCTCAATAAGCTCTAATTCCATTATAGCCCAGTGGTTTTCTATGCGTATTAGGTCCACCCGGGCATAAAGCGCCTGCGTAGGCATCATAGATACGGCGTGTTGTGCGCTTTGCAGCATGTCTATTGTAGGGTCGATGGTGTATAGCTTGCCCCCGTGCTCTTCTTGTACCCTGAAATCACCCGTTTCAGGCACTTTTAAAATGCCATGGCTATATTTACCGCCAAAATAAAATAGCGAATACTCACCTTCTTCTATCACACTTGGAATAAAAGGCTGGATCATATGCTCGCGTTGCGCGAAACAACGGGATAGTTGGGGCAAATAGTCAAAAATGGCGTCTCGCTCAACCTTGAATGTATCATCTGCGTTTGCACTTAACACAGGCTTTATGATCAGGGTATCAGTTGCAAATTTATCATATTGCGCAGTAAATACCGCTTCATCAAACTTCGCCTGCCACTGGGTAGGTACAATGTTGATACCTTGGTTGGCAAGATCCCGTAGGTAGTACTTCTCTATGTTCCATTTAATCAGAGATAGAGGGTTCAGTAAGCACGTGTCGCTGGCCTCAATCTGCTCTAGAGTACGCATAAAGGCCTCGGGATATTGCTGATAGTCCCATGTGCTGCGCACGATGATATAGTCAAAATCATCCCAGGAGCAAGCGGGCGTGCGCCACGAAATTGTTTCTACCTGCCAGCCTTGTTGTTCAAAATGCGGGATCAGCAGTTCATCGTAAACAAAGAATTCTTCTAAATTATCGGTAGATAAAAACGCGACGTTTGGCACGGTACTGCTCCTTTCATGGCACTCTCTGGTAACTCACGCATTCTCTGCGTAGTATGGTAAATAGCTTTTTAAATCAGGTGTTCATTATATGCAAGCTGCGTCTCACTCTTCTGCACTTTTATGGAGTTATCAGCTAAATCACGACGGCCATCACCACGAAATTGATGCCGCGCATTTGTCTGATGCACTTAAGCAATCATCCGCGGGAGGTAATACACTATGGGTGCACGTTCAATCAGATGCCGAAGATGCAACACGCCTATTGCATAGCCTCAATTTAGATTCGCGGGTAATCGATAGCCTGTTAGCTTTGGAAACCCGCCCCCGAGCTATGTCACTTGCCGATGGCTCATTAATCTATTTGCGAGGCATTAATAAAAATCCTGGCGCCGATCCTGAGGATATGGTGTCGTTACGTATGTGGTTTAACAACTCACTTATTATTACCGCACGGCGAAAAAACCGCAGATTAACGGCAATCACGCATGTTAAGGAACAAATAGACGCAAAGCTTCCTATTAGCCACCCCGCCAATATGGTACTTAACATTATTAGCAGTGTAGCTAGCACTATTGTAGATACGGTTGATGATATGGACGATAAACTCGTTAACTTCGAAACTAACGAACAACTCACCAAGCAGGACAGGCAATCATTGGCCACTCTACGGCGCCAAGCTGCTGCCATGCGCCGCTATCTCGCACCGCAGCGCGATGCGCTTGAAGCTTTATTGAGGTTGCCTAATGTTCTTTCAACCCAGCAAAGTTTCGACTTACGGGAGCAAATAGACCGTATGGCCCGCTATGTTGAAGATATGGATTTGCTGCGCGAACGGGCTATTGTACTGCAAGATGAGTTGCGAAACCGTATTGCAGAACAACAAGGGATGCGCATGTATGTATTATCTTTAGTTACTGCAATCTTCCTCCCCCTATCCTTTCTTACCGGTGTATTTGGTATGAATGTTGGGGGGCTGCCCGGCACAGAATCCGTTTATGGGTTTACCTATGTGGTAAGTATCATGGCGGTGCTTGCACTTGTTATGTTGGTCGCCATGCTATGGAAACGCTGGCTTTAATTCAATCGGCTGTTTCACGCATCCTCGTGTTGTTAACTACTAACTTAGTGATTTTAAAATATTTTCGTGACTTTTATACGAAAGTTTGGTCGTTTTCCTGTCCTTTAACGTATATCATCCGTTGAACAGAAATTATGTTAAATTTATTTACATTTGATGAACTCCGCGGAGACGAGTATGCAGTATTCTTGGGTGGAGGAAGGACAGAAAATCTTCCGAATAGTTATTGTTATCCAATGGCTAGTTGCTTTGGTCATTGGGTTAGTAACAGGAGAGCTCCTTCCAGCGTTTCTTTTCGGTATTCCTATCATTGCTGTCCCATTATGGCTCAGTCTTCAGCAGCCTCATAGCGCCATTAGTCGCCATGCACTGGCCATAGGTACTCAATTATTTACCGCATTGCATATTCATCAAACGCTCGGGTTAATCGAAGTTCACTTTGAAATTTTTGTACTGCTGGCATTTTTGTCTTATTTTCGCGATTGGAAAGTGATTGCCTCTGGCGTTTTAATTGTGGCTATCCACCATATAGGCTTCTTTATAATGCAACTACAAGGCATGCCCGTATTCGTATTTGAAGAAGGCCATGTGTCTTTTAATATGCTACTTATGCACGCTGGGTTTGCGCTAACCGAAGGGGCAGTATTGATGTACATGGCCAAGCAAGCTCACCAAGAAGGCGTGGGCGCAGCAAAATTAAGCCTAACCATTAGCAATATGCAAAAACGCAGCGGTCAGCTTGATTTATCAGAGCCTATCGATACCAGTAACCCAGTCACCCGGCCATTCGCCGAGTTAATCGCGCAAGTTAGAGAGTTAGTAGCCTTGTCATCAACATTAACCCAAGATGTAGTGATGGGGTGTGCCAAAATGGAAACCGCCGCGCACAATATGATTGAAGTAAGTAAAAATACCGACCATGAACTGTCAAAAGTGTCAGCATCCACCGAAGAAATAGCACAAACCATGCAAATATCTGCTGAGCAAACCACCCTTGCCAACGATAAGGCTAACGCCGCACAAACATCTTCGCACACCACCCGCGAGTCTATTTCAAGCACCAGTAACGCCATTAATTCGCTGCGTACTACCCTTAATAACGCCGCTAAAATTAACGCGGCCTTAAATGAACAATGTAGCCACATTTCTGATGCGATGCGGGCCATCACCGGGGTTGCAGACCAAACCAACTTACTCGCCCTTAACGCAGCGATAGAATCAGCGCGGGCAGGCGAGCACGGGCGTGGGTTTGCCGTTGTTGCCGATGAAGTACGCTCTTTAGCTATTCGTTCAAAAGAAAGTGCTGATCAAATTACTGATATTACCGAACAACTTGTTAGCCAAACCTCTGAATCGGTCAATCAAATGCAAACCTGTATAACGCTGGTTGATGAAGCCGTATTGTCGTCCGATTCTGCCACGCAAGCCATGACAAGTATAATGCAGCATATTCAAAGTGCTAATGACAGCATGACTGAAGTGGCCTCTTCTGCTATTGAGCAAGAATCGGCGTCAGCAGCAATTGCTGAAAGCACCAATAGGTTGAACGAATTCACCACCCAAGAACTTATTACCGCCGAGTCGTTAGCGCAAGAAGTGCGTACCTTGTCACAGACGTCAGAAAAAATGCGAAATGCCATTTCCCGTTTTACGTTATGAGTGCAGGGGTAAAATGGGGTTTATTGATAGGCTGGGCGGCTATCTTATTGTTCACAATGTTAGCCTACAGCCAACGTCAGTTGTCGCCGTTCGACCCACAAGGCATATTATTACATGCCTCCACCGACCCAATGTTTGACGAGACTGTTGTGCAAGCGCTAAAACGCCAGGGGGTTACCGCTGCATCTATTGTGCATATAAATACCGAAGATGCCTGCTACTGCGATACATTAGCTCAACCCCACCAAACCCAACTGCTTGCCAAACTCAGCACAGTAGACTACCGCGCCGTTACGTTAAATTTAAACAAGGTGCCGTCACTTGAAAAGCTTATACCTTCTATTCCTGCGCTTATTGTCATCGATAAGGACTATCAGCTTCGTTACCTTGGCCCTTATGCAAACGGCTATGGCTGCGTTACCGGCGACACCTTAGTAGAGGCGATAAGCCAATATGCAACAAAGGGCATCTACCCGGGCGCGGTTATTAATACAGAGGCTAAGGGCTGTTTTTGTGATGCCTAGCTGGCATTAAATATGTAACCTTCCCCCGTATCTACTTACTATCGTCGTATTGTGTGAAAGGGCTACTCACCTGCCGCAATATTGTGCGAAAAATGTACATGGAGGAAGGTATGAGTAAAGAAGCCATACTGTATCGCATGGCCACCAACGAACATCTATGTCCGTTTGGCCTTAAATCAAAAGATTTATTAATGCGCGAAGGCTACAAAGTTGACGACAGAACATTAACTAGTCGTACAGAAACCGATGAATTTAAGGAAAAGCATCAGGTAGATACGACGCCTCAGGCTTTTATCGACGGAAAACGTATAGGCGGTTACGATGACTTGCGTGCGTTTTTCAATAAAAAACCCGAACAAGAAATTGGCTCTCGCTACACCCCGGTTATTGCCATATTCTCTCTAGCCGCCTTAGTTACCTTAGCAGTCTTATTAAGAGGAGTAATGCCCGCAGCGTTTGAACCCACCATAATGATGTTTATTGGTGTGGCTATGGTGCTATTGGCCCTGCAGAAGTTGCAAGACATAGTGGCGTTTTCAAAACAGTTTATTACCTATGATTTACTGGCAATGAGAAAGGCCCGTTATGGCTATGTGTACCCATTTGCCGAAGCGTACGCAGGACTGGCGATGATTGCGGCGTTACCAGCCATAATTTACGCACCCGTGGCGATTTTTATTGGCGCCATAGGGGCAGTGTCGGTAATTAAGGCAGTATATGTTGATAAGCGAGAATTAAAATGTGCCTGTGTAGGGGGAAATAGCGATGTACCTTTAGGGTTTATTTCACTTACTGAAAACATCGGCATGCTAGGCGCGGGTTTATACATGTTATTACGATAAAACCGCGCACGAATATGTGCTGCTTTTTCCTTAGGCGCAGCGCTATTGCTGGCCACCATTCGAATTTTCAGGTGGCGGGGTCGTGGGGCTGGCTAAGCCCTTTAGGTGTGCCACTACGCTGCGCCCTAACGCACTATTGTCATAGCCTCCTTCTAACAGACTTACAATACGGCCTTCACAGCACATATCCGCAACATTCCTAAGCTTCTTACTTAGCCAATAATAATCGTCTTCGGTTAAGCGCAAATGCGCCATAGGATCTTCTGCGTGGCCGTCAAAACCCGCTGACAAAAATATCAGTTGCGGCTTAAAATTTATTAGCGCATCGAACCAATGTGCCACCTTAGTTCTAAAAACATCGCCGGTAGCTCCCGCCTCAATAGGCACAGATAGGATATTGCTGGCTAATACTGGCGAACCGCTATGGGGATAAAAAGGATGCTGGAAACTTGAGCACATCATAATGCGCTGATCCCCCGCTATGATATGTTCTGTTCCATTACCATGGTGCACATCAAAATCAACAATAGCTACGCGTTGTAATTGGTAATTTTGTAACGCATAGCGCGCAGCAATAGCGATATTGTTAAAGATACAAAAGCCCATTGCACTGTCGTAGGTAGCATGGTGTCCGGGCGGACGCGTTAAACAAAAGCCCTGTCTGTCAGTTCCTTGCATTACCCAATCTACCGCATTACACCCCGCACCTGCCGACTCGAGGGCGGCGGTTAAACTCCCCTTTACTAACCCGGTATCATCAGCCAGCCATACCAAAGGGTTATCGTCACTTAGGGTGTTCGCTTGGTCAAATACCTGCTTTATATAATGCGGGGCATGGGCCAAACTTAAATATGCGTCAGCAATAGGCGTGGCATCGGCGTGCTCACACACCATCTCTACGCCGGAGGCAAGCAGTTGATCATCGATGGCGAATAGCCGGTTCGGTGACTCTGGATGTTCAGGCCCTAAATCATGTTTCATGCTATGTTTAGTGCGGTATATACGTATGGTCATGACAAACTTGCCACATCAAGAACTAATTCCACATCGCTTGGGTCACCGGTGAATCTACGCTTAAATTTGGCCTGTTCAAATATGGTAATCATGGGCTTATTTTCTCCCCGTACATAGGCCATCATCTTATCAATGCCCCTTGCCTTTGCTATTTCGATGAGTTGTTGTAACAACCGACTTGCCATGCCTTTGCCTTGCTGTGTTTCTCTGGTAACAAAGGCTACTTCACAGGTATTGCTATTTTGATCGTAATAAAACCGCCCTATGGCTTGTAAGGTAATGCGCGAGCCATCTTGCTTTACTATGCATAAAGCTACATCTGAAGACTGATCGACACTCACCAAATTACACGACTTTTCTCGCGACATCTGTTTGGGGTCGTAGTTGTACCTAAGCCTCAGGGTTTCTTTAGTATGTGAGTAGAAAAACTCCTGCAATCGGCGCTCATCAGCAGGATTAAGAGGGCGCATATAAAACGTTTCGCCCTGTATGTTTAACCGTTTAAGCTGAATGGCCCCCCATTCTGCAATGTCTGTAGGGTATTTTTCTTGATAGTGCGGCACCCAGTAATGTTTGCGTACTTCTTCGAGAAGTTGCGCTCTAAACTTAGGGTGGGCCACCCGAATAAGCTCAAGGGCGCGCTCGCGTATACTTTTGCCTTTTAACGAGGCTATCCCATATTCTGTAACCACGTATTGCACATTCCCTCGTGAGGTTACTACCCCAGCCCCTTCTGATATACGCGGGGTAATACGAGAGATGGTTTCGTCTTTGGCGGTAGACGGCAGGGCTATTATTGGCTTTCCCCCTTTACTTATAGAGGCTCCCGTAACGAAGTCTACCTGCCCACCAATACCGCTGTAAAAATCGTAACCGAGTGAGTCGGCCACAACCTGCCCGGTTAGGTCTACCTCAAGGGCGCTGTTAATCGCAATCATATTGTCGTTTTTAGCGATATTAGTGGGCTTATTTACATAGCTGCTAGGGTAAAATTCAATGTGCGGATTGTTATCAATAAGGTCGTACAACTTACGTGATCCAATAGCGAAACTGGTTACCACTTTTCCTGGGTGAAAAGTTTTCTTTTTGTTGGTTACCGCGCCTGAAGCCAACAAATCAATCACACTGTCTGTGAGCATTTCGCTGTGAATACCTAGGTCTTTGTGATTACGTAAATACTTTAAGGTAGCGCTGGGTATTTTACCTATCCCAAACTGAAGTGTTGCGCCGTCATCCACCAGCATGGAAACATACTGCCCAATCCGCTCAGCCACCGAGTCTATGGGCGGCGGGCTTACTTCCACTAATGGCTCTTTTGCTTCAATACAGGCGGTAATTTCACTAATGTGGATATAGGAATGCCCTGCTGTACGTGGAACATCTGGGTTAATTTGCGCCACCACTTGTTTACACTGGCGCACCGCTGACATAGAAATATCTACCGCTGCACCTAAAGAACAATAACCAAATTCGTCAGGCGGGCTAACATTCACCAATGCGGCATCAAGGGCTAAAGTACCATCGCTAAATAAGCTGGAAATTTCAGATAAGAAAACCGGGGTATAGTCGGCCCTCCCCTCATCTACAGCGCGGCGAATAGCATCCCCGCCTATAAAAAACGTATTTGCCTTAAACAGCCTTTTATATTCTTCTTTTGCCCAACGGGTATCACCTAACGCTAACATATGAACAAGTTCAATATCACTGAACCCTTCACTATGATCGATAAGGTGTTGCACCAACGCATAGGGCACCGATGCTGTTCCACCAACAAACACACGAGAACCCGATTTTATGAGCTTCTTCCAATCGGGTGCTGGGGGGAGTTGAATTGCCATCACGCTAACCTGCCGCCTGTGTAACCATAGTTCCATGATGCCATATTTTTAGCCCTATGCTTATGGCAAAACACAGGTTTGTCATAAGCGATTAGTCGTAGGAAGGGCAACCCCTTTTATCTACGCTGTGTGTATGTCCGCAAGCAAACATGAAACGCGCTAAATATCGAAGGCTTTTAGCCAATTACGAAAGAAGGGAGAAATATTAGGCATACTATTAGGCAAACTATGGGTATCGTGCACCAGCAGTAAATTAGCGTAAGACGACTTAGCGTATTTAATTGCATTGTCCACAGGCACTACATCATCCTGCCAGCCGTGAACAATATTTACCGCACCTTGGTAGCGGTAATCTTGTACTTCATAGTGGGGCATGAATAACGCAGGGGCCAGTAAGAAAACCCCTGCTACATTGGTGCGTTCGGCGGCCACCAAAGACACGTAACCGCCCATACTGGAACCGACTAAAATAACGGTTCCTGTTTGTTGTGAAACTATATCAACCAGTCGCTCGACCCTGTCTTCTTGAGAGGGAAGATCTTGATAATCAATGCTGTGCACAGTAAAACCAAGATTTTCCGTAACTTTAGCCATGGTAGTAATTTTACTTCCCCAAGGGCCACTCTCTTTTCCATGAGAAAAAATGACAGTAGTCATTCAAGACGCTCCTATTGTGTAGTTATTACTTCTGTTTATGAAAAAGCCTTTCTACCATAACGTAAAACATAGGCACAAAGAAGATAGCTAAGAAGGTTGCTGCTATCATTCCGCCCATTACCGCAATACCAATGGCGTTTTGACTGGCGGCACCCGCGCCGCTTGCTAAGGCGAGGGGTGTAACACCTAAAATAAACGCCATAGATGTCATTAATATTGGGCGGAAACGCTGAGCTGCAGCATTAGATACCGCAACCATTAAATCTTCCCCATTCTCGTATTGTTCTTTAGCGAATTCAACGATTAATATCGCATTCTTCGCCGCAAGACCTACGGTAGTAAGAAATGCTACCTGCAAATAAACATCATTTGGCAGAGCGAAGATAAACGCCGCAGTAACCGAACCGAGTATACCTAAGGGCACAACCAGCATAACCGCAAAGGGCACCGACCAGCTTTCATATAAAGCAGCAAGACACAAAAATACCACCAATATGGAAATAGCATACAGCATCGGTGCTTGAGAGCCCGATTGCTGTTCTTCAAAAGAAAGCCCCGACCACTCTATGGCATAGCCTGGCGGCAATTGTTCCACTAGCTTTTCCATTTCAGCCATTGCTTCACCGGAAGAGATACCTTCGGCTGCGCTACCTTGAATATTAACCGAGGAGACACCGTTAAAACGTTCTAGCTTAGGTGAGCCATACACCCACTCTGTGGTAGCAAAGGTATTGAATGCCACCATTTCGCCATCGGTGTTTCGCACATACCATTTTTCTAAATCCTCCGGTGTCATACGATGGGAAAGATCGCCCTGCATGTACACTCGTTTTATTCGGCCTTTATCGATAAAGTCGTTTACATAGCTTGAACCCCACGCTATTTGCAGCGCGCTGTTTATATCGCTTAGGCTTAACCCTAATGCGGAGGCCTTTTCACTATCGATATTAATTTTAAACTGAGGTACATCGCTAAGGCCGTTGGGGCGCACACCGGCTAATTTCGGGTTTTGTGCAGCCATGCCAAGCAACTGATTACGCGCATTCATCAGGGCTTCATGGCCATTGCCACCACGATCGACCAATTGCATATCAAAGCCAGTGGCGTTACCTAATTCCATAATAGGAGGAGGCACTATGGGAAAGGCAGAGGCATCTTCTATCTGGCTGAACGCACCAAAAGCACGGTTAACTACCGCAAACGCCGAACTGTCCTCATCACGCTCACTCCAGTCGTTTAAGTTTAGAAAAGCCATACCCGCGTTTTGTGCTTGACCTGCAAAACTAAACCCAACCACAGCAAACATACCATTCACCGCTTCTTGTTCTTGATCTAAGAAATAGTCTTCTACCTTTTTAATAGACTCAAGAGTACGCCCTGCGGTAGCACCTGGTGGTGTACTTACCAGCACCATCATTCGCCCCTGATCTTCATCTGGCAAGAAGGCCCCTGGTAACTGGCTGAAAATAAGCGCCATTCCGCCTACCAATAAGCCATATACCATAAAGTAACGCTTGGCCCGTTTAGCCATATGAGTAGTAGTGCGTTGATAACGATCGCGCCCCTTGTTAAAGGTACGGTTAAACCAACCAAAGAAACCTTTGTTTTTATCGTGATCAGGATCGTGCTGCTTTAACAACGTGGCGCACAAAGAAGGCGACAGTACAATTGCCACCAAGACGGAAAAGGCCATGGCCGATACGATAGTTACGGAGAACTGGCGGTATATAGCACCGGCAGAACCGCTGAAAAATGCCATTGGAATAAATACAGTGGATAGTACAGCGGCTATGCCCACCAAGGCACCGGTAATCTGGCTCATCGACTTTTTAGTAGCTTCTGCGGGCGGTAAGCCCTCTTCTTCCATAATGCGCTCAACGTTTTCTACCACTACGATAGCGTCATCCACCAATAAGCCTATGGCCAAAACCATCGCAAACATGGTTAATACGTTGATACTAAAGCCAAAGGCTAATAATACCGAGAAGGTGCCAAGTAATACTACAGGGACTGCAATAGTAGGAATGAGTGTCGCGCGCCAGTTTTGAAGAAACAGCAACATCACTAAGAAAACCAAGACAACAGCTTCTATCAGCGTATGCACCACAGACTCAATAGATAGCTCGATAAACGGTGAGGCATCAACGGGATACACTACTTTTACGCTATCTGGTAAGTTCGCGCGTAATTCTTCAACCCGCGCCTTCACCGCTTCAATCGTGTCCAGGGCATTCGCACCAGAGGCTAAGCTGATGGCCATACCCGATGCAGGGTTTCTGTCGTAACGCACGATAACATCGTAGCTTTGTGCACCTAATTCAACCCGAGCCACGTCGCGTACCCGTACCTGGGAACCATCGGTATTTACGCGTAAAACGATATTTTCAAAGTCGTTTACTGTTTGGAGGCGGCTTTGCGCTTGAATGGTGGCGTTTATCTGCTGGTTTTCAATGGCCGGGAGGCCACCTAATTGCCCTGCAGACACATCGGTGTTTTGTACCTTCACCGCCGCCTGAACATCAACTGGGGTGAGGTTATAACTGTATAGTTTGTCTGGGTCGAGCCAAATACGCATTGAGCGCTGTGCACCAAACACCCGTACATCGCCCACACCGTTAACCCGAGAGATAGGGTCGCGAAACTGCGAAACCAGTAAATCACTTAAATCGTACTGGGTCATAGAATCGTCTTCAGAGTAGAAACCTACCGCTAACGCAAAGGAACTGTTTGACTTAGATACGGTAACCCCTTGTTGTTGCACCTCAGTAGGCAACAAAGGTAATGCCCCTTGTACCTTATTTTGCGTTTGAACTTGCGCAATATCAGGGTCGGTACCCGGCTCAAACGTTAGGCTGATAGATAAACTACTGTTTGAGCTACTTGCTGAAAAGTAGCGTAAATTATCAATACCAGAAAGGCTTTGTTCAATAACCTGAGTAACCGAGTTTTCAACGGTTTCTGCTGACGCACCTGGATAAGAGGCACTAATGGTAACCGTAGGAGGGGCTACTTTAGGGTATTGTTCTATAGGTAACGAAGTGATGGCCAATACACCGGCCATCATGGTAATAATTGCAAGTACCCACGCAAAGACGGGTCTGTCGATAAAAAAGCGAGCCATAGTGTTTAATTCCTTGCTTGCTTAGCGTGAGCCACGTGATGAAGGTTGCCATTCGCTAGCATTCACTTTGCTACCTGGCTTCACTTTCTGATATCCAGTTACGATAATGCGATCGCCTTCGCTTACGCCTTGGGTAACCACATACTGATCTTCATAGGTAGTACTCACCGTTAATCGGCGAGCTTCTACTTCATCGTTGTTATTAACAACATACACACTTAGTGAACCATCAGACTGACGCATCGTTGCTCGCTGGGGTACTAATAGCGCGTTTTCTTTACCGGTGATCACATGCCCTTTTACAAATAAACCTGGCATTAACAAACCTTCAGGGTTTGGCATTTCGGCACGCAGGGTTACTGAGCCTGTACCTTCATCTACCGTTACTTCTGAAAACTTTACGCTCCCCGTGTGCGGGTATTTTTTACCCGTACTTTCGTTAAGAACGAGCTCTACTGGCATCGCGCCTTGTTCACGCATTTGCTGGCGTAACGTAAGAATGGCTTTGCCCGACTCCTGCATATCGATGAACACTGGGTCTAGCTGGGTAATAGTAGCGAGCTGTTGCGTTTGATTGGTCGTAACCAGGGTTCCCTCGGTGACGTAAGAACGACTAATTTGCCCACTGATAGGCGCATACACCTTGGTGTAATCTACATTAACTTTGGCTAGCGCTACCGACGCTTCGGCGACACTAATAGCCGCTTGCGCTTGCTCTTTTTGTGCTACTACATCATCAAGTTCTTGACGACTAATGGCGTTTTGCTTAATTAAGTCATCATAGCGACGCGCTTTCGCCTCTAGCGTTTTTAAATTTGCCTTAGCACTTTTTACATCGGCAATGGCGCTATTGAGCTGGGCGCGATAGCGTGCCTCGTCAATTTGGTAAAGTTGATCCCCCTTCTTTACCTGCGCTCCCTCTTCAAATAAACGCTCGGTAATTACGCCATCTACCTGAGGACGTACTTGAGATTGGCGCGAAGGCGTAACCCTGCCTGGAAGCACCATTTCATGGGTAACAGGTTGTTTTTTCAAGGTCAGTACAGAGACTGATGGGGCTGGTCTAGCTTGCTGGGCAGTTGCGCCTTGCTGTGGCTCCTGTGAACAGCCGATAACGCTAACAAGCGTGGCCATAGCAACAATAGTGTGTAGTACGCGACTCATATATTTTCTCAATCTCAATAGCCATTCATTGCAGGAAAACGCGTTCATTTACCTGCCGTTAAAAGTGAACCGTAAAATGTCAGGCTTGCTTTTGCTGTGCCTGAATTGTCAGCATTCCAACAGAACATTGTAGAACGCCATTGTTACTAAACGGGGAGTGATAGTATTAGTAGTAGCCGACTATTGTGCATAGTTGCGGCGCAGATTAATAGTTATGATAGTTAAACCTTACAATCTTATCGTTCAATTACCAGTTATGAGTACCAAATACCTTTGTTTTTAGATCGTTAACCTAGCAATAATTATTGCCCAGCCAACCACCGATACGCTTGAATAACTGCTTGCGCCCTCTCCACACTACCGCCTTTGTCTGGGTGCGCTTTGGCCAATGCTTTTCGGTAATACCGCTTGAGGGTTTCAGGCGCTAAATGTTGATGGCTGCCCCCCTCATTATCAGCTAACTCGACTATTCCTAAAACACGATAGGCGTGGTGGCGCTGTTTTTCACTTAATGGGGGTTGCTGGTTTACCGACATCCGCGACCAAAAATCGTCTAATAAAGCGTTTACGTCCGCCTTCTGGGTGGTTTCAAAGTTCTGCCAATCGAGGTAATAACGCGCCAATGGGTCGGGGCTTGTTATTTCACACGTAGCGCTGGGCGTATGCGCCCAAGAACGGGAAGATGAGGGTATACAAGGGCGCAGAATAATGTTCGTAGTATGAATGTCTAACTCGCCCACGGCTTGTTGGCGCCACTTACCTTGCAAGGTATATAGCGCATGAAACAAGACAAAATGCGTTTTGAACAATACTAATGGATCGCTTAGGGCATGACTGTCGAAGACTTCATAAGGGGGGTGTTTTAACACCTGAATTAGCGCAAATTCGCTTATGCCTTCACGAAAAGTAGGCTGCATAACACTTAAGCTATCAATTAGCAGCGACACACTATTTTCGTATTGTTTTTCCATAGATCTCTTCTTACGGCTTAGTGCTTATTCGTAGCGCGTTACGGCGTCGTATCACATGTTTCAATTTCTTCAAACCGCGGCCCACTGAGAGCCTACACTAACAAACGATATAATTTTTGTAGAACAAATGAACTAATTACTATCATTCGCTGTTAAAGTAACCTAATAAAAAAGTGACAATAATAACGAGGAGTTCTTTTGAAAGCACTTATTGCCCTTACCAGTATCGTCGGTTTCTTAATGGTGACGCTACCTGGCCCCTTATATAAATATACAGACGTAGGCCTTAGTACTGCATTTACATCACTTCGTTTCGGCGTGTATGTGGGTGGTGCAGCACTCATTCTTATTATTTTACAAATACTATTAAAACGTAAAAGCGTTAACTGGGGCAGCACTCTCGTTTGCGCGGTACTTGCAATTATCGCCATCGCTATGCCGGTAAGCATGATGAGTAAAGCTGGCGCAGTTCCCCCTATTCATGACATTACTACCCATGTTACTAACCCGCCAGAATTTGTTGCCATTGCGCCGCTACGTGAAAACGCGCCTAACCCTGTAACATACGAAGGCGGCGATATCACAAAACAGCAGCTAGAAGCTTACCCTGATATTAAAACGCAGACACTGCCGCAATCGGTAGACACGGTATACGCAGCTGCCGAAAAAGCCATCGACAGCCTTGGTTGGGAACGGGTTACTGATAAAGCCCTACCTAATACTCTTGAGGCCACTGATACTACCCTGTGGTTTGGCTTTAAAGACGATGTGGTCATTAGGTTAACAGCGCAAGGGGACAATACCCTGGTTGATGTACGCAGCAAATCGCGGGTAGGCAAAAGTGATTTGGGTAAAAATGCTGAACGCATTCGTCGCTTTTTAACTGAATTACGCAAACAGCTTGAGAATACGTAATTGGCTGCATAGTAGTAGGCTATAAAACACAGGCCCCGTTATGTATGGCGGGGCCTATATCTATTATATGCTGAAGCTTTTTATGATTAGTTATAAACTGGCTAACTGAATACTCACCAACCCTAACACAGCCGCATTGGCACGATTAAACCAACGCCAGAACAAAGGGCGTTGCATGTGTTTGGCAAACCGCGCCGTTAGTGTACTTACGCCCACAAACCACAACACCGACGAAGTGATGGCCCCTGCCACAAACCACCACTTATCTTGTTGCCACTGACTGGCTAAATTGCCCATAAGCAGTAAGGTGTCTAAATAGAAATGCGGGTTCAGCCATGTTACGGCTAATGCAATAAACAACGCCTTTTTAAACGACTGAGCCTTTTGCGCTGTGGCTAATACGATAGTGTCATCCGCCATAGACGCTTTTATCTTGTTTATGGCTATCCACAGCAGAAAAGCTACGCCGGCCCATTTAGTTATAGAGATTAAGGTGGGGTATTGCTGCATTAATAAACCAAATCCCATGGCACCCAAACTAATAGAAATGGCATCGCTAAGAATAAACAACAACACAAACAACCCCGCCCACTGACGTTTCAGCGATTGCTCAATTAAAAATGTATTCTGTGCGCCTACTGCAATAATAAGGGTGCCCCCCATTACTAGCCCACTGGTTGCTGCCGCGATCATGCTTGTTGCCCCTATCAATTATCTAAGCTTGTTAAGTAGTGAGATAATTTTATACACTCAAGATGACTTAATTAAATTAATGATATTTGTTTTACATTAATTTAATTAATACTTATAACACCGCTTTCACTAATAAAGACAAAGAGAGAGTAAAATGCTTGATTACGATGCTCTGCGCTGTTTAAGCGAAGTACTACGCTACGGAGGGTTTGAGCGTGGCGCACAAGCGCTTAGCCTTACCCAATCGGCGGTATCGCAAAAAATAAAACGTCTAGAGCATCGAGTGGGCGGACCGGTATTGGTGCGAACAAAGCCACTTAATCCAACACCGTTAGGACGGGAGTTATTAACCCACTTTCAAAAAGTAAGCGTACTTGAAGAGGCGCTGAATATTCAAAGTGGGCTACAGGCAAGTGCTTCACCCATTAGTGTGGCAGTTAATAATGATGTGCTGGCCACGTGGTTTTCTCAAGTATTAGCCGAGTTTAGCCAAACCCGTAGTAATCCCATTCATGTTTATAACGCCGATCAAACCCAAACCCGCGACAAACTGCAAAAAGGCCAGGTTATGGCCTGCATTAGTCAAACGGGTACACCTATAACCGGCGGGCAATCCGTCCGCTTAGGTGTAATGAACTATCAACTCTATGCCTCTCCAATATTCATCGAACGCTACTTAAAAGAAAAGCAAACCCCTCAAAGCATTATGAACAGCCCAGGCCTTCTGTACGACGAATACGATGTGACCTTATTGGGGGATTATCAAAGAGAATGCTTTAATTTACCGCCGTTTTTTGCCAATTGCCATTGGTACCCCTCTTCTCATGGCTTTGTAAAAATGGCTATAGATGGCGTAGCCTGGGCGCTTCTGCCCTCTCTACAGGTAATAAATGAAGTGAAAAACGGCGAACTAGTCTCACTCTTTCCAGACAAATGTTTAGGAGTACCTTTGTTTTGGCATTGGACCAGCTTAGACTCAGGCGCGCTTACAGATTTAACACTCGCCGTAAAACGAGTAGCGAAAGCACAATTACAATAGACCTATTTTGCAATACACACACGCATAATCCATCACATGACATACACCCTATGAAACGAGTAATACAAAAATACATGTAACCATCGAGCCATTTAATTTACTACCAAACGTCTAATTCAAGCGACCACTAGCGCTAGTGACTTTATTCAACATGCGTTAACCTTGCCGCCAAAATGAATCATCAAACGCGATTTTCGCTGTTTTGCTGGTATATAAGCACGAAAACGTAACGAATTTAAATCGCAGGTAGCGAGTGTAGCCGCGTATACATCTCCCCGTTTATCGTTACGTTGAAGACCCTCTTTTTATTCATGGATATGTATGTTTGCTCAAGCTTTACTCCCTTCTCGTATAGTGGTTTCCGCTTTCTTTTTTTGTCCACCCTTATTTGCCCTAGATGATGTACCTGAGGATGTAGAGCGCATCCGAATTAAAGGTGATGTACATGCGCAGGCAGGAGAATTTGTATCCGCATCGCAAGGGTGGGTATCTGGTGACACGTTAGTAGAGCGCCCTATGTTACGTACCGGCGAAATGCTGGAGTTTATTCCTGGTATGATGGTGACGCAGCACAGTGGTTCGGGTAAAGCTAACCAGTATTTTTTACGTGGCTTTAATCTCGATCACGGTACCGACTTTGCCGTAAGTGTTGATGGCATGCCAATTAACATGCGTAGCCATGGACATGGTCAAGGATACTCAGATTTGAACTTTGTGATCCCCGAACTAGTCGACAACTTAAGCTACTTTAAAGGGACCTACTACGCCAATATAGGTGATTTCTCTAGCGCCGGCGGTGCGTATTTTAATTTAAAAGATACACTCGACAATCAGCAGCTTTTTATTACCGCAGGGGAAGATAACTATCGTCGTGCAGTAAGTTTAAATAGCGCCCAAATTGGCCAAGCCACCGCCATTACAGCCATGGAGTATCAAACATATGATGGCCCATGGACCGACGTTAGCGAAGATGTCGAAAAGAAAAACGCAAATTTGCGGGTTGTAACACCGCTCTTTGATGGCGAACTAAGTGTTACCGCGATGGCGTACGATAATGCGTGGAATGGCGCTGATCAGGTCCCAGCTCGGGCGGTTGCTGATGGGCTTATTGACCGGTTAGGCGCTATTGACGACGAAGTGGGCGGCGCATCCTCACGCTATAGTGTATCTGCAAACTATCAAAGCGATACATTCAACGCCAAAATGTACGCTATTGATACCGACTTATCCCTGTTTTCAAATTTCACCTACTTTCTCGATAGTCCAGACAATGGTGATCAATTTGAACAAACCGATGACCGCACTATTTATGGAGGCGAGTTATACACTACGTTCGGGTTGGCAGTTAATGATGCGAGTACTATCACTGTTGGCGGCCAATGGCGATTTGATGACATTGATAATGTAGGACTATACCGTACCACGCATCTTATAAGAAACAACGTGATTCGAGAGGATACAATTCAAAGTCGTTCTTACGCTAGTTTTATCCAAGCCAATATTGCTATTAACGACGACCTAACCTTATCTTTAGGCGGGCGTTACGATTACCTCGATGTAAATGTAACAAGCAACTTAGCCCCAAACAGTGGAAGCAAAAATGATGGCTTATCTACCTTAAAAGCGGCAGTTAAATATACTCTTAACGATACAATTACCGCCTTCGCCAATATTGGTGAAGGGTTTCACTCCAACGATGCACGTGGCGCTACCATAACGCAAGACACAGTAACAGGAGAGGCTATTGAGCCTGCGCCTTTGCTGGTCAAATCTTTAGGCTACGAGACGGGCTTAAATTGGACCGACAACCAAACTTACAATGTTTCAGCAGCATTATGGCAGCTTGAGTTAGACAGCGAGCTGGTATATGTGGGTGATGCGGGTTTCACTGAAGCCAGTCGTCCTTCAAAACGATTCGGTGTTGAGCTAAGTGCGTATTATTGGATTAACCACCACTTCACTACTGACATTGAAGCTGCATGGACCAAAGCGCGCTTTAGTGATTCATTGTCAGGAGAAGGCGAACATATTGATGGCACCGTACCTGTTGTAGTAAGCGCAGGGGGCGTCTGGTATCAGCAAAGCAATCAGCAAGGCCTAAGTTACACCTTACGTGCTCGTTATCTTAGTTCTCGCACAGTAGATAGCTTCGATAAAATATCGCCGCCTTCATCCTTTTTGCTAAACACGCAGCTTGCCTACACAAAGGAAAGCTGGACACTAGGCTTAGAGGTGTTGAATTTACTTAATAGCGACGCTCACGACATCGACTATTATTATGCATCTCGGCTAACAGGGGAACCTGAAGAAGGTGTAGAAAACTTACATTATCATCCTGTTGAACCCCGAACAGTAAGGCTCTCTTTGGTATTCAGCTATTAAGCATAAAAGACACATCAGGCCGCAAATGTATCATTGCGGCCTGCTGCTTTATTAAAGCAGCAAAAAATTCCTACCTCAATCAGCTCTTTAGTTACCCCATCAATGGGCCTTCCTACGCCCTATAAATGATTATAATTTGCATCGATTGATTCCTTATGTCATCAATTGCCCTCTCGCGATTTTTGTAAACCCCCTGTAAACACCAAAAACAAAGGGTTACAAAAAATTAACACTGTGGCCTGCTTGTTGCATTAGTAGCATTTGTAACATTTACCTAGCAACGAAGAACATAGTGACTCAGGGCGAAGCGAAAGAATATGCAAATAGCTTACTTTAAATCAGCGAAAAAATTGATTACTGGCAATGGTGCTATCAAAACTCTCACAGACGAGCTAGTTCGTCTTGGTATAAAGAATCCGGCGGTAATTACAGATAAAGGGGTAACCCAATCGGGGGGGCTCACAATTGTTACCGATCATTTGACTCCTGGCAGTTTCGTTATTTGTGATGACATTCCCCCTGAACCTGAAGTGTCTGTCATCGAAAGCTGTGTTGACAAACTGCGCGGCAAAAACGTTGACGGCGTTATTGCCGTCGGGGGAGGAAGTGCCATTGATAGCGCTAAGGCAATCGCTGTATCTATGGGGCTTAAGGGAAGCATCTCATCCCTGTTTGGGGAAGATAAAGTGTTGGCACGGGACATTCCTCTTATCGCAATCCCCACCACCGCAGGAACCGGCTCTGAAGTGACCAATATCGCCATCCTTAGTGATCCAGAAGATCAACTTAAAAAAGGTATTGTAAGTGAATACCTGCTACCCGATGTTGCCATAGTAGCTGCAGAGATGACGGTTAGCTGCCCCGCGAATGTAACTGCTGCCAGCGGCGTGGATGCTTTGGTTCATGCATTGGAAGCCTATTTATCTGTGAATGCAAGCGCGATAACAGATGCACTTGCAATAAAGGCAATCTCGTTAATTTATCCCGCGCTACCTAAAGCTTATGCTGATGGCAGTGACTTAAAGGCCCGTGAAGCAATGGCCACAGGCAGTTTGCTTGCCGGGCTTGCCTTCGGAAACGCGGGCGTTGGCGCAGTGCATGCTCTCGCCTACCCCTTAGGAGGGCGTTTTCACCTTTCCCATGGAATGAGTAATGCCGTCATGTTACCCCATGTAATGAAAGTAAACGCTCAAGCGTGCCAGGCGCGTTTTGTGGATATTGCGAAAGCAATAGGGCTGGAAGTGCACAATAGGTCTGCCCAACAAATAACTGCGTCGGTATTAAACGCCATTGAGCAAATCTGCCGAGACGTTGAGATACCCGCCACGTTGCGTCATTTCGATATACCAGAGGAAGCTATTCCTACGCTAGCAATAGAAGCCAGTAAAGTGACGCGTTTGCTTCGAAATAACCCGCGAAAATTATCTGTCGAAGATATAGAAGGGATTTACCGCAGCGCCTTTTAACGCCAACGCCAACTACAACTAATAACGAGAATAACTATGAGTAGCACCCCTTCAAGTCGTACGGAGTCATCGCCTTATTACGCGCTCGGGCCCTTTAAGATTCGACTGCCTTTTAAGCATTACCGCATTGAATGGCCAGACTATTTTCAGGGGCTGCTAATGTGCGCGGTAGATTTAGCTGCCATTCCGCTAATGACTGAACTATTAGGCATGCCGTTTGAGGCCGCTATTGCCATTGTAATGCTAAACGGCTTGTTATACCTCGTTCATCACCTTCTCGGCGACCCGGTTATCCCTGGCTGGATCACGCCAGCCATTCCATTGCTTATTGCTTATGTCGAGGCATTTAACCCTGGTGTAGACCGTATTCACGCGCTGATAGCCTTTCAGATGACCTTGGGCCTATTAGTGATGATACTGGGGCGAACGGGTATGGCCACTAAGGTTGTTCACATGATTCCAAATGCCATCAAGTCGGGCATTATCATTGGCGCCGGTATAGCCGCTATTGCTGTGGTATTCAAAGAAGGCGGGCGTTTCGATACTTATCCCATTACTATTTCAATTGCTGTGGGTGTCGCGTTCTACCTTATATTTTCCCGTCACTTTACCCAACTTCGCGACCACAACAAAATTTGGGCTATCGTGGGTAAATTAGGTGTGTTCCCCATCATTGTTTTAGCCGTCATTGTCGCGCCTTTAGTGGGCGAAACCCAGCTTCCTAATATCGAGTGGGGCATTACCCAGCCCGATTTCATATTGATGTGGACGCAATACACAGTATTTGGCGTAGGTTTCCCTCCCCCAATGATGTTTTTAACGGTACTTCCTACCGTATTAGCGGCCTATATAGTGGTGTTCGGCGATGTGCTTCAAACTAAGGCCATTCTTGAAGAAGCTGATGAAATCCGACAAGACGAGGACATCGATTACGACGCCAATCGTTCACATTTAATTTTCGGTGGGCGCAACCTATTTATGAGCATTTTCGGACCAGATGTCACCATGTGTGGGCCGCTTTGGGCCGCCATGCAAGTGGTGGTTGTAGAGCGTTATAAACAAGGAACCATGGCGATGAAAAGTATTTTTGGTGGCTCTGGGTCGTTTCGCTGGGGAACCAATACCGGCTTGCTACTGCTTCCTATCGTTAGCTTGGTTCAACCCATACTTGGTGTTGCATTAGCACTTACTCTTCTTATACAAGGCTTCGTTAGTGTGAGAATTGGTGTAATGGAGTCTCGTTCTCAACGCGATTTAGGCATCGCCGGCGTTATCGCAGCTATTTTAACGATTAAGGGCGCCGCCTGGGCTTTTGCTATAGGCGTGGCACTTACCGCGCTTATTTATGGCAAAGACTTCTTTAAAGGCGAAGTCGACAATACGTTCAACAAACATTCTGGCCTGTGAGGTTAACACTATGACTGTCGATTTAGACACACTTCAGCCTGTACTTGATGCGCTTCAGGATGGGGTATTTATTACTAACGGTGAAGGTATGGCTATCACCATAAATCATGCCTATGAACGTATTACTGGGTTGCAACGACATAAAATAGTGGGGCGCCATGTAAGCGAACTGGTAAAGCACAATGTGATTTCAAAATCAGTGAGCTTAGAAGTGATAAGAGAGCGCCAGCCAGTGACGTTGGTTCAAACCATTATGGGAGATCGCAAAATACTGGTTAGTGGGAATCCTATGTTCGATTCGCATGGTCACATTAAACAAGTTGTGCTGAACGTACGAGACGTAACTGAACTGCTTAAAGCTAAACATGCTGAAGAACAGCTAGAACAAATCTTGAGTAAGTTTGAAGAATATAACAATGCACTGCCTAACAAAAGCACGCATCCGGGTTTGTTAGTGGGTGAAAAGACCAAGGATTGTTATGCATTGGCGCGCAGAGTAGCGCCTACAAAAGTAAAAATACTAATACAGGGTGAAACCGGTACCGGAAAAACCCAATTGGCGCAGTATATTCACCAGGAAAGCGACAGGTCTGCTAACCCCTTTATGGCACTAAATTGCGCAGCAATGCCTGAGGGCCTAATAGAGGCCGAGCTTTTTGGCTATGTGCCTGGGGCCTTCACCGGCGCATCAAACAAAGGTAAAGCTGGCCTATTAGAAGTAGCAAATGGTGGAACACTGTTTCTCGACGAGATTGGCGATCTTCCCCTATCGCTACAAGCAAAATTGTTGAAAGTAATTGAAGACAATAAATACTTACCTATAGGCGGGACCAAACTGAAGTCGACCAATGTACGCATTATCACTGCTACTCATCACGACCTTACCTCGGCCATTGCACAAGGAAAGTTTAGAGAAGATCTTTATTATAGAATCAGTGTTTTGCCGCTTAAGTTACTTCCTCTTCGACAGCGACAAGAAGAAATACTTCCCTTATTCGAACATTTCCTCACGCAATTTTGCGAGCAATATCATTGCGTTAGAACCCTTTCCAGTGAAGCCAGAGAACTCATTATGCAGCATTCCTGGCCTGGCAATATTCGTGAACTGAAAAACACAGCAGAACGGTTGGTCGTTTCCACTACCGAAAACGAAATTGAAGTAAAAGATTTGCCGGAAAACCTTCGTTATATCAATACACCTACTTCGGAGGTATTTGGAGGGTCGTTGAAAGACCAAGTTAAAGCGTTGGAGTCCAGACTTATCGAAAGCGCACTACACCAGTACGGCACTACCCGTGCAGCAGCGCAAGCACTAGGAATTAATCAGTCGACGCTTGTGAAAAAACGTCAAACATTACGCAACGAAAATAAGGTGTATTCGTGACTTTAAAATCTATTTCAATATTTAGGGACAAGTGCCTTCTCAATGGAAAGTGGCAAGCGGGCGAAATCACTATGGCGGTAGACAACCCGTCCACCGGCGAAATTATTGCACGGGTTCCCTCTATGGGAGCAGAAGAGACAAATAAGGCTATTGAGCATGCTGCCCAAGCTTTTACCTCTTGGCGTAAAACGTCACCAAGCGAAAGAGCATACATACTGCGTCAATGGTATCAGCTGATTCTAAATGCTAAGGCGTCGTTGGCACACATTATGTCATGCGAGCAAGGCAAGCCCCTAACAGAAGCGAGTGCTGAAATTGAATATGCGGCAAGCTATGTACTGTGGTTTGCAGAAGAAGCCATGCGTGTTCAAGGTGAAGTATTAAGTAGCGCCAATAATCAACAGCGCCTCATAGTGACTCGCGCACCGGTAGGTGTATGTGCCGCCATTACTCCGTGGAACTTTCCCGCCGCCATGATTACCCGCAAAGTGGCGCCAGCTTTAGCTAGTGGTTGCACAATGGTTGTAAAACCGGCCCAGCAAACACCGCTTACCGCACTGGCGCTAGGAGAGCTCGCAAATCAGGCTGGAATACCGCCGGGTGTCTTGCAAATAATTACCGGCGAGGCTACAGCAATTGGCGGTGCAATGACCGCTAATTCAATAGTTAAAAAACTCAGCTTTACCGGCTCAACAAAGATTGGCTCGTTACTTATGCGCCAATGCGCTAACGATGTAAAAAAACTTTCACTAGAGCTTGGTGGCAATGCGCCCTTTATTGTTTTTGATAAAGGCGATGTAGCACATGCGGTAGCAGAGTTAATGAAAGCAAAGTTTCGAAATGCAGGCCAAACTTGTATTTCGCCAAACCGAGTATATGTGCAAAAAACGGTAAAAGAACCCTTTACCCGAGCGCTCGTTGACGCCGTTTCAAAATTAAAACTGGGCGATGGACTAGACCCCAAAACCACTATTGGCCCTTTGATTGACGAGGCTGCGGTGCAAAAAGTAGAGGCGCATATTGCCAACGCTCAAACGTTAGGTGCTCGGGTGCTGTGCGGCGGAAAACGCCTGGAAAGCCAGCGCAATTGGTTTGAGCCTACTATTTTAGATGGCGTTGCTACCAATGCCCAGTGCATCGAAGAAGAAACGTTTGGCCCCCTCGTTCCGCTAGTGATATTCGATACCGAAGAAGAGGTAATTGCTCTGGCAAACAACACGCCCTTCGGCCTAGCCGCTTATCTATTTTCTGATGATATCCATCAAGTAGAGCGTGTAGTGAATGAAATAGAAAGCGGCATGATTGGTATTAACACCGGTGTAATCTCAGCCGCTAATGCGCCCTTTGGCGGTGTAAAGGCCAGTGGCCTTGGTCGCGAAGGGGCACACATTGGCATAGAAGAATACCTAGAAATGAAATATCAGTGTTATGGGCATAAAGCCTAAACACGGGTGTGAAGGACGTGCCTGTAAGGGTCGCCACTTTGGCCTTAACAGGAAATAAATAATAATAGGAGAACGTTATGTTAAACATGAAGAAAACCTGCCTAACTCTAGGCAGTATTGCGACAATTATGGGGTTAGCTTTGGCAGGAACCGCAACTGCCTATGCGGCAACTCAACAAAGTCCCATACAAACGCTGCAACAAGATATGCCTAAAAACTGGGGAAAGTGGGGACAGGACGATGAAATTGGCGCCCTGAATTACCTTGATAGCAAGCAGGTTATGCGCGGGTTAGCTGCGGTGCAAAAAGGTGAAAAATTCATGCTACAACTTCCCATGGTTCATGGTGTTGGCCCAGTATTCCCAGGTCGAGTGCCGGTAATGCATTTTATGTCACAAGATGAAGGACTTTATTCCTCCAACAAATCAGCGCCCTTAGACGGTGGTATGAAATACTCTGATGATGCGGTTTTCATGTACTTACAAGGCACAACCCACGTAGATGCGCTTGGCCATGCCTGGTATGGCAACGAGGTTTACAATGGTAAATCGTCAGATACTACGGTACATGGCCATAGCTATGTAAGTATCGACAAGTTAGGTGAACAGGGCATAGTAGGCCGCGGTATTCTATTAGATATTGGCCGTTTAAAAGGCGACACTAATCACCGCTTAGCGCCTAATGCATGTGTAACTCTTGATGATATTAAGTCTGCACAGAAAGCCCAAAACGTGAATGTCGAGAAACGAGATATATTGGTTATTCGCACGGGGTCGATGGGCCGCTTCTACGACGAAAAAGATGCCAAGAACTGGTCGGCACTTACCGAACCTGGCCTGTGTTATAGCAAAGAGCTTGTAAGATGGATTGCCGATATGGAAATTCCTGTGATTGCCGCAGATAACCTCGCAATAGAAAAGTCCTTTCAAACCATCAACGGTCAAGACTATGTAATTCCCCTACACGGCGCGTTAATCCGTGATCTTGGCGTGGTACTAACCGAACTTTATTGGCTGGATGATCTTGCCAAAGCTAGCGCGGATGATGGCCAATATACCTTTTTCTTTTCGGCAACCCCGATGAAAATGGAAGGTGGCACTGGCTCCCCCGTTAACCCTCTGGTAATCCGCTAACTCCTTTACCTCCACAGCTTTCCTTGTTCGTTATAGAGCCATCGTAAGATGGCTTGACGGGAAAGCTGCGCCCGAAATATGAATAATTCTAATAATTAGGACACCACATGAATACCCATATACATTATTTGAAAGCTATATCAATGGCCGCAGCTACATTGACATGCCTTAGCGCTCACAGTGCAGAAATAAGCCACGAAGGTTGGCAATATACATTCAATGGATTTGTGAATACCCACGTGGTTTATGCCCAGTGTGATGATAGTACTTCAGAGGTAGCCGGCAACGCATTACTGTGTCGAGGCGAAAATGCTTCATCGGTTTCTAACGGCTATAGCCCCGCCAGCTTTA
Organism: Alteromonas profundi; assembly: GCF_010500865.1. GTDB lineage: Bacteria > Pseudomonadota > Gammaproteobacteria > Enterobacterales > Alteromonadaceae > Alteromonas > Alteromonas profundi. Next base: position 116,284 of record NZ_JAAAWN010000004.1, read on the forward strand.
GTTTTGGTGCCAAAACTGAAAAACAAGGGTGGCTATATTCAGCCGTACTCGCCATCGAACCAGGCAATACGGACAATACCGCATTTAACGGCAGCGGCGATAATAAAGCCTATCGGGCATTCTTCACCGTAGGCCACGAAAAGTACGGTACCTTAAAAGCAGGTCGAGACTATGGTGTTTACGGTATAGATATTGTGCTTGAAGATATGTCGCTTGCTGGTACTGGCGCACCTGCCAGTATTACATCGCCTTTGAATACCAGCTTGGGCGGAGCAGGATATGGTTATATCTTTACCGACAGGTTATCTCAAATCACCTACTCTGGTAAATTCTCCTCGGGTTTGAGCGGCGCCTTGGGTATTTACCAACCCCTTGACTTAATTTCTTTTGGGGGTAACGGCTACACGGGTGATACGGGTTCCACCCGCCCAGGTATTCATGGCAAATTACGTTTCGACCATACAAGGGGGTATATCTCGACCACCTTTATTAGCCAAGATGTAGACACTGCCGCAAACGATTATACTGCCAGCGCAATAGATATAACCGGCGCATTGGATATTGGTAAAACCCATCTCGTTGCCTCTGGGTTTAGCGCTAAAGGCATGGGGTACTATGGGCTACTTATTGATGCGGCTGATGAACAAGGCTTACCCCGTGATAGCAATGGATGGTTTCTCCAAGCTACACACCTATTTGGCGACACCAAGGTAGGCGTTAACTACGGCCAATCCAAGGTAGATTTAACCGCTACCGACAGTGGTATCCAATTGAAGTCTCAGTCTAAGGTAACCTTAGGCGTTTACCACCCTGTGTTAGCGCTATTTACCGTTGCACTTGAGGTATCTGATATTGATGCCGAAAATCATCAAGGTGACGACATTGGTAATCAAGCTATCAGTTTGGGGGTTATGACCAGTTTTTAAGCGCTAAAAGTAATCTTTTTTCTATCGACAGCGAAGGAAAAAGAATGGGTTTACAGGTTACCACTTACAAAAAATACAACGGCCTATGCTAGCAATACAGCAGGCCGTTTCTCCTGCTAACCCGGTTAGCAATATTTTCTGGGTCACACAAATAGCTTATAGGTAAGTTTATTTTTTTAACGTAAGGGCATGTTCAATAGCGTGGGCATATTGGGCCTTTTCAAAAACGATAGAGGGAAAGTCGTTATATTTCCAAGCTTCTCGGTATGGGTTTTCCCAATTCATCCAGCATATATAATTATCAACTTCTACAATTTCGCCGGTAACAAACCAACATTCTGGCTCGCCGCAGTCACACCCTAATGGAACAAAACCCCCCTTTTGTTTAGCTATCTTATTTCGCAAATTATTAAAGGTGAGCAACGAAGTGTACGCCCCGTTTATCTTAACCGTATAGCGCGATTCGAATTCAGCGAATATATCTTCTAATGGCACCTCATCGATAAGTATAGCGAGTGAACCTGGGTAGGGTGAGCGCAACTCAGGTACCAAACGTAGTGTGTTAACCACAATGTATTCCTTTTCATCATTGTCTATGTCGAGCACGAATGTGTGCGAAACATCTGACAACACACAAAAAATAGGCTAAAACTTAAACAACTAAAATAAAAACTTATCGCGTCAGCGAACGGACTCGTAATGTCTTCTCAACATACAGAAACCCCTACTTACGATACTTTTATTAGCCACGCATCGCAAGATAACGGTGAAGCGCTAAAAATATGTGCATTCTTAGAGCAGCAAGGCCTGCGATGCTGGGTTGCCCCACGGGACGTAGATTTCAGTAATCATTATCCTGATGAAATTGTTAAAGGGGTAAGAAATTCAAAGAGTCTCATCTTACTTCTTTCTGAACATACAGAAGATGCCCAGTTCGTGGCGATGGAAGTAGAGCGGGCGATTCATTACCGGCGCCGAATTTTTACTATTCGACTAGAAGAAGTGGGTGTTCCCCCAAGCTTAGAACTATTTTTAGGCTTGCCCCATTGGATAGACCAGTGGGCACCGGATTACCAACATCGCCTTGAATCTATCCCTGCCATACTCGCCGGTATTTCTTCTGAGTCATTTAAAATAAAGCCCCCTAGCTTTCAACAAAAAGCGGTTCACTTTGCGAAGAAGAACAGTGTGGGGTTAATTTCCGTTGCCATTCTTTTATTTTTCGCCGTATTGCTCGTTACCCCCTGGGTTGGGTCTAACCCCGATACGCCTGATATCGTTGAGTCTATAGATGAGTTCAGTGATGAAGTATTTTCCGCAACTGCGTCTCAATCTTCGGTAAGTAGGCCTATTAAAGTTACTCTTGATGGGTATTCAAGGGCGCTTTCAGGCGGCAGTATATTGAGCCCATCGCTAATAAATAAGCAGTATGAAATTACCTTTGATTTTGACAACGGTCAAAAAGAAACCATTATAGCGGGGCTTACAAATGCCTCGGTTAACGTAGATGAAACCCTGCCCATAGCAACCCGCGTTGCCATAACGATGCGAGATTTACACGAAGATAGTACCAGCGAGGAAATGACCTTTCCTTTGCCCGAGCTCGCCTTGCTGGTAAAAAAGAAAAAGAGCGAAACCGTGGCAACATTAAAAGGCTCGCTTAATAACCCTGGAAGTTTACGGTGCGAGCTTACGCTAGAACAAATGTACGCATTTCCAATATGCAGAATAGGCAATGCGATTAAAAGCGTGCCGTTTGCACAACTACAAACCGTTATAGATAAAGTGGTTTTTAGCGATAGTAGCGGGCAAATGACAAATATTGTTTCTTTAAATCCGCTGAAAACCCAAGGTGATATCGTGGCTAAGGTGCACGATCAAACCCTTTATATGTTTGTTCCTAAAACCGCTGAGCGTCTCGCCTTTCAATACTACTTTACTGATAAAACGGAAAGTCAGGTTATGGAACAAAGCAATAATGCCGATTCGAAAGCACGCAAACTAGCCAGCTCTTCTGCCGATGCACCCGCCCTTTATATAACCTCAATGCTCAACACTATGTACATGGGGTTAGCGCCTATTATAAATGGCGACATTGCTACGGTGCATTGGCGTATTTTCAATGGCATTGAAAACGCCATGACATCAAACAAGCAGTTTCTCTACGCAAAAGGTATTCCTGTAAATGAACTTAATAAAACCGAAGAAATAAGCGTAACCTATCGTAATAAAAGCGGTGAAGAGCAGACATACACTTATACGCTGGACCTTGCCAATGCCGCCCAACAACAAAACTTGGCGCAGCAAAAAAAGCAGCCAAAACGCCTTATTGAATGTAGTACCCACGGGTGTAGCTTTAGTTGGCTGTCTGCTTCACAGCAAGAGATTGATCTTATCGACGATATCTTTGTTGGCCTTGATGCCTCCGCAATGGTTTCAATTAGCCAAGACGATACGTCTGTACTTATTAGTGAGATGGAAAAGCGCAGACCCCCCTTGCTAAATGAAGAACGCGAAAAGAACGGCAACAAACCTCATAGTAACTTATCGTTCGGAACGCCGGTAAATGTAGGCGGGCCTACGTTACTGGAGCGTTTAGAGCGCCAATCCAGTATTAGTGTTAATAAACAATGGAAGGTGCGAGCCAATACCCGCACTTCCCCTATTTTGGGCTACTCGTGGCCTGTTAGCCCTTTATTCATTCAGCTTGCATGGATAGACGGCACCAAAACCAAACCCATGATGTATGAGGTATCACAAGCACAATGACGAACAAAGTAGCATTGCTTATTGGTGTTACCGGACACCGTGATGCGGTTTTACCTTGCGCTAATGCTAAAAAGGATACTGCAGAAAAAGCGCCCACCGAAGGCAAAGAGAGCACCCGTTTGCTGCTCGATGCATTAAAAGGCGCCTTACAAGGTTGGCGAAAGCTAGTAGGCAAGGAAACCCCGATATGGCTGCTTACGGGTATGGCAGCAGGCCCCGACTTGCTTGCGATACAAGCTGTCGAATCGCTAATGGAGAGCGAAGATGATTGGAACACCGACAATACTGACGTAATTCCAGTCATGCCTATGCCGCGTACCCACTTCATTAAAGATTTTGCCGACGGCGACGAGCACAGTAGGGTGAGCTTTGAATATTACTACAATAAGTACCAAGAGAATGTTATCGACGTAATACCGGCCATGTCGAAAGAAGACCTAGCCTTTGCTTATCAAGACACCCAATACGGAAGGCTTCGTAACCAACTTTACCTTAATCAAGGGGCATTTCTCAGCCGCTACTCTAATGTTTTAATTGCGCTTTGGGACGGCAAAGACAGTAATAGCGTGGGAGGAACAGCAGATGTAGTAAAGATGAAACTTGGCCTGTCTCGTCCTGACTATAACGCGGTACATCCTAGCCTACAAATGGTCAGTCGGTTTGATGGCCAAAACGGTGGCTTGGTGCAGCAAATACCGGTTAAGCGCAAAAGCTCGGGAAAAGGAGAAGATATTACCCGTACATTGCGGACGATTGATCAGGCGCCCTTTTCAAACATGGCTTCGCTTTATGTATGTCGTGATTGCGAGCAATCTCAGCATTCAGTGCTAACACATTCTCTAACCAAGGAAATGACAACCTTAATAGAGCAATTAAACGCCTTTAACTTAGCTACGCCGCCTGCGTCCACCGATCATTCGGAAGACCACAGCTTTGCCAGTGGCTTAGGTAAAATAAGCGGCGTATTCTTGCAAGCAGATAACGAAGCGCTACGTATTCAAAAAACCTACCGCCGCTTACTTATTCTATTTATGCTATTTGCCATTGTGGCTTTTACTGCTTACGAGTTAGTCGCCACCGTGCTAAACACCCTTACCGGCGTGGGCGTGCTCACGCTCTTACTGTCTTCAGTTGCAGCAACCTTTATGTTAATTAAATGGTCGCGCAAAGCGCAACACAAGCGGCTTTATCAATTAAATAGAATGGTGGCCGAGTCGTTACGGCTGCGTTGTTACCTTAACCTTGCTGGCGTCCCACCCTCTGTAAAGCCCATGATGCCGCGCCGCTATAGACCGCTATTTCCTATTGTCTCTCAAGCGGTAAAATTAGGCGAGTTGGTGCTATGGCAAAACAAAGTAACGCTGAATATAGCGCGGGCGAAGGACGAATGGATATCGGAGCAAATTAAATACCTAAACAATAAACTAGGTACCGACGCCGGCAATATACAAAAGGGCTTAGCCTGGTTACACGCCCACCCTAAGCTTGCACTAGCAACTTTTAATAAATGGTCGCTAGCCTTCTTTGTTGTGGCCTTTGCTATCGGTTTAGCTACCTTAGCGACACAAACATGGCTTTTGTGGCCGCATATTAGCGATATTAACGGGGGGCTGATTAACCCCGAGATGGCTAAGCATTGGTTATTAAACGGCTGCGAAGCCACCAATAACGCCTCTGCCACCCCTTCTAATTTTGCGTTAGTGTGGTGGTGCAATACAGATATGTACGTGATGTTTATTATTCAGTTGTTAGTTATGTTCGGCGGCGTAATTGCGCTGTGGGTAGAGCTGGCAAATTATCGCGCTTCAACCGCCGGGTTTGAAGGCATGAAATTTTTGTATGAAAAAGCGCAAGCACTATTAAATGAGCCAATATCAAAAGAAGAGCTTCAGTCATTACTTAACGAGCTAGCAAGAGAAGCCATGCAAGAGCATGTAGAGTGGAATTTATCAGAAGAAGAAAGCGATATTGCGAGGCGTTAAACCACCTGCCCCGCTGCCCAGCCACTGCTCCACGCCCACTGGAAATTAAAGCCGCCTAGCCATCCGGTAACGTCTACTACTTCGCCAATAAAATATAAGCCTTCCACATTTTTGGCCATCATGGTTTTTGACGACAATGCGTTGGTATCTACGCCGCCTAGGGTAACTTCTGCGGTTCTATACCCTTCGGTACCGTTAGGTTTTACCTGCCAACATTCCAGTGTATTCGCTATGCTGTCGCACTCACTATGAGACAGCTGCTTCACTGGCACATTGCGCCATTGGTTAAGTTCGATAAAGGTTTGAACCATACGCTTGGGAAACACTTTTGTTAAGCAGGTGGCAAGCAACGCATCTGGCGTTTCTTTTCGTGCCTGTGCCAGTAATTCCCTAGCATCCTGATTGGGCATAGTATTAATACTTAGCGTATCACCCGCTTCCCAATAACTGGAAATCTGCAACATAGCAGGGCCACTTAAGCCGCGGTGGGTAAACAACATCGCTTCTTTAAACGTAGTGTGGTTACATTCTGCATATACATCTACAGCTATGCCGCTTAATTCTGCTAACGATTGCTTTTCTTTTTCATGCAAAGTGAATGGCACCAATGCGGCCCGAGTAGGTAATACCTTTAAACCAAACTGCTCTGCCACTTTATAACCAAACGGTGAAGCGCCGAGCTTTGGCATACTTAATCCGCCCGTGGCGATAACTAACGACTCACATTCGTACTCGCCCATAGACGTCGATAATACGTAGCCTTCAGATCCCTTTTCGATATGAATGATTTCACAGCGTGTGGTAAGCGTTACGCCTGCTTTATCACATTCTTTTAAAAGCAAATTGACAATGTCCTTAGCGCTATCATCACAAAACAGTTGGCCAAGGGTTTTCTCGTGATAGGCAATGCCATGCTCGGCTACTAAGCCAATAAAGTCCCATTGGGTATAACGACTTAATGCCGATTTACAAAAATGCGGGTTTTCCGATAAGAAGTTTTCCGGCCCAGCATACATATTGGTGAAGTTACAGCGCCCGCCACCGGACATTAAAATTTTGCGGCCAACTTTTTTAGCATGATCGAGAACCTCTACGCTTCGGCCTCTCGCGCCCGCTTGGGCGGCGCAAAAAAGACCTGCTGCGCCGGCACCAATAACAATTACATCACGCTTTTTCACTAACCTTTCACCTTTGTTTGCCACCCGTATTTAAACCCTTAAACACTGGCGCATTGTATGTGCCGTTTATGGGGCGGAATTATACGTTAATAGCGCCGGTGCTCAACGCCGCCTTTGCTATTCGCGCAAATTTAACCTGGTATTGGCCGAAATTAGCTACTTTTTACTACTTTTTGCTAGTACTTATTTTACCAATATTGGCCTATAACTGTTGCTAGTAATAAATCGCGGCGTTTTGTAAGCAGTAATACACTAGCCAATAATAGTAATAATGTACGAGGACCTTACCCCATGGAAGACTTTTTAGCGTCGCTAGATATCGACCAATACTTGCCTGCTGCTTTAGCGTGGGCCACTAATATATTGCTAGCTCTAGGCATTCTTATAGTAGGCCTTTGGGTGGCCGGTAAGGTATATAAAGGCGTTGTGGCTATAGCGAGTCGTCATCCACAACTAGACGACACCCTGTTTAAATTTTTTGGCAGTGTAGCGCGCTATACCATATTGGCGTTTGTTGCTATCGCCATACTTAATCGCTTTGGTATTCAAACCGCGTCTATTATTGCGCTTTTAGGTGCGGCTGGGTTAGCGGTAGGTTTAGCCTTACAAGGGACGCTTTCAAATCTGGCCGCAGGCGTAATGCTGCTGATATTTCGCCCCTATAAGGTAAACGACTTTGTGGATGCTGCGGGCAAGTTTGGCCAAGTTACCGAAGTTGACCTTTTTACCACTATTCTAAAAACCTTTGATAACCAGCAAATCATTATTCCTAATAGCCAGATTTGGGGCGAACAAATTGTGAATCATTCACACTATGAAATTCGTGGTGTCGACATGACATTTGGTATTGCTTACAACGAAAATATTGATGCTGCCCGCGGGGTTATTGATAAAGTACTAGCCGAGCACCCGCACATTCTCAACGATCCGGCCCCTTTCGTTGAAGTATCTACCCTTAACGATAGCTCGGTGGATTTTATTGTCCGTCCTTTTTGCCATGGTGAGCACTACTTCGATATTTTATATTCGGTGCCCGAACAGATTAAAAAGGCGTTAGATGACGCGAATATTGAGATCCCGTTCCCGCATCGCAAGGTTATCGTTGTAAACGAAAGCGCCTAGTTTTCGCGGTACAGGCAAATAAAAACAGGCGGCCCTATGGCCGCCTGTTCTTGTTTGTACTTTCTACACTGTCATTTACCGTGTAACGCCTATCACAAGGCTAATCTTCCCGGGGGTACACCGCTAATGGATGTGTGGTAATAAGTTGCATATGCGCTCGCGCGCCTGGCTTCATCGCGTTTTCATGGCTTACCCGCACTTTAAGCTGGCTACCATTATCCAACGTTACCGCATACAGGCGGCTTTCGCCTTCATATCGAACCCAGTCTACGGTGCAATTAGGCTCAGGGTGCTTTGCATTCAAACTAAGATCATCCGGGCGAACCAATAAATCAACATCGCCGCAGGCATTGTTTAATGGGGTGCCTGGAACATTACCAATATCGGTCACCACGGTATGCTGAGGGTTTGCCGCGCTGCTATCGAAGGTTGCTCTAAGAAAGCTGGCTTCCCCCATAAAACGCGCTACAAAGCGGCTTGCTGGCGTTGAATAACAGGCTTCTGGGGTATCAAGCTGCTCAAGCTTACCTTTATTTAAAATACCCACACGATCGCCCACACTCAGGGCTTCTTCTTGGTCGTGGGTTACCCAAATAGCGGGTACACCGGCTTTTTTAAGCGCGTCGCGAATTTCCCATCTAAGGCTATCTTTTAACGCCGCATCTAAGTTTGAAAGAGGCTCATCTAGTAACACAAATGCAGGCTCATGAGCCAAGGTTCTAGCCAACGCAACACGTTGCTTTTGGCCTCCTGATAACCGTGCTGGCTTGGCATCACGAAAATTACCTAACCCTAATAATTCTAACCAGTGGTCAGCCAACGAGGTGTCTTTTAATCGAAAGCTCACATTTTGCTGTACGGTGAGATGAGGAAATAACGCAAAATCTTGGAATACCATACCCACGTTGCGCTTTTCAGGAGGAACATGCTTATTTGCCGTTGCGTACCAATTTCCTAAGGTGATCTTCCCTTCTGACAAAGGAATTAGCCCAGCTAAGGCTTGTAAAATTGTGGTTTTACCACAGCCTGTTGGCCCTACTAGCATAAGGATTTCATCGTGCCCTAGTTCAAGGTTTAACTTGTCGACAACGCGGGTAGCCCCATAATTCACTGACAAATTACTTACACTTAGCATTATGAACGATCATCCTCGGTAACGGTAAATTGGGCTTTGCGTTCACCCGATAGCATTAGAATTAAGCCAACACCCGATAGTAAAACTAAAAGCAAACCTGGCACAGCGGCACGGCCAAAGTAACCGGCTTCATACACTCGCCACATGTACGTGGCTAAGGTTTCAAACCCGGTAGGCCCTAGCATTAATGTGGCTGGCAGTTCACGCATAGCCTCAAGAAATACCAGCGCAGCACCTGCAATCATACCACGAAGTGTTAGCGGCAATGTAATTCGAATGAAGGCTTCCTGCGGGCTGGCACCAAGAACCCGAGCGGCTTTAACTAAGCCTGAATCAATGTTTTCAGCGGTACTGCGCACACTGCCTACGGCTAAGGGAATAAAACGAAGTACGTAGGCCATCACCAGTAAGCTTAAGGTTTGGTATAACACGGGAAGCTGTAACCCTACATACACCAAAGCGGTCCCCATCACTATGCCGGGCACGCCAAACCCAAAATAGGTTATACGTTCCATCAATCGCCCAGCTTTACCGGCAATAGCGGCATGGGCAACCGGAATGGCTAATAACACCGCCACAATGGCGGCCAAAAATGAGGCATGGGCCGAATTCCACGCATAGCTGAATTCAAAGCCCCCAGTGCCTTCGCGTATCAGCCATAAGGTAAAAACAGCAAGGGGTAATACAATCGCCATAAGTACCACAGGAAGTGTGGCCAATAACATAAGGTTCGACTGCCAGCGTGCTGGAAACAGGGTTAAATGGCGCCCTGGGCGCTCTGTGGCACCGCTAATACGGCTTTCAATAAATAGAATGAGCCCAACAATTACCATTAGTTGTAGGCTCAACATGGCTGCCTGACTTAACCCGAAGGCGTTATATTCAACAAAAATAACCCGGGTAAAGGTATCAAACCCCATAATGGCAGGTGTGCCAAAATCAGACAACGCATACAAAGCGGCCAATAACGCGCCCGCTGCAATACTGTTTACTACCCGCGGCAACACCACGCGCCAAAGGCTGGCAGCAAGAGAAACGCCTAGGGTACGCGCCGCGTTCACTAAGCTAGCATCAAGGCTTAGTAAGCTTGAACGTGTTGTCATCATAACAAAAGGGTAAGTGTATAAGCTCATTACCAATGCCGAGCCCCACAGGCCGCTGATAGGCGGCGTGGTTATACCAAGTACATTTTCAATTTCGCCACCCCGACCAAACGAGAAGTACATGGCAAATGCTCCAATATAACTCGGTAATGCCAGTGGAGCTGCTAATACAATTAGCCAGAAACGTTTAAAGGGAATATGTACATAGGCAGTAAATAGCGCCATAGGCACGCCAATAAGTACCGAACCTATAATGGTAAGCACCATTAACGCAACGGTATTACCTAATACACGCAGGTTATGGGTATCAAAGAGCTGTGCACTATCTTGCGCTAAAGAAAACAAAACGCCGACGGGCAGTAAAGCCATCAGCGCAATAAGAAGTGCCAGTGGATACGACTTTGGCCAATTTGTCACAGTACGCCAACATCCCTCATTAAATTAAGAGTCGGACGTAAGTCGGCCAATTTACGTAAGTCTAGCTTAGGCGGCGACAAGGTAGATAAGTCTGCAAGGCCTTGCGGCTGCGCTACATCGTTTACCAGGGGAATTTCATAGGCTTCGCGGGCTAAATAACTTTGCACTTCGTGGGTAAGCAAGTAACGAATAAAGTTAACCGGCAAATCGCCTTCGCTAAGCGCTACAATACCAGACGCATTTACTAAACATCCTGCATCGTTATTGGTGTAAGCGAGTGCGACATTTGCATCTGGCTTGCCAGATTTTAATCGCAGGGTGTAATAGTGATTAGCAAAACCAATATCCACTTCACCGCGCTCTACTCCCATAACCACACCCAGCTCTCCGGCATATTTTTTGGCATTTCGATTAATACCTTTTAACCAGCTTCGGGTAGCTTTTTCGCCTTCCAATATACGCATGGCGGTAACAAATGACTGAAATGAGGAATAGGCTGGTGCCCACCCTATTTTTAGGTCGCTGTCAGCCAAGGCCATCACGTTATCAGGGATTTGCGCTGGATTAACGCGCTCGGTATTGTACGGTAACGTACGTACCCGCCCAGTAACCGGTGACCAACGTTCATACTGAAAACCCGGCTTCAATTGAGCGGTTAGCTCTACAGGCAGCGGTTTAGCTGCCCCCGAATCTGTCACCATACCAATAGAGCCAGTATCAACAGCCCAAAATAGATCGGCCCGTTTCACTCCGGCTTTGGTTTCAGCCACAATGGTGTTTGCCAGCGCGGCAGAGCCACCACGCCTAATTTGTAGGTTTAACTTTGGGTTACGCTTTTTAATTGCATCGAGAACATTTTCATACAGACCGCCTTCACCGCGCCCCAGATAAAGGGTGAGATCGCCTTCTAATTTAGGCAACGATTCCACCGAAACACTGGCGGCTTGGGTAAGCGCATGAGCAAACCCAAACGGTAAACTACCTAGCGCGCCTGCGGCCGCTAAGCCCTGTAAAAATAATCTTCGTTGCATAAAGGTTCCTTAAAATACGTCTTTACGACCTTTTTCTGCTTCAACGAGCAGCGTACGCGCCTTATCAAGCTTTGCCTGCATGGCTTCTACTACGTTACGCACACTGTCTACTCCCGCATCTTTTTCGATGGCTTGAGGTAGGGTTACGTTAAAGTCTTTTTCAAGATCTTCAACCAACTGCGCGTCTTTGGCGATTAAATCACCCTCTACACCTTCAAAACGCTGTAGGTAAGTGTCATGAACAAGTGTGGTAGCCACTTCATGAAGCTGCTCTGCATATTTTGCGACAACCCGATCTAAACGGGTTTTAATATCGTCGATAACAGCAGGGCCTGTGGTGGGTTCAACTTCGGTAGTCTGTACCTTCGCCAGCATGCCTTTCTTTTGATACTGGGACGCAAGTTTAACTGCGCCAAGTGCTTGCCACAAGGCATGATTTAGTTTGCGTTGCTCATCACGCACATCACTTACTGGCTTGCCATTGTCTATAGCGGTTTTTACGCCATAAATGCCCTGCCAAATAGACGCATAAATAGGCACATACTGAGTTTCAATGGCCGAGTGGAAGTCTACTTCTTCCCAGTACTCAATCATTACATCGGTACTTAGGCTCTTATCTTTTGCTTCATAGGCGTTAACCACCGAACCGAACTTTTCTTCCAACCAATGCACTTCTTCTGTGTACTCGCTAATATGTGCCTGCAAATTATTTACATGGTCGCCAATAGCCCCATTTGCTAATGCATTGCCCGAGGCTAGTGCAAGGGTCATGGTTGAAGCTAGTACTAAAGCACTCATTCGTTTAAGCGTTGTGGTCATAAGACTTCCTAATGCGTTATTTGTTACGCAAATGATACTTATTATCATTAATCAAGTAAAGGCAACTCGGCGTAAGATTACGTGTATTTAAAGTACGCTGTACGTGACATTTTGTTCAGTTGAGCCCCCAAGCGGCGGTATGAATGTGCATAAAAAAAGGCCTAGTGCTATACACAAGGCCCTTCTATTAATCCCATTGCTATTCACGTTATTCGGTCAATTTACGCGCTAGAGGTAGTACAACGTTTGGTAGTTGTACATATTGCTTCTCGTAATTATTGACTGTTGTAAATATCGGGCAAGAGGCTTTAAAGACTGTCTAACATGCTTTGCGCATCGCTCACTTCAAACCTGCCTGGGTCTTCCACGTTCAGTTTTTCAACGTTGCCGTCGTCTACCAACATAGAGTAGCGTAACGAGCGAAGGCCACCGAAGTTGCTGGTGTTCATATCAAGGCCAATTTGCTTGGTAAAGTGTCCATTTCCATCAGCTAACATAATTATTTCGTCAGCGTTATTTACCTTACCCCAGGCGTCCATAACGAAAGCGTCATTTACCGAAAGGCAAATAATGCTGTCGATGCCTTTTGCTTTTATTTTATCTGCCAGCGCCACATAGCCTGGCAAATGGGCTTGTGAGCAGGTGGGCGTAAACGCTCCAGGGACTGCAAACAGGACCACACGCTTATCCGCAAATAGTTCATTCGTACCTGGGTTGGTCATTTCGCCGTTTACTAATAGGCCGAAGTCTACCTCGGGCAAGGTGCTACCAACTTGTATCATGCTGTTCTCCTAGCGTTTTTGACTTAAATACACATCAAATCTATGTTTTTTACTTTCTATTGCCATCGATGGTGCTTGGTCTGCTAACACAGGGGCGCTATTAGGTCGCTTTACCACTACTCTATGTGTGGCCAGTGCTAGTGCAGGTGCTAACAATGCATCTGCATCGGGGTCGTGCCCCAACAGTTGCTGAAATAGTCGCATTTCTTTTTTCACCAAGGCTGACTTTTTCTTATGCGGGAACATAGGATCTAAGTAAATAGCGTTCACATCCCCGTGCTTCCAGTATTGCATCACCTCAGCACTATTTCCATGTTGCAATGACATTCGTTGTGCAAGCGCTTCAAAGCGTAGGGCTAAACGGCGAATACCGTCTTCTAGCAATGCCGCCACCACTGGCGAACGCTCAACCATAGTTACGTGACAGCCTTGACTCACTAACACGAAGGCATCACGGCCTAGCCCCGGCGTTGCGTCAAGTACATGCCAATGCTCATGGCCTTTAAGCCCGATGGCTTTAACTATCGGTTCTTTTCTGCCGCCACCATGTTGCTTGCGATACAAACTGGCCGGTGAAGCAAAGTCTACCTCCACTGGCCGCGTTTTAGGCTCGCTGGCATCAGCTAACGCCAATACTTGCGCGTTTACACTAAGATAAAACCCCTCGCTTGGAACCTCGTGTAACGCTTTTAATACAAAACCCCATTTCTCGCATATTGTTTGCGCAAGTTGCATATCTTGCGCATAAGAAGGGTGCTCTGGTGAGCTCGTTACTAATAAAGGTGTTGAACTATGCATGCCCATATTGCTCCTTATGCCCAATCCAACGATTAATAATTGCTTGTGCGTGGGAGGGGTATTTTTCCCATAAGGTATAGGCAATTTCCTGTACTTGAGGTATTAGCGCCGCGTCTCGTACTAAATCGGCAATTTTTAGCTCTGCCATGCCGGTTTGGCGGGTACCCATAAACTCGCCCGGTCCGCGAATTTCTAAATCCCGCTGGGCAATATAAAATCCATCGTTGGACTCTCTTAAAACGCTTAAACGCTGGGTTGCGGTTTTAGATAAAGGGCTTTGATACATAAGTACACACTGGCTTTCCACCGCTCCCCGGCCCACACGGCCTCGCAGTTGATGAAGTTGCGCAAGCCCCAAACGCTCTGGGTTTTCTATAATCATAATACTGGCGTTTGGCACGTCTACCCCTACTTCAATTACCGTGGTAGCAACCAGTAAATCTAACTTACCCTCTTTAAAATCGGCCATCACTTGTGCTTTTTCTACCGGTTTTAATCGCCCATGCACTAAACCAACGTGTAAATCGGGCAGCGCGGTACGTAAGGTTACAGCGGCATCTTCCGCGGCCTGACACTCCAATACTTCAGATTCATCAATAAGGGTGCAAACCCAATAGGCTTGCCGGCCATTGTCTTTACACGCTTGACGTACACGCTCAATTACATCGGCGCGGCGGGTGTCTGGTAGCACCACGGTTTGTACTGGTGTTCTCCCAGGCGGTAACTCATCAATTACCGAGGTATCTAAATCGGCGTAGGCAGTCATCGCTAAGGTTCTGGGAATAGGAGTAGCGGTCATAATCAATTGATGGGGATAGCGGCCTTGTTGCTCGCCCTTATCACGCAGGGCTAAGCGCTGGTGTACACCAAACCTATGCTGCTCATCCACTATGACAAGCGCGAGCTGTTGATAATTAACACTTTCCTGAAAAATAGCATGGGTGCCCACGAGCATTTGAATATCGCCAGCTTCTAACCGCGCCATTACTTCGTTGCGCGCTTTTCCTTTTAGCTTGCCAGCCAACCAGCCTACTTCTATGCCAAGCGGCTCTAACCAGCCCCTAAAGTTGTTGGCATGTTGCTCTGCCAGTAATTCAGTGGGTGCCATTAGCGCTACCTGATAGCCTTCACCTATTGCCGATAACGCCGCTAGAGCAGCAACTAAGGTTTTTCCCGACCCTACATCACCTTGTACTAGGCGCATCATTGGCCGTGGGCGCTGCATATCTTGTTGAATATCGGCCACTACCCGCTGCTGCGCACCCGTTGGCGAAAACGGCAACTGCGCGAGCATCTTATCTATTAGCCCTTGATTAACCTTAATGGCGATGCCGGGTTGTGCATCGGAGAGTTTGCGTACTTTAAGTACGCTTAAATGGTGAGCCAACAACTCTTCTAAAATAAGACGATACTGCGCTGGGTGCAGCCCTTCTTCCATCTCGTGTACATCAACATCAGGCGGTGGACGATGCACTAAATGAAGTGCTTGGTTTAAGCTTATTTGCTCATCGTACATATGTTCGGGTAGCAAGTCGGCAAGCGCACCTTTATCTAAAAGAGCAAGAGCTTGGTCGGTAAGGTTACGTAACGTAAGCTGTTTTACCCCTTCGGTAGTAGGATACACTGGGGTGAGCGACTCTTCAGCAGGGGGAGCGTCTTCATCTACCAATTTGAACTCAGGATGCATCATTTCAATGCCCCACTTACCGCTGCGTACTTCGCCAAAACACCGTACGGTATTACCCGGCGACATCATGGTGCGCTGCACGGCGCCAAAGTGAAAAAAGCGTAAGGTAATTGTGCCTGTGCCATCGCTTAATTTTACCACCAGCATACGTTTTTTTCCGTATTGTATGTCGGCGCTTTTTACTTCGCCCTGCACACTAACATGGGTAAAAGGGCGACACTCAGCCACCGCATAAACACGGGTTCTGTCTTCATAGCGTAAAGGCAGATGAAACAGAATATCCTGCAGGGTAAACAAGCCAATTTTATTTAGCTTTTCTGCCACTTTTGCGCCCACTCCCTTAAGAGCGGTAATTGGCGTGGTAGCCAGTGTTTGCATTTGGCCCGGCATCCTTAAATCAAAGGTCTGATTTTGTTGAAGTAGTTGTTATTAACCATGGCAGTGTAATGGATTGTGGCAGGCTTGGCGAGTACGGTTTACGGCCAGTATGCAAGGCCATAAACCGTAAGTGTATCTTTGCTATACAATAGCGCGCGTTAGTCACTATCTACCGATAACGCAGCGGCTTCTAAGGGGGTAATTTGCATGGCTTGCCACCAGCTATCATCGGCAATAATTTCGCCATTTTCAGCTAACGGTGGATACGCAATGCCTTTGCGTTGGCATAGTTTAAACAGCCTTGGATAGCCATTTTCAAAAGAAAGAGCTTGGCATTCCTGTTCAGGTAAGTGCTGCTTGTCGTACATACCCGCAATAGTGCGCTGACGTTGGGCTTCGTAAAGCACCAGTGCTGCGGCTACTGACACATTGAGTGACTGCACCATGCCCATCATGGGAATAACAATATCCTGATCGGCCAACGCTTTGGCTTTATCAGTCGCACCGTACTTTTCTTGCCCAAACAAAATGGCAGTGGGCTTGGTGTAGTCTACGTCACGAAAGTCGATGGCGCTTGGCGACAAGTGGGTTACTAGCACTTGCATGCCCTGCCCCTTTAGCGTGGCCATAGCATCATCAATGGTGTCGTGATTAGTTTGCCGTACCCAATTTTGGCTGCCCATGGCAGTTCCGCGGCGAAACTGGTATTTTTCCTCCCAAACCGTATGCACCCGATGAATACCTACGGCATCACAAGTACGTACTACGGCGGAAACATTATGGGGTTTGTGGACGTTCTCTAGGCAAACCGTAAGGTCGGTTTGCCGTCTTGCCAACACATTACGAATACGTTGGTAGCGCTCCGGCGACATGAATAACTTACTCCGGAAGTTCCATTACACCATCAATTTCAATTTGCGCACCCTTAGGTAGCGCAGACACTTGTACTGCTGCGCGTGCAGGGTACGGCTGGGTAAAGTAACGGCTCATTATTTCATTTACCGTGGCAAAGTGGCTTAAATCGATAAGGAAGATATTCACTTTAACCAAGTCGTTGGTTTTTCCGCCTGCGGCTTCGCACACAGCTTTAAGGTTTTCAAAAACCTGCACCGCTTGCTCAGAAAAGTCTTCAGATACCATTTCCATGGTATCGGGCACCAATGGAATTTGGCCTGATAAATACACGGTTGTACCGGCTTTTACTGCTTGACTATAAGTACCAATGGCAGCAGGTGCCTGTGTGGTCTGAATGATAGACTTAGACATAATGTATCCTAAAATAAATGAGTTTAGTGTCGAGACTGACTGTGACGAGACACTTTTTGAACTTCTGGCATAGTACGTATTTTCTTCATCACTCGCGCTAAATGCACGCGATTGTGCGTGGTCAACTCTAGGTCGATAAAGTAAATATTACTTTCCTTCTCTTCGGTTTGTAGCCCAATGATATTGGAGTCACATCCCGCGATGGTATTAGTTAGGGTGGCAAGCGTGCCTTGGTGATTGATGAGCTCAATACGCAGCGACGCTTTAAATTCACCTTGTGGCTCTTCATCCCAACGCATGGGCAATACACGTTGCGGCTCTTCTCTGGAGAGCTTGCGAATATTGTTACAACCTGTTTGGTGAATGGTCATGCCTCGGCCTGGGCTAAGCACTGCTACTATTTCATCGTCAGGAATAGGATGACAACAACGGGCGTAATGAACCAATAAACCTTCGGTTCCCCGAATAGCTACATTACCTTTCTTATCGGGTAAGTCGGTGGATTCACCCAACAAACGGCGCGCTACGATAGCGCTTAATTCGTTGCCTAAACCTATATCAATAAGCAAAGAATCAAAGTCTTTGTGCTTCGTTTCGGCCACTACCCGCGCTATATCTTCGCTTGGAATATCATCCAGTTTAACCGCACCTAATGCGTGGCGTAGTAAACGGTTACCCATGTTCACAGCTTCTTGCGAATGCTGTTTTCGCAAGTATTGACGAATGCGGGTACGGGCGCGGGCACTTACTACAAAGTTAAGCCAGTTGGCGTTAGGCTTAGCTCTTGGCGACGTGATAATTTCAACGGTTTGACCGTTTTGTAGCGGCTTACTTAAGCTATAGTTGCGACGCTCAACACGTACCCCTACACAAGTATTCCCAACATCAGAATGCACCGCGTAGGCAAAATCTACCGCGGTAGCGCCCATAGGCAACTCAATAATACGCCCATCGGGGGTAAACACATAGATTTCATCTGGAAACAAATCAGTTTTCACCGATTCAATAAATTCAAATGAAGAACTGGCCGACTGTTGTAGCTCAAGCAACGACTGCATCCACTTGCGCGCTCGCAATTGAGCGGTAGTACCACTGTCTCCTGGCTCTTTATAAAGCCAGTGTGCTGCCACGCCTTTGTCCGCCATCTGATCCATTTCTTGGGTACGAATTTGAATTTCTACCGGAATACCATGGGGGCCAATTAATGACGTATGCAACGATTGATAGCCATTGGTTCGAGGAATAGCGATGTAATCTTTAAAGCGGTTTTCAATGGGCTTATACAAGCCATGCATCGCGCCAAGCGATCGGTAGCAGTTATCTACGCTATCAACCACAATACGAAACGCATAAATGTCCATAACTTCGTTGAACATTAGCTCTTTGTTTTTCATTTTGCGGTAAATGGAATATAAGTGCTTTTCGCGCCCTAGCACATTAGAGGATATTTGATATGCCCCTAAACGGGTTTCCAATTCGTCGCGTATGTTTTCGATAATCTCTTTACGATTACCGCGAGCCTGACGTACCGCCGATTTCAGCGCCCGGTGACGCATGGGGTACATAGCCTGAAAGCCTAAGTCTTCAAGCTCATTTTTAATATCGTGAATACCCAAACGGTGGGCAATAGGCGAATAGATTTCAAGGGTTTCTAAGGCAATACGGCGGCGCTTATCGGGGCGCAACGAGCCGAGGGTACGCATATTGTGGGTGCGATCAGCTAATTTGATCAAAATAACCCGAATATCCTGTACCATCGCCATCATCATTTTGCGAAAGTTTTCGGCTTGCGCTTCTTGCTTGCTACTAAACGCAATTTTTTCCAGCTTACTAACACCCTCAACTAACTCGGCAACGGTATTACCAAAAGCATCAGCGAGGTCTTCTTGGCTGTAATGGGTATCTTCAATAACATCATGTAACAACGCTGCCATAAGCGTTTCATGGTCAAGGTGCATATCAGCCAGAATACCGGCAACAGCCACAGGATGTGTAATGTATGGGTCGCCACTTGAACGCATTTGCCCATCGTGGGCTTCTTGCGCCAATACAAAGGCGTCTTGCACTAGCTGAACGCGATCAGCTGGCAAATACTCTGCTACCTTCTGTTTTAAGCCTTCAAACAAATACACGACTTAATGCAACCCCTGAAAATCAATACACTGTTAAGAATACGTAGAATACACCCACAAGCCAATACTCAAAAAGCAAAACGCCAGCGCTTTTTTCAAAGCACTGGCGCCTAGTATCAGCTAATTAGCCCAATATGGGAATTACTGATCAGAAAGAATGTTTGCAACAGACGCGAATTCAGCGTGCTCAGCTTGTTCTTGATCGCGAATTTGATCTTGTTCTAACGTGCTTGCTGTTACTAGGCCTTCTTCGATTTCACGAAGGGCAGTTACCGTTGGCTTGTCGTTTTGCACGTCAACCATGGGATCTTTACCTTCGGTGGCAATTTGACGCGCACGACGGGCAGCTACCAAAACCAAATCAAAGCGGTTACCAATTTTATCTACGGCATCTTCTACGGTTACGCGAGCCATGTATTTCTCCGAAAATTAGGTTGAACAAGTAATTCAAAAAACGGCCGCGTAGTATACACATTTGTGGGCCGCGATCCTAGCGCTTTTGTGCGTTTTTAGCGCAACAATTGTTTACGCTATTATTAGCAGGTGCGATCAAGGTTATTGATAGCATTCTATTGTACAGATTATGCCATACCAAGCAATTCATCTAATAGCTTTGGATAACGCATTTGCTGCTTTCCCGTACGCAAACGCTGCGCTTTTACTACCGCTTCTAGATCGTGCAGCGCAGTAGTGAAATGATCGTTAACGATCACATAGTCGAATTCATTAAAATGCGACATTTCATCTACCGCTTGTTTCATTCTACCGGCAATAACGGCTTCGCTGTCTTGACCACGATGATTCAACCGTTGCTCTAACACATCAATAGAAGGCGGCAGAATAAAAATACCGCATGTATCAGGCATAAGTTTTTTAACCTGGCGAGCGCCTTGCCAATCAATATCTAAGAAAACATCAATGCCCCGGTGCAAGGTGTTCTCAATAGTCACCCGTGACGTCCCGTAATAATTACCAAATACTTCTGCCCATTCGAAGAATACCCCTTGTTCAATGAGCGACTCAAATTGCTTACGACTCACAAAGTGATAATGTTCGCCATCTACCTCGCCCGGACGTGGATCTCGTGTGGTATGTGACACCGAGACCTGCATAGGATGACCGGTGTCACCGCTATACTTTTCCATTAGCGCTTTGATTAAACTTGATTTTCCTGCACCCGATGGCGCAGCTAATATGAATAGATTACCGAGTAGTGAAGACATGGCTATATTAAATTAAAGTCAAAAGATGGTGATTTCAGACAGCAATGATAGCATATTGGTACATGAAGCCGTAGTGGCAAAAAGTAGGTATTCTAGGTGTAAGGATTAGCGCGGCCCCTTGGTTAATTTAGTTAGGTAAAGTTAGGCGTTGCTGGTTAATACTGCCCTTGATAGCAGAAAAGATAATACCCATCGATATTTTCGCAAAGCAGGGAGCCTTTGCCGATAGCAACATAACCTAATATAGGAAGATATTCATGACTCAGCAACTTCTGCCATACGTAGAAAGCAACCCTTCATCTACGCCAGATGCCTGTGTTATCTGGTTACACGGGTTAGGCGACTCGGGGCATGGTTTTGCGCCCATTGTGCCTGAACTTAAGCTACCTGATAGTATGGCGGTGAAATTTATTTTCCCTCATGCCCCAGAGCGTCCTGTAACCATTAACGGCGGTATGCGTATGCGCTCTTGGTACGATATTAAAAGCCTCGACTTTAACAGTCGCGCCGACTTAGACGGCGTACAAACCTCGGCCTATCAGGTAGAAAGCCTTATTAATGCCCAGATAGACAGCGGTATTCCAGCCGAACGTATCGTATTAGCAGGTTTCTCACAAGGCGGCGTGGTAGCGCTGCACTTGCTTCCCCGGTTTGCGAAAAAGCTGGCGGGGGTGATGGCACTTTCAACCTATATGTGTGAGCCTACTCTGCTTAATAGTGAAGCCACTGATACAAACAA
Organism: Alteromonas profundi; assembly: GCF_010500865.1. Classification (GTDB taxonomy): domain Bacteria; phylum Pseudomonadota; class Gammaproteobacteria; order Enterobacterales; family Alteromonadaceae; genus Alteromonas; species Alteromonas profundi. The sequence goes on from NZ_JAAAWN010000004.1 coordinate 137,771, forward strand.
AGACACGCCTATTTTTATGGCCCATGGTGACCAAGACGAAGTGGTACCTATTTTTATGGGCAATGCGGCTTATCAAACCATGCACAGCAATGGTTTTAATGCCACATGGCAAACCTACCCTATGCAACACAATGTTTGCGTGCAAGAGTTAAACGACATCTCAGCGTGGTTACAAAAGGTGCTCGGCTAGTACCATTTAGATATACTGTGTTTTCACAACGTTTAAACTTAAGAATGAATACGCCACGGTAACCGCACGCTTCATTCTTATTATCGCTAGGACCATCATGATACAAGCAGATATTTCCAGAACCATTCGAATAGCTACCCGTAAAAGTGCCTTAGCGCTATGGCAGGCTGAATACGTAAAAGCCAAACTGCTTGAGCACCACCCTACGCTTGCCGTAGAGCTTGTGCCTATGAGTACCCAAGGAGATAGAATTCTTGATACTCCCTTAGCAAAAATTGGTGGTAAAGGGCTATTTATCAAAGAATTGGAAGTGGCCATGCTGGAGGGTCGCGCCGATATCGCGGTGCATTCAATGAAAGATGTGCCGGTAGCCTTCCCTGAAGGTTTTGGCCTTCACGCCATATGCGTACGTGAAAACCCTTTCGATGCGTTTGTATCTAATAACTATGACAGTCTTGACGCGTTACCCGAAGGTGCGGTGGTAGGTACTTCGAGTTTGCGTCGTCAGTGTCAAATTAAAAAGCATCGTCCAGATTTGGTCATTACCGACCTACGGGGTAATGTAAATACACGTTTAGCCAAATTAGATGCGGGTAATTACGATGCGATTATTCTTGCCTCTGCAGGCCTTATTCGTTTAGGTATGGAAGAGCGAATTCGCATGCCACTGCCGCCTGAAGTATCACTACCTGCGGTAGGACAAGGTGCCGTGGGTATTGAATGTCGTAACGATGACAGCGAACTTATTGCCCTGTTACAGGCACTAAACCATGACGATACTAAGACGCGAGTAACCGCAGAGCGTGCCATGAATGAACGTCTTGAAGGAGGGTGTCAGGTGCCCATTGGCAGTTTTGCTACCCTTGATGGCGACGCCCTTACCCTAACCGGCATGGTAGGGAAAACCGATGGTTCTACCTTGCTGTTCGCCTCAGCTACAGGGCCTGCTGACACCGCTGCCAGCATAGGCGTAGAGGTGGCAGAGTCGCTGCTTGCCCAAGGCGCAGGGGAAATTTTACAAGCATTGCATCAAGACGCTGAATAACGACGAGCGCGAAGATGTTTCTACTTACTCGCCCGTTACCTAAACTCAATACCAGCACGCAGGCGTTTTTAGACGCCGGTATTAATGTAACGGGTGTGGCTACCTCTGATATTCACTATCATGAACATGCCTGTGAGCAAGTGATTGAACGACTTCTTTCGCGGCCTGTAGACGCTATTATCGTTACCAGTGTTTACGCTGTGCCTGCTTGTATAAAAAGCTTAAAAACCACGAACAAAGCCCCCACAGTTTTTGCGGTAGGAACGACTACCGCTGCCTTGCTAAACGAAGCCTTTCCTTCGCTAAGGGTTCTTACGCCTTCGCAACATACGTCCGAAGGTATACTAGCCATGCACCAAGTTAATGAGGCAAACTGTAAAGAAGTCGTTATTATTAAAGGGGAAGGTGGTAGAAACACGTTGCAGTATACTTTAGAGAAAAACGGTAAAACCGTTACCCCTTTTTGTGTGTATAAACGCAAACAGCTTGCCACCCCAGTCTATACAAAAAACTGGAAATTAGAAGATGTTAGCGGCATTATCGCTACAAGTGAGAATATGGCTATGCAGTTAATAGCAAGCCATTCGACACATATATTAACGTTACCATGGGTAACGGTGAGTGAACGCATAGCACGCACGCTAAAAAACTATAATGTAGCAAATGTCGCTGTGTGTGAACGCGCCACCGATCAAGCGCTTATCGCATGGGTAAAGGACAACTGGGAGTATTAAATGGCCGACCATAATGACAAGGATCCCTTAGAGGGTGAAGTAATTAGCGTGGAACCGGAGTCACAATCGACCTCGGCAGAGGAACCCTCGCACTCTCAGACTAAACCCAAAGAGGCCAAAAAGTCGAAAGGTAAAGGAACTGGCCTACTGTGGTTTGTGGTAATTGTTCTATTTTTACTGATTATTGGCGTAATAGGTGCGGGTTACTGGTATTACACGCAACAGCAATCCAATAGTGAAGCCTTCGTCTCGCAGCAACAGCAAACCACCAGCACCATCGAATCGTTAAGTAATGAACGCAGCGAACTAAACGCCGAGCTTAGCCGTCTTGCCAGCACAAATAAGCAACTTGAAAGCACCATTAAGCAGCTAGATACCGCTTATGAAGAGCTACAACAGAAAAATACAGCCCTTGCCCAGCAATCACAAGCCACGGTAGAGCAGTTAAATAACATGAAGGGGCGTCGCCCAGCCGACTGGCTTATTGCTGAAGCCGACTATTTAGTGCGTATGGCGGGGCGTAAATTGTGGTTAGAACAAGACGTTCGTACTGCAATTTTACTATTAGTAAACGCCGATAAGCGTTTACAGTCATTGGCCGACCCGTCGGTGGTTCCGGTACGCGCATCGTTGGCAGAAGATATTCAAACCCTTCAACAACTAAACCCTGTTTCCCCCACCTCTGTTGCGCTGGCAATAACGGGTATGTTGGCACAAATAGATAAATTACCTCTTAACACCTTTGAAAAGCCGATAGATACCGATGTAAAGAGTACTGAATTATCAGAGTCGCCCGATGATTGGAAAGAGAACCTTAGCAAGGTATGGAATTCTATTGTTGACGGATTTTTATCCGTAAAAACCATTGAAGGGCCGATTGAACCGGTAATGTCATTAGAAGCGCAATTTTTAGCCAAAGAACAACTACGTTTACAGCTTATGCACGCGCAGTCGGCAGCTCTACAAGGTGAAAAAGGGTTTTACGAGCAAACGCTTAAGTATGCAATTGAGCTTTTAGGCAATAATTTTGATAGTGAATCTGCGCCGGTGAAGGGCTTTACCCAAGCACTGGAAAACTTACTTGAAACCGATATCTCACGCCCTATTCCAAGCGAGCTTACGTCGCAAAAGCCACTAGAAAGGTTGCTTGATACGCGGGTTAAACAAGCATTCGGACAGGGAGCAAGCGCATTATGAAATGGTTAGTCATTGCCCTTGCGGTACTGGCCGCGTCTATTATTGCGCTAGTGGTGGGCCCCATGATTATGGGCGACACGGGTTATGTACTAATTTCTTTGGGCAGTACAGCCATTGAAATGAGCATAATTAGTTTTGCCATTATTGTTATTTGCGCCCTGGTAGCTTGGTACATTATCTCCCATTTTGTGCTCTGGGCTATTAGCCTGCTAACCGGCTCTCACCGCTGGTTTGGTGCATTAGGCGAACGCCGACGTAAACGGGCCTTTTACCAAGGTTTACAGGCGTTAGCAGCCGGCGATTTAGATACAGCGAAAAAACAATTAAGCCACACAACCAAAGGCGACTTTGATGGGGTGAATTACTTAGCTAGCGCGCAAATTGCCACGCACAAAGGCGATGTGCAAAAAGCCCATTATTTTCTTTTGCAGGCCGCTGATTATGACAACGCAAAGGTAGCAGCTACAATAATGATGGCGCGCAACGAGGCGGCCCAAGGTAATAACGAAGCGGCGCTTGAAACCCTAAACGGTTTGTCTGAAGAGGACGCCCGTCACCCTCAGGTTATCAAATTAAAAGCAGCGCTATTGGCAGAACTAGGTCAATGGAACAGCTTAGAACAAAACCTAAGCAGCTGGCGTAAATCTCTATCGAAGAAAAACTACACCCTTTGGTCTCAGCGCATTGCTAAAGGTAAGTTTGCAGAAATTGCCAGTAAACAAGGCGCAGCCGAACTTAAAAATTATTGGGAAAACTTGCCCCGTAAAATGCGCCACGACGATGCGTACCGAGGTGCCTATGTTCAGCAATTGCTAGAACAAGGCATGCATACCGATGCGCAAGGGGCATTAGTAGAGTGGCAAAAACGGGGGCCTAACCCTGTACTCTTCCCCTTGTTTAAACAGCTTAATTTGGCCAATGCCGCAGCGAGTATTCAACTACTGGAAAGCTGGATTAAACAAGATAACGAGAACCCAGAACTGTATTCAACCTTAGGCCATGTAGCTCACCATAGTGGTGACGATGTATTGGCGGAAAAGGCGTTACTTAAAGCCACTAAACTAAGCGCGAATAAAGAAGATTTAATGTTACTTGCTACCATTAGCGAACGTAAACACGACACCACTGCCGCGCTGCAGTACTTTAAAGAAGGTCAGCAAGCTACCCACTAACTCGCTCTAAATCGCGATTTACAGGCCTTGTAATCTTCATAAAGAAAGCGCTATAGTAATTAACAGTTACTTGTCGGAGTGCTTCACTGGATACCCAGTAAGCTGAGACCACGAAAGTGGGATCCGTTGAACCTGATCAGGCTAATACCTGCGAAGGGAACAAGAAAATATGTTGTGCTCTTTACCCAAATTTACACCTATTGGTATATTTCTATAGCGTGTATCTTTTGAGTAAGTCCTTCGTTGCACCTCATATTCTTCATCACTCCTGACAAGCATTTTAATAAACGCCAACATATAAAGGCCAAAATGCTATGTCGACACGACGCCAACAACGCGAGCAAGCGCAACAATTTATCAATCAACTTTCTGGAGAAGCGTTCCCTAACGCCACTCGTCACTACGAAATCGGTAGCCGCGATGACATAAAGGTAGCCATGCGCCTTATTCATCAACACGATAGTTTAGTAGGAGGAAGTGAAGAAAACCCGCTGTTTGAACCTAACCCGCCAATCCCTGTTTATGATACGTCAGGCCCCTATGGCGACCCTGAGCAAACTATTGATGTTCATAAAGGTCTTGCACCTTTACGCAATGCGTGGATAAACCAGCGCAACGATACCCAAGAACTGCCTGGGGTAACTTCTACCTTTGCCCAAGCACGTGAAAACGATATTTTCACTGAAGACTTTCGTTTTGTTCGCGCCGCAAAACCTAAAAAAGCAAAAGCAGGAAAAACGGTAACCCAGCTACATTATGCCCGCCAGGGTATTGTTACCCCTGAAATGGAATATATAGCCATTCGCGAAAATATGGGCCGCCAGTTGGTACAAGATGAGGTACTTACGCAACAGCATAATGGCCAACATTTTGGGGCTAACCTTCCTTCCACCATTACCCCAGAATTTGTGCGCCAAGAAGTGGCGGCTGGCCGCGCTATTATCCCCTGCAACATTAACCACCCTGAGCTTGAACCTATGATTATTGGGCGGAATTTTCTGGTGAAAATAAACGCCAATATTGGTAATTCAGCGGTTACCTCATCGATTGAGGAAGAAGTAGAAAAGCTTGTATGGTCCACGCGTTGGGGCGCAGACACTATTATGGATCTGTCTACCGGCCGTAATATTCACGAAACCCGAGAGTGGTTGCTGCGCAATAGCCCAGTGCCGTTAGGCACGGTGCCTATTTACCAAGCGTTGGAGAAGGTAAACGGCGTGGCCGAAGCGCTAACGTGGGAGATATTTAAAGACACCCTCATTGAGCAAGCAGAACAAGGGGTCGATTACTTCACCATACACGCGGGCGTTTTGCTGGAATATGTCCCACTGACAGCTAATCGTGTTACCGGTATTGTGTCGCGGGGTGGGTCTATTATGGCCAAATGGTGCTTAAGTCACCACCAGCAAAGCTTCCTGTATCAGCACTTTGGTGAAATTTGCGAAATTTGTGCGCAGTACGATGTATCTTTATCGTTAGGTGATGGCCTTCGACCGGGCAGCGTAGCAGATGCTAACGACGAAGCGCAATTTGCCGAACTGCGTACACTTGGCGAGCTTACCAAAATTGCTTGGAAATACGATGTTCAGGTAATGATTGAAGGCCCAGGCCATGTGCCAATGCATATGATAAAGGCCAATATGGAAGAGCAGCTCACTCACTGTCATGAAGCGCCTTTTTATACCTTAGGCCCATTAACCACCGATATAGCACCTGGATATGATCATTTTACTTCGGGAATTGGCGCAGCCATGATTGGCTGGTACGGCTGTGCCATGCTTTGCTATGTCACACCTAAAGAACATTTGGGCTTACCCAATAAAGAAGACGTCAAGCAAGGCTTAATTACCTATAAAATTGCCGCCCATGCCGCTGATTTAGCAAAAGGTCACCCGGGCGCGCAAATACGCGACAATGCTATGTCTAAAGCGCGCTTTGAATTTAGATGGGAAGACCAATTTAACCTTGCATTAGACCCCCATACGGCCAGAGCCTATCATGATGAAACGCTGCCGCAGGCGTCTGGCAAAGTAGCCCACTTCTGCTCTATGTGCGGGCCTAAGTTTTGTTCCATGAAAATATCTCAGGAAGTACGAGACGTAGCAAGGCAAACACAATTGCAGCAACAGGCTGAAGGCATGCAAGATATGGCAAAGGCCTTTAATCAAACCGGCGCAGAGCTTTATCACAGCGCAGACCGTAAAGTAGAGCTGCCATGACACAACAGAGAGTTTGGTGTATTGGTGGGCTAGACACCAGCGGAGGCGCGGGCATTACCCGCGACCTTATTACCCTTGCCGATCTTGGTGTACACGGCTGCGCAATAAGCACTCAGGTGGCGGCGCAAACAAGTTCCGCCTTATTGTGCACGCAGCCTACATCGGCAAGTAACCTTAATGAACAATGGCAAGCCCTAGCCAGTGAAGATATGCCCGGGGCTATCAAGATTGGCGCCATAGCCAATGATGAACAAGCCTTGGTGCTCTGCGCCCGCCTGCAGACCCTGCCTAAACCCAAGCCTTTTGTAGTGTGGGACCCAGTATTAACAACCTCAAGCGGTGGTACGCTTAGTGTTTTAAGCAGTAATAGTATTCGCGCACTACTGGCACATGTGGACCTTATTACCCCTAATACTGATGAGCTAGGCGTGCTTACTGGCCTAACAGTTGACAGTGAGGAGGTTTTTTCGCTTGCGCTGGAGGCGCTGCTTTCACTTGGTGCTAAGGCTATCTTTGCCAAAGGTGGACACGCAAAATGGCAGCATGAAGCGACTGACACCTATATTAGTGCAGATACCCGTATTACCTTTAGCCAACCGCGCGATTTGGCGGGGGCATTACGCGGCACCGGCTGCATGCTTGCCAGCGCACTATGTGCGTTTTGGGTTAAAGACTATGCTATTGCCGATGCGCTAACCCTTGCGAATGCGTATTTAAAACAAGTAAGGGCGGCAGCGTTTGCAACCGCCCTAGCTGCATCTAATAAAAAGCAACATTCAGCCCAGTCGCGGCACTGTGGTTCACGCAAAATTGCGATGGCTCCAGCAGTAGGCTTTCCTAGCGTCCCTTCTGATTTTCCTTCGGTATGCTTTGGCGAGAACGACCCAGTATCTCTTCGCAAGGCCGTATCGCCTTGCGATGTCCTGCCTCGTTGCGATGTCCTGTCTCGTTGCGCCCCCGCCCCCTTCCCTGCTTTATATGCGCCCGGGCACCCCCGTAGCGACCTTGGCATCTACCCTGTGGTAGAGGATGCTGCATGGTTAACTAAGCTACTTCCTACCGGGGTTAACATAATACAGTTGCGAGTAAAAACCGGCACAAAAGAGGCTATCTCCGCACAGATTCAAAAGGCTGTAGCATTAACCAAACACAGCGATTGCAAGTTATTTATAAACGACCACTGGCAATTGGCTATTGAACATGGTGCTTATGGTGTTCACCTAGGCCAAGAAGATTTAGCGACAGCGAACCTAACCGCCATTCGTAAAGCGGGCCTTAGGCTGGGTGTCTCAACCCATGGATATGCTGAAATTCAGCGTATTAAAAGGCTAAGGCCCTCATATATTGCCTTAGGTCATATATTCCCAACCACCACTAAAACTATGCCATCTAAACCCCAAGGGGTTGAACGCCTCGGAGAATATGTTGCGCTGTGTGAGGGTATCCCCACCGTGGCTATTGGCGGTATTAATTTATCTAACGTTAAAGCCGTGGCACAAACGGGGGTAAGCAGCATTGCGGTGGTAACAGCTATCACTCAAGCGGCCAACCCCTTTAGTGCCTACTACGACCTTGCAAAGGAGGCCGGTTTTGCTAACTAAACAGGAAATTACCCGTTATAGCAGGCAATTATTAGTTGACGCTATTGATGAAGAGGGGCAGCACAACCTTACCCATGCCCATGCTGTTATTATTGGCCTTGGCGGCCTAGGTAGTCTGGCGGCTAGGTTATTGGCAGGCGCCGGCGTAGGCACCCTTACCTTAGTCGATGGCGATGTAGTGGAAATGAGTAACCTCGCCCGTCAGGTTCCCTATAACGAAATGCATTTAGGCGAGCTTAAAACCCGCGCTTTAAGCCGAGAACTTAACAAGGTTAACCCTGAGGTAACCCTTCATATAAAAAGCTTGTTTGCTGATAAAAACAACTTGCCTAGCATACTTGCCAATGCCAATTGCGTGCTTGATTGCACCGATGAGGTAAAACAAAGAAAACAGGTAAACGCGGCATGCGCGAGTAAACAGTTACCGCTTTTTATTGCAGCGGCGAGCGGGTGCACATGGCAAGCCATAAATTTATCGTTTCAGCGCCCCATAAAGGGGTGTTACGCCTGTTTAGTATCGCAAATAAAAATTCGGGATGACTGCACCACTAAGGGGGTGCTTGGCCCGGTGGTAGCCATGGCAGCCTGCCATCAAGCGACGCAAGCGTTATTGTTTTTAGCAAACAAACAACACGCCGACATTCAATGGGGGCAGTACCTGGTTTACAACGCAGTTAAACCCGCCTTGCAATCATTTTCCTTAGCGCCTTTCCCACACTGTGAGGTATGCCAATGACCTGTATTCACATAAATGTAAACAATGAAGCGTTATCATGCATTTCACCTATATCAATTAGCGAACTGGTGGCGCTAAATCACCTTGATGAAGAAGGCACCGCGATTGCTCTTAACAGCACTATTGTGAGCAAACCCTTGTGGTCGACGACGTATTTAAGCAATGGCGATCATCTTGATATTTTTACCCTAGTGGCAGGAGGCTAATATGCTGACAATTGCAAATCATCCCTTTTCATCCCGCTTATTAACGGGCTCAGGTAAATTCAGCAACGCCACCGTTATGCGCGATGCTGTGAGTGCTTCAGGTAGCGCGCTAGTGACGCTTGCAATGAAGCGCGTGGCAGCAAATCATAGCAACGATGCTACGTTGCGAGCGCTGCGAGGGTTAGATATAACACTATTACCCAACACATCAGGGGCCAAAACTGCTGAAGAAGCCGTGTTTGCTGCCGAACTGGCTTATGAAGCCATTGGCAGCCAATGGATAAAGTTGGAAATTCACCCCGAACAACGCTACTTACTGCCCGACCCTATTGAAACGCTCAAAGCGGCCGAAGCGTTAGTCAAAAAAGGCTACTACGTATTGCCTTATTGTGGTGCCGACCCTGTCTTATGTAAGCGGCTAGAAGAAGTAGGGTGTGCAGCCGTAATGCCGTTAGGTTCTCCTATTGGCAGTAACCAAGGCCTGCAAACTAAACCTTTCATTGAAATTATTGTGGAACAGTCGCACGTACCTGTCATTGTGGATGCGGGCATAGGTAAGCCTAGCGACGCTATGGCGGCCATGGAAATGGGCGTAGACGGTGTGTTGGTCAATACTGCCATTGCTACTGCAAAAGACCCTGTAACCATGGCGGGGGCATTTGCCCGCGCTGTCGAAACTGGTCGCATCGCTTATGAGGCTGGGTTAGGCACAACAAGTACCCGTGCCGCTGCAACCAGCCCGCTAACCGCCTTTTTGGAGCCCTCTTAATGCAGGTTGCTAAAGCGTTATTACAACAAGATTTATCGGATATTGCGCTAAGCGTGAACAGCAAAACGGCCAAAGACGTAGAACGCGCCCTTGCCAAAACGAGTCGCGACTTACACGATTTTATGGCGCTGATCTCTCCCGCCGCCGCGCCCTATTTAGAAGAGATGGCAGCGTTGTCACAACAGCTTACCCGCCATCGTTTCGGCAATACAATGAATTTATTTGTGCCTTTGTATTTATCCAACTTGTGCGCTAACGAATGCAGCTATTGTGGCTTTACCATGAGCAATAAAATAAAACGTACTACGCTTACAATCTCTGAAATTCAGCAAGAGATTGACGCTATTAGTGGCATGGGGTTTAGCCAAGTTTTATTGGTAACTGGTGAACACGAATCTAAAGTGGGCCTTGACTATTTTATGGCCACCTTAAAAGCTATTCGCGAACACGTAAGTTACTTAATGATGGAAGTTCAGCCGTTAAAGCAAACCGAATACGTTGCCCTTAAACAATTAGGGTTAGATGCGGTTTTAGTCTACCAAGAAACCTATTCCCCACAGCATTACGCTAAATACCATACCCGTGGCAAAAAGCAGGATTTTTTATGGCGACTAGGCACAAGTGATAGAGTGGGTGCTGCAGGTATCGATAAAATTGGTATTGGCGCGCTGCTTGGGTTGGGTAACTGGCGAGTAGACAGTGTAATGACCGCATTGCACGGCCAACTTATTCAGCAGCATTATTGGCGTAGCCGTGTGGCAATATCTTTTCCTCGCTTACGACGCTGTGAAGGTAACGACAACAACGCTTCAGCGCTTGCGTTGCCAAATGAGTCTCAATTACTTCAATTAATCTGTGCCCATCGCCTGTTTAACCCCCAGGCCGAGGTGTCGTTATCTACCCGGGAGTCGGCCCGTTTTCGCGATGGCGCGCTCTCATTAGGTGTCACTTCAATGTCGGCAGCCTCGCAAACACAACCTGGTGGTTACAGTCAGCCATCGTCGGCTCTTAACCAGTTTGATATTGACGATAATCGCCCGGTAAAAGACGTGATAAACGCCATAGAACAACAAGGGTTAGAGCCAGTATGGAAAGACTGGTTAAGGTTCCCTCACGTCGGTTAAATACCTCCATCTAAGGCAACAAACAGCATACTTCTCCACATTAGTTTTTCTAAGCGAAAATTAGAGAAAATTTGTTTTGCTTTCAGCGAAAAGCAACCGTACAATCCGGCCAAATTTTAGCCAACATAGAAATTACTTCTTTGGCTAGGGTTTGCTCCCAATTACTCTATTTTCTCATTTTTCGTTTAGTCGCTGTAAAGGAAAAACCTTGGATACCATTGAATTTATTCAAATTCGAAAGTTTATTGTTAAGCTTGGCAAAATGCTGCACAAGTACGGTACTCCTGCGTTTCGGTTAGAGGCCTACTTAACGGAAGTAGCGACTTATTTAGGGGTAAACGCATCCTTTATTTCTACCCCCACCTCCTTAACTATCGTTATCTGGAGCGATCGCCACGAAGATGAGTACAACCATGCTGCTCGCTTGCTACCCGGTGAGCTAGATATGAACGCGCTGTCGCTAACCGATGAACTGGCGAGTTCGTTATTGGCTGGCAACTTGTCGCTTAGCGAAGCCAATGCGCGTCTTGATGAAATTGACGCCATGGGAAGCCTATACGGCAAGATACCCACTGGAGCAGGCTTTGCCATGGCCACAGGCGCATTTGCCATGCTCATGGGGGCAAGCTGGTCAGAAATTGGTTGGTCGAGCGCACTTGGGTTATTAGCCTATGTATGGACACTGTGGTCTGAGCGTTCTAAACGCGTGCAGTTAATGTTAGAACCCATGACAGCGTTTATCGCTGGGCTCTTGGCCTGTGCCATTGGCAGCTATGTAGACCCAGGCATTAATATTCCCTTAGTTGTACTCTCCTCGGTAATTGTGTTCGTGCCCGGATTAGCATTAACCATGGGGTTAGCCGAGTTATCATCACGCAATATGGTATCGGGCACGGCGCGCACCATGGACGCTATCATGCAGTTGTTTAAGCTCTATTTTGGCGCCTTTTTGGGGGTGTCTGCAGGGTTTAGTTTATTTGGCGAAAACGTGTATACGCCGGCAGCATCGTTACCCTACTGGGCAACCTGGCTGTCAGTGTTACTATTATGTATTGCCCTAGTGGCTATTTTTCGCACCCGCGCTAAGCATATTCCGTGGGCGCTGGCCGCCGCCTTTATCGCCTATAGTGCTACTGCATGGAGCTCAGATTATATGAGCCCCGGCCTAGGGGCGTTCGTGGGAGCATTTGCGCTGGGGATATTCGCCAATGCTTTTACCCGTATAGTGCATCAGCCCGCAACCATAGTGGCTATGCACGGGCTTATCGTATTGGTACCCGGGTCTAAAACCTACATTGGGCTAAACTCGTTTATGACGGGGCAAGACTTTGTTCAAGCCGACCATTTAGGGCAAGAGGTATTTCTCATCTTCATGTCACTAGTGGCAGGATTAATTTTTGCCAACGTGGTTATGCCCACCAAAAAAGCGCTGTAAATAGCGCTATTTAAGAAGCTTAATTAATGCGCGGCCAAGGCGCGCATTAAGTGCTCCGGCGGCAATAGCTTCGGCAGAATTTTCCATAAATTTTGCCGATAGGCTGCCCCCAATTTGATTAGCAACTTCATCGGTGGCTAAGTCGAAAACCCCTTGGGCCGCAATATTTTGCGCAAGTACTTTTAATAACTTCCAGTTACCTGCCGTGCTGGGCCGTAAACCATATACCCTTGCCATGCGGCGAATAGTACGAAAACTTATCCATACAACGGCAAACGTTTGAATAAGATTATTGGGGCTAATAAAGGCTAAACTTCCTGCCGTTATCGACTCTTTATTAAGCACTTTATGGGCTTTTTCTTGTACCGGTGAAAGCACGGTATCTTCATATAGCCCCAGCCGTTCACTGGCGCTCATATCGTTTTGCAATGCACTTTGGTAACGTTTAAAGCATTGGGCAGCATAAGACCCTTTTGAGAAACGACTGCCATGGGTGGCTAAAACGTTTGTCACCGTATCCACACGTAAATCGCTGCGTTTGCGGGCATCGTGCTTATCCTGTAAAAGTTCACGAATAGTGCATGCATCATCCATGGCTGTATTCACTTGTTTATAACCACGCCACTCTCGAAAACTTAAGTAGCTGAAACTTGCTACAAAGCCAGCCAGCACAGTGCCTACTAACGCCGTACCTATGGGGTGCTCAGTCATATTGGCCGTGAGTGTGGTATAAGCTTCAAATACAAAGAAACCAAGCACCGAAAGTACACCTAACCCTAAGGTAGCCACGCCCAGTGACATGCCTCCCTTTTCCGCATCAACTTGCCAGGCGTCAGACTCTACCTGAGCAGGTAGTTTGGTCGTTGGTGGCTCCACATCTAAGGTTTGGGTGTTTATCTTGGTACGATATGCAGGCCCTTCTGTTGCTGTTTCTGGGCTATCGGGTGCCTGCGTGTTATGCGCTTGGGCTGTAGGGTTGGGGTTGTTCATATTCATTCTCCTTTACCCAATAAAAACTGTAGTAGTCTGTCAACGCCTTTACCGGCCAGAATACGGGCTTTGTAATCGCGAGGAACTTGCGCCTGAGGTACAGGGAAGTGCGCGCCCTCCTCCATCTCTTTAAGCGTTCTAGGTACACTCTCGAAGGTAGACTCAACGTAACGCCCTTGGCTATCGGTATAGCGAATAGCACTATCATTACTGCCGTCATCGGTAACTTGCATAGCAGACACCAAAAAATGCTCAAATTGAATGGGCTTATTATCAAACCTAGCCCGGGCACCTTCGGTAATCTGGGTTAATAGGCTGAGTAAATTATCACGCTGATTTACCGGAATAAGATCGGCTTTAGTGGCTACAAACGCCACTTTGCCTATTTGTTCTTTTTTAAGCACAGTACGGGAAAACCAACTGCTTTGCCCGTAAACAAAGGTATCGGCCAAATGGCTTAAGGTTTCTTTTAGCTGGTATAAGTGTTGTCGGCTGTGGTTTAGCCCCTCGAATAAATCTACCAAAATAATCTGCTTATCGGTTTCTTTAAAAATAGATTGTTTAAGTGGCGCTAACCATTGTTGTTGAAAGGTAACAAAGTGCGTATCAAACGCTTTGTACCAGGGATGAGACACGTCACTGGTAATGCTTGATGGTAAGGGCGTAAAGCCAAAGGCTTGCCAGTCGAAATCGCTAGAGTCGAGCAAAAAACTGCCTGGCTGTAACAGGGATATTCCCTGCTTTTTCGCGTCAATTAAGTATTGTCTGTACGCGTGTACTAACTGCTGAATACGCGCGGGACTAGGCGGTTGCTCAAAATCAAAGCTATTCACCACCTGCTTCCAGCCTTCGGCAAAGTACTGCTGCGGGCCACTGCTTAGTTGTGCCCATGCGGAATCTGACCACTGGGCATAGGTTTTACTTAGCATTGGAATATCGGTGATCCACTCGCCGGGGTAATCAATAAACTCAAAAACCACATCGGTATGCGGCATAACATGACGCTTTAATGATGCGGTTTGCTTTAGTCGAACAATTAACTTAAACCCATAGGCTTCTTCGGTGGCGGCGGGCCACTGGCCGCGCTCAAGAGCGGCTAAATTATCTAGCTGCGGAAATGCTTTATACCCTTCAATAGGGGCCACACGAATATCGAGAACTTGAGAGGGCGGTAAATAACGCAGCAAAGGTAAACACGCATAACCTTCTTCACTTCTACTTTTTAGCATAGTAACTAAGCTGGTAAAAAGCATCGACTTACCGCTACGGCTTAACCCAGTAATGGTAAACCTATGGGTTTCTTTGCTAAATACATCCGCTAACTTGTCGCTAGTTAGCGACGCAGCAGCTAGGGTCTTATCTAATAAAGCGGCGATATTCTTTTGCATAGTGTTGCGTTTACGTCCTTTTCTCTAGCTATAGGTGCGGGGTTAACACACCAGGCCTACCTTATAGATACCGCGCTACATGCGCGGCAATCGAAGGCGTACTGGCCCCACGGCACAAAACAAAAAAGGCAAGGTTCACCTAGTTCGACACACATAGCGTTAGAGGTAATTAACAAGCATAAGGTTAAATGTGGTTGTATCCCACGTAAAAGCAAGGGCAGTGCCATGGTTTCGCAGGCTATACAGTTATTTTGTGCCGCTAAAAACTAGTGCTCTTGGGTTAAGCCGAACAGTTTTTTCTTAATACGGTTTTTACTGGAGTGCCAGTGGTTCTTAGGCTTGCGCGGTGCGTTGTGAATAACATGGTCAAAATCAATAGCATCTTTGGCGGTGGGCGGAACATGGGCACAAAAGAATGTTTCAATTTGTGACTGCGCCAGCTTTTTTAGGCTTTCTCGGTATTGATTGGGGTGACACAAGGGATAAGGAGGAACGAGCTTTCCCTTCACTTGCACCAAAACATCGGCGATATACGCCTGCTTTGACGGTACATGTACAACCGAAAGGTCGTGATCGGTATGCCCCGGCGTGTACAGCACTTGCCAATCGTTAAAGATAGGCAAGCGTTGATTGTCGCAAACCAATATATCCGCCGACAATATTGGGTTATACCATAGCGGTACCCGTGGCTTACCTATTCGCTTTGCCACCCACCGGGTGAGTAATACATCTATTGAGTGAGCGGTGCGTCCCGCCAGCCCTTTATACCAATTCGATGCTTTAGGGTGTGCCGCTACTTTCGCGCCAGTACGCGCACGTAGACGCATGGCTCCACCGGCATGATCGGGATGCATGTGGGTAACCACAATAAGTTTTAAGTCGCTAATGGCGCGGCCTAAGGTATGACTGATATAGTGACACACATTGTCAACATCGGCGCGGCTGCAGCCATCTAGTAGCAGCAACCCTTGACTATCTTCTACCAAATAGATGTTTTGAATATACCCCGACAGCTTGTGTACTTTCATAAATCACTCAATTGTTAGCGATTTGTTATATTAGCAAAGCCTATCTGGTTAGACCAGAGTCAGAAAACAGCTGCTGTATAAGTGATTTCAACCACATAAGCCCAGGTTCACCCTCCTGCTGACTATGCCAATACAGGTGAGTTTCCAGTATCGGTAAGCTAAAGGGCAGAGCCGTTGACACCAAGGTGTCATCGGCAATAGCGTGGGCCACCGAACCCGGGAGGGTGAGTATCGCACCGGTGGACGCTACCACATCAGCGGCAGCACGATAGCTTTGACAACGCCATACCGAAGGCCTATCCACGCCTAACTGCTGAAGGGCAATCTCTTCCACCGAAGCCCCTTTAGCCCGATTAGAAACAGTAATATGTCGGGCGGCCAGATAAGCCTCTTTGTCTAAGCGGTTCACCAACGGGCTGTCTTGCTTCATCAATACGCAATAATTGTCTTTGCGTAATAAGCAGTGAGAAACGGGATGCGCCACTGCGCGACCAATATCTACCACTAAATGAAGATGACGATTACTTAGCGCGGTTTCCATGGTGTCTCGCTGTAACCGAGTACTTACTAACTCAAGGTTTGGCGCGGCCTGCTCTAGGGTAGATAACAAGGTGGGTAACACGGCCAACTCTAACGACTCTTGCATGGCGATGACAAAGCGTTGATGACTAAGCGCAGGATTAAAGTGGCTAAACTGACCTAGTGCTTTTCTAATTTCGGCTAACGCGTTAAGTATTGAGGGCGCTAAGCGTTCGCAAGCGGCAGTGGGTAACATGCTTTGGCGTTCGCGCACAAACAAAGGATCGCCGAGCACATCTCGAAACCGGCGCATAGCGTGGCTAACTGCAGAGGGTGTAATATGTAAGGCCTCAGCTACCCGCGTCATATTGCGATGTAACCACAACGCCTCAAACACCTTTAGTAAGTTTAAATCTAACTTTTCAAATTGCCGATTATCGGGCATACGGGTTGTCCTCTTAAGCTACGGGGTAGCCATGTCAGCACTATGAACAGTATTCACACAATACTTGGATTATATTTCATTTCATTCATTTGTCATTGTTAACTATGCTTTAGCAATAACCTTTTGCACAAATTAAAAGCGAGATCTCGCTTCTACCCTACGTCACCGATGAGGCTATTTATGGACTTTTCACATAACGACAAAACAAACGCATTGCTGGCAAAGCTAGACGCTTTTATTGCCGAACACATCGCGCCAATAGAAAAAGACGTGTACCGTTTTCACCATCAAGAAAATAACCACGGCGATTGGAAGAAATGGAAGTTGCACCCGGGCACTGAAGCTTTAAAAGTAAAAGCACGGGAAGCAGGACTGGCGAATTTATTTTTGCCCGACGCTGAGTTAGGTGAGGGCCTTACTACGCTGGAGTATGCCCCCATGGCAGAGCGTATGGGAAAATACCTATTTGCGCCCGAAATATTCAATTGTAATGCGCCTGATACTGGCAATATGGAAGTTTTATATCACTTTGGCAATCAAGCGCAGAAAGATCAGTGGTTAACCCCGTTACTGGCCGGGGAAATTCGCTCGGTGTTTGGAATGACAGAGCCAGACGTCGCCTCATCAGATGCCACCAATATGGCAGCCACGATTATCGAAGATGGCGATGAGGTAGTAATAAACGGTAAGAAGTGGTGGTCTACAGGCCTTGGCCACCCTAACGCCGCCTTTACTATTTTCATGGGGTTGTCTAACCCAGACAACGACAAACATAGCCGCCATAGTATGGTAATAGTGCCCTTGGACACACCGGGCGTAACCGTTAAACGTATGCTCGATGCCTATGGCGACTACGATGCCCCTTATGGCCATGGAGAAATGCATTTTGATAATGTACGGGTAAGCAAAGACAACATTATTATGGGGTTAGGCAAAGGCTTTGCCATTGCTCAAGGGCGCTTAGGCCCTGGTCGTATTCACCACTGTATGCGCGCTATTGGTATGGCGGAAAAGTCGCTTGAGCTGGCCCTTAAACGAGGCCACGAACGGGTGGCGTTTGGTAAGCCAATTATACGCTTAGGGGGCAACCTAGAGCGGGTAGCAGAGGCACGTATGGCCATTGAGCAAGCGCGTTTACTTACCCTGCATGCCGCGTGGAAAATTGATAACCTCGGCGTAAAACACGCCATGACAGAAATTTCTGCTATTAAAGTGGTAGTGCCAAATATGCTGCAAAGCGTAGTTGATATGGCATTACAACTTCACGGCGGCGCGGGCATGTGTAGTGACTTCCCTCTGGCAAGCTTTGCCGCAGGCGCACGGGCATTACGTTTAGCCGATGGCCCCGATGAAGTACATAAAGGCATGGTTTCGCGGTTAGAACTCAAAAAATACCAATAGCAGGGATATGCACGGCTGCGCTTATCCGTGTACATGGCCGTGTGTATAGCTATAACTTAACCGGGTAACGCAGCAGGGAATTGCTACCAATTTCCACAACCCAATGAATTCACAAAAATTTAACACACCGTAATTTTAAACAGCGACAACCTCTTTTTAGGTAAGGGGTTGTCCCTTGATAAACTGACCAATTAAACTTACTTGCCAGCCTATGCTGGCGCCTTTCTTTTCAGCCTGCCTGCCGCACCTAACCCACTGTCTCACCTATCTAACCCAATTGTTTTAAAGGCTTACTCAGCCAGTCGCAGCCACCTAAACACACCATTTGTTTACCTCTTTCACTTTGCGCACTCTCGTAGCCTACTCGCGTCTCTTACACTCCTAAATGGCACTAACCTTTACCCGTGCTTACCCATCTTGCAGAACAAAAGCAAACCAAAATACTAGCCAATAATTACATATTGGTTGACAAATTGGCGAGTTAATATATTGTTTAGCAATGATGATTGGTTGTAAAAAAGTTGTGGCACTCGAAAAAGAAACCTTACCATTCGACACCATAGGCTCTACACAATCGGTTACACACCTTTACCACTGGCCATGCCTCATAAAGAGGGGTGGAAAGACGCATACTCATAAAAGTATGCACAACATACTTAGGAGTTATTCATGTCAAAACCTGTAATCGGATTTATCGGCCTTGGTTTAATGGGCGGTAATATGGTGGAGAACCTGCAAAACAAAGGGTACCCACTTATTGTTATGGATTTAAATAAAGACGCGGTTGCGGCCTGTACGGCACGTGGCGCATCTGCGGCTAACTCGGCGAAAGAACTGGCTAGCGAAGCAGATATCGTAATGCTATGTCTAACCACCTCTGCCATTGTAGAAAAAGTGGTATATGGCGATGAAGGCATACTAGCAGGCATTAAAGAAGGTTCTGTGCTAATTGATTTTGGTACCTCTATCCCTGCTTCAACCCGTAAAATTGGCGCAGACTTAGCGGCAAAGGGTGTAGGCATGATTGATGCGCCACTTGGCCGCACACCGGCACATGCTAAAGACGGCTTGCTCAATATTATGGCCGCGGGCGATGAAGAAATCTTCAACAAAGTGAAGCCGGTACTTGACGATCAGGGCGAGAATGTTTTCCACCTTGGCGCATTAGGTGCAGGCCACACCACTAAGCTTATTAATAACTTCATGGGTATGACCACTGTTTGTGCTATGTCGCAAGCTTTCGCGGTAGCCGACAAAGCGGGTGTAGATCGTCAACAGTTGTTCGATATTATGTCTACCGGCCCCTCTAGCTCGCCATTCATGCAGTTTTGTAAGAACTATGCCGTTGATGGTGTAAGCGACCTCGGTTTCTCTATCGCTAACGCAAACAAAGATTTAGGTTATTTCCTTCAAATGGTAAGCGATTTAGGCACCGAGTCTAAAATTGCTGAAGGCTCATCTGCCAACCTACAAGCCGCATTTGATGCAGGTATGGGGAATGGCAATGTACCTGAGATTTTTGACTACTTTAAAAAGTTAGCTAAATAACTACAAACCCCAGATGTGATGCGCCTATGGTTAGTTAACCTGATGTTATTCAGTTTGCATAACGTGGGCGCTTTAATCTTGCTGACCAAAAGAGTGTTTATGCGTTTATCTACTATGTTTTTTGCTGCTACTAGCCTGGTACTGTTAGCCATTACAACGTCAAGTGTATTGGCCAAGGAATATCAGGTAGACACGCCAAGTGCTTACCAGAAAATCGCGACAAATTTATCTGCTGGCGATACCGTTGTATTAAAGAACGGTCGCTGGGAAGACTTTGAAATTTTATTCAAAGGAATTGGCACAAAGAGCGCCCCCATCACATTAACTGCCGAAACCAAAGGTAAGGTAATTTTAACCGGGCAATCTAACCTTAGATTAGCGGGTGAATACCTTGTGGTAAAAGGGTTAGTATTTAAACACGGCTATACACCAAGCAGTTCGGTTATCGAATTTAGACAAGATAGCGATAATCTGGCCAACCATTCCCGTGTTAGCGAAGTGGTTATTGACAACTTCAATAATCCGGATAAGCGTGAATCTGATTACTGGGTGGCCTTATATGGCAAGCACAACCGCCTTGACCACAGCCACATAGTGGGTAAACGCAATAAAGGCGTAACGGTTGCCGTTAGACTTAACGACGAACGCAGCCAACAAAACCACCACAAAATTGATCATAACTATTTTGGATACCGCCCTACGTTTGGTTCAAACGGCGGCGAAACCTTACGTATTGGCACAAGCCACTATTCATTAAGCGACTCTTTCACCTTGGTAGAAAACAATATTTTCGACCAAACCAATGGTGAAGTAGAAATTATTTCAGTGAAATCTGGCAGCAACACATTACGCGGCAATGTCTTTCTTTCTGCCCGCGGCACGTTAACGTTGCGCCATGGTAACAACAACTTGGTTGAACAAAATATTTTCCTCGGTAACGGCGTAGAGCACACGGGCGGCATTCGCGTTATTAATAAAGGGCAAATTATTCGTAATAACTACCTTGAAGGGCTCACCGGTTATCGTTTCGGTAGTGGCTTTACGGTAATGAATGGCGTACCCAATTCGCCTATCAACCGTTACCATCAGGTAGAAAACGCCCAAATTAGCCACAACTCACTGATTAATGTTGACCACATTCAATTAGCGGCCGGTAGCGATAGCGAACGTAGCGCCGTACCTATTAATAGTAAATTCACCCATAACTTGGTAATAAATGAAAGCCAACAACAGCCCTTTACACTATTTGATGACGTAAGCGGTATTACCTTTGCCAACAACATAAGCAATACCAAGGTTGTTGACGACGTAGCTTCAGGGTTTGCACGTAAAAGCGTTGCTCTAGAACGTGCTGATAATGGCTTATTGTACCCCACAGGCGATATGGCAGAAGCCGGCGCGCCGCGTGATCTTAAGGTAATTTCAAAAGACCAAGTTGGTGTTAGCTGGTACCCGAAAACACCTGCGGTAACCGAATTTAATTCTGGCGAAACCCACGTGGTAAGCGCAAAGCGAGGTGCACTCTTTGATGCTGTTGAACAAGCAAGCGACGGAGATATTCTGGAGCTTTCCCCCGGCGAATATGACATACCTAAGCTAATAAAAATAAACAAAACGCTCACTATACGCGCCAAGCAACAAGGCACAGCGAAGCTGAGCTTCCAGCGTTCAGCGCTATTTGAAATTCACGATGGTGGCAGCTTAACCCTTACAGGCCTTGTTATTACCGGTAGTAATAGCCCAGATTCAGCCGGTAACAGCGTAGTAAGAACGCAAAAATGGGGCATGTTAGAAAATTACCGCTTTATTATGACTAACTCTACGCTGGTTGACTTAGACATTAACCATTCGTTTCATTTCTTCGCCACCGGCTTTGGCGCCTTTGCTGATGAAATAACACTTGTAGATAATCAGTTTAAAAACGTAAGCGGCGACATTCTTCGCTTAAATAAAGAAATTGAAGACTTAGGTATTTATAACGCTGAGTACGTAACCTTACGTAACAACCAATTTGAAAATGTAAAAGGCGCCGTAGTAAAACTATACCGTGGTGGTACAGACGAAAGTACCTTCGGCCCCCATTTCATTATGACCGATAACACCCTTACCAACATTGGCCTAGGCAAGCGAAACAAAGAGCAAGCCAGTATTTATCTACATGGTGTTCAGGTAACAACAATAAAAAACAACACAATATCTGCGTCGGCACCTATTGTGGTTGAGCATACTGTTGGCGAACCCAAAACCGTGATAGTGAACAATACCTTCACCGACACTAAGGCCCCCAGCGTAGAGGAACTTCACTTTAAAGGGCCACATACTGCCCAAGTTGAAGATAACGTTGTAAAACAAAGTTCAGCGAAGTAGAGGTGATAACGGATATGACACTATTTAAGCGAAGTAAATTACTATGGTTTAGCCTGTTAGGTTTTGCGCTATTAGCCACGCTGCTGCAGGCCAACGCTTATGCAGCACACCCAAACCTGGTTATTACTACCAGCGATGTTGATAAAATGCGTGAGGCGGTAACGCAGCCAGGCCGCTTTACCGATGAATATAAAAAGGTACGTGCCAGAGTTGATGAGCAAATCAGTCAGCCCATTGTGGTGCCTGTGCCTAAAGATGGCGGTGGCGGTTACACCCACGAGCGCCATAAGAAAAACTATCAAATTATGTACGATGCCGGGCTAATTTATCAAATTAGCCAAGAGCGCAAATATGCCGACTTCGTACGCGATATGTTACTTGAATACGCTAACTTATACCCTACCCTTGATGTGCACCCTAAGCGTAAAGTTAAAGCACAAAACCCCGGCAAGCTGTTTTGGCAAAGCCTAAATGAAGCGATGTGGTTGGTATACACCATTCAGGCATACGACCTTATTTACCCTGCGTTATCTACCTCGTCTGCTGAAAAAATTGAACAAGACTTGCTAACCCCGGTGGCCGAGTTTTTATCCGTTGGACAGCCCTCTACCTTTAATAAGGTACACAATCACGGTACATGGGCTACCGCAGGCGTGGGTATGACAGGCTATGTACTTGATAAGCCTGAGTGGGTTGAAATTGCACTATACGACCTTGAAAAATCGGGCAAAGGTGGCTTTTTGAAGCAGCTAGAAATGCTGTTTTCTCCGCAAGGCTACTACAACGAAGGCCCGTACTATCAGCGCTTTGCTATGCTGCCATTTGTAACCTTTGGTAAGGCAATTGAAAATAACGAGCCTGATCGTGATATTTTTGGCTACCGCGATGGCGTATTGCAAAAAGCTATCGATACCACCATTCAACTTAGCTACAACGGGTTGTTCTTCCCCATTAACGATGCAATTAAGAGCAAAGGCACAGACACCATAGAACTGGTTCACGCTGTGACTATTGCGTATGGCCGCACTGGCGATACGGGCTATTTAGATATTGCCCGCGAGCAAGACCAAATTATTCTTTCAGGTGACGGCTTAAAAGTGGCAAACGCGTTAGATAAAGGGTTAGCCACTGCGTACGATTTTCGTTCTGTAGCCTTTGGCGATGGCCACGATGGTAAGCAAGGCGCCTTGGTTATTATGCGTAGTGATATTAACGGCGAACAAGCTTTGCTATTTAAGCCCGCTGCGCAAGGCTTAGGCCATGGTCACTTCGACAAGCTTACTTGGCAATTTTACGACCTAGGCAACGAGATCGTTTCAGATTATGGCGCTGCGCGCTTCTTAAATGTTGAAGCGAAATACGGTGGCCGGTATTTACCTGAAAACGAAAGCTACGCGAAGCAAACCATCGCTCACAATACCGTGGTGGTAGATGAAGCCAGTCATTTTAACGGCAATGTTGAGCGCGCAAACCAACATGCACCTACCCTCGCCTTTTTTGAAACCAATCAATATGGGTCGGTAGCCAGTGCACACATAGACACCGCGTATGACGGGGTAGATATGTCGCGTCTGCTTGCGTTAGTAACATTGCCTGAACTACAACAAACTATTGCCATTGATATTTTCGATGTAGTCTCAGACGCTGAACATCAGTACGACCTTCCTTTGTACTACCAAGGGCAGTTTATTGACAGCAACTTCCCATTAGATGCGCATACCAATACGCTTTCAGCCCTTGGCGATAACAACGGGTATCAGCACTTATGGCTACAAGCGCAAAGCCAGCCAAGCGAAGGGCTTGCTAAAGTAACTTGGCTAAACGACAACGGTCGCTTTTATACCCAAACCAGCGTGGTTAACGGCGATGAGCAGTTCTTATTTACCCAATTAGGTGCCAACGACCCTAATTTCAATTTGCGCAACGAAAAAGCGGTGATCCGCCGCGTTGCCGGGCAAAAACGTCATCAATTTGTGTCGGTGTTAGAACCCCATGGCGAGTATAACCCCAGTAAAGAGTACACCTTAGGTGCTATTAGCCGCATTAGTGACGTTAGCCTTAGTGAGCAAGAAGCACTTATCTTAGTCACCCTGGACTTTGGTGAGGTTAAGTACCTTGTAGCAGTGAATACCGCTACGTCGGCAGACAGCGATACCGAACAATCTTTTAACTATCAAAACTTGTCTTATTCACTGAAAGGGCGTCTCGCCACTTATGTGATAGAGAATAATCAGGAGTAAATACTATGAAAAAGCAGAGCGAACATTTTCTATTTGGTAACGAAACTAAAGTTGAAGATTTAGGTGGCGGTTTAAAGCGTCAAATGCTCGGCTTCAACGAAGAGCTAATGGCAGTAAAAGTGTTCTTTGATAAGGGCGCAGAAGGCTATACCCATAAGCACCGTCATTCGCAGGTAACTTACGTAGAATCGGGCGAGTTTCACTTTACCATCGACGGTGAAATGAAAGTGCTTAAAGCCGGTGACAGCTGCCTTATTCCTCCTTATGCAGAGCATGGTGCAATTTGCCCTACTGGCGGCGTTTTAATAGACACCTTCAGCCCTGCACGTGAAGACTTTATAGAAGAATAATAAGGTGCAAATTGCCGCTGCTGCCCACAATGGCAGCGGCTGGTAATTACGTACCCGCGTTCGTCATAGGGCGCTTGAGTCTGAACCTCCCCTCGCTTCTTGCTGAGCTGAGGTGTACGGGTAACAGGCCCTAATATTGAACCATTGAAAAACCAGAGTAAGTCATGATGAAAAATATTTATTTCCTTGGCGAATGCATGATGGAACTAAAATCGACTGACGAATCGACCATGAATCAGTCGTTTGCCGGCGATGTTTACAATTCTGCCGTTTACCTAAAACGCTGTTTTCCTGAAACTGCGGTGTCGTTTGTAACCGCGGTGGGTGGCGATCAAATTAGCCAGCGCTTAATTAACCGTTGTGAAGGTGAAAACCTCTCCACCGATGCTATTTTCCGTCACCCCAATAAAACCTTGGGTTTATACCTTATTGAAACAGATGAAACCGGTGAACGCAGCTTTACTTATTGGCGTAGCGACTCTGCGGCCCGTGAGATTGTCGACTTTTTAGATGACAGCGTAATTGCACGTTTTAGTGCCAACGATATGCTGTTTATTTCAGGTATTTCTTTGGCGGTAATACAGCCAAGCCATCGTGACAAGTTTTGGCAGATAATGGAAAAGTTAAAAGCCTTAGGGGTAACTCTGGTGTTTGACCCTAATTATCGTGCACGCCTTTGGCAGGGTGCCGATGAAGCAAAGGAGCAAATTGAAAAGGCGCTAACCCTTTGCGATATCGCTTTACCTGGGGTAGAAGATTTCACCGAACTATACAATCTTCACAATGCCGAAGACGTTATTGCATTTTGTGCGCCTTTCAATGTTCCTGAAATCATTGTTAAAAATGGCGCTGCCTCTGTGGTTAGCCACTGCGATAACGAAACCGTTGATCACACCATTATACCTGTAACCCATGTGGTAGATACCACATCGGCAGGCGATGCCTTTAATGGCGTGTATTTAGGCGCGCGACTTAATCAACAGTCGGTAGCAGACGCCATAGGGTTAGCTGCACAAGCAGCAGGTGTTGTTATTCAACAGCCCGGCGCTATTGCCCCCGCCGATGTATTTCAACAGGCCCTTAGTGACATTGGCTTTAATGTGAATTAACCACGAGTACAGAAACTATGAAATTGTTTTCAGACCTAATGTCGGGTCAGACATTGTTACCTATTATACAAGCAGACACCCCAGAACAAGGTGTAGGCATTGCAAAAGCCATGGCAGAAGCCGGACTTTCGTTGGTGGAAGTTGTGTTAAGAACCGAGGCTTCGTTAGACGCATTATCGGCAATAAAACAAGAAGTTCCTTCGTTAAAAGTAGGTGCTGGTACGGTAATTAACACCGACATTCTGCAACAAGCGCTTGATGCTGGGTCTGACTTTATTGTTACCCCTGCCGTGTCGCCAACTTTGTTGCAGGCGCTAAGCGAAGTAGCCGTACCCGTGTTACCGGGCGTGTCTAATACGGGCGATATATTAATGGCCTACGAATTTGGCTTTAACGAACAAAAACTATTCCCAGCCTCACTGTCGGGCGGCGCACCTTTCTTAAAAGCCGTTTCTTCGGTATTTAGAACGGTAAACTTTTGCCCCACCGGGGGAGTGAACCAAGACAACAAAGACAGTTATTTAAGTTTAAATAATGTGTTCGCTGTGGGCGGAACTTGGGTGGCCAAACCACAATGGGTAGAGAACAAAGAGTGGGATGCAATTACCCAGGCGTGTCGCGAAGCCACTGCATAATAGCCCACAGGTTAAAACAACATTTTTGGTGCAAGGCTAAGGATGTGTAACAATTACCTGTTAACGTTATGTTTACCTAATATCATTTATTTGCGCTTAATTGGTTAACCAGTTAAGCGCATTTATTTTTATCTCTCAAACCACATTAGTAGGTTGAACGCCGCCTTTGCAGCGGTTTAAACTCCCACCTTACCACTAAGCATATCTTATTGAAAGATATAGCATTATTCTAAAAATAACGCCAAGCACATTAACGTAAGACCAAATCACGCCGTTTTCACACAGCTCTTATAACCAATTTGGTCATAACAATTAGTCTAATAAATTTAAATAAATATTACCAAAAGGTTGACCTTTGCGCTATATATTGTAAGTATTGCGTTAATCATTTGTAAGTTCTTCCAGTAGTGTTCTTACAAATTGTCGCAACCCTAGTATTAACAATATGAGATGCGGCGCTGATTTATTCACACATTTGAATTGGCGCGAAAACCACACACAGGACAACACTATGGAACACAAACTATCTAAACTTACCTTAGCGATGCTATCGGCTTCCGCCATTAGCATGAGCTCTGTTGGTTATGCACAAGAAACCAATACCGATACGCAAGCCGACGATATTGTAGAAATTATTGAAGTAAAAGGTATCCGTAGCTCCCTTACCAATGCCCTTGCTGAGAAGCGTTATTCAAATAACTTGGTAGAGGTGATTGAAGCAGAAGATATTGGTAAATTGCCTGACCAAAACCTGGCCGAAGTATTAGAAAACGTCACCGGTATTCAAATTACTCGTACTGCAGGTGTTGGTACTGGCGTACAAATTCGTGGTACTGACGCAAACAGAACTGAAATTAACGGTGTGTCTACGGTAGGTTCTGGCGCAGGTCGTACGGGCATCAACTTTGAAGATGTGTCGGCGGCTATTATTGCCGGTGTTGAAGTTACTAAGTCGCCTATGGCTAAAACCATTGAAGGGTCGGTGGGTGGTACCATTAACCTACGTACCATTCGTCCACTAGAGCTTGACGATACCCTTGCAGTATTTCGCTTACAGGGTGAAAACAGCAGCTTGACCACTGACAGCACCTTTACGCCTCGTGTGTCGGCAACCTTAGGGGATAACTGGGAATTAGATACAGGCACACTCGGTGTTGTAGTAAGTGCAAGTTACGCCGAACAAGACGTATCTGCATTTCGCCCAAGAGCAGACCGCGATAATATTATTACCTCGGATAGCGGCGCAGCTAGCGCACAATCTTTCGATTTCTTACCTATTCAGTTCTTCGTACAAGATTACGACAACTACGAATATGAAACAGTTAACTTAGCCGGTACCATCGAGTGGGCACCTAACGAAAATACTAAGTTCTTCTTTGACGCTGTCATTAACGACCAAGAACGTTTACAAGAAAGTTCGCGGGTACAAGCTTCTGGTGTAAGTAGCTTAAACAACATTTCAGTGCCAACAGAGTTTGAAACCGTAGATTTTGGTTCATTAGGCGGCACCGACCTAGGGTCTATTCAAGCCGCGTTAGCTGGCGTAATTCCGGTAAACCTTGACGATGATGATGACGATCCTAACCTTCGTTTTTCAAGTGATACCAACTCGCGTATTACCCGCAGCGAAGTGTTCCGCCTAGGTGGTGAATGGCAAGGCGACGTAATTTTTGTAAGCGCAGAACTCGCCTCATCGTCGTCAGATACCACTACGCCAAGTTTCAATACAACACTTAACTTTATTAACCCTAATGCGCCTTTAGATGCTGGCGGCGGCAACGACAATAGTGTTCCTTTTGAATACGACTTATCGGGCGGTTCGCTAGCGTTCGGTATTGCCTCAGATGCGCCTTATGGCCCTTCTGCCGAACAACTGCTAGATCCTAACAACGTAGTTCTACGCGATGTAAACATTGGCAGAAACGTGTCGGAGAACAGCGAAGATGCGTTTAGAGTAGATGTAAGCTACGCCCTAGACTCGTTCATTACCTCGGTAGATGTAGGTTACCGTTTTAGTAAAACCTCCAGCCTACGAGATCAAATTAGCTCGAACGTTGGTTTACGCGACATGGCAGATAGCCCACGCGGTAGCTTATTTTCCGACTTACTTGTAGCGGGCCCAACTAACTTTAATGAAGCTGATGGCCGAGAGCTATACGTTCGTGATTTCCTACTGATTGACCCTGAATTGGTGGCATCTGATCCAGACCGCGTACTTACTACGCTACAAGAAGCCATTGATACCATAGGTGGTTCACAACAAATTAGTGAGCCTACTTCAAGCTCAGCAGGCTTCTTCGACATTGAAGAGAAAACCCACGCGCTTTATGCACAAGGTAACTTTGCCACAGACATGTTCCGCGGTAACTTTGGTGTGCGCTATCTTAAAACCGATATTGAATCGTTAGGTAACTCGACCACCGTTGATGCCGATGGTAACGACGTGGTGTCTTCTGTTGTCACCACAGGTGATTACGACTTCTGGTTACCGCGCATTAATATTATTGCCGATGTAACCGACGATGTTGTTGTTCGTGCTGGCTGGGGTAAAGATATTCGTCGCCCTGACTTTGACGACCTTTCTACCTCGGTAACCTATTCAACAAGCCCCAACCCACCGGTTGCAATAGGTAACCCTAACCTATTGCCAGAAGAAGTAACCTCATTCGATTTATCTGTTGAATGGTACTTCGCGCCATCGAGTGTATTAAGTGTAGGTATCTTCCACAAAACCCGTGGCGACTTGATTGTTCAGCAAGAAGTAAGCCCCTACGAAGACCCAGTAACAGGTTACCGTGATACCACAGCACCTTGTGAAGACGGCGGTATCTTTAACCCTATTGCTGACGTTAACGTATTTGGCCCTGATGGCGGTGTAGGTGTATGTGTGCCCACCTCTACCAACATTAACGATACCGACGAAACAACCCAAAAAGGTATAGAGATTGCGGTGCAATATGACCTTGCTAACTTTGAAGAAGAGTTGGGCTGGGCATCGGGCTTCGGTGTACTTGCAAACTACACAATTCAAGAGTTCTCAGGTGGTGACGCTGTAGATAGCGCAACTAGCCGTGCGGACCAAGTGTTTGCCGCTACGACAGGCCAAGAAGGCATTGATGTTACAGCTATTCAAGGCTTAATTAACCTGTCTGAGAACGCCTATAACTTTACGCTTTACTATGAAAAGTACGGTATCTCGGCGCGCGCTCGCTACACGTGGCGTGAAGCGTACCGTTCAACTGACTTCGGTAGTACCTCTAGCTTCCCTTGGGGCTTCCCAGTGGTGCAAGACGACAGAGGCCAGTTAAACGCCAGTGTTAGTTACGATGTTAATGACCAATTAAATGTTGGCCTAGAAGCTGTGAACATCACGGAATCTGACGTGAAACAGTACTGTGTTAACGAAGGCGCGCTATTGTGTTACCAAGGTCTGACCGACCGTCGTATCACGCTTGGGGTGACGTACCGTTACTAAAAATTTGTGTGTGTTAGGAACATCTGTTCCGCTTGCTAGCGAGCCCGAGCGGCTCGCTTTTTTTGTTTGAGCATTGTTATAATCTGCTTATCGTGATATTGCAATATTACCAATTCTATGTATATTGGTAAGAATGTATGAAGTATCGTACCAAACGAAGCAAGGATATTCGTTTTTGGGCTGATGGGGTTCAATCAACTGACCACGAATATGCGAACACCTCACAACGCACCCGCAGATACGTAACAAAATTTCCTCAAAGGGTTTAGAAATGAAAAGCCGTCGTATGTTTTGGCAGATTGCCGAAAAAATTGAGTCATTGATTAAGTCTGGTTTGTATCCGCCCGGCAGCCGTCTTCCCCCAGAACGTGAACTTGCCGAAACCTTCGACGTTAGCCGCCCTACTATTCGTGAGGCTATTATTGCGTTAGAAGTAATGCAGTTAGTTGAGGTAAAAACCAGTTCGGGTGTTTATGTTTTAGAAAAGGCTAACGAAGAAGCTGAAAAAATAGCCGACAAAATTAGCGCCTTTGAGTTAACCCAAGCACGTGCCTTAGTAGAAGGCGAAGCTGCTGCGTTAGCCGCGGTATCTATTACCGATAGTGAGCTTAAAGCCCTGCAGAAAACCCTAGATGCGATGGAATCGGGAATTGATGCTGATAATGCCGACCGCGATTTCCATGTGATCATTTCTACCGCCACCCGCAACAAAGCTATTTTGTTAGCAGTGGAACAATTTTGGGAATTACGTGACTCTCAGCCCAAAATTAAAAAATCTTACAACAGCGTGTGTAGCCAGTCAGACCAAGACAGGCTTGAAGAACACAGAGCTATTTTCAACGCATTAAAAGAAAAAGATTCGCAAGCGGCCCGCTCGGCCATGCATGCGCACTTTAACCGCTTAATTAATGCGTTATTTGCAGTAAGTGAAGCTGAAGCGCTAGAAGAAGTGCGCAAGAAAACCAGCCAAACGCGCGACCTTTATTCATTAAGCCACATTGTGAGCCGCAGCTAGGCCCATAGCATTGCCCGAAGGGTAGTAAACAACAATTTAAGGCCGGCCTATCAATAGGCCGGTTTTTTTGTTTTATACAAGCTCTTATAAAATGTCGGCCTGCCCCCACTCATCGAAGTTTGGTAACTGCCGTTCATAATATTCAGCTACCTTTTGCTTAACGCTGTGGCCAATAGTAGGGGCTAACCTATCCAGTCGGCGCTTAATTCTGGCGGTAACATCTACCTTGTTACATTCAGCTGGGTTAAGTAAGTTATCTAGTTCGGCCAAACCATTACTTGTTTCACTAGCGCGAGTATCAACGAAGTGTTCATTTCTACCTTTAGCGCTTTCATCAACACATACCTTTGACGCAGCATCAATTCGCGCGAGCACCAAGCACACTGCTACAACATAAAGTGATACATTTGCTTGCAGCGCTAAATCTTCGAGCTCTTTAACACGACTTGTTGCAAACTCTAGTTTTC
Source organism: Alteromonas profundi (assembly GCF_010500865.1). Lineage (GTDB taxonomy): Bacteria > Pseudomonadota > Gammaproteobacteria > Enterobacterales > Alteromonadaceae > Alteromonas > Alteromonas profundi. Next base: position 169,176 of record NZ_JAAAWN010000004.1, read on the forward strand.
TTAAATATTGCGCCGTCCATTGCGTTTTACGCCACCAACGTCGATTCATATCGTTAAGTAGAACCTCGACCAATTGTTCTACCGATGTATAGTGTACCGGCCCTAAGCAAAAATACTCAAAGTCGTCATGGCGATCTTGGGCGTAGCTTACATTCATATGCGCACCTGCCGCAGAATGGCTTATTGCAGACGGTGGCGCTAAACGAAAGCAAACATCGGGCGGAACCATTTGCGGAATAACCCTTGGTGTGGCTGGCGAATCAATACATTCTTCGCTTACATCAAGCATTACAAAACTCGTGTATAGGCTAAGCATACCTAAGTGCGTTGCCAATTCGGTGGCCGCTTCTCTCTCTAGTTCATGAATATGCTGCGCGGCCGCTATGTGCACTAGCGCTTGTGCCCATTCACCGTTAACGGTTTCACTTCGCCATTCGTGCTGATGCCCGGCAACAGTAAGTGAGCACTCCCCTTGGGCAAACACCGGCTGTGGCAAATTTGTATACCACACTGTATCGCCAGAAGACCACGCCATAGGCGCTACTTCGGCACTGTCAGTGAGCTTGGTAAAGCATAATTCAACAGGCAGGGCTGTTGAATGAATGGCCTTAACCGTATTTTTCACCACCTCTTTCAACTCGCCATTGGGGTTTACAATATGTAGCGTACCGCGCGTGGCATGAGATAAGCGTACTAACGCCTGTGTATTTACACTGTAGCCTACGCCAATAATGTGAAGGTGCGCATTGTGCTTTTCGCATGCTAATTGAACCGCAGCCACCTCCTCTTCGTCTAAATGCATAAGCCCGTCGGTGATAAGCATTATATGTTTGGCTTTTTCACTCGGCTTTTCATAAGTAATAGCGTGCAGTAAGGCGCTAATAAGCTCGGTTCCGCCCATATCGGCGCATACTTGGTTAAGTGCCGCAAGTGCTGCTTTTTTATGCTGTGTATTTAAGGTAGCTCTACCTGCAAATAGGGTTTCATGCTCAAATCCAAACGACGTAATATTGAACGCTACCGATGAACTAAGGTTTTGTACTACATCAATTAATACCTGTTTACATAAATCTATTGCCGCCCCTTCCATCGACCCCGAGCGGTCGAGTACCACATGCAAAAAAGGGCTTCCTGAGGGGGCGTATAGTGCATCGCTAGAAGCCACATTCGGCACGCCTAGCGTATAGCTATAACCTCGGTAGCTAGCATTAAAAAGCTGATCGCACGCATCTTGCTGCCAAGTAACAAAAATATCTCTGTCGAGCAGCCCATTTAGTTTAATAACTGAGGCATCACCTAACAGCGCATGAGAGCTTGCCTGCACTTGCGCCTTATGGGGTAAGTTAACCGTAGCAGAAAAAGGGTACTCGGCAAAAAAGTGATACTCTGGCTCCATATCGTTTCCTGTTTGCCCATAACGAGGCGCCAGCGTAGTAGGCAAGCGATAGGTGAACGTATCCCCTGCATTCGTTATTGTGAGCAAGCTGGCAATGGTCATTTCTATGGTGAGCGACTCTCCCCCATCCAAATTCCCTACATTCAGCCCATAAACCCCATCATTCATAGACTCAAGCATTACCGAGCGTTTCCCCGACTCCACAGCCTCTTCATATACATTACTGGCTTCATTGCGACGTAACACTTGCCCACTAAAGGTACGCCCTTCCATCATCACATCGCATTTCATTAAGCTACTGCTTCGCGGTAGCGCAAAGTGATAAAGCGCTTCTACAGGGTTAGTACCATTATTTACCACTTGCAGTGAATAACGGGTAAGCGCCATAGGCCCTTTAAATGAAACACCAATGGTGGCAGATAAATGCATAACAGATTTATTCATTGGTTGCTCCTTGGGGGCCCTGTTGTTCTTGTGGGTTTAATTGCTGCTGCAGCTGACTAACAATAGAATTAGCCAAATCACGCAGCTGATGCTGCGTTAAGTTGCACCGCGCACTATCAACATCAAGGCTAACCCCATCGGCAATATGAATACGGGATACAAAGCTAATGTCGCCAGCGGCCTTGCCTTGAGGGCTATGTTTAGAAGAAGGTTGAGATGAAGGTTTAGAAGAAGGCTCAGAAGAAGCATCAGCATGCGGTAGATGCTCGCCTAACACCCCTTGTGTTTGTAAAAGCGAGGCAATACGTGAAAGGTTTAGGCCCGCCTCTTTGTACTTGCGTACTAGCAGTAACTGCTCTACATGACGCTCGGTATAACGAGGGGTTTTGCGCGCACCAAACGGGGCTTCAACTAACCCTTGCTGAATGTAATAGCGGATCGTTCGCCGCGCGAACCCCGTTAAGTCTTCCAACTGTTCAATTGTATACTCAGCCATCACTCTTTCACCTTAAAATAAACGCCACATTTAAATGACACTTAAACTGTTATATAAGCTGTCATTTAAATTGTCAAGGTATAGGCTAGGCGAAGGGGCAATGTATTTAATACAATTGCTCATAAGATCACTCACCTGCTATCGCATTCCCTTAGAGATAAAGGCGGCGTTTTTGTCACGTACTATGACAAAAGGCTAGTAAGTTATGGGTTCAAAAATTTGCCAGAAAAGCTTTATGGGCATGCGTATATGTACACCCTAAAAGTAGGTTGTGACACTTTTTTAGCATCTAAGTATGGTATGCATTATTTTTTCATCGTTTAAGATTATTATCCTTTTTATATTAACGAATTCATTACTCTTAACTTAATAAAATCAGGTTATTGATTTATAGAAATTTTATGCGTCAAATCACCAAGGCAATTTATTTATTAGTTGAAAAGTATCACAGGCTATATGGGTTAGAACTTTACCTCTTTTCTCATAGCGGATTCGGACCGGGGTACTGGGGTTTTCAAGTAGCGGGCAACCGTACTTGGAGCGCACGTTCAAGCATTGTAAATGATGATGGAATAGGTAAAAAAGTACGGAACAGCTATTCCCTCGTAAGCTACCTTCACGACGTATCGCTTCCTAGTTGGTCACTGAGTATGGACAAACAAAAAGCTAAGGGTCAACCAAGGCTACACTCATCGAAGCAGCTTCGTACTCATACCGTAGTAAACTGGCTTGAAAAAGAAATGGGCTTGATAAACTACTTCAATCAACACCACGACGCGATAGAGAGGTGGCGCGGTACCTATACGGTTGAAGCAGCGGAAAAGTATATACTCACCATAAATCTAGCTGGGCTTGCAGCTACCGAGAGAAATTCACTTTTGGTAACGCCTGGACAATGCTATGACTCCTACTACGACAATTCTGAGTTTGATCAAATAAAAGAAGATATCTATACGAAGCTACGTGCAGAAGATAGAAAGATTGATATTTTTGGTACTAAAGGAAAGTGGTTTTGTAGAAACGGACTAGCCTTAATTGACAATACCGTTGTTAATTTCTGGCAGGAGTATGTAAAAGGAAAGAGCGCGAAGGAAATTTTAGCAACCTAACCCAAGGTTTACACTCGTCGGCCATGCTATATTTCAACGCGAAAGCAAAACAAATTAGCAAACTACGCTTGTGGCCTTTGTGTGAAAACCCAGAGTTACCCGTTTTGATATCAATATGGCATCTTTATCAAAAAAGAGGTAACTCTTATGTAGCTTAGTAACAGTACTATCGCTATACAGATTTTGCTTAACCTTGCCCTAGCACGCGCCTGACTACTTATTAAAAGTAGGTTCGGCTCCCGACATCGCTATATCTACCGCACTTTTGCCCATGGTTTGATCACCTACGTATTGTGGATCAAACGCCGGACGAGAGAAGATACGACGTACCAAAGGCTCGAAATGCGATAGCGGTTTTGTGGGGTAGTCTGGGTCGAAAGAAGACTGATCCCACTTTTCACAAAAATCGACACAAGATTGATACCACGGGTGATCTTTTAAGTAATCACGCTCATTCCTATCGCCACCTAAATGATGTGCATAATAGAAATTTTGAAACAAACCATGCTGATTAATTACCCAGGTAACTTCAGGTCGCACGTAAGGACGTAAAATAGCAGCTGCAAATTGAGAATGATTATGCGGCGCCAAATCGTCGCCTAAGTCGTGCACAAGCGCAGCTAAAATCATCTCATCATCCGCGCCATCTTCTTCTGCCCGCGTCGCCGATTGTAACGAGTGCTCTAAACGCGAAACCTGATAGCCAGAGAGTGTATTTTCTAATTGCTTTAACGCATTTAAAATTCTATCTGGCAGCCCTTTCGCAAATTCTGCTTCGTGCTTATCAAGAAATTGGAACTCTTCTTTTGTTCCTTCTTTCATTTGTTTAAATGCTACGGTTTCCATAGTGCCCCCTTTATTGCCCACGCATTTTTTGCTTTAACAACTTATAACGGCCTTTTGGTGCGTCGTAGTCGATATAAGCGCCGTGCAAATGACGTAATCCTTTATTCGGATCGAAACCCGTTCTTCCATGCAATACACGGGTGTTATGAAACATTTGCAGCTGCCCTGGCTGTAAACAAAACTTCCATTCATATTCTGGTGCGCTAAGTAGCTGACCTAGCCGTTTACGGGCATTGTGAAACGTAATTAAATCTTCATCGTTTAATAACGGCAAATTATCTAAACGGGGGCTATAAGCAATGCCAGTAACTTTACCCGTGGCGTCAGACTCGATAATGGTACGTCGTTCTACTAAGTCTACTTCACTATCAAAATGGCGAAAACGTACGGGTACTTCGCTAAGCATTTTGTAGCCTTCTGGCTGTTCTTTTTTTAGCTGTTCTAACACAGATAAACTGTCTACTAGCGTAGATAAACCTTCACCCGCTTGGTTTTGTAAGCAATGCAATAATTGAATGCCGGGCATGGGGTCGCGATACGGGTTATCTGTGTGCGGCCCTAGCGGCACTGAACGATAAGCAAGGTCGCTTGAGTTGGGTCGAGAATATACTTCAAAAGACTTACCAAAGTTGGTTTCTCTTACATGACCAAAAATTTCAGCTACCTCGATAGTGGCTTCAAGGTTTTGCGGTACGTTATCAACAATAATTACGCCATAGGTAAGAAACTTTTCAATACCCGCGATAAGCCCCTTGTCTGTATGCAGTGAATGATAGTCCACATGAAAAACAGACTTATCAATATCGCTTTTCCACGGACGCGGTGCAGGAGCACCATCAAGGTGATCAAAATCCGCATTAAATTCGCTAAGGTCGTATTCACCACTATAGCCATCGCTAAAGGTTAAATTAGCACGCATTGCACTCTTTTTTTCTACCCGAGTAAGCGCTAAATCTGTGTCTAGCTGATGCGGGTCGAACAGGCGATGTTTGGTTGTCTTATCTACATTTTCTGTATCTTGACAACGCTCCCTTAGCCATAGCGCAGGCAATGTAATTTCTTTGCCATCTATGGATGCAAGTACGCGAGCTTGTTGTTCATCTATGCGGTAATTGAGTGATTGCACCTGTTGCACTTTTTGATTTTTCCTCTGTGAAATGTCAGGCTGCGAGTATCAAGCAAAACCACATAGCACAACAGTAGCTATGACTTATGAGAAACATGCAAATTCATTATGAAGCAGCGCAACGAATCACCAACATTGAATAGTCTTCTTGCTTTTGATGCCACCGTTAAACTCGGCTCAATGACCCTTGCTGCCGAAGAATTAGGCATAAGTCAGCCCCTTGTATCTCAGCGAATACGCGCACTAGAAGAGGTGCTTGGCGGGGTATTAATTAATCGAGAGCATAAACCCACCTCACCTACCATGGCCGGCATGAAATACTATAATGAAATAGAAAAAGCACTGGCCACAATTCAGCGTGCCACAGACAGTGCAAAAAACGATTTTAACGATTTTCGAACACGTATTTCTATTAGCGCATACTTTGGGTTTGCGTTTCACTGGTTGATGCCGCGACTACAGCGCCTACAGCAAGCCTTTCCCGATTATTTATTCGAAATTCAGCCCACAAATAGCTTATCTGATCTTCTCGCATCACAAGCCGATATTGTGTTTCACTACTCGAATTTAGCGGGAAGATACGAATACGAGCACATGATGATTGAAGAAGAAGTGTTTCCCGTTTGCTCGCCTGAATTAGCAAAAAAGTTAGGCCTTAAAGCGGGGCAAGCGCTCACCGATTTAAACGACGTTCCGTTGCTTCACAAAGACGTAGACGACCCACGCTGGCCTAATTGGAAAAGCTGGTCGAAAGGCGTAAAAATAAAGCCATCAGAAAACCCTATTTTATTTCGCTACAACAACTTTCCGTTAATTGTAGAGGCAGCAGTGGCAGGGCAAGGCCTATGCCTTGGCTGGAAAGGCTTAATCACATCCTTCATTGATGAAGGCAAGCTTATTCCACTGGGCCCTAGCCTAAAGTCACCCGGTAGAGGCTATACCATTTGCTCTAACTACCATTCCACCTTCGCCATCGGCAATGTAATTAAATGGTTGGTTAATGAGGCGTAGTATGTAAGTAAAACGCATCGCTACTGGCTTATAAGCTTTAATCGCTGATTATTTAGTGTAGTTTTAAAACTCGGCTGTAGTTTCTGTGAATCCGCCTGCTGTATATCTCGATACCTTTAGCGTACCCCGGGAGTATTGACTGTCCAATTTCGCAGCGGTCATCGTTTGGGGATGATTTAAAGTTCATAAACACGCAGATTCGAACCGATGAAAAAGTCTACTTTAATAAGCATGTCAAAGCCGTTGAGTTCAGCGAGGCTATATTCGATGACTTATACGAAGAGGCTATTTTCTACTAGGTGTGTGCTTATATGATTCACGCCACCGTGATACGTTTACCCCAAAAGTACGTTTAAAAAGACGATTAAAATGGCCTGGGTCTTGATACCCTACGGCCCACGCTATCTCTTCAGCACTTTTATCGCTGTGCTTTAAGTATTCTTTCCCCTGTTCAATTCTCAATTGCTGAATGTAGCTAAGAGGCGTTTCGCCTGTCGCCTCTTTAAACCGACGTTTAAAAGTACGCTCTGTCATATTAATGCGCGCCGCCATTTCCCCAATAGTGATTTTTTCTGCAAAATGTATCTCTAGCCACTGCTGAATATTCAAAATATCGTCGTCTTGATGGTAAGTCTGGTGATTCAATGATGTGGTTTCTGCTGTTACACCTCTTCGAAAGTCCACAAGAAACGCTTGCTCTATCGCTGCTCCCACGGCTTTACACGATAAGCGGGATATTAGGAAAACTATAATTTCTAACGCTGCGTTTAGCCCGGCAGAACAATACAACTCTCCAGTAGCAGTAATAAATCTATCGGCCCTTAGGTTTACTTTCGGAAAAGCCCGCGCGAAGTGCCCTTGCTTATGCCAGTGCGTTGTTCCCATTCTGTCATTAAGTAAACCCGCCTGTGCTAAAAAGAAAGCACCAGTAGCCGCTGCCATAATAGGGACCCCCTTACTATGCCACTGTCTTAGCTTTGGGTATAAAGCAGCTTGCTGAGTAAGCAGTGGCTCCATGTCTCCCCAAACACTATGTAGAATAACGAGATCTGTTTCTTCGATATCAGCCAACGCACAATCTGGCGTAATAGCTAAACCACTAAACGTAGACGTGGGATTACCGTCTATGGTTACCAGCTTCACAGTTATTGGTCTTCCTAATATCCTATTTTGTAGGTCTGAAGCGAACTTAAGCACATCATGCGTTAACCCCATACTAAGCCCCATGGCGCTTTCACTCGCATACAATGTAACGTGGTTTAGCATTCCCTCTCCCTGTTTAATCTCGACACTTTGGCCCAAATGGCCAATCAAATGTCCCAACTCACACTGTTAACATTATTTTCACAAAATTACTATTGGATCAGTTGAAAATGTGTGGAGACAAAAATGCAATTTACCGAAGAGCACGATGCACTTAGAAAAACGGTTCACAATTTTGTTAATCAAGAAATGGACCCGTTTATTGACGAATGGGAGAGTGAGGGCATTGCGCCTCTGCATACGTTGTTTAAGAAAATGGGAAACTTGGGTTTACTGGGAATTCAAAAACCTGAAAAGCACGGTGGCGCAGGTTTAGACTATAGCTACAACCTTGTATTTGCCGAAGAAATAGGTAGAGCGTATGGAGGCTCTATCCCCATGGCTATTGGGGTACAAACCGATATGGCTACCCCTGCCCTGGCACGCTTTGGAAGTGAGGACTTAAAGCGCGAATTCTTAGCGCCGGCAATAGCGGGAGATATGGTTGCATGTATTGGTGTAAGTGAGCCTGGCGCCGGTTCAGATGTGGCTGGCCTTAAAACGACGGCCCGTTCAGATGGCGACGACTACGTTATAAACGGCACTAAAATGTGGATTACCAATGCGACCCAAGCTGACTGGGTGTGTTTGCTGGCAAACACCAGTGATGGACAAGTGCATGCCAACAAATCGCTAATTGTAGTTCCGCTTAATACTTCTGGGATCACTATTTCCAAGCCGCTTAATAAATTAGGCATGCGCGCCAGCGACACAGGCCAAATATTTTTTGATGATGTGCGCGTGCCAAAACGGTTTTTAATTGGTGAGGAAAATAAAGGTTTCAGCATGCAAATGATGCAGTTTCAAGAAGAGCGCATGTATGCTGCCGCGAGTGCATTAAAAGGCATGGAACGCATTATTAACGACACAATTGAGTGGGCAAAAGACCGCAACACCTTCGGCCAACCGGTAATTTCTAATCAAGCTGTTCACTTTAAGTTGGCTGAACTTCAAAGCGAAATTGAAGCACTTCGTGCCCTAACCTGGCAAGCCTGCCAAGACCATATTTCAGGTAAAGATGCCACCTATTTAGCGTCTATCGCAAAGCTTAAAAGCGGTCGTTTATGGCGGCAAGTCACCGACGGGTGTTTACAGTATTGGGGCGGAATGGGATTTATGTGGGACAACCCTGTTGCACGGGCTTACCGCGACACGCGCATACTGTCTATTGCTGGAGGTAGCGATGAAATGATGTTGGGTATTATCGCTAAATACATGGACATTTTCCCTAAACGAAGATAGCGCTGTAGCCACATTATGAAAAAAGTTGAAGAGTTACTTAATGAAAATATGAGGCTGCCCATTATTTGCGCCCCCATGTTTTTAGTCTCGAGCCCTAATTTAGTTATTAGCGCCTGTAAAAGTGGAATTGTGGGAAGCTTTCCAGCGTTTAACACACGTACTCAAGCTGCCTTAAATGAATGGTTAACAACTATTGCCAGCGCCCTTGAAGCTGAAAAGCGGGAAAACCCTGCAACCAAAGTTGCCCCCTTTGCTGTGAATATGGTTGTTCACTCATCGAATAAACGTCTCGCGGCAGACTTTGATGTAGTGAAAAAACACAAAGTGCCTTTTGTAATAACCAGTCAGGGCAATCCACAACCCATTGTTGATGAGGTACATCAGTGGGGAGGCATCGTGTTTCACGATGTTATTACGGTTGCGCATGCACGAAAAGCAATTGAAGCGGGTGTAGACGGGCTCATCTTGGTCGCCGCAGGTGCGGGGGGGCATGCTGGGGAAGTAAACCCGGTTGCTCTCGTTCGCGAAGTACGTGAGTTCTGGAAAGGCCCACTGGTATTGGCAGGTGCAATTAATGATGGCTATGGCGTAAGAGCCACGGAAGTACTCGGGGCAAATTATAGCTACATGGGCACCCGCTTTATCGCCACAAAGGAAGCAGAGGTAGACCCTGATTATAAATCAATGCTACTTGAATCTGATCTTCGCGACCTTGTACTTACCGATACCTTCACCGGGGTTAAGTGCAATTTTTTAAAACCATCGATAGCGAGAGCAGGCATAGATCTCGCCATGATTGACGGTAAAGAAAGCGTGGACCTAGATCTAGGGGGCAGTAATGCCTGGAAAGACATGTGGAGTGCGGGCCACGGCGTTAGTGGTATTCATTCTGTAGAGCCAATAAGCCACTTAATCGATCGACTTATTAACGAGTACAACCAAGCCGCGCAAACGCCCATTTTCACCCACGCGTCACCTATCAACTCAACGCGAACCGGAGGCTAAGTTATGGCAAGACTTCACTCTAGTATTGATCTCAAAAGTACATCCTTCATTGAAAATTCATCGGCGATGGAGCGTGCAGTTTCTGAGTTTCGTTCTATAGAGGAAAACGTTGTTCTTAAAGCCCAGGAAAAAGCCCCACGGTATGAAGAAAAAGGGCTACTTTCACCGAGAAATCGGCTTGCTTTGCTATTAGATACCAATACCCCTTTTCTTCCCTTATCTACGCTATGTGGTTATAAGCAAGAGGGAGACAAAGATGGGAGCGCTGCAGGTGGTGGAGTAATCGCTGGTATCGGTTATGTAGCCAATACGCGGTGCATAGTTATGGTAGATGATTACCTTACAAAAGGTGGCAGTATCACCGAACTTGGTAGTAAGAAGCGTCTTCGTTTATATCAAATAGCGCTTAAACAAAAGCTCCCCGTAATTGCATTATCGCAAAGTGGTGGCGGCGATCTTACCTCGTTAGGCGATTGGTTTGGATTCTCCGCAGCCGGTTTTGCCATGCAAGCTCGCTTATCTGCAGCAGGCATTCCGCAAATTACAGTGGTACACGGTAGTGCAACGGCAGGCGGTGCCTATCAACCGGGGTTATCTGACTACGTGATTATGATACGTAACCAATCTACTGTTTATCTAGCAGGCCCACCTTTACTAAAAGCGGCAACAGGTGAAATAGCCACCGATGAGGAAATTGGCGGTGCGGAGATGCACAGCGGGGTATCTGGCGTTGCCGATTTCTTAGCAGAAAACGACGCAGATAGTATTCGTATTGCCCGCGAAGTTACCCAAATGTTGAACTGGAATAAAGAGCAAGAAATAACTAAGCCGGTGCGGGCAGATTTACCGGCGTATTCTGCCGCTGAACTTCTAGGTGTAGTACCAAAAGACGCCAAAACCCCTTACGACGTACGTGAAGTTATCGCTCGCATTGCTGATAAGTCGGACTTTGTGGAGGTTAAGCCTGAGTTTGATGTTGGCACTGTGTGTGGATTCATATCTATTGAAGGCGCTTCATGCGGTGTAATAGGAAACAATGCCCCTATTACGGCAAACGGAGCGGCAAAAGCAGCGCAGTTTATACAAATGTGCGAGCAAGCTGGCACACCGCTTATATTTTTACACAACACCACCGGATTTTTGGTAGGAACCGATTCGGAGCGCGCAGGCATAATTAAGCACGGCGCTAAATTGATTCAGGCGGTTACCAATACGACTGTGCCTAAAATAAGCATAGTGCTCAGTGGCTCGTTTGGCGCAGGGAATTACGCCATGGCCGGTAGAGGTATTGAGCCCGACTTCATGTTTGCTTGGCCTCGGTCGGTGGTAGCGGTAATGGGCCCCGCGCAAGCAGGAAGCGTACTTCGCACCGTAGCGCAGGCAAAAATGGAGCGAAGCGGAGAGGTGGATGAGACAAAACTTAATGCGCTAGAGAAACATACCGTAGGTGTTATGGAAGCTAAGTCTCGCGCATTGGCCAACTCGGCTCGGCTGTGGGACGACGGCATCATAGACCCCCGAGACACCCGCCCTATCCTCGCATTTGTACTATCTATTTGTAAGGTCGCAAAAGTTAAAAAATTAAACCCTACTAGCTTTGGCGTTGGCCGTTTGTAGTGCATCTAACAGCTAATGGAGTACACCATGAATAACATAAACTCGACGGCCTTTAATGAAATTACCGTTCGCCATGAAAACGGCGTTCTATACATTCATTTTAATCGGCCGCAGAAAAAAAATGCGATGAACCTAAAGCTTGTTGAAGAGGTGATGCAATGCTTTCAACACACTGAAGAAATCACAGATTTGCGTGCGGTGGTTATTGCTGGAAGCGAAGGCAACTTCTGCTCGGGGGGCGATATTTCTGATATGCATTTATCCTCGTTAAGTGAGTCTGAAAAAGAGCAGGCCATTTGGCACTTCAACAGAAGCTTTGGCCATATGATAACCCAAGTTAAACATTCACCTACTCCGGTTATAGCGGTAGTTCAGGGCGCAGTGCTTGGCGGCGGGTTTGGCTTAGCATGTGTAGCCGATATTGCTATTGCATGTGAAACCGCGTTTTTTTCATTGCCAGAAACAGGGCTCGGCATCATTCCTGCGCAAATTGCCCCCTTTGTGGCAAGCCGTATTGGTGTAGATCAAACCAAACGCTTAGCGCTAACCGGGGAAAAAATAGACGCCCAACAAGCGCTTCAATTGGGCTTAGTTCATCGGGTTTGCCCGCCCAGCCAGCTAACGCAGCAACTAACCAGTGAAATTAAGCGCATTAAACGGTGTGCGCCCACTGCGAACAAAAACACCAAGCGTTTGCTACTAGGGCTAAACGAGACCCCACTTGAACAATTATTAGATAACGCGGCCGATGCGTTTGTTAATTCGCTTACCTGTGATGAAGGCGTGGAAGGTACCAAAGCTTTCATACAAAAGCGCAGCCCCTCTTGGTGCGAGTAAATATACTATGACGCAATCTATCCAAAAAATCCTAATCGCTAATCGCGGCGAAATCGCATGTCGTATAATTCGAACAGCCCACAAGTTAGGCTTCTTTACCGTGGCTATTTACAGCGACGCCGACCGTAATGCACTACACGTACAACAAGCGGATGAAGCCGTGTATGTGGGCGCTGCCGAAGCCACTGCCTCGTATCTTAATATTGAAAACGTTATTGAAGCTGCATTGCGCACCAACGCACACGCCATACACCCAGGGTATGGTTTCTTATCTGAAAATTCAGACTTTGCGAAAGCGTGTGAACAAGCGGGTGTAACTTTTATTGGCCCCAGCGCGCATGCTATTTCGCTAATGGGCAGTAAGCGCCTTTCAAAAGTTGCCATGCTTCAAGCCAACGTTCCCTGTATACCCGGTTACGAAGGCAGCGATCAAAGCGACGCTACGTTAATCGCCAAAGCAGAAGAGATAGGCTTCCCCATAATGGTGAAAGCCAGTGCCGGTGGTGGCGGAAAAGGTATGCGTTTAGTTGAAACAATAAAAGACCTACCTGCACAAATATCAACAGCGCGCTCAGAGGCCCGTAATGCGTTTGGCAGTGATGAGCTTATTTTAGAACGCGCCTTAATAGCCCCGCGACACATCGAAATCCAAATTTTTGCAGACCAATTCGGGAATACACTTTATCTAGGAGAGAGAGACTGCTCTATTCAACGCCGGCATCAAAAAGTGATTGAGGAAGCCCCTTCTCCTTTTGTGGATGATGCATTACGTCAGCATATGGGAGAAGCTGCCGTAGCGGCTGCAAAAGCATGTAACTATAGCGGTGCAGGTACGGTTGAGTTTTTGGTGGATAGCGACAAGCACTTCTACTTTTTAGAAATGAACACACGTTTACAGGTAGAGCACCCTGTAACCGAACTCGTGACCGGGCTAGATTTAGTGGAATGGCAGTTGCGAATTGCATGTGGTGAAGCGCTGCCTTTAACACAAAAAGACATTCACATTACCGGCCACGCCATTGAAGTACGCCTGTATGCGGAAGATCCCAGACACTATTTTATGCCGCAAACGGGGGAAATAAAGGTTTGGCACCCCCCTACTAATGCCAGAACCGACCATGGTATTCAACACAACATGGCCGTAAGCAGCCACTATGATCCTATGCTCGCGAAAATTATTGTAGGGGCGGAAAACCGAACTTCGGCGATACGCAAAATGGCGCGGGCACTGGGTGAAACCCAGCTATTAGGGGTAAATACCAACAAACAATTTCTACAGAATATTATTCAAAGCCCAGCATTTTCGTCAAACGATGTTACTACTGCGTTTATCTCTTTACACGCCGACAATGAAGCCGTGCTAGGTAGCGCTCGGCCCTCATTTTCTCAATTTGCAAAAGCCGCGCTGCTTTTTTCAATATTGAAGAATAAAGCGTGGCTAGCAAAAGAAGCTACTGAGACAAGATGGCAGCAGTCCACCCACTTCGCCTACCCAGTAATACTGGTTTGCGGCGAGATTAAAGCGTCACTTACCGTTACTGCGCAAAACGGCCAATATCGTATTTTCAATACCGCCACAAAAGAACAAACGTCTTTGAAATTAGTCTCGTTCGGCGGGCATATACTGGAAGTTGAAGAAAACCACCATCGAAAGAAAGTGGCATTTTCGGCGGCCGATGACACGCTATATATAGATGAAGGAGCAGGACATTTTACATTCACCTGTGTTACGCACACCAAAACGGCTGGCCAAAATAAACAACACTCAACTGAGATAAATACCGTTATGGATGGGGTTATCGTTGCCGTATTGGTAGAAGACGGCGCTACTGTTAACGCCGGCGATACGGTGGCCATTATGGAAGCGATGAAAATGGAGCATCCGTTAAAAGCAGCACTAACGGGAACCGTACAGCTTAACAGCATAGTTGCCGGCGATCAGGTTAAGTCGAAACAAACCATTGCCACTATATTGCCGGCTAGCGAGGTGACTCATGAGCAAGCGTAACATTCGTATTGGTGGCGCGTCAGCGTTTTATGGCGACAGTCAGCTTTCAGCCAGACAGCTGGTGGATAAAGGGAACCTAGACTACCTTATTTTTGATTACTTAGCCGAAGTAACAATGGCCATTCTTTCGCAAGCTAAAAATAAGAATGACAACCTGGGCTATGCCGCCGATTTTGTTACCGTTGCCATGAAAGACGTATTGCAAGATTGTGCACAGCAAGGAATAAAGATCGTTGCCAACGCAGGCGGAGTTAATGTTCCCGCCTGTATAGCTGCGTTAAAACAGCTGTGTTCTGAACTCGAAATCGATTTGAATGTAGTGGGAGTATTTGGCGACAACTTGCTCACCGATGCGCAAGAAAAGTTACGCGCCAATAGCAATACTAACGATATAGATACAGACAACAGCTTACCTGACACGCTCGCCTCGATGAATGCATATTTAGGTGCTAAACCTATTGCTGATGCATTAGACGCCGGGGCTGACATAGTGGTAACCGGAAGAGTAGTAGACAGCGCGCTTGTACTCGGCCCTTTAATGCATGAGTTTTCATGGGCAAATGACGATTACAACACCCTTGCGCAAGGCGCACTAGCAGGGCACCTCCTTGAATGCGGGGCACAATGCTGTGGGGGCAATTTCACCGACTGGGAACACGTGCCCGATTTTGCAAATATGAGCTACCCCATTGCAGAGGTAGAATCAACAGGTGCGTTCACTATTGAAATACCCCCTGATACCGGTGGTTTAGTCACCCCACATACCGTTGCCGAACAACTACTTTATGAAATAGGCGACCCTGCCAAATATCAGCTACCGGATGTATGTTGCGATTTTACGAGTGTTTCATTAACACAAACGCAAACTAACGTAGTAAAGGTAACAGGGGCAAAAGGTGCTGCGCCTGGCAACCACTATAAAGTGTGTGCCACATACATAGACGGCTACAAGCTCACAGGTACTTTTTTTATTGCTGGTTTCCATGCCAAGCAAAAAGCACTTACCAATATTGAAGCGTTAATCGCTCGAACCGAGCTAGCCCTTAGGAAAAAGGATATTGCGCCGTTTCGTAACACATGCATTGAAATTCTAGGCAGTGAAGCAACCTTTGGCCCGCACGCCAAAGCAGGAGGGGCACGGGAAGTCATCGCCAAATTTACGCTTCATCATAACAATATTAAAGCGCTCTACTTTTGTGCAAGTGAAATGGCATATTTAGCCACATCTGCCGCCCCTGGTATGGCCGCTTTTGGGGCAGGACGCCCTAAGCCGCAGCCGCTTATACGGGTTCATTCGTTTTTGATCGACAAGGCTAATGTGGTTGTTAGCGTGCAAAAGAATGACACGTTAGTAAAACGCGCGACCTACGAAACACAAGCACCACATTGCTTATCTACAGGCGCGATCTACACAAATATTGACGCTGGAAGCGCCTTTGAAAATGAAAACAAGATAACGCTTCCGCTAATAGAGTTAGCGTGTGCCCGAAGCGGTGACAAGGGAGATAATTTGAATATAGGCGTCGTTTCCCGTCACCCACAGTTAACGTCTTTTCTATACCACACCTTAACCGCTGAAGCGGTGAAAAACTTTTTTAATTACGCAGTAAAAGGCGACGTCTACCGATACGATTTACCGGGCATTGGCGGGTTCAATTTTTTGCTAAAACGGGCGTTAGGGGGCGGTGGAACTGCGTCGCTTCGTACCGATAGTCAAGGCAAATCGGCGGCACAAACGCTGTTAACTATGCCAATTGAGGTACCCGCATCTCTCATTTTGTTCACAAAACACAAAGGTGAGTAAATGCCTTATCAATCTACGCTAGCTCCGCATAGCTTTTCGGAACAAACCATAGTGGTTACCGGAGGAGGAAGCGGCATAGGACGTTGTACAGCACACGAACTAGCCGCGCTTGGCGCAAACGTTGTGTTAATAGGCAGAAGCGAAGAAAAGCTTATTAACACCGTAAACGAAATTAACAGCGATGGCGGTACCGCTAACTACCAATGCCTTGATATTCGTAATGAAGCCGACGTTTTAAAAACCATAGACGCTATTCTTCAGTTACATACGCGGGTACATGGTTTAGTTAACATGGCCGGCGGGCAATTTCGCGCCCCGCTAAGCCATATATCTCAAAACGGCTTTGAGCGTGTAGTACAAACTAACCTTATTGGCGGTTTCCTCATGGCCAAAACGTTGTTTAATAAACACTTTAAAGAGTTTGGCGGCAATATCGTTAACATTACCGCAGACAACAAAAACGGCATGCCAGGTATGGGCCATTCAGGCGCAGCAAGAGCCGGGGTTGAAAACTTAACAAAAACAGCCGCATGGGAATGGGGGCCTTTTGGTGTAAGAGTTAACGCTATCGCACCTGGCTGGGTTGCATCATCGGGCTTAGACGCCTACCCAGATGACATGAAACATGCCATTCGAAATTTAAAGCACGCTGTTCCCTTAGGAAGGATTGCCAGTGAAGCAGAAATAGCGTCTACCGTGTGCTTCTTACTAAGCAAAGGCGCAAACTTTGTAACGGGACAAACCCTATTTGTAGACGGAGGAGCAAGTATGGGCTCAGCCCCCGCACTCTACCCACTTAAACATACTCACCACCCAGCCACCGATACGTGGGATGGCTTCCACAGAAGCATCACCCCAAACGTTTTGCGTTAACCACAAGGATATAAGCATGAATACACAGCATTTAGAAAAAAACTTGGTAGAGCGCGTAGCCATTGGTGACTTGTTGAGACGGCGCGCCAGGGACAGCGGCGAGTTGCCAGCCTTGGTTGACTTTCACAACAATAGTCGCCGTGAAGTGACTTACCGTGAACTCAATCGCAAAGTGAATAAGCTAGCCAACGCGCTGATAAAAGAAGGCCTTGTTCAAGGCGACAAACTGGCGGTACTGGCCACAAACCAAATTGATGTAGTGGTTACCTATTTTGCTTGCTACAAACTAGGCGTAATTGTTGTGCCTATTAACTTTATGCAAAGCGTGGACGATGTTAAGTTTAATATTGAACACAGTGGTTCAAAAGTTATCGTGTACGACCCCCTGCTCTGCGACTTAGTACATGCAAGCGCTTCTAATAACCAGGCTATCAAATTTACTATTCAACTTGGCGAAGAGAAAGGCAAAGCTAACTACGCGTTTGAATCGTTCATTGAACAAGATGCCGTTACCGAAATTGAAGACCGAATTATATGCGACAGAGACACCGCGCATATGATTTACACCTCTGGAACCACATCTAAACCTAAGGCTGTAGAAACCTCCCACCTTTCACTTACCATAGCCGCACTTACTGCAGCAATAGAACTTGAACTAAGTGCACAGTGTAAAATGCTGCTCGTTTTGCCATTGTTTCATTGCACTGCGCTTTCTATTTTATATCCAACCCTATTACGTAGTGGCTGCTGCACGCTTCACGCGACATTCGACCCTATGCAAATAGCAGATAGCTTTGAAAAAGAAAAAATAGAAACCTCAGTGCTATTGCCAATGATGTGGAACGCCCTTATGGCTACCCCCAATTTTGATAAACGTGATTTAAGTCATTTCAAATTAGCTATATATGGCATGGCCCCTATGAGTGAACAAAACCGACAACACATTCGCGATACCTTTGGGTGCAAAATTCATTTAGGCAGTGGGCAGACAGAATTCAGCCCTGTGTCGAGTTTGTTTAAAGATGGCTGTGACACTGAGTTTGAAGAAGGAAATTATTGGGGAGTGCCACTTTGTTTTAACGAACAAGCCGTGATTAACGAGCAAGGACAAGAAGTAGCCCAGGGGGAAACCGGAGAAATAGTATGGCGGGGCCCACAAGTGATGAACGGCTATTACAAAAATGAACAAGCAAGCCAAGCAGCCTATAAATACGGGTGGCATCATACGGGTGATTTAGGCTTTATTGATAGTAAAGGCCAATTAATGTTCATAGATAGGGTAAAAGACACCATCAAATCTGGCGGTGAAAATGTGTCGTCTCAAAAAGTAGAGCAGACGCTTTGCATGATGAAAGAAGTGGACGCCGCTGCAGCCATAGGTGTTCCCCACCCTCACTGGGGTGAAGCGGTCTGCGTATGCATAGTAGGTGAGAATTTAAGTGAGGAAACATTACCGGCTATACAAACGTTTTGTAAACAAAGGTTGGGTAAATTTGAAGTTCCTAAGCACGTATTTATCTGCGATACCCTGCCGATGACCAGTACGGGAAAAATTCGAAAGGTTGAACTGCGCGAGCGATATAAAGACTTTTTTACGCAATAAAGTGCTGATTTAATAAAAATAACAGCGCCCCCGTAATGGGCTGTGAAGCAGTAAGATTAAAGCAGGCTGATGCAAAGAGTAATAGCAACATCGTAATGCCGCGTTATTAGCCTTTCAAGTTGTTATTGAAGGCGATGGTGCTACTACAGGTGTAGATCTTTACGTTGTGAAAGAATAGTTAACTGGCTATCCTCTTTCAACGAACATAAAAAGAGAATAGAAGAGAAAAAGATGCTTCGTATGATTAGAAAAATTGTAGCACTTATACTGATTCTCAACCCCAACCTTGTTTTCGCAGAAACTAAGGTTCTGTTTATAGGAAACAGCTTTACATTCGGCTATGGTTCGCCAGTTAAATACTATCGGGCGAAGTCAGTTACTGACCTAAATAATGAAGGAATCGGTGGCGTTCCTGCTCTTTTTAAATCTTTTACTGTGCAAGCGGGTCTAAATTACGATGTATATCTAGAAACGCATGGCGGTAGCGATTTTAATTACCACTTAAATAACGAATTGGATGTCATTGGCTCACAGTCTTGGGATCAAGTGCTCATGCACAGTTATAGTACGCTGGATAAAGAAAATCCTGGTGACCCTGAGTCATTAATTAAATCAACGGCGAACCTGTCAGAATTTTTGCATGGTTTAAATCCAGATATAGAAGTCTATATTACCGCAACTTGGTCTCGACCAGATTTAATCTATAAAGCTGACCGCCGATGGTCTGGTACGCCAATAGAAAAAATGGCACTCGACGTTAGAGCAGGCTATAACCTAGCAGCGCAGTCTCCTTATGTTACAGCAGTAAATGCTGTAGGCGAGGCTTGGACTCAAGCAATGAAATTAGGAATTGCCGATACGAACCCCTACGATGGCATTGAATTTGGTAAAGTTAGTTTGTGGACGTGGGACTATTACCATGCAAGTGCATACGGATATTATTTGCATGCTTTAATGGCGTTCGGAAACCTAACGGGTTTAGACCCACGCTCTCTAGGTGAAAATGAATGTTCAGGTTTTGAACTTGGCATGTCTCAACATCAAATTAAGATGTTGCAACAAGCCGCTTTCGAACAACTTATTAAAGACAAAAGACTAACGCCCTCCTCGCTTTCTAAACCTAAATTCTCACAACAGCCAAAACGTTGTTCAGCTATGTAAATACTGAGCGGAGCAATACTCTCTTCTATTTATTACCATTTTTTACTCAAAGGAATGTAGATTTAGAACAAAAGCTTTGAATATTCCTCAATCACTGGGCTATGAGTGGGTACAGCATCTCATCCAATCAAAAAGCTATAGCCCCCACTTAACGTATCTTAAATAGATACAAGAAGCTCTCGCAAATAAACAACTTCGAAAAACCTTCTGTTGTAATACTTAGCTGCCAACTCACGAATACCGGATTATCCGCCTTTACACATGAATAAAACCAATAATAAACTGCTTAAATACGCAATATTGTTGTTAAAAAGTAAATTAAATGCTTAAATTGAGTTAAATCTTTAATAGATACAGTGAGTGAGCTATGCAATTATTACGTGGGCTAGTTGTTGGCGTATTTTGTCTATCTGTTATTCAGTCGGTATTCGCAGGTGTAACAATAGAAGAAGTAGCAGGAGTCGATTCAAGTAATCAGGCAGGTTGGTGGATCCCTTTAGCGATACATGATGGCGATTCATATTTTTCTTTTAATTCTCCTGGCTCATCAAATAGCAAACATAAAGTAAAAGTAGCTAAACGAAATTCGTCAGGGGTTTGGGTATCGGGGTTCTTAAAAAATGCTGACGGTAGTATTTGGGAGCACAGTGATGACAACGGGCATGATCAACCTACGATAGCGGTAGATGGGGATGGGGACATCCACGTTTTTGCCGACCACCACAATGACAGTTGGCGATATTTTCGCTCATCAAGCCCTACTGATATTAATAATTTGCTAAGGCGCAATGACATAATTAATGTCGGTGGAATTTACACCTACCCTATTGCAGCTACATCTCCAAAT
Source organism: Alteromonas profundi (assembly GCF_010500865.1). GTDB lineage: Bacteria > Pseudomonadota > Gammaproteobacteria > Enterobacterales > Alteromonadaceae > Alteromonas > Alteromonas profundi. The sequence goes on from NZ_JAAAWN010000004.1 coordinate 189,903, forward strand.
GGCGATATATATATGATAGTGAGGGACACGAATGGGTCAGATGTAGGTAAAGGCCAGCTACTTTATTGGAATAACAATACTAATGAATGGAGTTTCATAGGAACGTTCGCTAGCCAAACTAATACTCGAGTTTACCCAGATGATTTGGTGGTTGATAGCAACGGGGATGTGCACATTATCTGGGAATGGGCTTACGGCCATCCTCGAGCAGATAGGCACTACGGAAGTTACCTAAAGTACGAGCCAAACACGGGTTTATTCAAAACGGTTGATGGCAACACAGTAAGTACTCCAGTAAGCCTATCAACACCCAATATTTTCTATCAAGGTTTAGAAAGTGGAGAGTCTTTCACTTCAGCAGACACAGGTAAGGGTATTCAGACCGCCAAATTAGCGTTGGGCAGCACTGGCCGCCCTAGTATCGTATATCGCTTCCGTACCGATGAAATTAGCAGTGGAGGGCGAGATTACGAGGTTTTTCGTATTCGCTGGAACGGTACAGGTTGGGTCGATAAAACAAGTATATACAGCGCGCAAGATACTATAGCTGCGTTGGGTCATACGATTGTTGGGGATCGCGTAAGAGCCTACTTTGTAAGCAACGACAAGCAATTGCATGTAGCAGAGAAAACTGGCGGTAGCGCTTGGGCGTCTTATATTTTGTCCCCAAACAAATCTATTGAACGGGTAAATGTTAAGGTAAAAGATACTAATGAAGATGTTGTTTACGCGTCAGCGCCTACTTCGGTGAATTCAAATTCGGGGAAGTTATATGCGTTGTTCGTTGATAGCGATCTAACTGATATCCCAGAGCCTGTTGTTCCTACTGTTTACGAAGCTGAGGACTTGTACTTTACTAACACGGCGACGGTGAGCATTCTTTCCGATGTAAGTGCTAGTGAGGGTAAGTACGTCATGTTGCAAGATAATACGGTAAATGACTGGGTCGAATTTACCTTGCCCAATGTCGAGGTTGGAACTTACACCGTCAAGTATAGTTATAAAACTCATAGCATTCGAGGCATAGCAAAATCTGGGTATGAGGGGACAGATTTTGCTACATCAGTGGATCAATACAACGCTGCAGTAAGCTGGCCTATGACGATACTAGGAACTATTAATGTCGCCACGGCGGGCGATAAATTATTAAGATTTACAGTGGAAGGTAAAAACCCCAGTAGTTCAGGGTATAAAATCTCCATAGATAAAATTGTGCTTGAATAGCATGCCTCTCGAAAACTTGGAAGTACCATCATCGCAGAATTAATAACCTACGATAAGTACGACAATAGTTCATTGAATATACGCTACAGTCGGCATATTTACGGCAATAAGTTGAAATGAGATGCCAAAAGAAACAAGTGAAAACATCCCCCTTTATTCTCGCTCAATTCCCGGTGCGAGAGAAGCTATTGATCAAGAGTCTATCGAATCGCAAGATGTTACCGGACGCTTTGTAATAAACGTCAGTCAACCACAATTAACTGCTTATTGGCCTAGTTCAAAAGTGCACAATGGCGGCGCGATAGTAATTTGTCCGGGTGGTGGTTATCGAGGCCTATCTGTAGACTTAGAAGGCCATGCTATTGCTGTGGAGTTGGTTAAATTGGGTATTAGTGCATTTGTTCTTAAATACCGAACGCCCTCCACTATTACTATGGACAACCCCAAGATGGGGCCTTTGCAAGATATACAACAGGCCCTGCACATTATTAATACCCAAGCGACTAATTGGCAAATTAATGCCGAGAAAATTGGAGTAATGGGGTTTTCTGCGGGCGGGCATTTAGCCTCAAGCGCTGCGGTACACTATAACCGACCAGTACCACGAAACACTGTCCCCAAGCTACTTAAGCCAGCATTTCAAATTTTGATATACCCCGTGATCAGCATGGATCCAGCTATTACGCATATACAATCTAAGACATTACTATTAGGCGAACAGGTTAGTGCGGCAGATATTCGGTATTTCTCAAACGACATGCAGGTAACCGAGGATTCTCCTCCAGCCTTCATTTTACATGCTAATGATGATAGCCACGTACCTGTTGAGAATTCTATAAGGTATTATCAAGCGCTAAGGAAATCACAGGTGCCTGTACAACTTTTGACACTCCCCCATGGAGGGCATGGCTTCGGTATGTACCACCAGTATACTTGGTTTGAGACATTAAAAATGTGGCTGAAGCTTTATGATTTTATACGTTAAGAATTGACGTAGTATTATTCAATTTCTTTGGCTTTATTTTTTAATAACGTAACTAATTCTTCTGTAGCTTCTTCTGGGATCCAACCAGAAAGCGCAATAGAACTGTGCATATTGCCTTTCACATTAACTGCTATAGTAACTGAATGATGTGGTAAGTGGGTTTTATAATGTGTTTGCATCTTCACATAACCTTGCTCGCGGAATTGTCTCAGTGAACTCAATAAACTTTCAATACCTTCTGGAAACCCCGGAATATCGCGATCTTGATATAAACCTCGCACTTCCTCTTCTTCGAGCTCTGACAATAAAGAGATACCCGTCCCGCATTCTGTTGCGGGGAAATACCCCAGGCGACCCAACGGACTTTCTTCCCCCATATCAGGTAGAGAGTGATAAAGATAAGTCACTTTATCGTGCCATAGCACGCCCATGGCCACTACTAACCCATATTTCTTTAGCTCTTCTAATGGCTTAATAGCTTTTGTGGTTACACCTGAAGCGCATAAACCTTGCGCAGCCAAAACCAACATCGCTGGGCCTGTGACATACTTACGGTCATTATTTTTTTGCACTAAGCCAATATAGTCTAACGTTCGCAGCAAGCGGTTTACTCGTGTTGTGTCCAGCTCCAAAAAGCGCGCTAATTCACGACATCCCACTGGACGTTCAAATGAAGCTAAGCCTTGTAAAACATTTATTCCCTCAATAAGACTATGGTTTAACTGGCTACCGTGTTTTTTGAGACTTGAACATGATCGACTTTTTACGTTTATTTTTGTTAAGGCCATTTTACATAAAAGAAAGCGAGACCGTACTAAAAATACGGTCACACTTTCATAGGATGGAAGCGGCTCTCTTCTGTTACATTAGTAGTTAACTGAAACAGACAATTTATATGTAGTTCCGAACTCAACATTACGTTGTATCGCTTCTTCATAAGCAGCATATTGCTTTTGTCTGGTATCCAGCAGATTAACAGCTTGAAAGTTTAGGCTAACATTGTCGTTAATTTTATAGTTCGCGGTAGCCGCTAAATCTTGATAACTCTTGTAAAATACGCCGTTATCTCCTGCCCCTAAATGACTTAAGTACTCATCTCGCCAGTTGTAAGCCAACCTCACACCAAAGGATTCAATTTCATAATAGAGCACCATATTGATGTTATTTTCTGACAAACCAGGGATAGGCAAACTATTCCCACGACCATCTTCAAATGGCGTCTCACTGTCTATATATGAGTAAGTTGCCATAATACCTGTGTTTTCAAAAAAACCTGGTAGTGAAGTAAACGCTTGCTGGTACAACACTTCTAAACCTTGGATGGTCCCGCTTTCACCATTGATTGGTTGTTCAACAAATACTTGCTGACTATAGTTGGGCAAGTCTCGGGGTTGAATTGTATTAACAATGAAAGACTCTACATCTTTATAAAATACACCGGTGGATAAAATACTACTTTCACCGAAATACCATTCAGCAGAAAAGTCTAGCTGATTGATAACAAAGGGATCTAACTCGGGGTTACCGCCGCTAGCTGTATAATCTCCCCTTACAAAAATACCGCTACTTAAATCGGACGTATTGGGAAAGGTTAGCGTACGCGCAGCCCCAAACCGTAATACAACATCATCAGTCAAATCCATTTTGAGCACCGCAGAAGGTAAAAGCTCTGAGTGTGAAACGTCGGTTGTAAATGGTGTTGCAGCGCCGGTAGCCACATCTTCAGAATGACCTTTAGATGTTAAATCTCTCTGCACATAGCGCACACCAAAATTACCAGTGATGTCATAGCCACCCCATTCACTTGAAAAGTTTGCTTGGGTATAAAAGGCCAATAGATCTTCAGCGATATCATAAGAAGGTGAAAGGTCATGTGTGGTTGCACATTCTGCAGTTTGTGCGGCGTCATAAAACTCGCTTAGTGTGGTACATCCCTGCCACTTACTTTTGTCCACTACCAAATATTGCTCGTTAACAGCCGGACCATCACCAGAGAAAAAGTTACTGTTGCTGTACATGGTGTAAATTTGGGGAAGCGCAGTTATCGCAAAATTGGGAGTCATTGCTCTGGCGACATAATCATGATCGGTTTCTAGCGAATTTGCCCGGGCACCAAACTCTACTGACGTGAAGAAATCACTATCGAAATATCGAGTGAAGTCTAACCTCACTGCTGTATCGGTGGTTTCATCATGAGCCGTATTATCATAAATAATGGCTAGATTAAGCCCTTCTGGCGAGGTTAAATCTGCCCCTCCAAAAATAATATCTGGCGCATCATCACCGGCTAACAGATTGAAATCCACTTCTGCTGCTTCTGCAGTTTGGAAACGCATGAAATCTTGTTGCGAATTAGACGTTGAATCTGTGTAAGCAAGCTCTCCATTAACCTCCCAATCGTCGCTATACCACTTAAAACCAATTGCGGTACTCGTAAACTCCGTAAAGGCGGGAGCAAATTCGGTATTAGTCTGTACCGGTCTATTTACACTGGCTGACGTTAGCACGCCATTATCGGAAATTTCGGTATTATCATAGCCACAACATGTCCAAAATCCTGTCCAGAATCGGTCACGATCTGAATCTACTTTGCTATAGAAGCTATCGATATATAAGTCTAATGTATCAGTGGGTTGCCATTGTATCATGGCATTCAAACCGGTCCTTTCTCGTTTATCATTGATTTCCCAATATCGAATATCATTAAAAACCAATGTTTCGTCATTCGGGTCGGCAGTTACCGAGGTATCATAACTATAACCAGAGAACGTATTAAGCCCTTCTTCTTGAAATACCAAACTGGCTTTTGAGGCAGCCACCTGTATACCTAAAGTATTTTCTAAAAAACTATTTGAATAATATATAGATGCTTCGGTACCGTTGTCCGAGGACAAATCATTATAGGAACCAGTAACGCTGGCAACGATTTTCTGGCCATCGTTGTCTAATGGGCGGCGAGTCTTAATATTGACAATCCCCCCCAACGCGCCTTCAATTTCTTTTGCGCCGGGTAGCTTAGATACCTCTAAGCTAGAAACTAAACTAGAGGGTATAAGGGATAACATACTGTATGACGAAGACTCCAACGTATCTGGCCCTTTATCGCCGCGCCCCCCTGCTGTAGTCACTTGGCGACCATTAACCAAAATTACATTTTGACTTAAGCCTCGAATGGAGATTGTGCTGCCTTCTCCAATTCCTCGCTCCAATTGTACGCCTGAAACCCTTTGTAGTGACTCAGCGACATTAGTATCTGGAAGTTTTCCCATATCATCTGCAGAAATTGCATCTACAAACTGGACGCTGTCTCGTTTAGTGGCGACGGCTTGAGTCAGCTGACTTCTTATGCCTGTTACCTGGATAAGCTCTACATCTTCATCGTTCTTTTCATCTTGTTGAGCGTGTGCGTAGCTCGACAATGTCAAAGCTACAGTACCCATAGTGATTATTGCTGTAGCTATGCTATTTCGCTTTAAATTGTGTCTTTTAAAATTGTTCATTGTGCCCCCTTGATTAATAAGACATCACACTTGCAAGAATAATCTTGGTCATTACGTGTGCCCGTATACCTAAAACACTTATAAATCTATTATAGACACATTACAAGACCTTTTGATTTTATTTATTTACATTTTAAACATTTTGTTAACGCTAGAGGGTTGTAATGAATAATATCCATATTGTCCGAGCGATTGTAATAACCAAGTGCAAAACAACAGGTTATTAAATAATACAAATTAACAACAAGTTCACATTGACATGTTTCTATTAGTGATACATTATTCATCCTAATTGAGTGGTATCAATACAATTATGATTAACCACAATATATCGTTATGCCGCGAAGGTTAAACTGTTAACTCTCTGATCGCAGCGTATTGTCGTTATTATTGGGGTCTTCGACTTCAATCGTTTAAAAGAATCGTTATGAACCAATTTGATTATTATGTTGCTATTGCATTTTCGTTAATTATTTTATTCCTCGGATTAATGTTCTCGCGCAGTGGTAAAAGCATGGCGTCTTTTTTTGCTGCTGGCGGCGCGGTGCCTTGGTGGATAAGCGGCCTTTCTCTTTTTATGAGCTTTTTTTCCGTAGGCACCTTTGTAGTGTGGGGCTCTATCGCTTATAGCGACGGTGTGGTGGCAGTTATTATTCAGTCGACCATGGCGGTGGCGGGTATCATTATTGGTTGCATCATCGCCCCAGCGTGGAACAAAACGCGGGCCTTGACCGTTGCTGATTTCCTCACGCGACGTGCCGGTAAATCGGTACAAAAAGTTTATTCTTGTGCTTTTTTGTTTATCAATTTGTTTACTGCGGGTGCATTTCTTTATCCAGTAGGCAAGATTATAGAGGTGTCTACCGGCATTCCTTTAAATCAGGCTATCTTGGTTTTAGGGTTGTTCGTTATTGCTTACACCACGGTAGGTGGTCTTTGGGCTGTATTAGTGACCGACGTCTTACAATTTGTCGTGCTTAGTGCAGCCGTGCTCATCATGATCCCTTTGGCGTTTGGTGAAGTGGGTGGGGTAAATACCTTCCTCAATAAACTACCGCAAGGCTTTCTTGCACTGCAGAATGAAAACTACAGTTGGCTATTTCTCGTAGCATTTTTAATCTACAACACTGTTTTCATTGGTGGTAACTGGGCGTACGTGCAACGTTATACCAGTGTGGCCAACCCACGAGAAGCCCGCAAAGTAGGTTTACTTTTTGGCTGCTTATATTTAATAGCGCCAATCATTTGGATGCTCCCTCCTATGATATATCGAGTCATTAATCCCGATTTATCTGGTACCGAATCCGAAGAAGCGTATTTGCTTATGAGCAAATTAGTGCTACCTGAAGGTTTGCTAGGGCTGATACTTGCGGCCATGGTTTTTGCGACCGCAAGCTCTGTGAATACAGCAATTAACATCGCAGCAGGTGTGTTTACTAATGACCTATTGAAGTCGTTCAAACCTAACTATCCCTCTCAGCATTTAATGAGGGCTGCAAGAATATCAACCTTTGTTTTCGGTTTTTTGGCAATAGCTGTAGCGGTTGCAGTACAAAGCATGGGAGGCATTGTTGAAGTCGTTCTTAGCGTTGCAGCTCTTACCGGCGCATCGCTTTACTTACCCCCTATATGGGCAATTTTTTCTAAACGCCAAACTGGTAAAAGTTTGCTCTTAACCACTTTTTTTAGCTTGCTACTGAACGCTTTCTTCAAGTTTTTGGCCCCCACTTTAATTGGGCTATCGCTAAGTAGAGAGTGGGAAATGATGTTAGGTGTTGTTATCCCAGTAGTACTGCTCACTGGGTTTGAAATTTACTACGCTAGACATCGAAATGTAAACCCAGATTACGATAACTATCGCACCTATCAATTGAGCAACAGCGGGGAACAGCAAGAAAATAGTGAAGTACAAACCACTGACAATGATTACAGCAAAAAGGTTCTTATGATTGGGGTGCTAGCTATAGGCATTCTACTGATCATTTTAAGCGCTGTATCCCAATCAGCTAATACAGAAACGTTTATTGTTGGAATTAGCATTGCCCTGCCTTCGCTGTGGCTGTTGTTTAAAAGATAAAATAATTTAGGAGTACGCAATCATGTATCACGAATTGAGCGAACCAGCGGGCAGATCTTCTACCGTGGAAACAATAAAGTCCGACCTAGTCGTTGTTGGAGGAGGAGTGGCGGGTGTTTGCTGTGCCATATCGGCAGCTCGCGCTGGCGTGAAGGTAACATTAGTGCAGGACCGTCCTGTGCTAGGTGGAAACGCGTCTAGCGAAGTTCGTCTTTGGGTATTAGGCGCAACCTCCCACATGGGAAACAACAATCGCTGGTCTCGTGAAGGGGGGATAATTGGTGAGTTGTTATTAGAAAACTTATTTCGAAATAAAGAAGGCAATGCATTAATTTTCGATACAATTCTACTTGAAAAGGTGGTGGAAGAAAAAAACATTACCTTATTGCTCAATACTTCAATACATGCCACCAACAAGAATGCCGAAAATAACATCTCCTCTGTAGAAGGTTTTTGCTCACAAAATAGTAAGTTTTATAACCTGTTGGGCAGTTACTTTTGTGATGCCTCAGGCGATGGAATAGTCGCATTTCAGGCAGGCGCAGAGTTTCGTATGGGCGCAGAAGCAAAAAACGAGTTTTCAGAAAAAATGGCGCCAGAAGAACCAGAAAAAGAGCTACTAGGGCACTCGATATATTTCTACAGTAAAGATGCAGGTAAGCCCGTTAAATACGTAGCACCTTCATTTGCATCAATCGATGGCATGACCGAAGATAGAATGAAGCGTATACGAAGTCAGGATGTCGGGCCGCGCTTATGGTGGCTTGAGTATGGGGGGAATAGTGAAACCATTGACGAGTCAGAGGAAATTAAATGGCAATTGTGGAAAGTGGTTTACGGTATATGGGACTACATTAAAAACAGTGGCAACTTTGAAAACGTCGATAACCTCACGTTAGAGTGGGTGGGTACCATTCCCGGTAAACGCGAAAGTCGTCGGTTTGTTGGTCATTCATTTATTACCCAACAGGATATCGTAGAACAGCGTAATGTAGACGATGCTGTTTCCTACGGTGGGTGGGCAATTGATCACCATCCTGGCGATGGCGTTTACAGTGATAAACCGCCCTGCAGGCAATATCACAGTAAAGGGGTTTACCAAATCCCATTAGGCGCATTTATCAGTAAAGATATTGATAACCTTTTTTTTGCAGGCCGTATTATCAGTTCATCTCATATTGCGTTTGGCTCTACTCGCGTTATGGCAACGTGCGGGCACGGCGGGCATGCGGTAGGTGAAGCTGTTGCATATTGTCTGCACCACAACTGCTCTACCGCTGATTTACTACAAGCCTCTCATATAACGCAATTGCAGCAAAATCTTAATGAGAAGGGGCACTTTATACCGAATGTGCCATTGCGACCCGAGTTTAATCTGGCAAGTAAGGCGAACATAAGTGCATCAAGCCAACTGCTCCTAAGTGAACTTCCATGCGATGGCCCATGGCGACCACTGGTAATTTCGACGGGTCAATGGTTGCCCTTGAGCCAGAACACAGCGTACCACTTCACGGTTACCGTACGAGCCGCAAAGTCCACCACACTTTGCGCCCAATTACGTCACAGTGAAAAAGTCACCAACTATACCCCTGAAGTTATTCTCGAACAGCAACACTATCAATTAGATGCAGGCGAGCATCGGCTGGATATTAAGTTCACTGAAACCTTAGCAGAAGACCAGTATGCGCTGTTGTGCTTTTTGGCGAACCCTGACATCGAGATTGCCTGTACAACTCGCCGTGTTTCATCCCTAGTTTCTGTATTTAATGGGGTAAACAAGGCAGTGTCTAATAATGGGAAGCAAACGGTAGACGGTGACAAAGGCGTTGATGAATTTGAATTTTGGACTCCAGAAAGGCGACCAGGCGGTCACAATATCGCTTTATCAATCACGCCTTCACTAGATTGCTTTAATCTATCTAACCTTACAAATGGCTATACACGCCCCTATCAGCGCAGCAACGTTTGGTGTGCGGATACAGAACATAAAGAAGCAGAATTAACACTTCAATGGCAGCAGCCTCAGCGTGTTAACAAAGTTATTTTGCATTTTGATGCAGACTTTGATCATGCGCTTGAATCCTCTCTTTATGGCCACCCTGAAGACCGGGTGCCGTTTTGTGTTGAGCGCTTTGAGGTTTTAGATGATAAGGGCAATGTCGTATACGAAAAGCATGATAACCATCAGGCAGTAGTTGAGTGTAGGTTTTCCGCGCCTATTACTACCGATGCCCTGAGGATTAAACTTTGGCAAGCACATAAAGATTGCCCAATTGCAATTTATGAAATCATCGTCAAATAAACGTTTTACAGCGCAGGCGAGCTTATATTTTACATTAAATATTCTCGCCTTTATTGCTGTATTGCCCGTTAAAGCCACCGTTACTCTCTTACCACAGTATGCAGATGACATGGTCTTGCAACGTGATAAGCCTAATAACGTACAGGGTTATTCTGACAAACCTGAAACCATAGAGATTTATATGGACGGGGTAAAATTGCATGCTGCTGAAGTACAAGAAGGCCCTTGGAGTCTTACTTTACCAGCACAGACAGCGGGCGGCCCTCACAAATTAGGCATACGTACCTCCAGCCAATGGATTGAGCTAAACAATGTACTTTTCGGCGATATATGGCTCGCCTCAGGTCAATCTAATATGGAGTATACGCTCGGTACTCTGGGCAGTGACTATGAGGCAGAGATACGCTCAGTTGACTTTGACCAAATTCGTCAGTTTAGGGTAGAGCGTAATGCGGCTTATAGTGGCCCTTTAGCGGCTATCGCCAATGGACATTGGACAATTGCAAAGGGAAAAGACCTACAGGAATTTTCTGCTGTTGGGTACTTTTTTGCGAAACATGTGTATGCTCACACGGGTATACCTATTGCCATTATCAACAATGCATTTGCTGGCGCGCGCATTCAAGCGTGGATGAGCGAAAGCGCGCTAACCGCCTACCCAAACGAAGTTCGTTTACTTAAACGCAATAAAGAGCCATATAACATTGAGCAATTACGCCAACTCGATGAAACACGCTACCAGCAGTGGCAAGAAAAGCTGGCTTTCGAAGATTTGGGATTTCAGCATAACTGGTTCACAGAAAATTTTGATGATAGCCAATGGGCCCAACTTACCGTACCTGGATTTTGGACCAGCCAAGGACAAGAAGCCTTTAGCGGCAGTATGTGGTTTAGGCGAACATTTTGGGTTACCGCCGAGCAAGCTAATAAGGCAGCTAACCTCGTTCTTGGTCGCATCGTAGATCAAGATGAAGTATATGTAAATGGGGCCCAGGTGGGTAGCACTCGCTATCAATACCCCCAGCGTATTTATTCGTTAACTCCAGGTTTGCTCAAAACCGGATTAAATCAAATTACGGTACGAGTTGTGTCACATCGCTCCGATGGACAAGCCGGTTTTGTGCCGTCGAAACCCTACCACTTGAGGTTTAATAATTCATTGATTCCATTAGGTGGCCTTTGGCGCTATCGGGTGGGCCACCGAATGAACACACCTATACCAAGCCCGGCGTTCAAAATAAACGAACAGCCCTCAGGCCTTTATAATGCTATGCTGGCCCCACTGGCAAACACGCAGCTTAAAGGAGTAATTTGGTACCAAGGGGAAAGTAATGCCGAAGCCCCCATGGTATACCGACGTTTATTTCCTGCCATGATTACGCAATGGCGCGCATTATTTTCTCAGCCAACATTGCCTTTTCTATATGTGCAATTAGCTAATTATATGGCAGCGCAGACAGATCCTAGTATTGCAGGCTGGGCAAACATTCGAGCCGCACAAGCGAACGGGTTAACATTGGATAATACGGCAATGATAACGGCAATAGATTTAGGAGAGTGGAATGACATCCATCCTAAAAATAAAGCCGCTGTGGGTCAGCGCTTGGCATTTGCAGCTTTAAAAGAAGTCTACAACAAACCTGGTTTTTCATATCAGGGGCCAGTATTAACGTGTGCAGAAAGAGTGAGCGATTTTGAAATAAGAGTACACAGTGAATCTTCTCAACTCGAATTATCTAATCCAGATGATAAAGTGCAGGGTTTTGCAATTAGTGAAAATGACATTGACTATCAATGGGTAGAGGGAGAGCTAGAACCAACTTCTATAATTTTACACGTAAAAGATGCTAACAAGATAAAAACTATTACCTACGCATGGCAAAGTAATCCAAACCGCGCAAATTTAACGAACAATAATCGCTTACCAGCGTACCCAGCCAAGTTGCCAGTAAAACATCGATGTAATACTGGGGTCGAGTAATATCGATGATTTCAAAGGCAGGCTCCTAGCAAAGAAGGGGTGGCGGTTGGTGATGCGAATTGGATTACAGTTGAAGTGGTGAAAGGATAGTGACAACCTCAAATTGCTTAACTGAAGTAGACTCGACTTAATCTAATACAGGGTGGGTTAAGCAATATTATTGCCTTAGTAAACATTCATACGATATTGTAAAGAGAAGTTAAAAACGGATTTTTAAACGTGACATCAACAATTAAGCATTATAGCGACCACGCGCAGCACTACTTTTCGCTTTACAACTCGGTAGACGCAGAAAGTGTGCATGCACAATGGCACACCTTTCTAGAAAACTGCACACCTACCAATGCATTAGATGTAGGCGCAGGCAGCGGCCGTGATGCTAGATGGCTTGCATCTAAAGGGTGGCAGGTTGTTGCTGCAGAGCCTGCATCTCATTTACTAGAACTTGCAAAAAAAGATACTTCACCCAACATAACTTGGTGTAATGCCAGCTTACCAAACCTCTCGTCTTTACCCTGCACAAGCGATAACTTCGACCTTATCTTACTTTCAGCCGTTTGGATGCATCTTCCAGAAGGGGAACGACCGCAGGCCATAAAACGCTTAGCAGAGTTACTTTCTGCGACTGGCAGAATATATATTAGCCTACGTTTCGGTCCAAATGACGAAGCACGCCCCATGTACCCTGTAAGCTATGCGGAACTGGAGAAGTTAGCCAGTGAGAATGGCTTGGATGCACGTAACCTAGACCCTGTTCCCAGTAAAGATGGGTTGAAGCGAGCCAATGTTGAGTGGGTAACGGTAGAGTTAATGCCAAAGGGTAGAGAATGACCTCGTTCGAAGTATTCTATGCTGGAAATAGTGAATAATGTTGTTTAACTACCTTAAGAAGAATGGTTTCACGCTCGTCGATTCGCAATTCACCTCCTACTTATTTAGTGATAGCGAACAGCAAGTTGCCGTTATAGTCGATACGCAACTGTACGGTAGTAACAAACCCATGTATGACTATAAAGAGTATACCGGCTGGCAAAATATGCTTATGCATAAATTTGAGCGTCTATATAGGTTCATGGATAACGAGGAACAAAAAGACATAGAACTAGCTGACGCTATTTTAAATGACGTGGGTGATGAATACGACTTTCGGCAATTTGGTGCAGATAGACAGGTTACCGAAACCGACCCGACGCGGCCAGAATATAACTTCGAAAGCTTATTTGAGCAGGTATACGGTTCGAAGTTCCTTCACGCGCTGGAGCGAGAATACCAGTACGTAGACTTATTGGGGAAAAGTAGATACGTAGACTACATACTAAAAACAACGAAGGGAGAAATAGCCATTGAATTAAATGGCGAGACTTACCACCACCCTTTGCTCATAGGTAAAAATCGCTACCAATCACAACTGTTAAAACAAAACTCCCTCATGAAGGATGGGATAAAAGTATATCGTTGGTCAAACGCAGGAATGGCAGATGAGAAAAAGTTTGCTGACCAAATACGGCTTTATTTTGGGCCAGAAAACAATTTTTGTGCTCAACCTCCAGCAAACCAGTTTAGAGATGTTAGCTTTTCACTCTATAAGCATCAGAAAGAAGCGCTTGCTGATATGGAAAAAGGACGTGAAGAAGGTAAAAGTACGTTTTTATTAGTACTTCCCACGGGCACCGGAAAAACCGAAGTATTTATCGCTGATCACTGTGTTCAAAAACAATTGGGCTATGCGAGTAGAGCGTTGGTTATCGTACCCTTTAAAGATTTGCGAGAACAAACGAAGGCACGCTTTTTAGAGCGAAACCCATCTTTAAAAGTGGCAACCGATATATTCGATTTTAACGCGGACGTAATTGTGCAAACGACACAAGCGATACAGCGTAAATTTGCATCACTTCCCAAAAACCACTTCGATTACATAGTAGTAGATGAAGCGCACCATGCACCTGCACAAGGCCTTAGGCGAGTACTGGAACACTTCGCGCCCCGTACATTACTCGGCTGCACGGCAACCGACAGACGCTTGGATAAAAAGGATCTCGCGGAAATATTTGGGCGCTATAAACTAAACATGACACTTGAAGAGGCAATAAAACAGAAGCTATTGCCTCCCATCCGAGCCTTTCGCCTTGAAAGTAATATAGATTTTTCTCAAGTTAGATTTAACGGAAAAGAGTTTGTAAAAAGCGACCTAAACAAAAATGTAATCCTCCCTTCTCGTGATCAGCTAATTGTGGATATGATTTCAAAGTACTTCTCTCAACGAGATATCAAAACGGGGCGATCATTAGCTGACTTACAAGGTGTTATCTTCTGCGTAGACGTAAAACATGCGACTCGGCTGGCCAACCTACTTAATAAGCATGCAATAAGTGCTGAAGCCGTTTCCGCTAGTAGCAGAGAAGGCTTAAAGAGTTACAAGTCAGGTAAAGTACGATTTCTATGCGCCTGTGATCTATTAAATGAGGGGTGGGATGCACCCAACACTTCAATTGTCGTGATGGCAAGACCGACCATGTCCAAAGTGCTGTACATGCAACAACTAGGCAGAGGCACACGTAATCATCCGGGTAAAGAAGCGCTATACGCCATAGACGTAGTGGATAGCTATGGTCCAGCACTACAACCATGGAGCCTACACAGCATGTTCAGGGTTAATAACTACAAACCCTTTGCTGACATATTTAATCCAAATGAAGCAGTGATAGGTGAAGAAGTCATACTTGACCACCTTTATGAGCAGGAGCGGAAGCTGCAACCCATAAAGCTGTTTAATTTTGAAGATGAACTTGGTGATTATTTGAACGATGAACAACTGGCTCGAGAGCTTTTTGTATCAACCGGGACTGTGAAAAGCTGGGTAAAAAAACAAAGCGTGATACCCGATAAGCAGTTACCTTTCGGGACTCATATGCTCAACTATTATAAGCAAAATAGAGTAGATGAAATACGTAGTGAGAAGAACCTAAAACGACGAAGCGAAGCAACACGCAGAGATGACTTCTTTGAATTCTTAGAACAACGTGATTATACATTTTCATTCAAAATAGTATTTTTACTGCTAATGCTCAAACACGTAGATAAAACTGGAGAGGTTAGCTTATCTTTATTGCGTAGGGACTATCAGGCCTTTTATAAGCGACTACTCAACAATTACGGCCAAGCAGAAAAACCGAAAAGCCCTCTCAACAACGAAACATTTTTAGATGATATTCCTGCAATAACCAAAAGCATTTTACAAAACCCTTTCGAGAAGTTCGAACGTAAATGTTTTATGTATCATGCCAAAGACTTAGACAAAATTGCCTTCGACGCTGTGCTGTGGGATAAATTCAAAAGCGGTGATATAAACGCAATTAAGAAGCAAATGCGAACAGATGGTAAAGACTATTTCAATAAACATATCAAAGCCGGAGAGTTCACGGAGGCTACATTCGATGACATTTGAGTAGTGTTTTCGTTTAAACCCAAATACCCATTGCGCTACAGTTGTTCGAACTGATTCAGTTAAGCCGCTAAGAAAATCTACTGTAGAGTCGCAAGTGCTTTGCCGTTGTTACATTATTATGCCTAACCTGATCGGTCTATTTCGGTTATTACCCAAATATAATAGCGGCTTTAACTAAAATCACTAGTTCAAATTCACCAGTCTATTCTTCTTCAATTTGAATATTAAACTCTGGCATTGCCTGTACCACTTTTTTTACTGTACAACTGTTGGCGGCAGCTAAAACGGCTTTTTTGTATTTTTCGGGAAAGTCTTTAGGCAAGCTGACTTTAATTGAAAAAGCTTTACGAAACTTATCTTCACCAATAGTGCTGTGCTCTTGGCTAAGGGTGATCCCCTCGGTGCTGATGTCTCTGGCTTCACAAAATTTGCGAATATAAAAAGCGGCGCATAACGGCATGCTGGCCAAAAAGTAATCGAATGGCTCAGGATAAGACTCATCGCCGCCTGCAGATACGCTTTGATCACTGATTATCTGGTGCTTGCCAAAGCTCGCTTGTAGTTTTTGCCCTTCTAAAAGCGCGATATCTATTTTCATCGGCCTGCCCTCGCCTTCACTTAACTTTATAAACGTTATATCAATCGTGAAAGGAATACTCAGCGGCGTCAAGTTTATTTATGACAGTATTACGTTGTTTGCTACCTAATAGGTGATGCGGTTTGTATAGGGCTATGTTCTAAAAATGGCGCACCCGATAGGATTCGAACCTATGACCTTTGCCTCCGGAGCCAAGTTTTTGAGTGTTTTTCAGTGAACCATAATGAACCGAAAAACACTAAATTAAAACATTAAGCCATTGATTTATAATGTATATATAAATTCATAGTTTGTTCATACTGGTTCATGTAAACTCACCCAATATCACTCACTCTGCTACATATTTGCTACATATTTTGGTTATGGCTATCAGAAAGAAGATTACTAACAGCAGCATTAATGCCCTAAAACCTGACGATAAAAGACTAAATGATAGTGAGTTATCGGGCTTTCATGCGCGCATTACACCGAAAGGTAGAATTACCTACTTTCTGTTTTATCGCCATAATGGAAAACAGCAAAATGTTAAGCTAGGTACTCACCCTGAAATTACTCCAGCGCAAGCGCGTGATGCTGCAAAAATGGCAAGTGCGTCTATTGTTCAAGGGGTTGACCCTCATGAAAACAAAAAAGAGTTAAAAGCGAAAGAAAAACTCGCAAGGCTTACCACCCTTCAAGCCTTCATCGATTTAGAGTTTGAAAAGTGGTACATAGCCAAATACCCAAAGTCTGGTGAACGTGAGCTTAAAAACTTAAAAGTAAACTTTCCCAACCTACTCCCCATGCAATTACGCGACATTAACGCTTCGTTACTTGAAAAACTGCGTACTGAAATGCTTACTCAGAAGAAAAGTAACGCCACTATCAACAGAC
This sequence comes from Alteromonas profundi, assembly GCF_010500865.1. Taxonomy (GTDB): domain Bacteria; phylum Pseudomonadota; class Gammaproteobacteria; order Enterobacterales; family Alteromonadaceae; genus Alteromonas; species Alteromonas profundi. Next base: position 206,888 of record NZ_JAAAWN010000004.1, read on the forward strand.
GGTTTACCACATTGAAATCGGTAATGAGTAGAGCCGTTGATTGGGAAGTAATATCCAGCCACGACTTACGAAAGATCAAACCATTAAGTGAAGATAATAGTCGTATTCGCTACTTGAGCTTTGATGAAGAAGAACGGTTGAAAAAAGCACTCTCAGCGCGAGATTTCAGAATTAAGCGAGAAAGGGAAAGCGGTAATAAGCATAGAGAAGAACGCGGCTACCCCCCTTTACCTGATTTGAGCGAACGAACCTTTGCAGACTACTTAGAACCGCTGGTCATTTTGGCGATGAATACAGGCATGCGAAAAGGTGAACTGCTCTCACTAACATGGCAAAACGTAAACCTAGAGCGAGAGTTCCTATCAGTAATTGCCGCGAATGCAAAAAGCGGTAAAACGAGACATATTCCACTCAACCAAAAAGCTAAGTCAGCGCTGACAAACTGGAAAAGCGACTGTAGAAGCCTGCATTGGGTTTTTGAAGGCGAGGAAGGGCAACCACTAAAAGATTTCAAAAAAGCGTGGTCAGCGATCTTAGAGGCCGCAAAAATTAAAGATTTCCGCTTTCATGACCTACGCCACCACTTCGCTAGCAAATTAGTAATGGCTGGTGTAGACCTAAACACTACACGAGAATTGTTAGGGCATGGTTCGCTAGATATGACACTCAGGTACTCTCATTTGGCACCTGAGCATAAAGCTAGGGCTGTAAACTTACTATAACTAGAGACAACTAATTATAATAACTCCTAAACCTCCGAAAAAAGTTGCAAAGACGTACTTAGGCGAAGACTTGTCTCGAACTGTAATGAATAGCTTTGCGGTTGTGGACGCAAGTATAGAGGAAACAAACACCGTCAAAAATAGAAAAATAACAACTACGATCGACAACAAAGCAAGCTCTATAAGATTAATTCCGTCGTTTTCAAAGAGATTAATTATTGCTTTGTTTGTTTTCTCGTGAACTTCACCGATTTTTGAGAAGAAAAGGCCAATCAAAGCCATATCTCCGAAAAAAGAAGATACTGTAGGATACCTCAATGGCTCTCCTTTATGGTTTTGCAAGCCAGTTAAAAATTCCTCGACGTCCTCGTTCTTTACCTTCTCCATAGCGCGATAAAAGGTAAATCCGGGTCCAGCAACAACAACTAATAATAAAGCTATAGATATCCATTGGTAAGCTACTGCCAATCCAGTATCGTGATAATAGTCCGTAGCTATCAGAATTGTAACTATCGCAAAGGCAATAATAGCAAGCCCTATCCCAAAACACCTTGCAATCTCACTAATTTTAATATCTTGATTTTCGTTGGTCATTTTTCTATCCCGTTAATTTTTAGAACCATTTCTTCATTAATTTTTTTTGCGTTTTTTGAATAATGCGCCGCTCTGTGACAATTAGGGCAAAGCGCAATTACATTTCTTGGATGGTCTGGTCCACCGTCCGCCAGGCGGTGTAGGTGATGACACTCTAAATAAGGTCCTTTTGAAGTACGAAATGGCGCAGGTTTTTCACATCCTTCACATATTCCATTTGCTCTCGCTAACACGTATTTTTTGATAGCTTCTGCACGTTGGTAGGCATTTCTTTGCTTTTCTTTTCTATCTTTTGTTTCGGGCACTGCCAATGCAGCTCGCCTCAGCTCATCAAGTCGTTTTGTGTTTTTATTTTTGGTTTTCTTTCGCTCTTCGACTGTCAAAGCAGGGCCATTGGGAGCCGTATACTCAACATTTATGGAAGAATTTATATCAAGCTGAAAGACGAATGCATTTCTATGATTCCCATTAGAGTCGGGGCGAATTTGGGTTTCGTACCCTAAACATTCAGCTTCGCCTACATATCTGACATGTGCTTTTCGCGTATATTCGAATAAGTGGATAGTTTTACGCTCTTCAGAATGATTAAGAATGGCTTTGTTACCTTTAATCATCTGCATGTCACCAACTTGCCCTTCTCCTGTGTACCAAAAGAGGCCATCTATATATTCGTCTCGGTATCCGTGCTGCGCACCGCTATCAGATGTGAAGATAAAAATGAAAGGGTGGTTTTTGGGAGTAGAGATTCCACCTTGGGCTTGGCCCCCATATACATCGTGAATCTCTGATCTGCGGTTATATTCCTTGCCTACTACAAACATCAAGCATCCTTACTTGTTTCACTATTTCTTTTGAGAAATTATGCACTTAAGGCTACCACTCGTCGTGACAGTACGTAAATAAAAATTTATATATTAATTTCTATAACCACGTATGAAAGCTCAATGCTTTCGATAAATCTATTCCGGCTATCCTGTGAAAACCAAACAAATCAAGGATGAATTGTGTACAAGTTTCTAATAACCATTTCGTTGCACTTCAGTTCAATACCTTCTCATGCAAGCTATGAATTCGAACCGTCAAAATACAAGTGCCAAAGCATTGAGAAACGTATCGACATTATTAAAAGTAAAATGAGAGCTGGTTATACCAATCAAGAAGGCGAGCGTTTAAAGCGAGAGCTACGTCAGCTCAAAAAGCAACGTAATAGCTCTAAGAACAAGGGGCTCTCCGTACAGTAAGTAAGACAAATGGAGGTTACTTAAATACTATGCAAAAGCGCTACTACAGGATGCCAGAGCTAGCTACTAAGTTCAGCTTTGATAAATACGACTTTCAATATCTATGTGAGAACACCAACGTTCCATTAAACATATTCAGTTATGCCAACTACTTTATTCTTGCCGAGAGAATTCCTAAAAGTCTGAAAAAAATTATACGCGGTGTTGTGAGTTATAACGGCGTTGTTGAATTGTCTTTACGTGACAAAAGTATTCTTTTGAAAGGTAAGTCAGTTGTCGTTCATACAGCAACTCTGAACAGTATCAAGGGTATTCAATTATTAGAGTCATGCTCTAGAGAGTTACTTAAACAATTACTCAATGAAAGATTCGAAATTGACTATGTTTCCCGAATAGCTGATTTAGACCTTTCAAAGTGCGATGCCATTCTTATAAATGAAACCAATAGAGATATGATACACGAACCAAATACGCCGCTACCGAATGGAGTGACTATCGAGTTCGATGATTTAGTACTGAAGAATGAGCTCGTTGAATGGTGCAAGTTACAACTAGGCATCAACACTGGAAAGGCAGATAGCCGAGAACACTTGATGAAGGAGCAAATAAAATTAATACAGAAAGAACACCCTGAACTAGGCGGTTCAAAACTATACCGCCTCATACTGGATAACTTCCGAATGGACAATGACGCTACTGACCCACTCAGTATCCTGATAGAAATGAATAGGGACGAGATCATCTGGGGAAAAGCAGGTCAACAAGAGTACCGAATGTCTAAAAAGCGTTTCCTTAATATTTTCGCAGAAGTAAAAAAGTAAATTAATTGTTCCCGGCTAACTTCCCGGGAAAAGTGGGAAGATTAGTTTTGCCTTGTATCTGTAAGTAAAACAAGGAAAAGCCATGAACAATCAAACCCAAAGTAGGGCGCTAACAGAAAAAGAAGCGTCACAATACATCTGCATGAGCCGTTCTTTCCTGCGCCAAGCGCGCATGGATGGGAACCGTGAAAACCGCACTCCCGCCCCACCCTTCATAAAAATTGGTCGCGCCGTTCGTTATCTTCGAGAAGATCTTGATGCTTGGCTAGAAAGCTTTGTTCGTCGCACACACCTTTATCAAGATAAGGGGGTGATGTAATGAATCCATATGCATGGGAAGAAGCAAAAATCGCATCTCTGCTTTATTTAAACGATAACCATAGCATTTTTGAGTGTATTGCCCCGAACGACGAACAAGGTGAGTTAAAGTTTTCAGATTATAAACCATGGGCTTGCAATAAAAAGGTACTTAACCACTTTTGCAATCACGGCTACGTTGTTAAGTCACGCTTCGTAGTTGCTAATAAAAAGTATATTAAATATACGATTTCTGCTCACGGTCGTTACGTATTCCATTCGGGGCAAGATCTATGAGCAAATTAAGCCCTTCTCAAACCGAAATGCTTAAATTTTTCGTTAATGGCGGTACTGTTGAACTGTGTACGTCTATTGGTAACCAATTAGGTAAAACGGCTTTCCCAAAAGGGAAGCCTACCAAATTCAATAAACTCGTTATGAATTCCTTGCTCAAGTACGGGTTTTTAAAACCTTCTCGAGAGGAATATGTTTATGGCTTGCGATGGTCGAAAGTGGAAGTTACTAAACGGGGTTTAGAATTAGTTGCGAATATGGAGAGCTCAAATGAAACGTTTTAAAGAGTCCCCTATCGCAAACGCACTAAATCATATAAGTAGTGATTCAGATAGCTTCTATCATTCACTAGATGTTGAAAATCGTTTGTTCGTTAAACAGACAATTTCGCATTTGCCAACAGAAATACAGCGTATTCTTATTAAGCGATACAAAACATTCGACAAGCCTTTTAATGCAAATACCTATTTACGAAATACTGTAAATAAAATAGATGATTTGCTTCCAGAGAAGTTAGTTTCTTATTTCAGTGCTGGAGAGGATGAACTTCGAGAGTTGGCCGAAAATAATTCACAACGCTGCAAGCGATTTGAATACTATTCACTTGAAAACAGTGATACCCGTAACGTAACGGGGAGTAATCCCGTTAACGGGAATTTGGCGCTTTATGATCTTAGTGCTGAACTCGTTAACGGGTTTGGTATCACCCCACCAGAGGTTTCAAAATCCGTTACGTTAACGGGCGCATTGAAGCGAATGCAGGATAAATACTGGTGGCTTAGAAAGCTACGAAAAGTAATAGCCCGTAAACGAGAAGCAGTATTGATTCACTTAGGGCAAGTTAACAGTCGTAAGGGGAAATACTGTAGTGATTACACTGTTGAATATCGACTAATCCAAAAAGACCTTCAACGAAAAATGCTAGAGAATCTCGTTATCGTTAACGAGAACAACGAGTCATTTTCACTTGCTGAATTATCGGATAAAAACGTATCAAACCCCGTTAATCGAAAAAATGAGCTTATGACGCGAATGGCAGGCTATGAAAAAATAGCTAAAGGGAATAACCATAAATCGCTCTTCGTAACGATTACCTGCCCTTCCCGTTTTCATAACACCTATGGAAAAACAGGCGACCCAAACCCGAAATGGGATGGCTCAACACCATACGACGCACAGCAATACTTGAATGAAATGTGGGCGCTAGTACGTGCAGAACTGAACCGAAAAGAAATTAAAGTATACGGCTTTCGTATTGCTGAACCACAACATGATGGAACACCTCATTGGCACATGCTTATATTTGTCCAGCAAGAGCAGGCACAACAGTTCAAAGCAATTATCGAGCACTATGCGTTGCGTGAAGATGGTGACGAAGCAGGCGCGGCAGAATACCGTTGTGACTTTAAAGATATTGACTACTCAAGAGGCAGCGCAACAGGCTACATAGCAAAGTATGTGAGTAAGAACGTTAACGGTGCGAACTTAGACAGTGATATTGACGGCGGCAACGCTATAGAAGCATCGCAACGTGTAGAGGCTTGGGCTAGCTGTTGGGGTATACGCCAGTTTCAGCAAATAGGCGCAGGCTCAGTGACCGTATGGCGTGAGCTAAGAAGACTAAAAGAGTTATTAGGTGACAACGAAAGCTTCTCAAAAATACATGACGCCGCAGATAAAGGTGCGTGGGCTGAATTCGTAACCTTGATGGGTGGGGTATTCTGTAAGCGCGATGACCAACCCATACGGCCACTGTATAAAGAAAAAGTGGATACAGAAACCGGAGAACTCAAACAAACTTACTTCGATGAAGCCGTCTCGATTTCTTTGCGAGGGGTAAAGCTAGGGGAAAAAGAAGTAATTACTCGCATTCATGAATGGCGTATTGAAAACCGTGGAACTAGAGCCGCATAGCGGCTCAGATGCTTTTACTTGGAGTTCTGTAAATAAGTGTACTGACCATTATTCAAAATATTGAAGAAATAATATAAAATGCTGTATATGCATACACAAAAAATAAAGAACAATGTCATCGTAGATGAATCAATGATGAAAGCATACTTGCTGGATTATTGGCGTTCATCTGGCTACATTTCAAGTTCAACACTCGTAATAAACGAGTTAACTTTCGTTGGCTTATCAAGAAGAATAGATTTAGCTCTTGTAAAAGATGGGGAGTTGATAGGTATTGAAATCAAAAGCGAGCTAGACACTTTGAAGCGCTTAGATGGACAGTTGGAAGAATATGCAGCGTATTTTGATAAAATATACGTATTCACGACTGAAAAACATTATGAAAGAAGTAGAGAAATAGCCACAAGAAGTGAGGGAATTCTCGTTCTTAAAAATAACAGCATTAAAACGATGCGACGTGGTCGAAAACAACCGATAAGAGACCGTCGTAGCTTTATAAAAATGATGCGAGCTACAGACCTGTATCACCTCGTCAGAAAAAACGGAGTAAAGCCTAGTTCAATGGAGAGAAAGAGCTTAGAAAATTTTGCTTCAAAGCTGCCTTTATATTCCCTCAGGGAAGCTGCTATAGAGCAATTGAAAAAAAGATTTACTAAGCATTCAGATCGCTTTTGGGCTAATGTTGACAGTAATATTTATCCACTAGATATCATGGAGCTTAAGAAATCCGAATGTAAAAAGCTAACTGCTTCAAGAGATGACAGTGTATCTAGCATGATAAAAAATGGAAATTTTCACAAAATACTAAATACTCAGTAATTATATTAATCGACCCAGTCTTCATCCGTGTCAAAAACGTCATTAACGTCAGAAAAGTGTAATTGTTGATATAAGTGTAAGTTTATTCGAACAGCCGTAGCATCTTGAGCATTAGTTATGCCAAAATCGTCGCCTCGAGCTGCTAACTCTATCATTTGAGTGCCCCATAAACTCAACTCTTCAATCCAATAGTCTTGGTCCATCATCTCTTTTGCAATTTGCGAATAAAGCTCAGCCTTTTCTCCTTCACCTATATCAGAACTATCATCAAACTCCTCCCTGATAAATCGCCATTCGGTCTTGCAAGCATAGTCTATTCTTGGAGGAGGAGTACCACTTCCTCCTGCTAATTTTCCTGCCCTTGCGCTACCTCGATCCGAATAAACGATTTCATCAGAGCCTAATAAATCAGATATTTTTTGATAAAGTTGGCGTTCGTAGATCGAGGCTTCTCCATTATTTTGCCCAGAAAAACCATAAGGAAAGGACGTAGCGGACACTGCCAAATAGCACTGAGGAAATTTTGCATGAATCATTTCCACAATATGTGCGTAGCCTTGAACCGAAGCTTCGTAAGAATGAGTAATATCTCCGAAGTCTATTACAAAAAGTGCATCTCCCAAGTCCGTCTTTTCTAGTTCATCTAATTGACTCACGAGTTGCTTTGTATTGACCTCATTCAACTTCAGATATACGCAGATCCTTCTACCTAAAGATTTCAACTTTTTTACCTGAGATTTGACTTGGGACAAATCATTTAATTGGACACATGGATGAATATGCTCAAATTGTTTGATGAACTGATACCAATTGTCGTATCCATCATCGGAATTAGCTAACTCTATAATTTCTTTAAATACTTCGCGAGGCTCGTCTTTTACAGCCACTTCGCTGTATGCCCTTACTAGAAAATCAGAGTCAATATCAGCAATAAAACGCCTATTACCGAACGAAGTTTTAATCCTAGCTAGCGCTTTATCAAGTGTTTTAGCAGAAGCCCAACCCTTTAGAGGAAACAAAGGCAGTAGATTATCTTTGTCTTTTTCTGGTAACTCTTCTAGAGCTTTCATTTCAGCACGACTAATTGATAGTACCGGTATATATTGATAATCCTTATCAATCAAAAACATATTAGAGTTTCCCTAACCTTATTTTTAACGCTGTTGTAGATACTTCAAGGTCTCTTGCTACAGATTCGTATTTTCTTTCTTCATCCACAATATCTTCATACTCGTGAAGCTTTTCCATTGTTAAATGATATGGCATCAATATATCAGCAGCTAATCTATTCGCTTGAGCCTCTAAAGTATCTGACAACGATGATCTGTAAAGAATATCATCAACAATGCCATCACCTATTCTATCGCGATGCAAAAGCATATGGCCGATTTCGTGAGCAAGAGTAAAACGTTGTCTAGGCTTACTATCATGACGATTTATCCTGATCAATATCTGCCCATCTGTCTCCTTTATCTCCCCACTAATTCCTGCTTTAAGTGTCGCACTCTTAACAGAAGCTCCCAGTTCCTTTGCAATTTTACCCACTTGAATTGGCGCAGTTTGATGGTATTTACTTATGACTGAGCGTTCCGTGTTATTAAGGGATGCCCATTCTGGGGAAAAGTTTCCTGATTTCATTCTTCATTGCCCGTATCTGATTCGTGATCAGAAGTATCGAATTGAATGTCGCGATAGATAACTTTTGCTACAGCTTCCAGTAAAAACTTTCTCACAGGTGCTAGGTTTTTATACTCTGCCGAATTTTTATCAAACAGCGCCTTGTTGCTAAAGAGAGCTTGAAGTTCTGCTCTTGTAGAATCATGAATTTTCGCTGCAACTTGCTCGTTTGCAACTTCGTTAGCAGTATCTTTAGCAGAATCTAATACTTTCTTATATCCTACGAAAGAAAATAAGGCCACTACCACACCTAATACTGTCACTATAACAGCTACGCAAGCTAAAAGAATTCCACTCCATTCAGCAAAACTTAACTTATTTGAATGCTCTGCATTTTTATCGGCAAGCGCATCTAAACTGGATTCCAAATCGCCCAATTTTTTGATGAGCAGCTCATTTTCAGATTTAAGTTCAGTGATTCTTTGCTTATATGATTCGTTAAGGAGTGACAGAGCTGGTGAGTTTTTGTTTTGCAACAAAACGTCATTGGGCTTTGTTGGATTTTCATTTCCACTGTTTGCGAAAGATGTATTGCTTAATATTATTAAACATATAAAAAATAATACTCTAACAACCAACATATTGCTTCCCTTCATGTTAATTGTACTAACGACTTTCATCCATTTCTCCTTGAAGTACATCTTACACTGAATTTATATTAATTAGATTTTTAAAGCTAGTTCAGATAATCACCGCCTGCTACACATTTGCTACATATTTCAAAAAGGGGGTTTTTAGAAAAAAGAGGTTAGGCTGCAGCCCTTTAAAAATGGCGCACCCGATAGGATTCGAACCTATGACCTTTGCCTCCGGAGGGCAACGCTCTATCCAGCTGAGCTACGGGTGCGTGGGAGGATGGTTTAAGTAGGATTTCGTTAATCCCTACCCTCAAACGCGGCGTAATGATACTGATGCAGGGCCCTTGCATCAACTGGTTTATGCAAAACTCTTTCTAGTTGTTGGTTTTAATGTATTAAAAATCCTTACTTTTTATAGGTAAATGGCAGCAAACAGTTGTTCGACCATGAATTACCGTTATAATCTGGCCAGATTACTTTAAATGTAAAGTTCATGATTGCCTGGAGACAGATGTGAAATTGAAAACCTGGTTTACCGTTGCAGCTACAGCACTAACTGTGTTTGCTGCGCAAGCACAAGAAATGAGTGACGAAGAAATTGCCAATCGTATTAAGCCTACGGGTCAAGTACATGTGGCGGGCGCTGAAGCGGCTGGAAATACCGCAGCAGCAGGCGGCGCTAAGTCAGGCGAAGATGTTTACAACTCTGCCTGTGTGGCTTGTCACGCATCGGGCGTATTGGGCGCACCTAAAGTACACGTTGCCGCCGACTGGCAGCCTCGTTTAGACGAACGTGGCCTAGACGGTGTATGGCAAAACGCACTAAATGGTATTAACGCTATGCCTCCGCGTGGTACGTGTGCAAGCTGTTCAGATGATGAAATTAAAGCGGCAATTGAATACATGGTGGAAGGCATTTAAGCCTGCAATTTGCATTGCAATTCGCCGAAAAAAGTAGCGCTTTCTGGTCGGATCGGTTAGTTTAAATAGAATTAAAATAACGAATTCTTATACTAACCGGCGATCGGAATGTCATCAGAATCATACAAGCATGAGTTAACTGAAGAAGAGTTACGGGAACTGATTCCCCAACTTCAACAGCTCACTGATAAATATAAGCGCGCTGAACGAGTTCAGAAGGCGCTTTTTGACATTTCTGAACTGGCCAGTTCTGTTAGTCACCTTTCCCACCTTTATTCTGCTATTCATGAAATTATTGGCGATTTTATGAATGCCGACAATTTCTTTGTTGCCTTTTACGAAGAAGATAACAGCCTTATTGATTTTGCTTACTTTGTTGATGAATTCGACGAGCAAGCCGTGTCGCAAATGCCTGCCGAAGATTTGATGGACGGCATGACAGGGTTTATCTTACGTACCGGTGAACACCTATTTTATAAGCGTAGCGAAGAACAAAAGTTTGCGAAAGAACACGGTATTAAGCTTGTGGGTTCGCAGCCTTACGAGCTATTAGGCGTACCGTTAAAGCGTGGCAGCCAGGTAATTGGTGCCATGGTAATACAAACCTACGACGACACAGTTAACTATCGCCAAGAAGACTTAGAGGTGTTGTTGTTTGTGTCGCAGCACATTGTTACCACGGTGGATAGGGTAAAAAACCGTGAGCTTACCGAGCGTACTATTCGTGAACGTACCCGTCAGCTGCGTAAAATTAATGATGACTTACAAGAAGAAATTCTTGAGCGCCAGAAGGTAGAAGCGTTACAGCAAGCGTTGTTTGAAATATCGGAGCTTGCAGCTAACCTTGAAGGCGACATGACAGACTTTTATTCTAGTCTGCATGGTATTTTAGCGCGCCTAATTAGTGCGCCTAACTGCTTTATTTGTATTTTAAGTGAAGATCGCCAGCATTTAGAATTTCCTTACTTTAGCGACAAAGTGGATGACAAGGTTAAGTCGCGCCCGTTGGGGCTGGGGCTTACCGAATTTGTACTACGCACGGGTCAGGCTGAACTGATTAACCCACCACGGGTGCTAGAGTTGGCTGAGGCCGGCGAAATTGACGTAACCGTGGCGCAAAACATGTTAAATAGCGCGAACTCGTGGTTGGGTTCACCGCTTATTGTAGATGGCGAGATATCTGGGGTTATTGCGGTACAAACCTATGGTAAACACGCCAAATACAACTCTCGAGACTTAGAGCTGTTACGCTTTGTATCCCATCACATTGCGGTAACCATGGAGCGTAAACGTAGCACTGAGGCTATTCAGCGTTACAACAGTGAATTGGAAGCGCGGGTAAAAGAGCGTACCGCCGAATTAGACCGCACTAACTCATATCTCAAACAACAAATAGAAGAACGTAAAGAGATTGAGTTAAAGCTTATTCACGATGCGCACCACGACTCGCTTACCGACCTTCCAAACCGCGCTATGTTTACCAGCCGCTTAGAGCTGGCTATTGCCAGCAAGCAGCGCTACCAAGACAATTATTTTGCGGTGCTGTTTATCGATTTAGACCGCTTTAAAGTTATTAACGATACCCTAGGTCATCATGCGGGAGACGAGTTCTTAGTTGAAGTTGCCCGCCGTATTGGCATTTGTATTCGCGGTCATGACTTGCTTGCACGCTTAGGCGGCGACGAATTTGTGGTACTGCTCGATAATTTTGATGATATCTCTGATGTTGAAGAAGTGGCCTCGCGTATTATCAAATCTATCTCCGACCCTTTCATTTTAGAAGGCCGAGAAATGTACTCAGGCGCCAGTGTAGGCATTGCTCACCTTGAGCCTTATTACAATAGCGCCGATGAAGTACTGCGTGACGCCGATGCTGCTATGTATCAGGCTAAAACCTTAGGCCGTGGGCGTTATGTCATGTTTGATAAAAGCATGCGCGATAGGCTTATAGAAGAGCTTGAGCTTGAAAATGAATTTCGTCGTGCCATGCGGGGTGAAGGCTTCAACTATTTCTTGCAGCCGGTGATAGATTTACGCGACGACTCTGTGCTGTACCATGAAATGTATGTGAAATGGACACACCCAGAATACGGTAGAATTAACCGCGCCCAATTACGTGAAGTGTGTGAGCAGGCAGGGTTAACCCTTGAGTTAGATTTACTGCAATTACGTAAAGCCTGTGAGTTGCTACAACATTGGCGCGAGCCGGGCCAAGTATCTGGCCGTGTAGCGGTAAACATTTCAATTAACCATCTTTTGCAGGCCTCTATGGTAAATAAGATGGTGGCGTTGGTAGAAGAGTTTAAGGTGTCGCCTCACGAATTGGTATTTGAGTTTGATGAGCACGACCTAAACCGCCGCTCTCAGTTTATTTTACCGGCTATCAAGAAGCTAAAACGGGCGGGAATTACCCTGGTGCTAGATAACTTTGGTAGTGGCTTGGCAAGTTTAAGTTACTTATTTGCTTACCCCTTCGACTTTATAAAGGTTGATCACCGATTTGTGAAATCGCTGCCCCGTTCACAGCGTAATTTAAAACTTATTCAGTCGGTAATGCTTATTTCAGAGCACCTTAAATTTAGTGTAATTGCCGAGGGCGTAGATGCCAGCGCGCAACTTACCGCACTTACTGAAATTGGCTGTACGTACGGCCAAGGCAAGGTGCTACGACGGGCATCGCAAGTAGACGTAAAAGAACTTGTCGCAAAATAACTTACTCGTCTTTACTACCTAATCTTTATTACCCAAAATACCCCGTAAATTAGCAATTCCCACCTGCGCTTTTTGTTGGCGCTCTTCTTTGGTTACTTTCGGTTTATTGCTTTCCCATTGAATGTCATCGGGGGGTAGTTCGAATAAGAACCGACTGGGTTCTGGCTGTAGAACCTCTCCAAACTGCCTGCGCTCTTTGGCCAAGCTAAAGATAAGCTCGCGCTGAGCGCGGGTAATGCCCACATAGGCTAAGCGGCGCTCTTCTTCTACGTTATCTTCATCAATACTGCTTTGGTGAGGCAATAGGCCTTCTTCCATCCCCACTAAAAACACAATAGGAAACTCTAGGCCTTTACTGGCGTGAAGGGTCATTAGTTGCACTTGATCGCCTTCGCCGTCGTCTTCACCACGCTCCATCATGTCGCGAAGAATAAGCCGGTTAACAACTTCGGTAAGGTTCATGGGGCTATCTAGTTCGTTACCTTCTAGCATGTCGGTAACCCAGCCAAATAGCGTACTTACGTTGGCCATGGCCATTTCTGCCGCTTTTGGGCTAGCGCTATGCTCGTATAGCCACTCTTCATAGCCCATGGTGCGTATCATACTGCGTACGGCGTCTGCGGTATCGCCGCGCTGCGCATTATCAGCCAGTTCAACTATCCAGCGGGAAAACCCCGATACGGCATCAAAGGCTTTACCCGTTAATACGCTGTTTAGGTTGGGATGGGTAGCTGCCTCAAACATGGGTACACCTAGGCTGTTAGCAAAATTACCCAGTTTTTCTAAGGTGGCTCGCCCTATTCCGCGCCCTGGGGTATTAATTACCCTAAGTAGGGCATTATCGTCGTCTTGGTTTACCAGTAAACGCAAGTACGCCATGATGTCTTTTACTTCAGCGCGCCCAAAGAACGACATTCCGCCACTAATTTTATACGGGATGCGGTTGCTCATAAGCAGCTTTTCAAACAAGCGGCTTTGATGGTTGCCTCGATACAAAATAGCGTAGTCTTTAAACTTTGTGCCGTTCATAAACTTGTGGGCCAGCAATTCTGCTACCACCCGCTCAGCCTCATGCTCTTCATTTTTCGCTTCAATAACGCGTAGCGCTTCACCGTATTGCAGTTCACTGAACAGGGTTTTATCAAACAAGTGAGGGTTATTTTGAATAAGGATGTTAGCGCAGTGCAATATACGCCCCGAAGAGCGATAGTTTTGTTGTAGTTTCACTACGTTTAAGCGAGGAAAGTCTTGTTGTAGCAAATGCAAATTTTGTGGCTTTGCGCCGCGCCATGAGTAAATAGACTGATCGTCGTCGCCTACCACTGTAAAGCGAGCACGCTCACCCACGAGTAGCTTTACCAATTCGTACTGGCTGGTGTTGGTATCCTGATACTCATCTACTAGTAGGTAACGAATTTTACTTTGCCATTTACTGCGCACTGTTTCGTTAGTTTTAAGCAATAAGGTAGGCAGCAAAATAAGGTCGTCGAAATCCAGTGCGTTATACGCTTTTAAGTTATCTTGATAGCGTCGATAGGCCTGTGCAAACTCTTGCTCGCCACTGCTTTGTGCTTGTTTTAGCAAGGCGTCGGGTAACACAAGGTCGTTTTTCCAGTTTGAAATGCAGCTTTGTAGCAGCGATAACTGATCTTTATCGCCGTCTATGGTGTCTTTAGTTAAGTCGTTTAACAGCGCCAGTGAATCTTTGTCATCAAACAATGAAAAGCCGGGCTTTAAGCCAAGGTCTTTAACATGGGCTTTAATAATATTTAGGCCAAGGGTATGGAAGGTAGACACCTTTAAACCTCGGGCTTCAGGCTTACCCAGGGTTTGCGCCACCCGCTCTTTCATTTCACGCGCCGCTTTATTGGTGAAGGTAACGGCGGCGATATAGCGTGCAGGCATGTCGCAATTTCTTACTAAATGCGCAATTTTATTGGTAATTACTCTGGTTTTACCACTGCCTGCCCCCGCCAGCACCAAACAAGGGCCAGATACAAAAGTGACTGCGGATTCTTGCGCTTCGTTTAGTTTCATTGCCTTCCTAACATTAAGTCGGTGTGTGGTATCACGGTTTTCATTGCAAGATATGGCGATGCCGATAGAATAGATGCCATACTTTTACGCTGCGCATTATAAGGGAATTCCATGTTGGATCCGAAAAAACTCGAAGATTTAGCCAAACAGATTGCAGATGCTGTTCCACCGGGCGTTCGTAATATGGCAGAAGGAGCAGAAGGTAAGATTAAGCAGGTGCTACAAACACAGCTTTCTAAGCTTGATCTTGTTACCCGCGAAGAATTTGATATTCAAAGCCAAGTGCTTATACGTACACGTGAAAAGCTTGATGCAATGGAAACCCGCATTGCCGAGCTTGAAAGTAAGCACAGCGATTAAGCTTAGCCTAAAAAGGCCAGTTAAAAACACTGGCCCTTGCTTTGCTCGGCTGGTGCATATAGGGCAATAGCGGTTAACTTACCCAGAAGTTCACTAGCATACCTACCGCAATAGTTAAGCCTACATAGTGGTTTTCAAGAAATGCAGTAAAGCACCCTTCTTTTTGTCTACGTTTAATAAACTGATACTGCCTAACAAACAGCAATGCCGTAAACATTAGCGCCACATAGTAGGGCCAATGGGCTGCTATTGTCTGCCCTATGCCATACAGTATTACAAGGGTAGCTAGTTGAAGGCCTATAACAATGGCTACGTCATAGCGCCCAAAACGTATAGCGGTAGATTTAATGCCTATTTTAATATCATCGTCTCTATCTACCATAGCGTACATAGTGTCGTAGGCCACAGTCCAAAGCAGGTTTGCAATAAACAACCACCAGCCGTAGGTGGGTACTGTTTCTAATACCGCCATAAAGCCCATAGGTATTGCCCAACCAAACGCCGCCCCAAGTACTACTTGCGGAAAATGGGTGTAGCGCTTCATAAAGGGGTAGCTGGCGGCCAAAAGTAGCGCCACCAGCGATAATGCAATTGTTTGCCAATTCAGCATTATCACCAAAAGAAAAGCCACTAGTATATGTAGCGAAAATAAGCTTAACGCTTCACTCGGTGTTACTTCACCACTAGGTAACGGGCGGTTTTCGGTGCGCGCTACGCTTCCATCTAGGTTTCTATCGGCATAGTCGTTAATAACGCAGCCCGCCGAGCGCATAACGACTACTCCGGCAACAAAGATAAGCGTAACACCTAATGCAGGAAGGCCTTCAGAAGCCAGAATTAATGCCCACAAAGTAGGCCATAACAATAGATAAATGCCGATAGGTTTATCAATACGCATTAAGCGTATGTAAGCCGGCAGGTGCGCTCGGGTTAAGTTAAATTTCATCCTGATACCTTGTATCGTACACGGGGGCGTGAGGTAGAAACACTTCCGCCACTATCATTTTGTTCTGCTCTAGGGTAAACATAGAACGCCTTCCCCACAGTTGTCGTGACTGAGTATAGCCTAATGCGGGCGCGGAAAGCGTGGTTAACTGAAATGCAGAGCGCGCAAAACGGGCATCGTTAAATAGCCGCTTGCCTAATGGCTGGCCCCCTAAATTTGCCAACTCAGAATCTATAAGGGTTTGCGGTATAATTGAACGAGCAAAAACCCAAGGAACGCCATCGGCGCACAGCAGTACTTCACGTACCTGAAAAGGCGTTTGCGGCGCGGCGTTTAGTAAGGCAAGTTCACTTTGCTCTGGTACTAGCGTTTGCTGGCCTAATAACGTAAGTGAAAACTGATGGCACAAAGATTGTACCCGCTCGGTAAGTGAGCCTGTATCAAGTAGCCAGTTTTTTAAGTAAGCATCGGTAATCTTTACCTCGCTCGCTTCTTTCCAATTCACCGGCAACCCCACAGGGAAACAACCTGCAAAACTCACGTATTCACGCCTAAGATAACATTGTGTAAATCAATCGCCATTGTACCCCTCGTTTGCCAACCTGTATTTTTCGCCCTGCCTATAGGCGTATGATATTGAATTTACATACTTCCTGCTACTTTTGCAGTAGTGCGTTTATTTGATGATTTGTTACACTACAGATAATCCTCATTTTTTGTTTCCAGTGAACGCCATGTTGAAGTCTTCTGTTGTTATGCTTGTTGCAGCAAGTATATTTTTATCCAGTGGGCTCGCGCCTGTCCGTGCGCAGCAAAACGCTAACTATGCTTATTTAGGTTTAGAGCCTGACATTGTAACCAATTACCTTGGGCACAATGCACGTAAACTAGGCTATGTGTCTGTTACCATAGAATTAATGATTAGTGATGTAGAGCAGCTAGAAATAGCCGAGCATCATATGCCGCTATTGCGGGCTACCGCTATTGAAATTTTTGGTCGCCAACCCGCAGAAAAGGTGAAGTCACTTAAAGGAAGAGAAGAAATACGCATAACGTTGCTACGCACCTTGCAGCAACATATGAAAGAAGAAACCGGCGGTGAAGTGGTGAAAAACGTTATTTTCACCAAATACCTATATCAAGGCTAGCTCGTAACGCTGGCTAGCCTTTACGTTTGTTGGCAATAAGGGCTAACGCGCCTGCCATTAAACACCCGGTAATAAGCCCAGCGGTATGCGCGGCGTTTGCCATATTTACCCACAATATGTCGGCATAGCCTAGTACCAACCATACCAGCATAAAGCCTACAATAGAGTTTGGTAGCGATAAGCCCCAATTAGGTTTTAACCACCCTAGCCACCACACAAAGCCCAATACTGCGTACACTACCCCAGATAACCCGCCAAAGAGTAAGAAATTACCTTGTACTGGGTCGGTAAAAAACGCTTGTGCAATATTAGATGTTACCGCTGACACCGCAAACACCAAAAACAATAAGCTGCTGCCAAAGGTACGCTCTATTTTAGCGCCAAGCATGCTCCACCATAATAAGTTAAACACAATGTGTAACACACTAAAGTGAATAAACGCAGGCCCTAATAGCCGCCACCATTGGTGGTTGTCGGCCAATACAGATAGCGGTTGCATCAATAAATGCTCGGCTATAGGGCTAAATAGCCCCACTAACGACAGGCCGTATACCAACGCACAAATAATAAAAATGAGTGACGTTAACGGCGCAGCAAGCGCGTTTTTAAAAATATGCTTAGTATTAACCCCACCACTAGGCGCAAGTTTTACCTTGTCGCCAAACTGCCAAGCAGCTTGTTGGTATTTGGGGTTATTAGGGTCGCGTAAAAACTGCTCGGTTAGCTCGCGCGCTTTAAGTGCATCTTCTTCGCGGCTAAGCTGCACGAAAAACTCGTCTTTTGCCTCACTAGGCGTTACTACGCAATCTATCTGTTGGCTTTTAAGGTAATTCGCCAGCAAAAGGGCAATGCCTTGCTGGCGAAATGCGATAAGCGGCTGGCTCACGATAGCCCAGATTCAACAGGCTGTGCCAATCGCCACGCTTCAAAACCACCGTCCATGCTATATACGGTATTAAACCCTTGCTCGGCGATAACACGTGCAGCCTGTTGGCTGCTAATGCCGTGATAACAAACCACTACAACAGGGGTATCTTTGGGCGTGTGCTCAATGAAGGTAGCGAAATTATCGTTATTGAGCGGCGCCGCATTAGGCATGTGCCCATTGGCGTACGACTGCGGATCGCGAATATCTACAATGGCCACATCGCCATTAAAATTCGCGACATCTTCAACGCTAATGTGAGAAAAAGTAGTCATTATTGCCAGTCCAGAATAACTTTGCCTGAATGTCCTGAGCCCATGGTATCAAACCCCTTCTGAAAGTCATCCACTGAAAAGCGGTGGGTAATAATAGGGCTTAAATCAAGGCCACTTTGTAGCAAGCTGGCCATCTTATACCAGGTTTCAAACATTTCACGCCCGTAAATACCTTTGATAACAAGCCCTTTAAAGATAACTTGGTTCCAGTCTACCGCTACATCTTGGGGCGGAATACCTAGCATAGCTACCTTGCCACCATGGTTCATTTTGGCCAACATATCGCGAAATGCTACCGGCACACCCGACATTTCAAGGCCCACATCGAAACCTTCCGACATACCAAGCTCGTTCATTACATCTTGTAGGTTTTCTTTACTCACATCTACTGCACGGGTTGCCCCCATCTTTTTCGCTAATTCAAGGCGATAAGGGTTTATGTCGGTAATAACTACGTGGCGTGCGCCAACGTGCCGAGCAACCGCAGCGGCCATAACGCCGATGGGGCCGGCGCCGGTAATAAGAACATCTTCGCCCACTAGGTCGAAGCTAAGGGCAGTATGTACCGCATTCCCGAAGGGGTCGAAGATAGACGCCAAATCGTCACTGATATTGTCAGGTATTTTAAACGCGTTAAATGCTGGAATTACCAAATATTCCGCAAAGGCACCAGGACGATTAACCCCAACACCTTCGGTGTTGCGGCATAAATGACGACGGCCAGCACGGCAGTTACGGCAATGACCACAGGTAATATGGCCCTCCCCCGACACTCTATCGCCTACACTAAAGCCACGCACTTCTTGGCCAATGCCCACCACTTCGCCTACATATTCATGCCCCACCACCATAGGTACAGGGATGGTTTTTTGCGACCACTCATCCCAGTTATAAATATGCATGTCGGTACCACATATGGCGGTTTTGCGAATTTTTATAAGTAGGTCGTTGTGGCCTAATTCGGGTTCTGGGGTGTCTTGCAACCAAATGCCTTTTTCGGCTTTTGCTTTTACCAATGATTTCATGCAATCACTCCCATTTCACGGCCAACGTCAATAAACGCATCTACGGCTTTATCTACATGTTCAATCGTATGGCCGGCAGACATCTGCGTTCGTATACGCGCCTGCCCTTTTGGCACTACTGGGTACGAGAAGCCAATAACATAAATGCCTTTGGTTAATAGCTTATCGGCCATTTCACTGGCAATTTTGGCATCACCTAGCATAACGGGAATAATTGCATGGTCTTTACCTGCTAAGGTAAAACCCGCGTCTTCCATACGGCGGCGAAAATGGGCTGCGTTCTTCCATAGCTGCGCACGCAAGTCGGCTCCATCTTTCATCATTTCAAACACTTTTAGCGACGCCGATACAATAGGTGGCGCTACAGAGTTAGAAAACAGATAGGGGCGCGAACGCTGTCTTAGCCATTCAACCACTTCTTTCTTCCCTGAGGTATAACCGCCTGAGGCTCCCCCTAGCGCTTTGCCTAACGTGCCGGTGATAATATCGATGCGATCGAGTACACCGCAATATTCATGGCTACCACGGCCATGTTCACCTAAAAAGCCGGTAGCATGGCAATCGTCTACCATTACCAAGGCATCATATTTATCGGCTAGGTCGCAAATACTGGCTAAGTCGGCAATAACGCCGTCCATAGAAAACACACCATCGGTAGCAATAACTTTAAAGCGTGCGCCGTCGGCGTCGGCTTGCTTAAGCTGGTCTTCTAGCGCTTCCATATTGTTATTGGCATAGCGATAGCGCTTAGCTTTACATAAGCGCACACCATCAATAATACTGGCGTGGTTTAGCGCATCTGAAATTATTGCGTCTTCTGGCCCTAACAAGGTTTCAAATAACCCGCCGTTAGCGTCAAAACACGAGGGGTATAAGATAGTGTCTTGCGTGCCAAGGAAGTCGCTAATTTCTGCTTCCAGTTGTTTATGGATGTCTTGGGTACCACAAATAAAGCGTACCGACGCCATACCGAAACCGTGTGACTCTAGGCCCTCTTTCGCCGCTTCGATTAATGAAGGGTGGTTGGCAAGGCCTAAATAGTTGTTTGCGCAAAAGTTGATGACATGATCGCCATTCGCCACATCAATGTCGGCTTGCTGCTGAGACGTGATAACACGTTCTTTTTTATATAAACCTTCGTTTTTGGTGGCTGCAATTTGTGATTGCAGGTGCGAGATAAATGCCCCGGACATGCCCGTCTCCCGTTGTGGTAAAAGAGGTAGTGTAAAGAAAGCTAATTTCAGGGTACACCATTGGTAGGTGCATTTTAGTGCGAATATAAAGCTAGGTGTCAACTATTTCGCACATTTGGGTTGGTTTTGCAATAGCTAGCGTTTAATTTGGGGTTTGCCAGTAGCCTGCGTGCACTTTTTCTTCTAGCGTACTCCATATTTGCGCTTCAGGAATGGGACGGCTAATAAAGTATCCTTGCACTAGCTCGGCGCCAAACTCATTAAGCATGTCGTATTGCTCTATGGTTTCAACACCTTCAGCAACTACTTGCAAGTTTAAGTTTTTCACCATGCCTATGGTGGAATGAACTATGTTTCTATCGTCGGCGTTCTCGGTAATATTAGATACAAACGAGCGGTCTATTTTAATGTAGTCGGCAGGTAACGACTTAAGGTAACTTAACGATGAATAACCCGTACCAAAATCGTCAATAGCTAATAAACAGCCCATTTCTCTTACTTTAAGCATAACTGCAGTGGCGCGGGTAATATCAGATACCAACACGTTTTCTGTTAGCTCTAAACAGAGTTGCGATGGGCCAACAGCGTGGGCATCCATTTGCTTTTTAAGAAAGTCGGGAAGACCGGGGTCAAGAAACTGACCGGCCGATAAGTTAATGGCCACCTTCATATTGGGGTAACCATTGGCGTTAAGCTCTTGTACTAAGTACATGGCTTTATTAATTACCCAATAATCTAGCTCCAACATAAAAGACGTACTTTCAAGCAAAGGAATAAAGTCTGCGGGTGATACGTGCCCCCTAACCGGATGATACCAACGCAGCAAGGCTTCAAACCCAATCAGCTTATTTGAACCAAATTCTACCTGGGGTTGCAACGCTAAGCTAAATTGGTTTTCTCGCAATGCCACACGTGCTTCGGCCTCAAGCTCAACCTTTTGCATTACTTTTAGGTTCATGGTGGCATCGTATACGCGATACCCTGTGCCCTTTTTCGCCTTCGCCTCATACATGGCAATATCAGCATGGCGTAGCAGTTCAACGGGGGTAGCGCGAACATGGCGGGTTATGGCTACACCTACGCTTATCGACACATAAAATTGTATGTTGTCCACTTCAATAGGTTGGTCAAATTCAGCGATAATTTTGCGCGCTATAATGTCTACTTGGGCTTTACTATCAATTTCCGATAGCAAAATAACAAATTCATCGCCCCCAAAACGAGAAGCAATATCGGTTTCGCGGATGGGCTTAGAAATACGCATGGCTGCCGCCTTTAGTAACTTGTCGCCGACATCGTGGCCGTGGCTGTCGTTCACTTTTTTAAAGTCGTCAAGATCCATGAACATCAACGCCACATAACTGTCATCTCGCGCTGAACGCGCTAATTGCTGTTCTATTTGAAAGGTCAGCATATTGCGGTTAGGCAAACCAGTAAGCACATCGAACATGGCCATTTTTTCAAGCTTGGCCGTGTTTATTGCCATTTGGCCGTCGAAGTCTTCTAGCTGTTTAGCTAGGTCGTTGGTAGCTTGCTCTACTACATCTAGCTCGTCTAGCAAGCGAAAGCGCGTACTCTCGGTGCGGCGTGCCGAAAGGGCATAAAACTCTTTAAATTTATGTTCGGCTAAAATAGGCAAACGTTCACTAACGGCAACCAGCCTATTTTTGTATTGGTTTAGAAATAGCGAAAGTAACAACGCGAAAATGATAAAAAGCGCAAATGCACTCGTTACCACAAGTAGCTCGTACTCTTGCTTCTGTGACACTAGATCGCTAATATTTCTAACAACTAATACATATGGGTCGTCGCCTTGTCCGTGTGGAAAAGGTAGCAAACTTACCAATAAACTTTCGCCATCCATCGTTACCCGCTGCCCCTGCCTTACTAAATCATCGGCGCTCCACTGCTTTGGAAGCTGATCGATAAGATTAGTAACGTACACTCTATTTTCGGGGGATAAACGGCTTGCAAGGCTTAGCATAGGCCTGCCTTGCATACTAATTTCATAACGCACCATGGCAACTTTAAAGATGCCCGTAGAGCGATTAAAAAGGGAAAGTACTTCCTGCATCGAGGTAGACATAACCACAACAGGTACAATCTCATCGGTGGTCATTAACGGCACCGATACATACACCCTACACTGCAGTTCACAAGAAACGTAGGTTTTGCTTTCTAACGTATTTTGCGTGGTTTGCACCAAGCTTTTAATAAAGGGGGCAACATGATGAAATTCGCGCCCCACTACGCCTTCATTATCAAACAGGTATAAATCGTCTACCTGAAAGTTGAGCATTAAATATTCGTAGGTTTCGTAAAGTGCTGTACCAAGCTGCTCAAGGTTTGTGTCGTTTTTCAGTTCGGCTTGGGTGAAGGTGTCCACCCACATCACCATTCTATTTTGCAGAATTTCGGAAAACAGTTGCAAGCGTTGCTGGTTTTTCAGCTGCTCTTCTTGTTGCTGATACACAATATTAGAGTCTGACTGACGTATAAGTACCGCCGAGATAACCACAGTTACTGTTAGCACCATAGCTAACAGTATAAAAATGGTTTTCGTGGTTACCGACATTTGTACTTGCATTTACTACTACCTAGAACCAGTACATCAATTGTACAGACCACATCCGCCAGTGTTTATCAGTATTAGTGCCAATGCTAGGGTCTAACAAACTTACTACGCGGTTAGCGCCTTCTACCCAGTGGTGCTCAGCTTGTAAACGCCAACGGGGAGCAATATCCCACCGCAAACCTACTGTGGTGGTGTCCATGTAAGCAAAATACGCAGGAATTTGGCCAAAGGTTTGCGCTTCTAATCCTTTACCGTTGCGGTCATCAACATCGTTAACATAGGTATCGTAACCCACCAGCCCACTAAACTCGTTAGAGAACAAATAACGAAATTGAACAAACCCGCCTTCACCAATACGTTTATCATAGTAATTTGGTGCAAAAGCGCCGCGAATATCCTGTATTTCTCGAAGCAACTCAGAACTAAACTCCCAGTTTTCGCTGAAATACTGCATAGAAAGCATAAATCGACGAATGTTTGATTCACCAGCAATACGCACATCCTCTTCAGATGGGGTATAACTAAAATCAGACTCTAGCAGGCTTACACCTAGCTTCCAGTTCATCGAACTTGGCTGCCAGTACACACTAAACTGGTGTACAAAATCTTGCTCTATTTCGCCTTTTGCATCGCTGCCTAAGAAGAAGTCTCGTTGATCGTCTCCCAGTTCAGAGCGTCCATAGCCCCAATTCACTTGCCAAATACTGCTGTCGGTATACTTGGTGAAGCTAGTTTGCACGCCATTACTGCCCAAGGCCACGTCACGGAAGCTATCGAAATACACAGATTGAGGAAGCACTGCGGTATCGCGGGTTTGCGGTACGTCTCGGGTAACTGAGTAAAGCCAATGGCGGTTTTTAAAACGGCCTAAATGAATTTGCGCTTGCCACCCAGCTAAGTCTGGGATGGTCCAGTCGATAAACAGGTAGTCAAGACGGGAACCTTGTTTAAAGCGGTTTCCCCCATCAAGGTAAACCACTTGCCCCGCTACCGATACATTACTTGAAATTTGATAAAGGCCGTTTAGCCCTATTTCTGTAAGTTCGCCCGTTATTTGGTTATCGGAGGTGATAAAATCGCCGTCTATAGACTGGGTAAGGCCCTGAGAAATATAACCGTGCCAGTTTAAACGTGACGTGTCTTGCGCGTTAACATGCCCAGCGGCTAACGTTAACATTGCCATTATTGCTAAGGTACTCAACCGATTCATTGCGTCACCACCTTTATCATCCGTGCATCCGTTGCTCGTCCTTCCTTCATATATCCTATTGCTCCAGGTGTATCTTCTAACAATTTAATCAGCGCCTCAGTGGAGGGCACCCTTGTTGGGGTAACACCTTGGCCCGAATACGTTAATTGATCCCACAAGCGCGATAGCTGATAGGGAAACATTTTCAGTGTTTCGCGGCAAAATGATTTATGCAAAGGGGCGTGATCGTCTAGCACAAAAACATGAATTTTTGTGCCATTATCCCAAAACTGACGGTGGCCGGTAAATATCTGGCGTAATTCGGTTTGAGTAAGTACTTGTTGTGATACGCTACTGTTGACTATTACGGTGGTCTCGGCGGCCAATGTAAACGTAGACCATACCACCAAGCTACAGGCAAAAAGCGCCTTTAGATGAGGGAGACAACGTCGGTATTTGCGTAAGTTCCGTAACAGTTCGGACGTCCTCTTCAAAAGCACATCTCCCTGCTCGTTAATGTTTAATTTCACTGTCAATTATAGTGTAGATAATGGTGCGGTATTTTCCACTAAATGAAAATACTTCCTTAGTTTAACGTTTCGTCTACTTTTTGCGCTACTGCTTGAAAAGAAATCTTTTCCATCAAGTGCTTACCTTTTGCTCTTGCCCCCCAAGGAAGCGCTTCCCACGGCTTTCCTTTTTGCTCACGTATACAGCTATCGTAAACCGACACAGTTTGTTCAATATTGTTGTACGGGCCCGTACGACGGGGGTTAGAGTGTGCATACAAGCCAATTACTGGGGTACCTACTGTGGTTGCCATATGCGCAGGCCCAGTATCAGGGGCAATAACTAGCTGGGCGTGCTTCAGTAGCATAAGCAGCTGATGCAATGAGGTTTGCCCGGTAAAATCTGCAAATATCTCTGCGCTTTGGGTAATAATAGCCTGAGATGTTTTTTTATCCAACTCTCCCGGGCCTCCGCATAATACAACCTTTTTCCCTTTAGCGTGTATATGATTAGCAATACTGGCGTATCGTTCTGGTAACCAATTTCGCTCAGCCTTACTGGCTGCTGGCGCGATAACCACGTAGTCACCTAATTCTGCCGCTTTGGTGTTCCCCCAGTTTTCATCTTCCTGCGATACCGGTATATGCCAACTAGGTGCTTCTACTTGCGGTACACCCAGCGCATCGGCAAAGTCCATAAAACCGTCTAACACATGGGCATGTTTATGAGCTTCAATACGTTTATTTGCAAAAAGCCAATGCAGTTCTTTACTACGGCCCCAATCAAAACCAATACGCTTGCGCGCTTTAATAACCCGCGAGGCTAGGTTTGCGCGTAAGGCCACCTGCATCATAAGCAAGGCATCGAATACCTCGCCTTTCACTGCCTGTTGCAAGGTTTCTACAGCAACTTTCCCCTGCGATTTGTCGAAGATTATAAAACGCACATTAGGGATTAATTTAACCAGTTGGTATTCTACTTTCCCAATAACCCAGGTTATTTCAGCGTCAGGCCAGTGACGCTGAATTCGGTTTACCATCGCGGCGGCGTGACACACATCGCCAATTGCAGATAACCGCATTAAACAAATCTTTTTTCCCACAGAAGCGCTCTCGTTGCTGAAATACCAGAATAATTCGTTAGAATGGTAAATTTACCATAAGTTGTGAATAGCATGGCGATAAAACGACGAGACTTGGGTGCTGGGCATCATTTTCTTTATAACGATATTTTGATGAATGAACCTACTGTCGAAATGTTTAGCCGTGAGTTTTGGCAAATTCACAATAAAATTACCGGCATGGCAAAAGGCAGAGGCACCACTGTCTTCATTGAACATGAGCAGCAGAACTGGGTATTGCGGCATTTTATGCGTGGTGGGCTTGTGGGCAAGCTATTAAGCGATCAGTACTTTTTTTTAGGCGTGAAACGTTCACGCCCGTTCGAAGAATTTCAGCTGCTGCGTTATATGCTGGCGCATAAATTGAACGTACCTACTCCTATTGGCGCGTATATTCACCGCCATGGGTTTATTTATCGCGGCGATCTTATTACTCAAAACATTCCAAATAGCCACGACCTTCATCATATTCTTACCCGCCGGGCGTTAAACCCCGAGCAATGGCGTAAAGTAGGCCAAGCCATGGCCGACATGCATAGGTGCCAGGTGTACCACCATGATGCCAATATCCGCAATATTTTGATGGACGACGCTGAGAAAGTTTGGATTATCGATTTTGACCGCTGCCATAAACGCCGTGGCCATCATTGGAAAAAAGATAATCTGGCGCGCTTATTGCGCTCACTTAGAAAAGAGCAGGCCAATAACCCAAGGTTTTTTTGGCAAAATGCCGATTGGCAACATTGTATGGACGGTTACCACGGTAACTAAATTGCAACTGTGCGCAATTATCGCTACTGTTGCGCTTCAACTACAAAGATATGAACGTTATGCATACAAGAGCACTGTACCCAGGCACCTTTGACCCTATTACCAATGGCCACGCCGACCTTATTGAAAGAGCGTCACAACTATTCTCACGGGTTATTGTTGCTATTGCGTCTAACCCTAGTAAAAAGCCGTTATTCAGCTTAGAAGAACGGGTTGAGATGATTAAAAAAGTGACCCAAGACTTACCCAATGTTGAGGTCGTTGGATTTACCGGGCTGTTGGCCGATTTCGCGGATGAACAAAACGCCACTATCTTAATTCGCGGTCTGCGCGCCGTATCAGATTTTGAATACGAGTTTCAGCTGGCAAACATGAACCGTCGCTTGAACCCGAAATTAGAAAGCGTTTTCTTAACCCCAGCAGAAGAGAATTCGTTTATATCATCAACCCTTGTAAAAGAAGTGGCATTGCACCGCGGCAGGGTAGATGGATTTTGTCACCCTGTGGTTCAAAAAGCGTTAACAGACCGCTTAGGCAAACATGAAAAGTAACCTTAAGCTGGTACCCGCAGCATTAAGTATTGGGTATCACCAATTGGGTAATAAGTAAGCGCCAACTAACGCTGGCAGCGTTTGCAATAAAAGGTATTTCGCTGCCCTATTACTTTACTTTCAATGGCCTGTCCACACCGCTCGCAAGGCTCGCCTTTTCTGCCATACACATTTAACTGTTGAGCAAAATACCCTGGGTTGCCGTCTGTTTGGGCGAAATCTTTTAATGTGGTGCCGCCTTGTTCTATTGCTTTGGCCAGCACCTGCTTAATAGTGCGAGTAAGCACCTTATAGCGCGCCAAGCTTATGTTTCCTGCTTGCCTGGTAGGGCTAATGCCGGCTAAAAACAACGCCTCGTTTGCGTATATATTTCCTACACCAACCACCACTGCGTTATCCATGATAAAAGTTTTCACTGGGCTTTTTTTACCCCGCGACAGGGTAAATAAACGCATGTCGTCAAACGCATCGGTTAACGGCTCTGGGCCTAAATGCGCAAGTAGCTTAATGTGCTCATTAGGGGCTTGAAATAAAAAGGCGCCAAACCGACGTGGATCGTTAAAGCGTAGGCACTTGCCTGTGGCCAGAACAATATCAACATGATCATGTTTTACGACAGGCACATTCGCATCTATAACCCGCAGTTTACCCGACATACCTAAATGTAAAATAAGCGTGCCCACTTGGGTTTCGATTAGCAGGTATTTTGCGCGGCGCTTCACCGCCGTGATTTTATGCCCTTCAACCAATGCAACTTCATTAGGTATGGGCCAGCGCATGCGCCGCTCTCTTACTACCACCTTGCTAATAACAGTGTCTTGTAAGTAGGGCAATACGCCTAAACGGCTTACTTCAACTTCAGGTAATTCAGGCATAGGTTGCTCCGCTAACTAATAACGTTTATGGGTGTGCGAGCCAAGGCAATAAGGCGTGTAGCTGTACATTTTCTAGCTGGTACCAGTCATCTTCTATTTGCACTAAAGGGGGCTGAGTTTGCGGGTAGAAAGCGTATACCTGACCTTGCGGCTGACCCGCTAACCACACCACCACAACAATTGGCGATACGGCTGAGGTATTTTCCACAAACGGGGCCGCGGTTAATTGCGCCTGTTGCCACGCGGTATATTGCTGATTCGCACTGATACCCATAGAAGCCACAGAAGAGACTTGTCGCCAACTTTGTCCTACCCGCTCTAGCTTATGGTCATCTTGCTCTATTTTAAGCACATAGGCGTTTTCAGGAAGCAGGGGACGCTGTTTGGCAGGTTTCGGGGGAGGTAAGAAACTATCTAAATTAAACAACCCAATCATTACTAGCATAGTAATAATTACCACGTTGTTCATTGCGCGCTTTGAAAGTCGTAACACTGACTGCCCTACCCTAAAAAGTTCAGCTTATGGTAATGGTAACGGCTACGACTTTCCACTTTAGCTTACGCAAAAAACCCGGCAGGCGCCGGGTTTTCGTGGAGACAAAAGCAAGTTTGTTTACTTGATTTTTGCCTCTTTGAACATAACGTGCTTACGTACAACGGGATCAAACTTTTTGATTTCCATTTTACCAGGCATGTTACGCTTGTTTTTATCAGTGGTGTAGAAGAAACCTGTACCTGCTGAAGAAACTAGTTTAATTTTATCACGCATTGTTGGCTTCCTTAGATTTTCTCACCACGGGCACGCATATCAGTTAGTACTGAATCGATACCTTTTTTGTCGATAATACGCATGCCTTTTGCAGACAAACGTAGCTTAACGAAACGGCTTTCACTCTCAACCCAAAAACGGTGAGTTTGAAGGTTTGGCAAAAAGCGACGACGTGTCGCATTTCTTGCGTGCGAACGGTTATTACCAACCGTAGGACGCTTACCTGTTACTTGACATACTCTTGACATTGTATTTGTCTCCAGAACAACGATAACTGTCGCGCCAGTCAATCCCACGGCTCAAACAGACGTTGGGTCAAATGACGTATTACTATAAATTAGAGGGCGCATTTTATACAGCAAAGCCCAGCCCATTTCAATAAGAAAGTAAAAAAAGCGCGATATTTGTTCAGTAAAGCGGCTAATTTAATACTTTAGGAGAGTTTCACCATAAAACGCTGTACTTTTTTTTCAAATTCTTGATTGTAATAACTTGATACAAATTTGTGTGTGCGAACGTATACTAAACCACAACTGACGCATTCACTACCATTAGAATTATTTAGTAACGGCATGGCATTTGCTTTACTAGTGTAAAAATGATTGGAGCCTCTACATGGTGGGCAAAGTACTTTTTGACGTTCAACATCTATATTATATTCCGCAGTACCTACCCGTGGTGCATTCGCTGCAGGAAAGCGGGGTTTCCTGTTTGTTGGTTTTGCACAATGAACCCGACTTTGATGATATAAAAGTGGCGGCATAAAATCGATAAGAGCATGTATATAATCGCTAAAAGCCCAAGTCATGCGAATGCATTACTTACTCGATGCGCACAAACGCCTAGCGAAAAACAAGCGCAACGTCAGTCAATTACAAAGACAATGATTGGGGGAAACCGTCGGTCAGTGTAGCCAACGTATTGCCGCCTATTTAACTGAACCCACCTAGGAGAAAATTTGCGACGAATTATTACATTTGGCACCTTTGATGTATTGCATATTGGGCATATTCGTATTTTAAAGCGGGCACGAGAGTATGGTGACTATTTAATCGTTGGCGTATCGTCCGACGCGCTCAATTTTAGCAAAAAGGGCCGAAATCCCATTTATCCTTATTCTAGTAGAAAAGAATTACTGGCCTCTATGCGCTTCGTCGATGAAGTATTTATGGAAGAGTCGTTAGAAAAAAAACGCGAGTACATTGTTAAAAGCCAAGCCGATGTGCTGGTTATGGGTGACGACTGGAAAGGCAAATTTGATGAATTTAAAGATGTATGTGAGGTAGTTTATCTTCCACGTACACCTTCTATTTCAACCACGGAAATTATAGAGATCATCAAGGACTCTAACGGATGAAGTTCCTGCTTTACCTTTCGCAAAATTACTCTTTCGAAATTTTACGCCCCCTAGCCAATGTCATGTTGGATGAAGGTCATCAGGTAAAGTGGTTTGTGGAAGGCAATGAGGTCAATCGTACATTATTTCAGCCTACAGAAGCCGTACTTCCTACTGTCGATGATGCCGTGGCGTTTCATCCCGATGCGGTTTTTCTGCCCGGGAATGTTGTTCCCCCTTTCATCCCAGGGTTAAAAGTACAGCTATTTCATGGGTTTGAGTGGAAGAAAAAAGGCCACTTTAAAATTAGAGAGTGTTTCGACCTTTATTGTACGCAAGGCCCTTTTTTTACAGAGAAATTTCTCGAATTACGCCAGCCACATCCGCATTTCACCGTAAAAGAAACGGGCTGGCCTAAACTTGATGCACTCTTTAATATGCATGCCAGTAACCAGCGGGAAAAAGATGCTGTAGAAATTCTTTACGCGCCTACATTTTCTCCTAGCCTTACCTCTACCAGTGCCTTGTTCGACGAAATTGTAAAGCTTAGCCAACAGAAGCCGTGGGTATGGAAGGTGAAGTTCCACCCAAAGATGGAACAAAGCGTTATCGATAGGTATAAGGCAGCGCAGCACGATAAGCTAGTAGTTGTAGAAGATGCCTCTATTCTGCCTTTGCTTAGTACCTGTGATGTAATGCTCTCAGATACCTCTTCGGCTATTACCGAGTTTTTGTTGTTAAATAAACCTGTGGTGACCTTTAATAACGCGCAGCCTGAGCCGGTATTAATTGATATTACAGCGTCAAGCGACTTAGAAGCTGGCATTAGCCAAGCCTTAGCGTGCGACGACACGCTTATGTCTGCCATAAAAGCTTACCGCAACCAGATGCACCCATACGATGATGGCGCCTCTGCACAGCGTGTTTTAGCCGCCACAATAGAAGAAATACGTGAGTTTCCGCGGTCTGAAAATGTGGCAAAACCGAAAAATTGGTTTAGAAACTTTAAGCTAAGAAAGCGGCTTAATTACTGGCGCAGATAACGCGGGTTGTGGGCATATAAAAGGAATACAAAAAAGGGAGCTGAGCTCCCTTTTTTATTGATACTAAGTAATGGTACGCGTTATTGCTATGCACCATGCATGCTCAGCTATGCACCATACATGCTCAGCAATGCCCGCAGCTACTGCTGCTACTTAATCATAAAATGGCGAACGAACTTCCGTTGTATCAATTAAGCGTATAGGCCGCCTTAGCATTTGTCCGCCGTCACGTGAGATAGGTACCCACGGAAAATTACCGCGCCCTGTAGAAGGCTGTAATAGGAAGAGGTCGGAAGGGATCGAAATGTAGAACCCCTTGGTAAAACTACCCTCACCATATTCTTCTGACGAAACATCAGTGAAAGCGGCATAGGCACCTACAATAATGCCGCTATCAAAGCGCTTCGCAAAATCGATGTTGACCCCTTTATCTTTGGCAAGGAACTGGCCCACACTGGCGGTAATTTGCGTATCATCTAAAAACTCAGGACGATAATAAACACTAGCATGGCCGGTTATTGCTTCATAATCTATGGTGTCTAGCTTGCTGTATGGATCACGTTGTTTTACGTAGTTAATATCAATACCATAAGCAAGCCGGCTATCTACCGGACGATAGAGTAACTCGCCGCCTACCCCAGCAAACATACTTTCTAAATAGCCCCCGTAGACTTGCCCAAACACATCGTCACTTACTCTATCTTTGTAGTGAACAAACGCTGTGTCTAAGCCGATGGGGTTTTCCGAGATATATTCTCTTACTCGCGTTCTTACTCTCGGAAGCGCGACCTCTTCGTTATCAACCAGGTAATTAAACTTATCGAAGTTATCTAACAAACTTACCCTTGCACTAGTGATAAAAGATAGTTTGTTGTTAACCGCATACCCACCCCCTAAGATGAGCCCCGTTTGGTACAAATAGAAATCTTCTGGATTACCAAATGACTGGGTAAAGAAGAAATCTGCATTATAGAATAAGCCCTGTATGTTTGAGCCATCATAACTTTCTCTTGTGCGCTGCGAAGGCGCTTGGCGGGTATAGGTGCTGCTTAGGTCATTTTCTAAAGACTCGTAGCGAGCCGCTGAAATAAAGGCGCTCGCGTCTATTTCGGTATCAACCATAGGCAGACCACCACTGTTATCCACAATATGGTAAGTTTTCACTGAGTCTGGTAATTCAGACGCCACTATTCTTCCCACCCGCTCTATCGCTTCATGCTGATCGCGATAGGCGTACTGGGTACCAAAAAAGGTTGCTTCATTTTCAGTAATTTTGGCGCTGGTAAGGGCCAGACCACCTGAACGATAGAGGCTATTGTATAACCTTGATTTATCAACATCTTCTACCGTTTCTGGCGCGTTACGGGCCAATAATGAACGAGGGGGCTTATCGAATTTCACCTGGCTAATAGTATTCATATTAAACCTATAGGTGAAACCAAAGCCCACGGTATTTCCACGCTGATAGTTTAGGCTAACGTCTAGGTTTTCTAGGCGGTAAACTGCGCCTACATTCCAGCGGGTATCTTGTTGCAGTTCTCCCGCTCGATCACGTGAATAGTCGTTGCCTTCAAACTCTAGCTTTAAGGTGAGAGGCGCCCAAGGTGTTTGGTATTCAATACCGCCAAAGAATGCCACGTCCCCTTTGAAAAATTGCTGGTAATCAACTTTACCGCCTCGTCCCGAGAAACCGGTAGGACGTTCGCAAAAGCTCTCTCTTAATTCGCAGAATGGGTTGGTAATGTCGCTAGCCGTACCTAAATACCCCCAACCAAGACCTAAATGTACATCTACGGGGCCAAATGATTTACTGGCATTAATATATTCGCTTTCAAAAAAGCCCGTACCACCAAAGTCGCGAAAGCCCACCGAGATATCAGGCAAGTAATAGCTTTCTTTCCAAAGCCTAAACTTAACATCTAACCCTTTATCTTTTAGCGTTTGATCGCCACTAAACGACTCGACATCACTATAAAGACGAGTTCTCACGTCGGTATAGCGGGCGGTTGCTTCCATCCAATCGAA
This sequence comes from Alteromonas profundi, assembly GCF_010500865.1. Taxonomy (GTDB): domain Bacteria; phylum Pseudomonadota; class Gammaproteobacteria; order Enterobacterales; family Alteromonadaceae; genus Alteromonas; species Alteromonas profundi. The sequence goes on from NZ_JAAAWN010000004.1 coordinate 240,151, forward strand.
AAGCTGAAGGTTCACCGAAAAAAAGCGATATTCACCGTTGTCGGTGTAGTTCGCCGCAAAGCCACCTTCTTCACGCATTCTTGCGGTGGGTGTTTGAATAAGCCCATTACCCCCTTGCACCATCTGAGAGGGTTTTACCGTTACCGTGTGTGAATCACTGTCTGTCTCGGCAGAAGCAGAAAACGCACATATGCTACTAATGATGAGAGCTAAAGATGTTTTCTTTACAGGAGGGTTTGCACTCATTGAGGAAGGATCCTATGTACTGCTAATTTTGCGATTCGCTGATTCAAGTCATCCAGCGCGTGACCAATAATTTGGCCCTGTATGGGAACATATACTTGGCTACCCGGTATAAGCTGCCCGTAATCAATATTCCAGTATGCAATTCCGCGCTCACTCACTTTACCATTAGGTGCAATAACATAAACCGTACTGCGATCAGCCTCTGGATGATTTTTTACTTTGTCACTCACCGTGTAAATTGCGTTATTGCTGTGTCTGTACGCGCCGGGCTTGGCCACCGCGCCAGAAAAATGAACCACTGATGGTCGGCCCGTCAAGCGAAGTAAGTATTTACCAGCAGGAAACATAGGGTTTTCTTCAAAGAACACCCGAGCCCGTATATAAGAAACAGGCATAGTTACACGGGTTGCTACAGTCCATGATGCTACCTGGGTGTACATATTCTTTAGCAGTTTATAGGTAGATGAATCGGCGTCATACTCAGTAAGCAACTCTCTTATACGCGATAATACTGCTTCTTTTTCTCGTTCTGCTGTGGCGTCGTTTAGATCGAAAACCCCTGACGCGGGCCAATACCAGTCTCCCCCATTTGCAGCAATAGAAAGTACGCTAGATAATCTTACCGGATGGGCAAATTCATAAGGCTGCTTATTAATTAAAATAGTAACTTGTGCCCATGCTGCAGACGAAGCCATCCAAAGCGCAGCACCCACCATCATTAATTTCGCCAGTCTCATTGAGGTACTACTCCCCTACGCTTTAGTAAACGAACCACCCGGCTTAGATAAACCATGTCGTAGACATCTCCCTTGGGGCTGAATTTTTGTGATGACGCCAGCAACTCTTTGCTTTTTGCATCAAGAAAATACGTGTTTTCCCATATTAAACCGGTATCAATAAAGGGTGTAGTATCAGGAAAGTGAACAGTTTCAGTTATTTTCAATACGTTCATAGGGTAACCCATGTATTGCTGGGTAACTTCCCCTTGTATACGCCATGAAGAGGAAACAGGTAAGCCATAACCTACGCCCTCAATATCCACTTTGCGTAGCCATTCGTAGGCGAGTTTATTATCGCCAGCTAATGGGTTGTTCATAAGCTTGCTAGTGTAATACAAATCATTACCTAGCCCTTCTGTTTGCACAATAACGCCATGGTGCATGGTAAAGACAACTTTATCACCCGATACCCAGCGATACTTATCGCCTTCAATATAGGCGAGCGCAAGAGAAGCGGTGTCGCGTTCCCCTGCTTTGATCTGAATGAGATCGGCTTTACTGGTAGAAACTTCTTCGATTGTATAAGACGCAGATCTGTCTTCAAAGGCTAACTGAATAGTTCTTACATAAGATCGCGTGGTGTTCGAGCACCCCACCATCAAAATAGAAACTAAACCTATAGTGCATAGGGTATGGATAATTTTCATTGAAATGCTTCAGTGATAGATCGGAAAAAAGGCCTGTTCTAGCAATAAAAAAGCCGCTAATAAAAGCGGCTTTTTTCAAAAATAGGGTTTACTAAATAGATGGCGCGTAAGTAAACGTTACAGGCACAGTGATAGTTTGTGTAACTGAGCCACTTACCGTAGTTGTTAGCGTATTAGTAGTACCAACACACACATCACCTACTAGAGGATCTGAACCTTCACACGAAAGCGTAGGATCAACATCATCATCAGGAGTGTCAGCGTTAGCGTTTGCAATAATGCCTGCGGCTACGCCACCAACAACAGCAACAGTTGCAATGGTAGTTCCAGCAACGCCACCAATACCTACACCACCAGCACCTGGGCCAGCAGTACCTTCTTCTTGAGCGTTCACGCCTGCAACCATAGTTGCGGCAGCGAATAATGCAATAATTGACTTCTTCATATTCGTCCTTTCCTGAAATTTACCCGTTAGTATCCCATACTAAAGCATTTTAAATTAATTGACTAGATTATAGTCTAAATTAAACCAAATAATTGGCGGTATCTAGGATAGCAAACCTCGCTGTGCAAAAGACACTGTTTCTACGTCTCCCACAACAAAATGATCTAACACAGACACATCGATCATCGCCATAGCAGAACGGATCTCGCTAGTTAGGTTGATATCTGCCTGACTAGGATCTGCTACGCCTGAGGGATGATTATGGACCAATATAACAGCTGCCGCGTTATCTTTCATTACTTGCTTAACCAATTCCCTTGGGTATACAGCAGCGCTATTAATCGTGCCGCTAAACAAAATGCGAAAGGCAATGAGTTGATGTTGGCTATCTAGCATTAGCAGCCCAAACTTTTCATGCTGGCAGTCGCGAAGCACAGCTTGTAAGTATTTTTTTGTATCATTCACATTATTGAATACATCTTGCTTTTTTAAGGGAATTTCTAAGTTACGTCGGTAAATTTCAAACGCAGCTTGAAACTGAGCATACTTACAAGGGCCTACGCCAGTTACAGCCGTAAACTCTTTTTCGCTGCAGTTAACAATTTCACGTAACGAACCCAAGGTGGTTAATAGTTCGCGAGCCAGAACAACTGCGGTCTTTCCCGCCATGCCGGCGCCTAATATTACTGCTAATAGCTCTGTATCGGTTAGCAATTGCGCCCCCTTATGCAGGAGTTTTTCTCGCGGACGTTCTTGTTCGGGCCACCCTTTTATGGACATATGTATCCCCTGTATAAAAACCTAAACTAGTTATACCTCGACACCGCGTGAACAACGACTGGTCAAAGGAATAGAAGTGACGCTGGCGTCTGTCGTTCGGCTACCGTAAAAATTACCTTCATGGTAGGCTTACACCATACAAAATAGAGTGTTGTTAGTATGTCTTTAACAGATAAAAATGTGTTACTTGGGGTAAGCGGTGGTATTGCCGCTTATAAAGCGCCTGATCTTGTGCGCAAGTTTACTGCGCTGGGGGCAAATGTACGGGTAGTACTCACTACATCAGCGGCAGAATTTGTTAGCCCCATGTCGCTACAAGCCGTATCTGGTAACCCGGTGCACCAACAACTACTCGACCCCGCTGCCGAAGCGGCTATGGGGCATATTGAACTAGCAAAGTGGGCGGATGTACTGCTAGTAGCGCCCGCCACGGCGAATACATTGGCCAAACTTGCACATGGCATGGCTGATGACTTATTAACCACCCTTTATTTGGCTACTAAGGCGCAAATTTTTATAGCCCCTGCCATGAACCAACAGATGTGGAAGGCCCCTGCGACTAAGCGAAATATAGAAACCCTTACCCTTGATGGCGTAAATTTTATTGGGCCTGCAAGCGGTGAACAGGCATGTGGGGATATCGGCGCTGGGCGAATGGTGGAACCTTTAGACATTGCAAGTTATATCAGTAATACATTAGCCACCAAAAAGGCTAAAGCGAAACATGCCACTGACACACCTTCTTCCAAAGTATTGCAGGGCCGCCATATTATGATTACCGCCGGCCCTACTAGGGAGCCGTTAGATCCGGTGCGTTATATATCTAACCACAGTTCTGGCAAAATGGGATTTGCTATCGCTAGTGCAGCTATTGAACTAGGCGCACAGGTAACCTTAATAGCAGGGCCGGTAAACCTTGCTACTCCTTGCGGGTGTAAGCGAATTGATGTGGTAAGTGCAGATGATATGCTTGAAGCATGTAATTCTGTGATATCGTCTACTGATATATTTATTGCTACTGCTGCGGTAGCCGATTATAAAGCCGCCAATGTCGCTGACAATAAAATTAAGAAAACCGGCGATGAGTTAACACTTACTTTTATTAAAAACCCTGATATTCTAGCCACAATGGCAAACCGAAAAGCCAAGCCGTTTTGTGTGGGGTTTGCCGCCGAAAGCCAAAACGTAGAAGCCTATGCACGGGGTAAGTTGAATAATAAAAACCTCGATATGATTGCGGCCAATGATATTACTAGCGAAGGTTTAGGCTTTAATAGCGATAACAATGCACTTCACGTAATCTGGCAAAATGGAGATGTACACTTACCTGCCACCAGCAAAGCGGAATTGGCAAAAGGGCTGCTACAATTAGTGGCTCAGCAATATAATAAAAACCAAGCATCGGGCTCATAGTTTTAGCTATTGAGCCGATAATAATAAAAATATCAATAACCTATTGGCTTACGCCAACTTAACATGGAACACGAGCTCAACTAAGCTCGTTTGCGGAGGATTACTCTCATCATGCCTGCTGTCAAAAAAACAAATCGTAGAGCGCAAATCTTACAGGCCTTAGCGGGAATGTTAGAAACGAACGCCGGTCAGCGTATTACCACCGCGAAACTTGCACAAAGAGTAGGCGTATCTGAGGCTGCCCTATATCGCCACTTTCCCAGCAAAGCGAGAATGTTTGAAGGGCTTATCGAATTTATTGAAGAAACCCTGTTTACGCGTATCAATAAAATTATTAATGAAGAAAAAGATTCTGCAGCCCGCTGCCAGCTTATACTTCACCTTATTTTAGGTTTTGCGGAAAAGAACCCAGGCATTACACGTATACTCAATGGTGATGCACTTATGGGCGAGCAAGACAGGTTACGCGCGCGTATTGCCAAACTATTTGAGCGTTTAGAAACGCAAATGAAACAGGTATTACGTGAACGTAAATTGCGTGAGGGAAAAACCTTATCTGCGGAAGAAGACGTTATTGCCAATCTAATGATTTGCTATGTTGACGGGCGTATTAACCTTTATATTCGAAGTGGCTTTACTCGTAAGCCTACTGAACAATTCAGTGAGCAGTGGCAGATATTTAAACAGCTGTTTATTTAACACGTTTCGCCTGTGCCGTTGCTGCACAGGCTAACACGATAAAGCGCTTCGCCTTGCCTTAGCGCTACTCTCGCCCGAAGGCGAGTGTCTTCAGTATGCTTCTAAGTAATCCACGATACGTACTGAGCTTTTGCCATCGGTAGGGCCAGTATGATCTCGTGTATATTTTTCCCGTTCCTTGGCGTACAAAGAGGGCTGGGCCAATTGCTTCTCTACCGCTTCTCTTAATTCACTAAAACTATTGATGTGTAGCCCTATGTTTTCATAAATAACATTGTCTTTGCCAAATCGTTTTTCGAAACGGTATTTAAAGATACCGCGATAAGACCACTTCAATTTGAAGAAATTGCATACAATCACCGGCTTAGACAGTGCGACAAATTCAAATAACGTACTAGAGGCCTCACTTAATAAGATGTCAGCGTCTTTCATAAACGGCAGTAGTGACAATTCGTATTCGCTAGCCACATACGCATTTTCAAATGCCGCCCACTTTTTTAGCTTCTTGCGTTGATTCTTATAAGCTTCTCGGGTGTAGGTGAAGGTGTGAGGCTTAATAAGAATATTGAAATCTTCAAAGTAGCGAGGCCAATCATCAGGAAAGCGTTCTAATGAACTTGGGTTAAAGGTAGGGGCAAACAGCAGCGTCTTTTTGCTTTTGTCTAAACCTAGCTTGGCATAATCGAGCCCGGCCTCTGTGTTGTTGTAAAGCGGATCGAGTTTGGAGAAGCCCACCTGCACAAAGTTGTCGTTGGGATAGAGCTCTCTTATTTTTTTAAGCCTAAACTCCCCCTCAATAAAACGCACGGTCATTGGGGTGACCGACTTATGATAATAGCTGGGTTTTGGACCTACACCATGCCCTAACTGAGCGGTTTTGCTGGCTTGATGGATTTCATCTAAGTACGCAAAAGCGTTTCCAAAAAAGATCCAGTCTGGCTTATGTTCTACGTAATAGTCCCGGGCAGACTTGTCGTCTTCTACCCAGTGATAGTGGTAGGCAAGCGCGGTGAGTACTTGCGTAAATTTATCTTCACTATTCTTATTTTTATAGCAAACAAACGTTATCTGATGCCCTCGTCGAGTGAGTTCTTCACAAATAGGAAGAAATTGGGGCAAGTAGTAGACATTCACGGTGTCAAAAACGATATTCATACAGATAATTAGACTCTTTTTACAATAAGAAAAGTAACTTTATAAATTTGCTAACTAGCCTAACTCTTTGTTTATATTATAATGAGATGTCAATTTATAAACTAATCGTTGAGAGCCATGCTAAACGCCACATTATCAAAGTTCGGATACCCAGAAAGCCTTATTAAGACTTACGATTACTGGCATGTACTCTTAAGACCAGGCCAAGTCACTATTGGTTCTTTGGTACTTATTTGCAAAGAAGATGCCTATCAATATGCCGATATCTCTGAAGAGGCTGCTAGAGAGCAAAAACAGGTTATTGCTGATATCGAGAGGATACTGAAAAAGCGCTTCAACTTCAGCAAAATTAATTACCTTATGCTGATGATGGTCGATCCCGCCGTGCATTTTCATGTTATTCCACGTTACGATAGCCCTGTCACATTTTGTGAGAAGCAATTTGAAGACACCAGCTGGCCTAGCCCACCTAACTTAAAATCTGTCTTGCCTTTAGATGACATTTATCGTGATGAGTTGTTATCTACCCTTAAGGCCGACTTTGCATTGCTTTCTGTTCCGCAAATCAGTTCAGGTAAGAAGTACGGTCGTATGTATACCTCAGGGTGCTTTGATATTTTCCATCAAGGCCATCTCAATATCCTGAAAAAAACCAAGCAATTATGTGACTACTTAATTGTAGGCGTGTCTACCGATGAGTTAATTATTCAGTCGAAAGGTCGCCCGCCCCTCATTCCATTTGAAGAGCGAATTTCTATATTAGAGTCAAACCGCTATGTGGACGAAGTTATCCCACAAGTCGATAAGAATAAGCAAAAAGTGGTGGATGAATATCGTATTGATGCTATCTCGGTGGGGTCGGATTGGAAAGGTAAATACCCAAGCGTCACTTGTGAAATGGTGTATTTTGACTATACGCCAAATGTGAGCTCTACCGTATTAAAGCGCAAGCTGTAAGCCGTTAGCCGTTAGCCGTTAGCCGTTAGCCGTTAGCCGTTAGCCGTTAGCCGCGAGAATAGCAATAAAGAAAAAAGAGCCAGACTGATGATGTCTGGCTCTTTTTTTACTGTCTTATTGACCGAAGGTGGTACCGAAGAAGTCGCCTTCATTCCAGCTCGGCTTGTCTTCTTGGTTTGCCAGTGTCCAACCAATTTGTGCGTTTACCTTAGTGAAGGTTTCTGCCGCATTCCAGTTAAATGGCTGATGAATATCATCGCTAGGCTTATGGTAGTGGGTTGATAAGAACTGACCAAACACCTTACTACCATCCACACTGGGATCTTTAGATTTAAGACCCGGTACCATAAATACAGAAGGTACACCTTGTTTTACAAACGCATAGTGATCAGAGCGAGTGAATAGCGCTTGCTCTGGCCATGGATCTGGGCTTAGTTCGATATCTGCGTTAGCAGCGGCCTTTTCCACTGAATCTTGTAAGTCGCTGTGGTTTGCACCAAAGGCAATAACATCAGCAAATTCGTACGTTAAAATAGGCATATCAAGGTTAACGTTAGCCACCATAGAGGTTACTGGTACCGTTGGGTTACGGGCAAAATAGTCCGCTCCTAATAAACCTTTCTCTTCACCCGTTACCGATACGAATAAAATAGAACGCTTAGGCTTTTGTTTCATCTCACTAAATAAACGTGCCGTTTCTAACATTACCGATGTGCCAGATGCGTTATCCATGGCGCCATTGTTAATGTTGTCTTTTTTCACTGTTTTGGCAAAACCAATGTGGTCTGAGTGCGCAGTGAAAACTACGTATTCATCTTTTAACTGAGGATCAGAGCCTTCGAGCATACCTACCACGTTAGGGCTAGTTACCACTTCATGGGTGCTTTTCTTGCTTAAACTAACGGTGCCAGGAAGCGCAAAGCCTGTCGGTACTTTATCAGCTTCTAGGTCGGCATATACGTCCTCTAGTGAACGTTCTGCGCCTTCAAATAAGGTTTTTGCTGCACCTTCACTTAAGTAGGCGCCACCTTTAATTTCTGGGAAGCTATTCGCTGGCTCACCCTCTTCATTTAGCCATGCCATACGCGGTGTATGTATATAGCTTAAACGGCTTTGATAAGGGCGTACCTTTTCGTTTTTAGGTGTTGTTACCGTAATCATACCAATAGCACCACGGCTAGCCGCATACTTTTGTTTCTGGTAACCGGAGGCGAAGTGCGCCCCTTCTTCTGAAGGAAAATCGCTTGGCTTACCCGCTAGAGTAACCACTATCTTGCCTTCTACATCCATACCTTCGTAATCGTTGTGATCAAGCTCGTCGGCAACAATGCCGTAACCAACAAACACTAATTCACCTTCTACTTTTGCATCGGTGCTTAGTAGGCTTGGACCCGCTAAATACTGTTTGGGATAATCAAAGCTAATGCTTTCGCCACCGCGGGTTAAAGTAAATTCAGGAGACTCCTGCACTAAATTCGCTTTACGAAACGAAACCTGTTGCACATAGCCATCGGTTCCTGCGGGTTTTAGCCCATACTTGGCAAACTCTGTCGCAATATACAAAGCAGCAATTTCGTGGCCTCGTGAGCCAGTATCGCGCCCTTCTAACAAGTCGTCTGCTAAGAAAAAGAGATGCGATTTGATACGCTGCGTATCTGGGTTAAACGTACTTTCTGTCGTATTGTGGTTATGTGCATAGGATGACAATGACATTGCCGCTATAGCACCACCTAATAGTATTTTTTTTATCATTTTGATTTCCAACCATCTACAAAACTGCCCACATAGTACCCCACCGCCATTGTTTGGCAATGTTTGTGCTCGGCTTTTTCTACCATTGCCCGTATAAATAGACCAATGTAAACTTGCCGTGGTTTTACCCCCTCTATTCTTTTATTGAGTGATGTAAGAAAACACATGAGCAACAGCGATCTTTTATACCGAGTACAATTTGTTAGTAGTGGCGAGCGTTACGAACTCTACGTAAAAACGTTAACTCAAGGGGCTCTATTTGGCTTTGTTGAGGTCGGCGATTTTGTATGGGACACCCATACCAGTGTGGTAGTTGACCCTAGTCACGAGAAACTAAAATCAGAATTTGGTGATGTCACTAAAACCTACATCCCTATGCACAACATTTTGCGTATCGATTCTGTAAATAAAAAAGGCACGGCTAAAATTACTCAATTAGATAACAAATCTGATAAAGTAACAGCCTTTCCAAGCCCTATATATACACCTAAAAAAGAGTAACCCGCAGGGCCTTTCCTGTTCTAGGTTACCGGAGGCCCTAATGAAATATCTTTCTTTGCTCGCACTTTGTGCGTGCCTAATTAGTTCAGTCGCCTTTGCTGCGCCCAATAAAGATAACCAGTTTTATTCACTATTAGATGAAATATGGCAATATGAACTTAGTGTTTCTCCTTTACTTGCCTCCCGCGCAGGGGAACAAGCCTATGCCGATAAATTGCCAGATATTTCGCCTCAGGGCTTAGCCGCAAAACAAAAACAGTGGTTAGAATATCGCGAAGCATTAAATGCCTACTCTGCCGATAACTTGTCGAATGAGGGTTATATTGCGTTGCTTATGCAGCGGTATCGCCTAGACAATTATATCGATGAATATCGTTTTCGCGCGTACCTTGTACCCATTAATTCTGAATATGGTTTTCATGCCTCAATGGCAAGCTTGCCTGATTTAGCTACCTTTAAAAATGTTGCCGACTATCAGGCTTATACTTCTCGACTCAATCAATTACGCCCCTACTTTGAGCAACAAATTAAGTATATGCGTGAGGGGCTAGCAGAAGGCTATACCCAACCGAAAGTTGTGTTACAGGGTTTTGAAAAAGCGGTGGCCGCGTATATTGTAGACACACCGCAAGAAAGTGAGTTCTTTAAGCCTTTTACGTCTTTTCCTGAACATATATCCAACGCTGAACAAAACGCACTAACAGAAGCAGGTGTTGAGGCGATAAAAACCAGTGTATTACCTGCCTATCAAGCGTTTTATAACTTCCTTGTTGATGAATATATTCCGGGCGCCCGCGAGACAATTGCGGCCAATTTATGGCCTGACGGAAAGGCGTATTACGCGAATAGAGCAAAGCATTACACCACCACAGATATGACCCCTGAAGCCATTCATGCACTAGGTCTTAGCGAAGTAAAGCGTATTCGTGGCGAAATGCAGCATATTGTGGAAGACGTTGAGTTTGACGGTACTATCAACGACTTCATACAGTTTCTTCGTGAAGACCCTCAGTTTTATGCTAAGACAGCGCAAGAACTTCTAAAAGAAGCCGCTTTTATAGCTAAAAAAATGGACGCAAAACTGCCTTCGCTGTTTGAATATTTACCGCGTACGCCTTACGGCGTGGCCCCCGTTCCTGACAACATTGCGCCGAAATACACCACTGGCCGCTACATTCACCCTTCACGAGATGATAAACCTGGGTATTATTGGGTTAACACCTATGCCTTAGATAAACGCCCCCTTTATGCGTTACCGGCGTTAACGCTACACGAAGCGGTACCAGGGCATCACTTACAAGTTTCATTAGCGGCAGAACTTGAAGGTTTGCCTATGGTACGTAGGAACACCTATATTTCGGCCTTTGGTGAAGGTTGGGGGCTTTATTCTGAATTTCTGGGGATAGAAGCAGGTATTTATGAAGGTCCCTACGATAACTTTGGTCGCCTAAGTTATGAAATGTGGCGCGCTTGTCGATTGGTGGTGGATACAGGCATGCACACTATGGGGTGGACCCGTGAGCAGGCTGTGGACTTTATGATGGAAAACACTGCCCTCTCAGAGCATAACGTGAATACGGAGATTGACCGCTATATTTCATGGCCTGCACAGGCGTTATCTTACAAAATAGGTGAGATAAAAATTAAAGCTTTACGCAAAAAAGCGGAAGCCGCATTAGGGCAACATTTTGATGTACGTAAATTTCATCGCGCAGTATTAGAAAATGGCTCAGTTCCGCTGTTTATTTTAGAACAACATATTGATGCATTCATCGCACAACAAAAGGCCGCTATAAAATGATAATGATGGTGACATTTTCTGTAATTGGCTTTCTGATCCTTATTGTGGGCTATATGGCCCTGCGTATGCAAAACATGCAAAAGGAAATCACGCTTTCCCGTTCATCCGCTAAACAGAACAATAGCAAAGCAAGCCATGCTTATCGTACGCTTGTTATGGTAACGGAAGCGCTTGGCAAAAACTTAGCCACCCGCATAGATAATGCTTTTAAACGGCATTTGATCACGCAGCAACAACATCTTGTGTTAATGCTATTAATGAGCAACTTTTCCAATATCGTTATGCAGTGCAGCGAAAAAAGTGCAACGGTAGAGGAAGCCCTTTCACGAATACTTAAAACAGAAACATTAAGCTTTGTGGATATTCAGGATGTGATCAAAGAAATGCCAAGTAATATCCGCGTTGCTTGGTCTAAAAATACGGCAGAGGGATTTATTGCAGCGTGCCAGTTAATTACTGTATTTGTTACTGGGGACGCCGCGAAAAAAACCTCTCAAACAGAAAGCCAAGCTTCCTAATAGCATCTTTTATTCTCTAGCTATCATAGCGTTAGCAAATAGTATAAGCAGCTAAGCCGGACTGTTCTTGAAAAGCCCTCGACATACACTATAATACTGTACATCCATACAGTATTATAGTGTTATGAAAGACTCTTTATCCCTTTTTAACAACCACCCCAATATATGGCGGGCCCGCGAACAACCGGCGAATACAAGCCGGTTTGCGTTGGGTATTCACACGCTAGATGAGGCCCTGCACGGAGGTATACCAAGTGCTGGTGTGGTGAGTATTGCCTGTACTACAGGTATCGGGGAAGTGTCGTTATTTCAACAGGTGATTAGCCAGCAAAGAAAGCACAAATTACGGGTTTTTATTAATCCTCCCGCCCATGTGTGTGCCCCGTGGCTCACCACACAAGGAATAGATATTAGCCAAGTACTCATTATTACACCGGACAATGACGCCGATGCATTATGGGCAGCAGAGCAATGTTTAAAAAGCGCAGCGTGTCACTGTGTATTGCTATGGAGCAAGACCATGGCGGCAAAGACTGCCCGCCGGTTGCAAGTGGCAGCAACACATAATGACGCCCTGTGTTTATTGTTTTCTTTAGCGTCGAAAAAGCCCTCTTCTTTGCCGGTTAGCCTTGAGCTTAGTTTGAAGGCACACGAAGCGAACCTCACCGTAGACATATTAAAACAACGTCAAGGTTGGCCTGTACATAACCTATCGGTTCCTTTCTCTTGGACACCTGATAATCATGCCATTCAGTGGGCGATAAAAAATAATAAACGAAAAGTTCACTCACTACATTCTGTGAGCTAATAATGTTGTGGGCCTACTTACACTGCTATCAATTAACGCTAGATACTTACACACCTCTTCAACAAGGTGGTAGCGCAGATGAGCCTACTGTGGTTTATCATGAAAACAGCAATAGCGTGGTTCAGATGAACGCAGCGGCTAAGCAGCATGGTATAGAATTAGGCTTTGGTTTAGCCCAAACCGCCGCCCTGTGCCCTCAGGCTCATATTATTAAGTACGATAAAGATGTTGAAAAACAAGCCTTACTCAGCCTTGCTCATCAACTTTATCCACTGGCTTCTGATATTGTTATTAATACAGAACATAGCTTAGCTATTCGGTTAGATAACTTACTGCAATATTATGGCGGCTATGATGTATTGTGGAACACGCTAACCCACGAAATAAACCAACAAGGCATTCATTACCATTACGCCACAGCCTGGGGTATAGAGGCCGCCCGCGTACTTGCAAAAAGCCAAATTAACCAAATGCTACGCGAGCGAACAGCCATCACTAAATGTCTCGCTCACTGTAAACTGTCATACACAGATTTAGATAGCAAAGCGCTTAATGCACTGGAAAAAGTAGGAATAACCAGCATAGGTCAACTGCTTACTATGCCCGTGCACGAACTAGGCCGAAGGTTCACTAACGATACAATTCGCTACTTAACAGCGTTACGGGGAGAAACCTTCCCTACCCGCACCCTATTTAGACCAAGTAGCACCTTTAAGCAGCACACAGTATTACCTTTTGAGGTAGAAAATAGTCAACATCTTCTTCCTTACATGGGCAAGTTACTTGATACCCTTTCTCATTATTTACGGGCACGCAATCTCACCACCTCTTCTTTATGCTTTGAAATACAACTAAGAGAGGCTGAGCAGCAAGTAATGCCGGTAAGCGCTGCTACCCCCTTTACCTGCGCTACCGCATGGCTCGATTTGGTTAGCTTAAAGGTTGAGCGCCTGGTGCTGCAACAACCCGCTATCGCCCTCACCTTACTGTGCGAAGATTTCGAACCGATAGAAAAAGACACGAACGATTTGTTTTCCGACCGTTTTACTCACCTAGCGCAAAAGCAATTAATTGGACGCTTAAAAGCTAAGTTAGGCGAGCAAAGTACCCAGTTACCCGCCCTCGGCAATAGCCATATATTTGAAAAGATGACGGTTTATCAGGCACAGGGAAATGGGCAAAGCTATGGTTTTGATGCCGCGCCCACGTTCCTGCTTGATCACCCTAAGCCTCTTTCGGTAGCGAGCCGAGTATGCTTTGGGCCCCTGCGATTGCAAACCGGTTGGTGGGAAGAAAACACCCAAAAACAGGATTATTTTATAGCGCAAACCCCACAGGGCGTGCGCTTATTGGTATTTAAAGATACCGAGAGTAAATGGTGGGTACAGGGAGTGTACAGCTAATGTACTGTGAGCTTTTTTGTCAGAGCCACTATAGCTTTTTAACGGGCGCATCATCGCCGGCAGAGCTTGTTACCACCGCGTCTTTCTTAGGCTATAAAGCAGTTGCTATCACCGATGAATGTTCCGTGGCCGGTATAGTTAGAGCCTATGGCGCTATTAAGGAGCAACGCCTACCTATTAAACTTATTGTAGGTAGCTACTTTGTTTTTGATGAAACCTTAGCGTTTATTTTGTTGTGCCCTAATAAAGCGGCTTATGCTGAGCTATGCCGTATTATCACCAATGCAAGACGGCGTTCAGAAAAAGGCGAATATCAACTGGCAGAGTGGGATTTACGAACCCTACGTCACTGCAAACTTATTTGGTTACCCAGTGGCAATGAAGAGCCAGACAATCACTGGGCACAGTGGTTTACTAAGCATTCCAACATTCATACGCATATAGGGGCACAGCGTTTACTCGATGGCCACGACCATACCCGCTTTTCTACCTACAACCGTTTAGCACAGCAGTTTCACTTTCCTTTCGTAGCCTGTACCGGCGTGCTTATGCATCATAGCGATCAACTTCCACTACAACATGTTCTCCACGCCACACGGGTACATCAACCAATAGACAACTTGGGGCGGGAGGCTTTAAGCAATGCCGAGCGCAGTTTAAGACCGTTAAAAAAAATCACTAAGTTGTACCCTGAAAAATGGATAGATAACACACTGGCATTGGCCGAGCAGTGCCATTTTTCTTTAGCCGAGTTACGCTATCAATACCCGGCTGAATTAGTGCCTAAGGGTAAAACCCCTACAGACTACCTTAGAGAATGCGTAGAAGCGGGTATTAAAGTACGTTTCCCAGAGGGCTTGAGCGATAAGGTTCGTGGCTTAATTGAAAAAGAAATGCGGCTGATTGAAGAGCAACAGTACGCGTATTTCTTTCTTACCCTGTACGACATTGTGCAATTTGCCAAACGACAAGGAATTTTATATCAGGGTAGAGGCTCGGCAGCCAACTCTGTGGTGTGTTACTGCTTGGAAATTACGGCTGTAGACCCAAGGCAAATTAACGTGCTTTTCGAGCGTTTCATTTCAAAAGAGCGCGATGAGCCGCCAGATATTGATGTGGACTTTGAGCATCAACGCCGAGAAGAAGTTATACAATATATTTATCAAAAGTATGGCCGAGAGCGTACAGCTATTGCTGCTACAGTAATATGCTATCGGTTCAAATCGGCGTTTAAAGATGCGGGCAAAGCCTTAGGATTTAGTGAAACGCAACTGAGCTTTATTATTAAGCAAATAAACCGTAGAGACAGCGTTATACCATGGCAATCGCAACTAGAGCATTTAGGGCTTAGCAAAGAGGATAAAAAGGTAAATTTGCTAATTGAAATGACCGAGCAGTTGCTCGGTACTCCTCGACACTTGTCTCAACACGTGGGCGGTTTTGTTATTAGCGCAGGCCCCTTGTACGAATTAGTAGCCACAGAGAATGCCGCCATGCCCGAACGTACCATTATTCAATGGGATAAAGACGATATTGAAACCCTAGGACTACTAAAGGTAGATATATTAGCGTTAGGGATGCTAAGTGCCATCCGCCGTGCATTTGACTTGATTAATGCCCAGTTCCCGGTACCGGTAAACATACCTTTTATAACTAAACTTGGGGATGATCCTCAGGTTTTCGATATGATTTCAAAGGCTGATACGGTAGGCGTATTTCAAATAGAGTCGCGAGCACAAATGTCAATGTTGCCCCGCCTTAAACCGCGTTGCTACTACGACTTAGTTGTACAAATTGCCATTGTGCGTCCTGGCCCCATCCAAGGCGACATGGTGCATCCGTATTTACTTAGACGAAATGGCAAAGAAAGCATCAGCTATCCTTCTGAAGAAGTTAAGGAGGTACTTTCTCGCACTATGGGAGTGCCTATTTTTCAAGAGCAGGTTATTCAACTTGCCATGGTGGCTGCTGGCTTTAGTGGGGGGGAAGCTGATCAACTACGCCGCGCCATGGCCAGCTGGAAAAAAGATGGGCGTATTTTTGAGTTTAGAGACAAGCTAATTAAGGGTATGGTAAAGCGAGGATACAATGAACCCTTTGCTAATAATTTATTTGAGCAGATTAAAGGTTTTGCTGGCTATGGATTTCCTGAGTCTCATTCGGCCTCTTTTGCGGTATTAGCCTATGTATCTTGCTGGCTGAAATTCTACTTTCCAGTAGAGTTTTATGTCGCTTTGCTAAATAGTTGGCCTATGGGGTTCTATACGCCATCTCAATTGGTTCAAGATGCCAAGCGCCACAATATTTGTGTGCATCCGCCCTGCATCAACCGCTCAGACTTTGCTCATAAGGTAGTAAACCTTGCAGGCGACAAGCAAATTCAACTGGGCTTAACTATAATTAAAGGGCTGGGAGAAACCGCGGCTCAATATGTATGTTCGCAGCGACCGAAACAAGGCTATGAGAGTATAGAGGCGGTACAGAAGCTAGCTATACGCCGAGATGAGCGAGAAGCTTTAGCCAGTGCTGGAGCCTTTAACCAACTCAGTGGCAATCGTTACGAAGCGAGATGGCGCATGATGGACCAACAAGCGACCCTACCTTTGTTTGACAGTCTGCCTATAGAAAATAGTTTAAATAGAGCCCCTAATGAGGTTGAAGATCTACTAGAGGATTATGCCGCTACCGGCCTTTGTACTAACAATCACCCTATTGCACTATTAAGTAAAAAAAAGAACTTAAACTTTATTACACCTGCCAACCAGCTTAAAACCAAAGCACATAAATCTGTAGTTAAAGTGCTTGGTTGCGTAACAGGTCGGCAAGCGCCAGGTACGGCAGCAGGCGTAACCTTTATAACGTTAGAGGATCATACTGGCAATATGAATATCGTGGTTTGGGTAGCTACCGCGCGAGCACAACAAGCAACTTTTTTAAAATCAACATTGTTGCAGGTCAATGGTATTATTGAGCGCTCTAAAGAGGGAGTCATACATATTATTGCTGGAAAACTCATCGACAGAACACAATGGCTAACGTCACTAAACCTTGCGTCGCGCGACTTCCACTAACAAAAGCATCTCCATTAGTGCTAGCAGTAACCTACTCTATCTGTAAATATAAACGAGGAGTACATTATGTTTATACGCATAGTAAGCCTGCTACTTGCAGTTTATAGCACTTCATTAGCTGCTGAAAAATACATTGTAGGGGCGCAAAATATTCAATACTTACCTCATTACGACTTTTCATCACCGGTTGATAAGGGCGTAGGTTGGGCAATATTAGAAGCGTTTTCAAAACACTCTGGTCATGAATTCATTTATCTGAGTATGCCCATACGCCGCTTGCAGATGGAACTGATGAAAGGGCACGTAGACTTTGTCTACCCAGATAACCCTAATTGGTACAATCAGATTACTAAGGCAGAAGATAAATTTTTCTCGCTGCCCCTGACTCACGCTATTACCGGTACATTGGTGAAGCAAAAAAACAGCGGTAAAGGTATCAACAGCATTAAACGTATTGTAATGCCGCTCGGATTTACGCCTGTGAACTGGCAAACTCGAGTGGATGAAAAGCTTACTGAAATAATCTGGACGTCCGATATCTACGCAGGTTTGTCTATGTTACAAAAAGGACGCGTTGATGCCATGGACCTTGAGGTGCATGTGGGGAAATACTATAGCGAACACACCTTAGGTTTTGATAATTTTGTGCTAGATTTAACCTTGCCTCACAACGAAGCGCCTTTCATGCTTTCAACATTACACCATCAAGCGATACTGGCCGAATTAAACCAATTTATTAAAAGCAACCCGCAGAAAATACGTGAAATAAAGCAAGCATACGGTATTATTAATTACGGCGATTTAAAGCCAACACTTATTAAACAACAAGATGTCGATGAAATCGATATATGGCATACACCAGCAGCGGCAGCGCTGAGGTAATAACATGTTCACCCACAACATCCGTTTATATTTGCTTTTATTAACGCTGGTTAGCTTTCAAAGCATGGCCGAAAAGCTCATTGTGGGAGCCCAAGAACTCGACTATTCCCCCCATTACAATTTCTCATCCCAACGAGATAAAGGCGTAGGTTGGGCAATATTGGAAGCATTTGCTAACCATACAGGTTACGAAATAGTTTACGTAGGCTTACCGGTAAAACGGCTACAAATTGAATTGCAAAAAGGCAGTATCGACTTTGTTTATCCCGATAACCCTCGCTGGCAAGATAGCTTTATCGATAAAAAACCAAAGACCTTCTCACACTCTATTGTAAATACGCTAACCGGGACATTCCTAAAGCCAGAACGATTAGCAAGCCCAATTGAGTCTCTAAAACGAATAGCCCTTCCTCGGGGATTTACACCCGTAAAATGGCAACAACAAATACAAGCTGAGCAAATCAAAATAGTAGAGGTAGACGACGTCTACGAGGGCTTGCGCTTACTCAAGGACGGAAGTGTAGATGGAATAAACCTCGCGTATAACGTAGTAGACTATTTCACCCGCAGATACCCTGAACTAGGCACGTTTACTTTAGATACCAGCTTACCAAACAAGGAAGTGGAATTTCAGCTCTCTACAGTAAAGTATCCAAACATTATCGCCGAGCTTAATGCCTTTCTTATCAGTCATAAATCTATGCTTGATAAGATAAGACAGAACTATGGCATGCAACAACCTGAAACCATACTTACACGTCTAACTCGTCAACAGGCTGTGGATACTACGCCGTAAAATAAACCTTGTAATAGTTTCTGTATGCAAGAAATTTGGTAATAGAACCTGTCATACGCTCCTCCCTTAAAAAAATAAGATATTGATTTATTGGTAATTTTTAGTGGTTCGGTTTTTGCTCCTCATCTAATCTAGATAAGGAGTTTTCATGTTAAAGGTAATTAAATATTCACTTATTGCACTTATATGCTTGCCAACTATCGCTATGGCGAAGCAAACTGTATCGGTTGATTATATGCATGGTTTTGATGACATCGACGGGCTCAGGTTTGGCTATAGACCAGTAGAACAAACCTTGGCTACCGACTGGTTTGGCGACATAAAGTTATATTGGGAAGTCAGCGCTGTAGTATGGGAGTACGGCGAACAGGATACGCACAGTACCAGCTACGGTGTATCACTCACCCCCGTTTTTATGAAGCAAATTGGTACATTGAACGACACATACCCCGTTTACTTTGAAGCGGGTATCGGCGCCAGTTATATTGGCGATCAAAAAGTAGCGGGCAAAGACATAGGGTCAAATTATCAGTTCGAAGATAGGCTGGGGCTATTTGTAGATCTTGATGATAATCAGCATGTTGCTCTGCGTTATATGCATTTTTCAAATGGCGGTTTCAACAATGATAACCCAGGTTTAGATTTCCTAAACTTATCGTATGCATATCACTTTTAAACATGACATGTGCAGGTCGCTGTATGGTTTACTTACCCATTCAGCGCCCTTTTAACGTTACTTAACGCAAATTTCACTAGCCCCTACCGCGGCGCTCTGTCTATTGGTATATAAGTAAGCTATTACTTACGAAAACCAAAAATAACAAAGAGCTCTTAGTGAAAACTAAAATTCACCTATTACTGATGGGTATACTCTGCCACAATCCCTTGTATGCGGACACGGATTTAAAATGTGACGTAAGACTTCCAGCACAAACTCCAGCGGCACTACTGCCTTGTTTTGCATCACCTTCACCCACCATAAGAGATGAATACGCCTTTACTGAATTCAGTCGAATTCTTCGTGGTGGCGAGGTGAGTCAAGCAGCCTTGGTCACTATGGCGAGGGATATTCAGCACCGAGTGCGAAGCGAAAATATTCAAAATTATCACAAAGCTTTTCTCACCTTAGGCTTAGCTGAAATAGCTCGCGCTGATAGAAAAACGCCCTTTTTGAATCCTGCTCAGCGACAAGGGTTAGTGGAAACCGCGCGCTTTCTGTTTGAAACCACCGCAGACTTTACTGGGTTTCATACGGAATATGGGTATATTCACCAAATCCCTCATACTGCTGACCTTGTATTGCAGCTTGCCTTGAATAAATATATATCTCAGCAACAACTCATTGACCTAGCGCTGTCGTTAAAAGAGGTCATCAATCCTCAGCAAACTATCTTCTACCACACTAACGAACCAGATAGATTAGCAAGAGCAAGTATCTATCTGTTTCTGCGAGACGAGCTAAATGCAGATTTTGTAACTCAATGGATAACCGATGTTTCTAAGCCTCCCACCCCAACGTGGGCGGAAGCATACCAGAGTAATCAGGGCCTAGCGGCCATGCACAATGTGAAGCACTTTTTAGGGCGGCTACTACTTGCAAGCTATGGTAAACAAAACGAAAGAATAGCCTTGGTCCATGAAATGACGCTAGCACAGTTAGAAACCGTAAAATAGGGTGAAAAAAGGGGGCCAATACAGCCCCTGTATATACTACTCTACTAAGAAGTAGACTTAGCTTCGACTAGCTTCTCTAATAGTGTCTCAATTCGCCTAACGCTAGAGATAAGTGCAGCCAACTCTTCGTCGTTATCGTGCAGTGTATTACTAGGGTTAGTGTCTCTGTTAACAATAGCTATACTGTCTTTTTGCATTAATATAGTCTCCCTAAAGTTAGCCGCTTCTTCTATTCCGATAAGCGAAACTAACGCGCCAGCAGACGATTGCCCAGCTGTTTCAAAGTTTAGACGGTATAATTTAAACATACGCATCAAAGGCCCCTGAATCATAGCCACATCGGTTATCTTCTCAAGCGGGATTGATTTCTCTTCTTTATGAAAAATCCCCCGCTTAACAACTAATTTTCTCTCAGTGATGGTGGCAGACATAGCCGCTAGTATTTTTGAACTAAAAATAAAGAACAGTGGAATTGTTATTATCAGAAGTGGGATACCTACTACCGTAACCGTAGAAAAAAACAATAAACTTACTAACCAGTATAACTTTACCGCAGGGTCGAATTTAGCGCTGAGAACGGTTCTTTCTTGCATTGGTAACCCTTCCTTAGTGGTGATTTACAAATAGCTGCTTAGTTAGCTACTTTATCTTCTACTATAGTTAACCTTGCTCACTTATAACAATAGGTATCTTGTAAGCTTTTATGTATAGCGAAATTAGCGGCGAGACGAATTAGCTATAAACTGTGGGAAATTAAATACGATAGAAATTGAAGAATAATATTCAGAGAAAGTACTCTGACCCCATTGTTTGTGCTTTTTACACACGCTAGAAAGCAAAAAACCCGCCGTAAGGCGGGTTTTTCTAATAGGGACTTGGCAGTGTCCTACTCTCACATGGGGAAACCCCACACTACCATCGGCGCTAATACGTTTCACTTCTGAGTTCGGAATGGGATCAGGTGGTACCGTATCGCTATGGCTGCCAAGAAATTTGGTAACAATTTGGGAAAGTTTGATATTAATTCAATCAGTGAGTAACTTACTTTTTACTCTGTCTTGCTTTTAGCTTATCAATTTGCTTACAACGCCAACTTCTCACGAAGCCTTTTAGGCGTTGTATGGTTAAGCCTCTCGGGCAATTAGTACAGGTTAGCTTAACGCCTTACAACGCTTCCACACCCTGCCTATCAACGTCATCGTCTATAACAACCCTTCCGGACTTTAA
>NZ_JAAAWN010000040.1 GCF_010500865.1 Alteromonas profundi
ATTATCTTCAATTGGGTATATTTCACCAGCTCAATATGAAACAGACTACTATGATAATTTAAACGAGTCAGGTAAAGTGGCCTGACTTAAACAAACTGGTCTCCGATGAACTCGGGGCGATTCATTCACTGGCTCCTTGTTTTAAATGAAAGAAACTTTGCTCGTTTATGGGACTGATTTGAAACTTAGAACAACTTCTAATATTAAAACTCAAAATGAAAGTTAACTAATTCATAAAGTTGCGCTTGTAAACTATAAAAATGGAAGCACAGCAATACCAATTGCAAGCCATACATACGCGATTATCGAAAGCGTCAGCAATACCCAATCGCCAAGGCTTTTACTGCCTGAGGTCGATTTCTCTTTTTTGGAGTAATGCCAAAAGATGAATGCGCCGGTTAATGTAAGAAAGGCCACATTCAAGAAAAAAGCGTAATCAATGTTGAAGAACTCCCGATCGGTCATCGACTGAAACCCGGAGGCATCTGGTAAGTGCCCCAAGAGATCGAGTCCGTAGTGCATGACGAGCGAGACTCCTACAAGGGCACATAGAAATACAATCAGTATATAGATAGCCATTTTCCAGCCATAGTACTGCGCCTGAATCCGCAACACTGGAAATACCACCAAATCACTAAAAATAAACGCCATTACTCCGGCGAAACTGACCCCCTGCCCGAATAACACCGCCGCTAGCGGAATGTTGCCCATTGAACCAATAAACGTAAAAAAAGCCGCGACTGGGCCTACGATTGTCTGTGCGAGAATTTGTAAAAAGGAATTCGACTCCTGTCCGGCCCCTATGAAGAGAGATTGAAAAAATTCAGTGGGAACGAATACCGCGATGATACCGGCAACCGTAAATCCAATGGTTACATCTTTCCATACCATCTTCCATTCCATTGTGTAACGGCTGGCAACTTGGTGCCATCCTGCTTTACTCATTATTTTATCTTTCCAGCCTTTTTCCTTACTATTTGCCTGGCTGTCGCCTCCCTCTGCTTTTTTCGCGTGTGATTGCGCTTTTTCCTCAAGCTCTTTTTTACACGTCAGTTTGACCAAAAGCCACACGGCCAGGATAAGCAGAATACCACCGACATATTCTCCTACAACGAACTGCCACCCAAGAAAAATAGAAATGATTATGCCTAATTCCACCACCAGGTTGGTGGACGCCAACATGAAAGCAAGCGAAGGAACTAAGCCTGCACCTTTTACAAATAGGGCACGCGTCGTCGATAACGCAGCGAAGGAACATGAACTGGAAATAAAACCAAAGAAAGTGCCCAATGCCACACTTTTAGGGCCGGCTTTTCCCATGGACTTTTGCATGCGCTCTTTGGTCACAAAAACTTGGATCATTGAGCTTATTAGGTAACCAAGCGCGAAAGCCCAAAAAGCCATCCAAAACAGACCCAAGGTAGTGTGAGCCGCCTCTTGCCATTGCGTTAAAAACTCACTCATTGTTCTCTCCTTTAAGACAATGTTAATCAATCGCCGATTCAATTAATGGCTTTATGGATTGCTGCGTATTTGTATCTCAACCATCGGTGCATGGAACATTACATTCTGTGCTGTATCATGATGCCTGAGCCTGAAGCACTTGGTTGATACGTGACGAAACAAGTCAGTGCTAAGAGAATGAATTATTTAAGGTGATGCGGGTATTACTTCTCATCAATACTGATGTCTCTTGCTTTAGTGTAAGCTTCCCAACCTTCTTTTGCTGCATAAGGTACAATGAGCAATGCCGCCACAGGATCAGCCCACCACCAACCAAACCAATTTACCAATAGCAAACCGGCAAGGACAACGATCGTTTGGTATAAGCAGATAAAGGTATCTTTAGCATCGGCGAGTAACGCCGGGCTATCCAGCTTGCGGCCATATTTTCTTTTGAAATGAATAAAAATCGGGTTGATAAGCAAGGAAGTAACTAAAATGATTAACCCCATAGTGCTCCAGCTTGACGTTTGCTGACTAAGAAGTTTTGTAACGGAATCATAAGATATAAATATGCAGACCAAAGTAAATGATACGGCAATCACGTAGAGAGTGATTTTCTTCCGTCTATTTACTTGTTTTATATCAATTCCCTTAAGTTCGCCGTGTAGACGCCAGCCTAGCGTGGTAGCGCTTAACACCTCTATTGTACTGTCCAATGCCCACCCTATGAGCGCTGAACTATTAGCAATTATTCCTGCGATTAAAGCTACTATGACTTCAATTGCATCATAGATGACATTTAATATTTGAAGCGTTCTGGCCTTTTTTAAATCACTTTTTCTTGTTGGTTCCATGTTTTAACTTTTATATATTCCATCCAATAAAATCTTCATATTTTTTCGCACTCGTTCTATACTTGTTTCTTTAGAAGTCAAGTAAGCTAATTACGCCATTTCCAAAACTTGCCTGAGTACAGATAAGCACTGCGTACATGGGGTCCATTGTGACCAGGTTTTATAAAAGGGGCCTACCACATTTTCCAGACAACATTTACTAAAAAGGAAAAGAAATGACATTTGCTTGCGGGCTTGCAGACAAATGTTTAATTCTATTCATCACGCGCTTTATCTGAACGTAAGTATTTCCACAACGCAGCCACTGCCCCGATTAGGACCATCACTACCAGTAGCCAGATCAAACCCATACCTATCATCATTTCAACCCCCATCGTCTCTCCCATACAATTCATCATGATTTATGTACTCCCTAATTGAACCACCCGCATTTATGTAAACCGGCAAAGCCATAATGACGTCAAATTGAACCATCATAGGCCTTAGAGTGCAGTACCCTTAGACTAGAGGTAGGCGGGCACTCTTGGCTCCAATTTTTCCATAGGTTTTTGCGTTCGCTTTTTGTTGACAAAGACTTGGCTCATTGAGCTTATTAGGTAGCCAAGCACGAAAACCTAAAAAGCCATATAAACAGTGCCAAGGTAGTATGAGCAGTCTCTTGCCATTGCGTTAAAAACTCACTCATTGTTCCCACGTTTTTGGCGATGTTAATCCATCCCTGATTCAATTAATGGCTTTATGGATTGTTGCGTATTTGTACTTTAACTATTGGTGCGGGGATCATTTGGCAAGGCCTGACTTTCCTAGACACTTTCTATGTCCTTAAAATACTGCCTGTCATATTCTGTTGGTGACGTGCTTCCGTTGGCAGGATGAGGTGTTCCGGAAGACTATTACATTTGATGATTTTTACTATTACAACCTGATAAGTAAGCGGAAGAGATTTCTTGACATTGTTCGTAGGAATGAGGCCTGACTTTGCAAAGAATTTGCAAAGCTTCTCAATGTAAACATATACCCATGATTTCAATAAAGTAATGTATGCGCATTTATTTAAAAATCCGTTGCTAGAAATAGCGTGCCGGTTCAAGTCCGGCCTCTGGTACCATTCTCTTTAAATAGAGAGCAAACCGACCTTGAGTCGGTTTTTTTGTGCCTGCAAGAAATTGAATCGGCACGCCTAAAGCGCGCCGTCCGAGAAGTCTGTAAACAAGACAGGCATATTTACGAGTCCGAGTCAGTCTAAACAAGACAGGCATATTTATATTCTAGGTTATGCATGTTATGCCTGTCTTATTAGTTCTTTTTTGTGCCTGTGATTTGAGCCCGGACAGAGAAAACGCGTTTAGATGTCACCGACAATGTAAAACTGACCCACTATCGACAATTTAAAATTGACCCACCTGAGGCACAATGCCCTGAATCTAAACAACGTAAACTGAGACAAACATAATTAGACATTTCGCTTTTGAGTCGCCATTTTCAGCTTTTTTACCACGGCTTAGCGGAGGTATCTATTATCATTCTGTTGAGATTTATAATACTTAGGGGCGATACAATATGACTTAATAGGACTTACGGTTCTATATCTAATCACTTATATGAAAGTTAGTCTTATCTAGTTTATCTCTGTTCTTTATGAGAATTTAATTGACGTTTTTGGACTTATTTGTATAAGATGCACGCTTGTCATACATACGAAAATTATAGTAATAGATCTACGTATGACAGTTAACTATCAAGATAGTTCTTATCAAAATGGTTAAAAATTTTTGAAGACAATCGAAAAATATAAATAACAACTAACGATACAGGGAAAATTTATGGTCAATCGTAACAGTAATATTTTCAAGCGCACGTTAGCGGCGATAGCTGTGACAGCAGCTTTTGGCGCTATTTCGCCAGCTATGGCGCAAAGCACAACTGGGGCAGTATCAGGTCAGGTTATAGGTTCATCGAAGCAAGGTGTTGACGCGGCGAGCGTAACTATTCGAAATGTAGAAACTGGTTATACGCGAACTGTCGAAGTTGATGCTGAAGGGAACTATCGTTTTCCTGCTTTACCTATAGGACGCTATTCAATTACAGCTGATGCACCTGGGTATGCTCAAAATCAATCCGAAGAGTTCCGAATTAATGCCGGTGGGACAAGAAAAATAACTGTAGGGTTAGCTACTGATGTTGAAAGAATTGAGGTTTCTGGCTCCTCAATTTCAATGATTGATATGACCTCTTCAGGTACATCACTTAACATTGGAGAGGTTGAACTAGACCGTCTTCCAGTTCCTCGT
Organism: Alteromonas profundi; assembly: GCF_010500865.1. Taxonomy (GTDB): domain Bacteria; phylum Pseudomonadota; class Gammaproteobacteria; order Enterobacterales; family Alteromonadaceae; genus Alteromonas; species Alteromonas profundi. The sequence continues at coordinate 4,592 of NZ_JAAAWN010000040.1, forward strand.
AACGCAACATCAGTTGCATTACTTGCTCCTAGCACAACGGCTGGTGATAGCCGCTTTGGAAACCTAGCATCATTTGGAGGCTCGTCAGTTGCTGAAAATGCTGTTTACATCAATGGTCTAAACGTAACTAACTTCAGAACAGGTACTGGATTCTCAGACGTTCCTTTTGAGTTTTACGAGCAATTCGAAGTGAAGACAGGCGGCTACTCAGCTGAGTTCGGTCGTTCAACGGGTGGTGTAATAAATGCCATTACTAAAAGCGGTACTAACGAATTCAAAGTTGGTGCAAACCTTTATTACCAACCTGAAAGCTTACGAGAGCAAAGCCCAGACACTTACCTAGCTGACGGTAATGCATATGTAATCAATCGTTTTGATGAAAGAAGTGAACTGGAAGGAAACATTTACGCTTCCGGTGCAATCATTGAAGATACCTTATTTTTCTACGGAATCTATAACCCACGCGATATTAGCCGCGAAGGTACAACCGGTGAAGGAAGCAGCTTTTTTGACGAAAGCTCTGACGATGCATTCTACGGCGGTAAGATAGACTGGGTTATTAACGAAGATCACAAATTAGAATTACTTGCGTTCTCAGATTCAAATACTGTTACTACCGAAAACTATAAATTTGACCTAGATTCAGGCGAAACGGTTTACCAGTCTACTGGATACGAAGAAAATGGTGGTGATAACTGGTCATTAACATATACCGGTTACCTGTCAGACGACTTAACTGTTACTGCGCTATATGGCAAAAACAAATACGACTTGACTTCGAAAAGTAATGTTCAAAACGAATGTTCTTTCCATTATGACTTGCGTGCAGATGCTCCAATTGGTCGTTTTGCCGGTTGTATCGGTAGCCCAGCTTATCTCGTAGAAGAAGGACAAGATGAGCGTGAAGCAATGCGAATCGACTTTGAATGGTTTATTGGAGACCATTTAGTCCGCTTTGGCTATGATACAGAGACTAACACCTCGGATGCACTTGAAGGTTATTCGGGTCCTGAAGGTAAATTTGTTTATCTACGCGACGGAACACCTGGTGCAGAATTAGATAACGGCTCAACGCTTCCTGAGGGCGTAACTGAGTATGTTGAAGAGCGTATCCGTACGGTAGATGGTAGCTTTGAAACAGAAAACAGCGCTTTCTACATCGAAGACCAATGGAGTGTTACAGATAGACTTACCGCTACAATTGGTTTGAGATATGACTCGTTTGATAACAAGAACGGCGAAGGTGAAACATTTGTTGAAATTGACAATATGTGGGCACCACGTTTAGGTCTATCTTATGATATTGATGGCGAATCTAAAGTATTTGCTAACGTTGGCCGCTACTTCCTTCCTGTTGCGAGTAATACAAACGTTCGTTTGTCAGGTAACGAATATGATGTGACTACTTATTACCCGCTGTTAGGTACTTCTATAGAAGATTTTAATGGTAGTGAATATCTAGATTACGTGAAAGGCGATCAAATCGGGGCAGAGCGTGTAAATGCAGATGGTTCTGTTCCAGATACGCGCAGTATTGTTGACCAAGACTTAGATCCAATGTATCAAGATGAGTTCATTATTGGTTATGAAGCTATCTTTGCTGAAAACTGGAGCTGGGGCATTAGAGGTATCCGTCGTGAGTTAAACGGTGCTATTGATGATATGGAAATATCATCTTATCTAGATGATACTTACGGTTGTCACGCGGCATCGTATATCCTTGGTAACCCAGGTGATATTGCGACTATATTCGCTGATACAGATTGTAGCGGAGATGGCTCACTTGACGAAGCTATTGATGTCGACTTGGCTGAACTTGGCTTCCCAGAGGGTGAGCGTAAATACAACTCCGTAGAAGTTACTTTAGCTCGTGGTTGGGATGGTAAGTGGTCATTCAATGCCTCGTATACTTGGGCACAAAGCTACGGAAACACTGAAGGTTTAGTTAAATCTGATAACGCGCAGGATGACGCTGGTATCACACAGGATTTCGACTTTGCAGAACTGATGGATGGTGCATACGGCTACCTGCCTAACGATCGTCGCCATACATTTAAAGCGTACGGATCTTACTCGCTTACAGAGGATCTAACGCTAGGTGCGAACTTTATCCTATCATCAGGTCGTCCGTTAAATGCATTTGGTATAGGCCACCCGAATGGTGTTCCTTCATATGGTGACACTTTCTATGTTTGTGCAGATAACTGTACTGACGATACTGTGGAAAATGACTATACCAAATTCAATCGTGGTAGCTATGGTCGTACGGATTGGACGCCTCGTCTTGATCTGAACGTTACATACAACTTGAGCCTTTACGAAACTGAGGTTGTACTAAGAGCAGACGTGTTCAACGTTCTTAATGCTTCATCTGTTCAAAGACGAAATGAGACTGCTGAACTGAGTTTCCCTGGCGATACAAATCCTCGCTTCATGGCAGCTACGTCGTATCAAACGCCTCGTTATGTTCAGGTTAGTGCAGGTATTGAATTTTAATTCTTTACTTTAGTCACTATATCGACTGAACAACTTACAAACCGCCGTCCAGTTAGGTTAACCTCTGGACGGTTGATTTGTTAAACTCCGAAATCCGATTTCAAATATTGTTATCGGATTTTTTATTTCCTACGAACAAACCCCTCTGCTCCTATGTTTAATCTCCTCTTTGAAAAAACTAAGCACTATGAAGCCGGAAAACCTGACTATTGACTTCTAAACAATGACTTCTAAACAAGACAGTCATATTTATGTTCTAGGATATGCATGTTATGCCTGTCTTATTAGTTCCGTTAGTTCGCTATTTAGAAAAGAGGGCTAGCTATATTCCATAAGGACGGCGTGAAGGAATATGCCTCGTATGTTAACGCTATTAAACAGCAAGTATTAGCATGCGGAACTACACAAAGCAGAACGTAGGGGACGTGTAGTATTTAGCAGCCGTAATATCGCTGAAACAATATTGGCCTACTATGTGAAACTTAAAGTAGTGGGGCGTGAATTTGCTCTCTCATCTGTGCTGGCCAAAATGAGTTTTTATAGTTTTATATGAAGAAACTGAAACGCTATCAATATGAACGATATGCCATTTTTTGCCAACTTGCCTACCCCGATGCCGCAGAGCACTACCATAGAGCACTACAACCTTTTCACCAACGTAAACTCGTCGATAAATATGGGCGGATGGGTGTAAGGATATTGTGGACGGAAAAAAAGAAAGAGGTCATCGTAGTTTTTAGAGGCTCGCTTAGTTTTCGGGATTGGTTAGCGAACCTCGTCTTCCTGCCTGCGAGAATTAATCACTTTGATCAGAAATTTTTCGTACATTGGGGCTTTAGTAGGCTTCTCAATCAACCTATGTATTCCAGTACAAAAACAGTAGATGACGCGCTTCCGTTACGTGAACTTTTAGAGAAAGTTTTAGAACCTCTTCGCCAGCAAGGCAAACGCTTTACATTTACTGGGCATTCCTCAGGAGGGGCTGTGGCTGTGCTCATGGCCGACTACTTTGAACGAAAGCATACTAAAGCAGTTAAACGAGTAGTTACCTTTGGTCAGCCTGCTGTAGGAAGCCGTTCTTGGTATAAAAACTACTGTCTACACCGCAAGACATACCGTATTTGCTGCGATCTCGATATCGTTACTTTTATGCCGCCGTTTCCTTTTTACTTTTGGCATGTTGGAAAAATGCTCTGGTTACACGATGATCAAATTTATGAAAACACGCCGACTCATGAACGCTTTTTAAAATCGCTACATAGTTGGCTTTTGCGTCCTATCACCTACCACTACATGCGAAAGTACATTAGAAATAAATCACTGTTTGATGAGCACTAAGTTACTTGTCGCCTCTCGCGATATGCGCTTCTTGTTTATTGATAAAGCCAAAGCGACGAAGCCCAATACGTACTCTAACAATAATCTATGCCCGCTGCGCCGTGGCACTGGCTATTGTTATATTTCCATTTTTGGCAGCAGACATGATCGCCAAGTCTTAGCTTCGGTACCTGCCATGCCCATTATAGCGTTTTTTTCCTCGCTGAAACCGCTGCAATTGTTTTATAACCTTGTTGGTATATTTTCAACCTCTTTCAGCCATACTACAGCTTCAGCATCGCTAGGCGCTCGCCAATCACCTCGGGGAGAAAGTGAGCCCCCCGAACCCACTTTGGGGCCGTCGGGTAGTGCCGAGCGTTTAAACTGGCTAATCTTAAAGAAACGGTAGCAAAACACTTCTAGCCAATGTTTTATTTGTTCTAAACTGTAGTCGGTACGATTTTCTACAGGCAGCGTACTTGGCCAACTCCCTTTGCTGACATCATGCCATGCATGGTAAGCCAGAAATGCAACTTTGGATGGACGCACCCCATAGCGTGTAATCCAATAAAGATTGAAATCCTGGAGTTCATAAGGGCCAATTTTGTCTTCCGTTTTTTGAGAAGGCTCTTCTGCGTCATCTTTGCCTGGCACCAACTCGGGCGAAATTTCCGTATTAACGATATCCATTAATACGTTGCGGGTATCGGTATCGAACTCTTCTTGTCCTGCTATCCAGCGAATAAGATGCTGAATTAAAGTTTTAGGTACGCTACTGTTTACGTTGTAGTGTGACATGTGATCGCCCACACCATAGGTCATCCATCCCAAACCTATTTCAGATAAATCCCCTGTCCCTAGCACAAGCGCATGGTTTTGCCCTGCTAACCTAAATAAATGGGAAGTGCGCTCGCCAGCTTGTACATTTTCAAAGTTAACATCGAAAACCTCTTCTCCTTTTGCATATGGATGCTCTATGTCCTTAAGCATTTGATCGCACGATGGCTGAATGTCTATTTCTTTTGCGCTAACGTCAAGGCTCTCCATAAGCTTATGGGCGTTACTTTTTGTTTTGCTACTGGTGGCATATGCGGGCATGGTGTAAGCGAGAATATTTGAACGGGGCAAGTTCATTCGGTCCATGGTTTTCGCCGCGACTATTAGTGCGTGAGTAGAATCAAGGCCACCAGATACTCCAATCACTAGTTTAGTAAAGCCCGATGCGCTGAGCCTTTTCTCCAAACCATGAATCTGGATATTGTAGGTTTCATAACAGCGGGTATCCAAATCATCAGTGTTGGATGGAACAAAAGGAAAACGGTTCGCTTCGCGTAAGAGAGGAAGCCCCACTTTTGGTGGATTTAGGGTAAAATCGATACGTCGCACTCTAGCCACTTTATCTCTATGCGCACTTACTGAGTCATGAAAGCTGGTTAAACGCATTCTGTCTTGACTCAATCGCTCTAGGTCTATATCGGCGACCAATAAGTCTGCCTGTGGAGTGAATCGACCCGCTTCCGTAAGCAGGTTATCATTCTCAAAAATTAGGCCGTGTCCATCCCACGCAAGATCGGTGGTAGACTCGCCCGGCCCTGCCGCAGCGTACATATAAGCGGCTACGCATGCCCCCGATTGACGGGCACATAAGTCTTTGCGATATCGCGCTTTATCTACAGTTATATTGCTGGCAGACAGATTGGTTAATAACGTAGCCCCAGCAAGCGCCGCATAGGTACTAGGTGGAATTGGCGTCCACAAGTCTTCACAAATCTCGCTGTGTATTCGCAGGTGTTTTACATCTACTGCGTTGTAGATTAAATCGGCCCCAAAGGGAACACGCTCACCAAGTAACTTAATCTCGCTAAGTACACAGTCTCGACCCGAGGCAAATTGGCGCTTCTCGTAAAACTCTCGATAGTTAGGTAAATAGGTTTTTGGCACTGCACCCAAAACTTTCCCGTTATGGATGGCTATAGCACAGTTATAAAGTGCGCCTTCAATTTGTAAGGGCGCTCCTATCAATAGCAAAGGACGCAACGATTTTGACGCTACCTTTACACTTTCGATAGCCTCTAAACACGCATCTAGTAGCGCATCTTGGTGAAATAAATCGCCACAGGAATAAGCACTTATACCTAGTTCAGGGAAAAGGCAAACTGCGGTATGTTGTTTGTCGGCGCGCTTCGCTAATTCAATTATTTGTTCAGCATTATAAACGGGATCGGCCACTTTAACTTCAGGGATGCATACTGCAACTCTTGCAAACCCGTGGGTATAAATATTATTAAACGAATGATTTGTGCTCACAAGTATTCTTCCAAATTAATATTGCTAGAAAGCGGTGTTTCGGCTTTACAGGTTTCGGCCATTTGCGACAGCGCTATACGCTTGGTGTTTTGGTTAGCGCAAACCACTAAGTCTGGAGGAACAATAACGTTAAACTGCCGCATGTGCGCATCTTGTGCGGTAAATTGAACACACATATCCGCAGTAAGCCCCGATAAAATTAGCGTTTCTGCGCCAAGATGCTGCAATAATGTTTCAAGCGTAGTGCCAAAGAAACCGGAATGCCGCGCTTTTATCACAAAATAATCGTCATCAATAGGCTGTAATATTTTGGCAACGGCTTCCCCTCTTACATTATCTTCTAATACGTGTTTTACAAGTTGTCGAAAGTCCGAACGCCATTTGCCGAAGTTATCGTTCACATAAATAGTAGGGATAGATTTTTGCTGAAGCAATTCTTTAAATTCGGCAATATTGTGTGCTGCTTCTAGGGCAAAAGGCAGCATTTTATCGCCATCTTCAAACTCTAGGTCGTTAATCATATCTATAATAATTAACACCACTTTACTTTTATCCGGAAAATCAGCTGGTTTTTTCATGCGTCCACTCCATAGGACAAGCTTAACTACATAGCAAAATGTTTAGGTTACCTACTTTGGCACTGTTACCTTTTAGCTTAGTATGGTGTAAAGGGAGTGTTCAGATCAGTAAAACGTTACCTGAAAACAGTAAGCGCCGGGTTCCAATCTTTGTTTTAAAGAAGCAGTTAAGAAATATAAGCACGTGATCCTGCGGTGAGGATATTTTTTATAATGACGATGCGCGCGCTTTATGGGTATAGTAAGTAGATACTAAATTAATTTAGTTCGGCCTACGCGCTGGCTTATGTTTTGAACAATCAAAAATTAGACACATTGAAATCGGTGTATAGGGCTATGTTTTCGTGACGCGCGGGCGAAGCTAAAGCATGGTTGAGCGAAAAAGGTGAACCTGTCTATTGTGTATTGCGTAGATTAATTCATTGATTTTGCTGTTATTAGGTTAACTTATCCAAAAGTCCTTTAAGGCTAAAATATGAGTGAGAATGGAACGACCAAGGAGGAGTATAAGGAGCCTATTATACCGCCAACAAAATTAACGCAGCAAACGAGGCTGCTTAAAGCACTCGTTGCACTTGCTATAATCTATACGTTATACCTTGCCAAATCGCTTTTAATACCGCTGTTTTTCTCCGCTTTTATTGCCTTACTTTTAAGTCCATTAGTTACCTTCGCAAGAAAATTCCATTTTCCACGAACAATTTCAGCTGCCGTATTGATGGCTTTGTTGGTAGCTCCATTTTCTTTTTTGGGGTTGGAACTTGCTGAACCTGCCGGACGCTGGATTCAATCTCTTCCTAAAATTGCCGCCGAAATCACTAAAGAGATAGATGAAATAAGTCAGCACTTGGATGTTGAAAAAGCTCCTCCTCAACAAACAGAAGCCAAAAAAGAAAACTCATTTTTCGACTGGTTCAGTAGTGATGATAATGCGAATGCCCCTCCGCCGCCTCAGCAAACCAACAGTACTGTGACGGAGAAAATAAAGCAAAGTGGCATCGATATTGGGCTAATGATGTTCAGCAGTGCTCCGCTTCTATTAGCACAGATATTCGCCTGCTTTATTCTTATCTTCTTTCTACTGGTTTTCGGGCCAGGCTTGTTTAATGTATTTGTAAGAGACTTTCCTATTGTCTCAAATAAAGAGCGTACATTGGTACTTGTAGATCAAATTCAAAGCGAATTATCAAGTTACATCATAACCATAAGCATAATTAACACCTGCTTAGGGCTATCGACAGCCGCTGTGTTTACTTATTTAGGGGTGAAAGATGCGCTGCTGTGGGGGGCATTAGTTGCTTTAATGAATTTCGTGCCCTATTTAGGAGGGCTGGCAAGCTGTTGTATCTTACTTGTGGTAGGTGTTGTCCAATTCGGTCTCGTTAGTAGCGCGCTTTTACCGCCCGGATTATTTTTAATCATTAACATTATTGAATCGCAGTTAATTACACCTGCTGTACTTGGTAGAAGTATGCAATTAAATCCGCTAATAATTATTGTTTGGATATCGATAACAGGTTGGCTATGGGGCGTAGTTGGCGTGCTGCTAGCAGTACCTATTCTGATGTGCTTTAAAATAATCTTGCAGAATTTAGGCGTGCTAAGTCACTGGATTCGATTGATAGAATCGAAGTAGATTTCCTCATCGTGCGCTCTGATAGAAGCACTGGCCTAAATCTTTAGCCTATAAGCAAGGTTCGTTAGTACATAGCGTAAATCATCAGCCCCCTGTACGCACCCGTGTTCATTTATTGTTTGCAGCTGTGTGACACAGCATTTTCCTATCAGAACGATTAGTTCTTCCAATTATCCTAGCGCTGTTGATCTCGTTAAAATTTAACCATGTAGTCAATTATATTATGTGGTTAAAAAAGGATTATCATGTTCCGTCAACAGCTTGCTACAGCATCAACTATTAGCGTTAATAATACCAGCAAAACCCAAGCTGGGAAGGTTGCTTTGGTAGCAGAAGGTGGCGGACAGCGAGGTATTTTCACCGCTGGGGTTTTAGATCTTTGGTTAGAACAAGGCCACGACCCCTTTGATATTTTAATCGGTACATCTGCTGGCTCTCAAAATTTGACGAGTTTTGTGGCACGCCAAAAGGGCTACGCGAAGCGGCTTATCCGTGGCTTAACCAGACACAAACGCTTTTTTCAAATGGGGCGAGGATTGGTTGGCAAACATATCGTCGATTTAGACTGGTATTTTGATAAAACCCAAGAAGCAAACCGCCTTTTAGACCTCGACATGGCTAAAAGAAACGTAAGTAACAGGGAAATACTTTTCACCGCTACAAATGCTCGCAATCGTAAGGCTTACTATTTGAACCCGATGAAAAGTGAGCACAATTGGGTAGACCTTATTAAAGCATCCAGCGCCTTGCCCCTTCTGTATAAGCAAGGTGTAAAGCTTAAGACAAATGTTAATGCGCAGCAGGCAGCTAATACCGATTTTTATTTGGATGGTGGGCTTGCAGCGCCTCTACCTGTTACAGAAGCATACAAGCGTGGCGCCACAAAAATTGTGGTAATTCGAACCGTGGACGAAGGGTTTCAAGCGCAGTCCCCTTGGTTACAGAAAATTAGCGCCGTTATGTGCTCTACGGGCCACTGTCCTAAAACCATAGATTATTTGCTTCAGCACGAACAGGCATATCAAAAAGAGCTCGCTTTTATAGACAATCCACCGGAAGGTGTAGAGATTGTGCAAATTTTTGCATCAAAAAAACTGCAGAGTAAGTTGCTTGGTAGTAGCGATGAGCAGCTTCGACACGATTACAAATTAGGTCGTGAAGCGGGCCAAGTATTTTTATCAAATGAAGCGATCTCTATCCATAAACAAAGACGTTACTTTGACGACGATATCTTAATAGCACCGGTCAAACCTGAACCATCGATAGCTGTGCCAGCCTTTATAAGGAGTACTCACGGGGACACATCAAAAGAAAATAGGTTGTCAGCATAGCAAGACAGGCACATATGGAAATCAAAACATAGAGAGCAAAGCATAGCGAGACAGGCACTTTTAGAAATGAAACAGCATAGCAAGACAGGCACTTTTAGAAATGAAAAGTAGCATGCATAACCTCTTTCAGGAGGTTATTAATGTAGGTAACTTTATCTATGTTGGGGATTGTCAGTAATTGTGAATGTGCGTGTAAGCCTTATTTTCG
>NZ_JAAAWN010000041.1 GCF_010500865.1 Alteromonas profundi
GCCAGCTTCTAGATGAGCTGAATATCGGCCACGCCGATGGAAGTTACCGACCACAGCTTGCACAACTCGCTAAGAAAAAGCTGCTCATCCTAGATGACTGGGGAATGGAAAAAATGAGTGCAAGACAGGCCAATGACTTACTTGACGTGATGGAAGAACGATATCAAAACACCAGCACCATTATCGCTAGCCAGTTGCCCGTTACCGAATGGTACAAACTCATCAGTAACCCCACCGTGGCAGATGCATTACTCGACCGTTTACTGCACAACAGCCATCGAATTGAACTGGCTGGCGAATCGATGAGAAAACTAGACCAATCCGATCACTTAAGATAAAACTGGCAAGGACGAAAAAGAAGAAGAAAAAGTGATCGGATAAAACCGAAACGACCGGCCGGATTCACCGAAATACGCAAATACATGGGGGGAAGGCGCTACCTACGCCTTTCTCCCACTTAATCTATAGGTGGCTCGTTATTCTCGGAGACGACATGGATACATTAGATGTTTTCAAGCTTGCAAAGCAAGTGAGTGAAGATTCTCTGTCGGGTTCGATGTTAAAAGAGCATCTACTAAAAGAAAACGTGTTATACGGGGCATCTGAAACTATAGGTCGGTTCACCAGACTCAAACCCAGCGGCGAATTCGCATAGGGTTGTTTTCAGGATAGTAAGTTCTTAGTTGGGCCTAATTCATTTTAGTTGAGAAGATCTTATTTGCTTCATCAACTTAGTTGTACTAGCGTTATAACGTCAAAATCGTTTAGTACTTATACGGCCAGTATCCCTTGGCAATTACACTAATCCAATTTAGCTACGAAGGAGAGCACGATCGAAACATTTGCTACCATCTGAGTTGAGTAACTTATTACTCAGCCTAGTACCTATCTTCCCAATCAATTTCCTCGGCGTAACCCTCATCAATACTGGTATCTATCTCTGGTTCAGAATCATAACTTGACTCATATTCATCGTATCCATAGTCAGAGAACGTATCGTAGACTTCGTTGTCATCATAATCTTCACCGTAGTTATCTTTAGCTGAAGTAGCAGCACTGACTAAAGTTGCTGCACCTAGTGCGATAGCTTTATTAGCTTGAGATTTTGACTTTGAACAGTTGTATTCGCATGCGCCACAAATTGAACATATTAGCCAACCGCAGTTAGCACATTCTTTATCGTTTGAACTGGTAAGACTGGACTTACAAGAATGGCAGTATGTGGCCCTATTTTTTCTAGAAGATTTAGTTGCATTTGACTGATCAGAATAGGACCTGGTGTAGGTAGAGTATCTTTTTTTGTCCGATTCGCTTACTAGCCAAATTACTACACCTATTCCAATTAGTATTAAAAGCTCCATCTACTTCTCCTTGGCTAAATGATTTTTGTTCTTCGTCAGGTTGCAAAACGATATTGCCTTCCAAAACGACTATATAGTTTATGTGTTTGTTTAGTTCGTATCCGTTCAAAAATCATTTAGATGCCAAGTCCATCAAACGTCATTTACAAAAATAGTTAGTGATGATCTTGGGGAGGCGCTTTCAAAATGCTAACGATAGTATGTTTTGATCTGAGAACGTTTAGGCGCTTTGTTTACTGCGTGTCTGCATGCATAAGACAAATTGCGCGGCCAATCAATTTTTTTGAATCAATGGCGCTTTTGGAGGCCATGAAATCGATCGTTATTTTACTTAATTCCAATCTATTTTCTTCAGGCACACTCTCATAAGCATGTCTAGATATTTCATCCAGACGCTCAGCTGTTATGCCAACTGCTTTACTGGTTACGTCAAGACAATAATCGATAATCTCCCACTGGTCCTGCAAAAAATTGCTATTTTCAAATGGCGATGTGTGGCTTGTAAGTTTATGTGCAAGTCCTTGGCTTATAATATGAATAGCAAGACCAAATCGTTTGTCGTCATTAAGCGTGAACGGCAAGACGCTCAATGCTTTTTTTGTAAAGCTTTTAATTGTAGCTTTTTTGATAAATCCAATTGCCATTTCTCGTCCTTGATATATTTAATGTTGTTAATTTACTGTTGTCGTATTAAAGCTTGCAAAGATTATCTTTTAAGATGAAGTATTAAGATAAATATTCAAAAATCTATATTTTTATCAGACTCTTACCGATTTGTGGGGGGTATTTGAACAGTTCTTACATATTTATGAACTCAAACGACAAACTATTAATATTTTCCAAAGCGCAAGCTTATTCTCCCCCAAACCGTTAAAAAATACGACTGATTTTTTCTGTTTTAGGGGCACTAATAAAATAGCTTGCCCAACCGTTCGGCAATTTAGGAATTCCACAATTTATCGTCGGAAACAATTTTTAACCGAGCGGCAGGTTTATCAATACAAGAGACTGTTAGGTTAGGTTGTGACCATTACAACTTAACACTATCCGCGAACATATCCTTACAAAATAAGTTGCATAGCCTTTAGCTTCTGACCTTGCTGTCCAATTATTCTGATTGGGAAGAGGGGCAGTCAAATGACCTCACTACTATTGTAAATCATTTAAAATTAAGTGATTTACATTTAATCTTTTTCATGTATATTCGAAATTGGCTCTGAGCAAAGCCTGTCTGTCCATGCAAAAGTTTTTCGAAGCTGCTCATTCATTTCTTATTTAGCATAATCCCAGTTGGGGAGTTTGTTGAATCCAAGTGGACATTAATTCAATAAATTCGCAAATAAACTGGAGGCATTATGCCCATTATTACTGATACGTTTATTCAGAAACTTAAAAAGCAAGCTAAAGCTAAGTGCAAAGCTACTCCCTTGTCCTTAACCCAAATACAAGACGAAATGGCTAGGGAATACGGTTATCTCAATTGGCGGACGTTAATCACTTTTAAGAATAGAGGAGCTGTAAGGATCGACGACGCAGAGTCGTGGTTTCGACAGAAGTATTCAGATTCTAGCAACCGTTCTCGAATTTACCCAGCAATAGAAGAGCCAAGCGAAATTTTTGAAATTATCGCTTCTGAGTTTGACTTTGGGCTAGAATTTCACCAAGGCGGCAGGATGGCTGAGCTGGCGGAATCATTAGCTTTGGAATGCTGCTGGATTTGTGAAGAAGAGATTGATCGCCACGCACAGGGAGAGGCGTTATGATTGCAACAAGCTTGCCAGAAGATAGCTCGTTATTGGAAGAGGATTTGCCTAAAGTGGTGACCAATCTCACTGGCTATGGGCATGACAACTCAGCCAATTGGGAGCATGATGATACAGGGTGTGAAAGCAATTTATCCGGATGTATAGACATGATGTGGTCAGCGGAAGCTGAGCATGCGGACTGGGCTGAGGGATACGATTATTAGCATTAAGATCATGGCTGAATTCTACGGGTAACTTAGTTAATTGCCACAGGTGTTGGATTAGCAGCGTTGCTGTTAAAGTTTGATTGATTAGGAAGGCGAATCAGATGGTTTGCCTTTTTTGTGTCTTTTAAGTTCTAGTCGTTAAACAGTTGCTGTTACCGAAGAGTGGAACTTTTCCGGTTGAATCTTGGTAGTCCGTTTCAGACAAACAGCGGACCTTCAGGCTTTAGATTTTAGGCTTCCGATTAGTGCCAATTGCTGCCGTCCGTGAAAACGGGGTAGAAACCATTTTTCTTTTCCTGTGATCAATGGAATTTAGTCTTGATCAATTAGCGCTCTTGATCTATCGTTTGTTTGAAATTTATACAGTCAAGGAGCGATATAATGAAAAAAAACTTACTTATTCCTTTGATCCCAGTCGCACTCTCCGCATGCTCTGAGCAACATATTGGTCAAACCCCTTTGAAAGGTGATCCTTTGGTGGAAGTTCATACATATGTCATGGAGAGAATTGCCAGACCTGAGTGCTTGATGGTCAATGTGGCTACCTCTGATACCGCACAAAAATTTCTATTGAATGCCATGGTACCCGGAGGGGAAGGAGATTTGGAGGTTAGAATACATTCTGATAGATTGAACAATGGAGCAACAGATGAAGATATTATTGCTTTCCAAAACGATAATGTTTTAGGTGTGGGTGTATCCCCCTATGAAGCTGAATGTAGTGAATTAATTAAAAATGGTCACATTATTTACTGGAATAATCCCTCACTAAAGCAACCTAGCCCCAATGAATGCGGCATAAAGGACGCCTCAGGAGAGCAATACTCACGAGAGGAGTGTGCTGAAAAAATACTTTTCCGTAAATTTAACAATTTTGAAGAAATGCAAGATGACCTACCGCATCTTTACGAGTCACTTGTGCGAAATCTTTCACGAGCGGGTGTGGCTATTAACACAATGGAGCAGGCACCTCTCTAAATACAATCAGATATTTTCGAAATGAGCTAGTACAGCTAATCTTCAATTTCTAATCGTTGATCATTCGTGCTTCCCAGTTATTTGTTTAGAAGAGATGAATGATGCGGTAAGATTCCATGACGGAACTGATATGAGTTGAATGAATCACTACAATTAACATAGGCTAATTCAACTTAGGCCTATGGTCCTTCTACAGTAAGCTTCTGAATATCGGAATAAATTGACACAATGAGAAAGTGACCATTCGCTCTCACTAGGGTTCTTTATTAGCTAATTACTCAACTTTCTCATTTTGCTGTGCTTCTTGTTCCGCCATTTTCTTGTAGTGCGTTAGCCATTGTTAATGATTAAGCTGAAAAATTAAAACCTGATAGGCTTCCAGGTAAAGCGTAGCGTTACTATTTTCTTCATGCTTATTATCTTCCTCATGAGCATTATCTTCCTCATGAACATTATGTTCTTCACCAGCGGTATCATTCAAAAACGAAAAGTCGCTTGGCTCGTGATATCCCCCGTACCAATTAAAAATACAATGCCATTGACCTTTGTTTAGGTTGGGGATTTCGTAATTATCGTGTGCTTGATTCTTAAAGTTTATGACAATCATTGCCTTGTCGTTTTCGGCTTGGTTTGTATCATCATCGCCGTTATCGCCTCGGATGTAAGCCAGTACGCCATTGTCTTTATCGAAGTGCGTCACTGTTACTTCATTACTATGTAAGCTTGGGCTACCCTTGCGTAAAGCGATTAAGGCTTTGTAGGCTTTGTGTAACTGCGGAAAATTCTGTTCTCTCGACCAATCTAGAGGGTCCATATCATCAAACCAGAGATCTTCTAGCAACTCTTGGCCTTGGAATAACATGGGAATACCAGGCGCTGTGAGGGTAAGTGCTGCAGCTATTACAGAACGTTGACGAGCGAAATAGTCTTTATCCACGTTACCAGGCGCTATTTCTTCTGCCAAACGCGCGCTACCGTTAGCCACTTCATCATGGGATTCCACGTAAATCACGCGGCGAAAAGGGTCTTCGGAGTATTGCTGCGTAAGTGCTTCTTGGACGGTAGAAATATCTCTATTCTCGTCGTCTGGCTGGGTTAAAACATCACGTATTGGATGGACAAAGTGTGCATCCCACTGCGCCGTGTAGCCAAGCCCACCGTCTTCTGTGGAATTGGTGACGAAGTCATTTCCGTGAAGGTCTTCGGCAACGACAATTTTTTCTGGGTGACGTTGTTGTATTTCGCTGTTTATCCAGCGAATTAAATCATAAGCCTCTTCAATGGAGTCTTCAGGGGTTTCTGAACCAGATACCGAACGCATATAGGGGATCATGTCCATACGCAAGCCATCTAGTCTGTATTCATCTAGCCACATCATTGCATTATCAAAAATGTATTGGCGCACTTCTGGTCGGCCATAATCTGGTCTTGTATCGCCCCACGGGGTGTCACTACGCCAGTCATTATAAAAGTAAATACCGCCTTTGTTGTTTTCAGACCAGCCATCGAATTGCCAAAGGTGAAGATCACTTGGTCCAAAGTGGTTGTAGACTACATCTAATACTACGGCGATACCCCGTGCATGAGCTTCGCGAACAAAGTCTTTCAAGCCATTTGGTCCACCGTAAGCTTCTTCAACCGCAAACGGGTAGGCAGGGTTGTAACCCCAGCTGAAGTCACCTGCAAATTCATTAACGGGCATCAATTCAATACAGTTAATACCGAGTTCTGCAAGGTAATCTAACTTTTCAATAGCACTATCAAATGTGCCAGGCTTATTCGGCGTTCCATTTTCGTCTCTTTCTTTGCAGTTAAATGTGCCTATGTGCAGTTCATAAATAACCAGCGATTTTTTGTCGGGCATAGAGAAGTGATCATCAGGCCAATGATAGTCATCATCATAAACAATTGAGGCTCCGATACTGTTGGTAAGCAAACGAGCCCTAGGATCATTGCGCTTTAATACGTCGCCAGATTCGGTAGTAATAAGAAATTGGTATTGCTGATTGTTTTTAAGTTCTGGTACGTTTGCAGCCCATATCCCACCGTCTTCTTTAGATAGCGCAAGGCCGTCATCGCTCCAGTCGTCAAATTCTCCATGTATGGATACGCTAGCCGCATGCGGCGCCCAAACACAAACTTTGTAGCCTTTATCTAACTTGCTTAAACCCATAGGAAGGGGATTTTGCTGTGGCATTTGAGCTCTCAGTAAACTTGTAATATGAAACCATCATTAAGCGTAAAACGCGCCAACATAGCATCTATAGATAAATAAAAACCAGTGCCTGTCTTAAAGCCACGAACGTTACCCGCTGTGGTTAACTTTTCCGCTTGTTTAAGTGCCATCCATACCATTTTGAATTCGCAAAGTAGAGAGTAGGAAATAAGTAATTTTTGCAATTTCACGGTAAATTTGTCAGCACTATGTGTATAACGGTGCCTTTTCGCGTTTACTTAAGTTCGCTTAATTAAGGAGGCCTGTTGAGTATTTCTAACAGCTTCACAGCAGCTTTTATCGGTAATTTCTTTTAAGGGAATGGGTTTTGCAATTCTTATTTCTATAACTGAAGTTAGTCCGAGTTCGTTAACCTAATGTTGAGCGTTACATAAAGGAAATATTATGAGTAATGAGATTAGAGGAAAAGTCTGCGCCATCTATACCGATGAAACTAGCGCAAAAACTGCCGCCGAGTCGGTACGAGAAAAAGCTGCGTTGAAGCCTGATGAGGTCGACATTTTAAATCCTCATGACACTCAGTTTGACCAGAAGATAGAGAATAAGGACAGCCAAGTCGGCTTTTTTATGCTTAAAGCTCATATAGCGATGGGTATAGTCGGCGTTGTTATCTGTGTTGTCATCGCTGCAATTTTGTCTTTTGTTGGGCCAAGCTATACGCAAGACAGCCCCATGATGACTACACTAGCGCTTTCAATATTGGGTTTGTTTGGTGGGTTAATGATTGCAGGCTTTATATCCCTTAGGCCAGATCAGGATGGAGTGGTGGACCAGGCTAGAAACGCCACCCGAGAAGGTAAGTGGGTAGTAGTAGTCAATAGTCCTTCCCATGAAAAAACTGAACAAGCATATAACCTACTAGGCAAAACAGCCGTTTCAGTAACGAGCAGCTTGTAGAGAAATAGGGGCGGAGTGCACTGTTTCCGTCTGCCAAAGAATCTAGATTTCGACGTAGGTGAAAAGGTACTCTGCCACCATTTTTAGGTTTAGGCAGCCATAAACGCGACAGACACTTCAGGCACGTCATAATGTGCACTAAACAAGACAGTCATATTTTGTCGCTAACAAAGCTGAAACTGAGAGTCTTCTCAAAGTCTTGTCCTCGTAGCTAGCAAGGAATGGATTTGTTAATAAAAAGTGAGTGAAAGCTCATGCTAATACATAGCCATATTACACTTTTTATCTTGCGCCTTAAGTTTTAATGTTAACAATATATTTGTGAAATGTTGACTTCATCGTGATTGAGGGGTAGTCTGACTCTATATTTATAACGCGTACGATTTCTGGGCCCTCTATTTATGTTTCGCTGCATAACCCGTCTTCAATCTATAATATTACCTAGGATTCAGCGTAAAACAGCGGCTGTCGTCAGCACAGTACTTTGTGTTAACAGTGCATGGGTTGTTGCCCATACGCTAGACAATGAAGTAAGCCTTTACGGGGTTGAATCAACCAGTTCACTTTCTTCTGTATTTACTCACAATGGCAGCGTTAAAGGTGTATCAGCGTTTATTACGGAGGGATTCCAGTACAACGGTGAACGAATAGCAATTAGTGCAGATGGTAACAATCAAGCTGATCATCACACTGAAGCACGCTGGCCGCGAGCTGACGAGGATGATTGGGCAGGTACAGCCGCAACACTAGCAATGCTTGCCAAAAAAGGGTTGCAAGATAAGTTGGTGCATTATTCCTTCAACAACTTCATTGAGGCACCACCGCATACTAGCGAAACAAACTACATGGCAGACTCTGTCACTGGTGCAATTAAGTGGTGGAACTTTCCTAAATCACCGTTCTTCGATGTGTCGAAAAATACAGATAGGGCAATTGAACATCTGGCACATGAGATTGCAAAATCTAGTGAACACAACCCTCTGTATTTTATCCATATGGGGCCTTCAGAATTTCTTTATCAGGCCGTTGCACGCGTCATCGATAGAGAAAAGATTGCGTCACTTTCTCACGTATATGTTGTTTCTCATAGTGGGTATAACGACAACCATTTGAGAAGAAAAGCGCATCATACAATGTCAGATGTGTTGCTGCTAAGTGGCAATCGTATCCATTACAAAAAAATTATAGATCAGAACGCGTGTGACAAACCCGCAACGCTATGGTGCTCAAAATCATTTGAACCTTTTAAATGGCTTAAAACCCACAAAGACCCTTCGTTGCGTTGGTTGTGGGAACGAATGCAGCACAACCTTAAAAATAAAGCTGACTTGTCTGATGCTGGGATGGTGTTTTTTCTGCTTGAGGGAGATGAACACGGTAACCCCCAAAAATTCCGCCGGTTTCTGGGAAATTCGGTAATGCCAATATAGCGTTGGCAGGTAGCAGGCTTTCGACCGTATTTTGCAGTGGGAACACAAGGAAAACAAATGTGGATGTAAAAAAAGAGGATACAACTTGAGTTTTCTTATGATGGTCAGCAAGAGTGTTTGCACTATCTGTTTTGTGCTATTGCTAATGACTTTGTCTGTTGACGTTTACGCCAATGATATGGGCGAGACGGCATTTAAAGAAAATTGTGGCGCCTGTCACAATCTAAAGCAAAATAGTACAGGTCCGTCGTTAGTTTATATTGGCGAGCACTACCCAGAGACTAAACGGGAGGCATTTTTAGCCTGGGTGAAAAGTCCGGGTAAGAAAAACCCTGATATGATCCAAATGCCCGCGATTACCTATTTGGACAACGATACGCTTGCAGCTATTCACCTTTACATATTGGATGTGAGTAAGGACCAAAAACAAGAAGGGGAAAAACCTAAATTCGCACCTTACAAGCCGCCACAGCGACCTTATCCTCAGGTGTTGAGACATTATCTGCCTTTCACTAGCCCCGCATCAATCGCTATTGCTCTAAATTCTGAATTAACAGTGGTATGGGATACCACCATAGCAAAATTGCGCTATGTGTACCCCACTGGCGCTAATTTTGACGGAGAAAAAAGACGAGAGGAAAATGCGAAAGCCATAATGTATTCAGAACAAAGCGAGGTTTTATTTTCGTTTGTTAAAAATACGGAGATTATGTTCAAAGGATACCAATTGATTAAGGGGGAGCCAGAGTTTCACTATCAGGTCGGCAATGTTGAAGTAAAAGAACGTATTCATTTAGGGAGTAACGAAAAATCCTTCGTTCGTGAGTTTACAATAACAGGCGTAAAACATGATGTAGCACTTACTCTTGACCATTCGTCTTTATCTTCAATACGCCTTAATGGAAAACCTCTAACCGACGACAACGTTCACTTGTCTCCTGAGCAAGTATCGAGCTTCAGCATTGAGGTGGAATTATGAATACCCTTTTATCCGCAGCGCTGCTGGTGGCGTTTCTTTCCCACCTTATGTTTTTTGCAATAGCAAAAGCAGATTGGCATGACTACTACGCCATTGAGCGGGTTGATTACCCCATTGAAATTGACCCTCAAGTCGGTGGTTTAACGGCAATGAAAGACGGCCGACTAGCGCTTACTGTGATGCACGGAGACGTGGTTATCTACGATCCTGAGTCTGAAACATGGGACGTGTTTGCGTCGGGATTGCATATGCCACTTGGTATTGTAGAGGAGAAGCCGGGACAATTTTTAGTTATTCAAAAGCCGGAGCTTACGCGGTTAATTGACACTGATAGTGATGGCAAGGCAGATCAGTATCAGACGGTATACGATGATTTTGGAATGACGGGAAACTACCACGAATTTGCGTTTGGTCCGGTGGTTGACAGTGAAGGAAATATATTTGTTGCGCTAAATGTAGCATCTAATTTTAATGGCGTTTTTGAGTATATAAGGGGGGAATACAGTGATTTATGCCCTCCTAAAGACAAGATGCAGCAGTGGCATGACTTTGAAAAATGGAAACAGGGGTATCGGAAGAAGGTAACTCGCATGTTTTCTTGTGCGCCTTACCGAGGGTGGGTAATGAAGATAGCGCCTGACGGTGAGGCTACGCCTTTTGCTTCAGGGTTTCGGTCGCCAGCTGGAATGGGATTCGATGATAACGGACGCCTATGGGTAACGGATAATCAGGGTGACTGGATAGGAACAAGCCCTTTGCATCATGTCAGCGAGGGAGATTTTGCGGGACATCCCGCTTCTTTGCATTGGAAAAAAGGTTGGCAAAAGCCCCATTCTGAAATAGAAGCGCCAGATTTATTACCGTTGCGCAAACCCGCAGCGGCATTGTTTCCACATGGAGAGCTGGCGAATTCACCAACGAAACCGGTTAAAACTATCGCTAAATCTCTTTTTGGTCTTCCAGAGGGAGAATTGCTCTTAGGTGATATGAATAAAAATCATCTCATTCGATATTTACCCGATGAAATTGACGGAACATTGCAAGGAACACTCATTCCTTTTGTAGGGGGCAATGCGCTTGGCATTGGAAATTACACAATGGATTTCTCTTCAGATGGCGCATTGTGGGTCGGCAAAGTACACATGAATTGGGCTGGTGGAGAGGGCTTGCTCAAAATTACTAAGAAAAAAACGCCTTTTCTTATTGAAAGCGTAACGCTTCATAAAAACGGGTTTCAAATTACCGCTAATGAGCCCATCGAGGCTATGCCAGATGCTGTTTCAATAACCCACCATACCTATCACTATCACGCCAAATACGGTTCAGAAAAGGTGGATGTAACTAGTGTAGTTCCAGCCAAACTCACCTTAGATAAATCGAGAAAGCAGCTTTTTATTACCTTAGACAGCCTGGCCGAGAATAGACTTTACACTATAGACCTAGGTGAAATGGTTAGCGCGAACGGTAAACCTTTAATGGGCACTGTTTTACGGTACAACCTGATTAAACGTGCAGGAGACTCACAATGAAGCGCAATATGTTAGGACAAAATGGTGCGATACGTTGGTTAAATAGCGGGGGGCTAACCGTTCTTCTTCTAATTGCTAGCTTGAACGTTAACGCCCAAGAAGAAGCACAAACGCATCCATTTGTTAGTGGGGAAGATGATGCTAGTAAGCAGCTATTAACACAGCGATGGTCACTCGTTGAAACACTTTCAGATGAATTTGAAGGGGATGAGTTAAGTCAAATATGAGATACCCGCAATATCGTTCCAGGCAAGTTTCTATGGAACGGGCGGTACCCAGGATTATTTCAGAAAAAGAATGTCAGTGTGGTTGATGGCGAACTCTGGATGGAAGGAAAAAAGGAAGACGTTGTTTTTGAGGGAAGAACGTGGACGCATACTGGCGCCATTCTGCGTTCCCATGCCTTAATGCAGCCGGGCATGTATACCGAAGCAAAAATGAAAACAACAACCACAATTATGTCGGGTACATTTTGGATGCAAACGCCCCAGGATCCTAATTGTGAAACGGTGCCCAAAACTGAGCTCGATGTTACCGAAAGTATTGGGCGAGCATCGAGTAACACTAAGCCTCCGCTTGAGGGTGAGTCAGTGCCTGAATGGTATGAAAAGACACGCATTAACTTTCTTCAAGGTATTAATGCCACTGCTCGCCAGCGACAAGACGGCTGTACTGAGAAAGCGATAAATATTGAAACGCCGAAAGATCTTAGTGGCACATTTTCACCTTCTGAAAATTTTCATGTTTATGGCTTTCATTGGCGAACGCCCACACAACTTGACTTCTTTGTAGACGGGAAGTTCAACCACACGATTGTGCCCAGTATTCCATTTGAAAACCCCATGGCACTTATTTTGGCAATTGAAATTTATGACTTCAATTGGCCTAGCGATGCGAAAAAAGATGGCTTCATGGCATCCAAGAAAGATCGCTCAACGCGATATCAGTGGATAAGAACATGGAAAACGGAGTAGCCACATGAAAAGCATAGTGTTTAATAAACTCGCCTTAGTATCGCTGAGTCTTTTGTCCTCTATGGGATACGCATTAGAAGAGAACCCTGCGAGCCGGTAATAATATAGGCATCAGCCATGGCAATGTTGCCAAATCTACCTTTGATAAACAGCGCTGGCAAAAGCTGTTTAAACAAATTGTGCCCGCTAGCTTCAATATGCTCACCATTATTACTGTAGTTATTTTAAGTGCCATCATTGCTTTCTGGTATACCAGAAGAGAGATAAACCGACTTAGACATAATTAGTTACTAGCAATGCAGCGAAGACTGGTTCTCATGGTGTGCCTATAGAAGGGGGGATAATAAAGAAACTATTGAATTTAATTAATGGATTGATACCCCTTATAGGTGCTTATACTTTTAAGAGGTATCAATTTTAAAACGTTATTTCGACTGGCGTTTGTCCATGACGTATTGAACGGCCATTCTAGCTACACCGGCACCAATGCCTGACACTACTGCCCATGTTACAGCCTCTTTAAGGTCGGTATTTTCGCTTTCCTTATCTTTTGGAGCAGGTTCGTTCGTCACCTTTTCCCACGATTTTTGTAGCGTTTTCCTTGCTAGAATGCCTGCCGATGCAGCGGCAAGGCCAATACCTACGTTGGTAATGAGTTGTTTATTGCTCATAATGTTCTCCGTTGGTTTGTGTCCATAGGGGAATAACGGCAAGAATAATTACCTCGATAACGCTATAGGTGCGTAAGGGGTAGTCATCATTCACACAGCAATTAATGTACGTATAAAACGCGTACTCCTTTCATTGCTGACTGTCGCTATTACATAATTTTTGAGATTGGGGTTAAAAAAAACAGCCACTAATCAGATGACTAATGGCTGTTTAATGCAGACTCTCGTAGAGTCTTTAAACCAATTTTCAATTCGGTTGTGGTTTATCGTTTGCCCCTAACCATATTCATAACAATTGATATGATAAGCAGGATGACAAAAATCCCAAATATAATTTTGGCGATACCCGCTGCCGAACCAGCAATTCCACCAAAGCCTAAAACTGCTGCAACTAATGCGACTACTAGAAATATTAAAGCCCAGCGTAACATAATGTATCCCTTCAGTTTGTGAGTTAATAGTTTAGTTGCAAACCATGGGCCTACTTTGCGAGTTTTTTAGCTTATTGTTCAAGTTTCAGTAAAAATGCGGCCTGTAGCCTGATTGCAACCAAAGAAAGGTAACGGGTTTTTGTGTAGCAATAATTGCAACAACAAAAGTGGCTCACAATCTTACGAGTAAAATTGTAAATATTTCTCAAATTAAGGGGTCAGAGTCTGAGGGATCCCCACGAATTTAATTTCATGCACATCCGGCCCAGGCCCCGTCTACTATAGAGCTGTACCATTTGAGTGCAGCTTTCCACTGTCGCATAGTGAATCGTATTCGGCAA